>NZ_JBNCNO010000066.1:0-206 GCF_049847025.1 Micromonospora sp. DT231 | reverse complement strand
GCCCAGTCGATCGGGACGCCCTGCACCCACGCCTCCGCCGCCGACCGCACCACCCGATCCCAACCACCCTCAGCACGACGCAACGTCCCGACCACCACCGGGGCGTCAATGTTGTACGTCAACACCGGGTGGGCGCTGGACTCCACGAACACGTCGAACCCGTCACCGGTCAACGCCTGAACCGCGTCGGCGAACCGCACCGTCGA
>NZ_JBNCNO010000065.1:0-209 GCF_049847025.1 Micromonospora sp. DT231 | reverse complement strand
CTCATCGCCGAGCGTCCCGGCCTGCTGATCGTCGCGGACAAGGGATACGTGTCCGCGGAACTCGACCGGTGGCTGGCAGAGCGTGGGGTCCGATTGCTCAGACCGTCGTACCGCAACCGGGTCCCACGCCCCGACGAGCACTTACTGAAACCGATCCGGCAGCTCATCGAGTCCGTCAACGACACGCTGAAAGGCCAACTCGACCTCGA
>NZ_JBNCNO010000064.1:0-211 GCF_049847025.1 Micromonospora sp. DT231 | reverse complement strand
CCGGGTTCGGAATGTAACCGGGCGTTTCCCCTCCGCCATGACCGCCGTAACTCTATGAACATATCAAACAACACCGGACACACATCACGGGTGTTCGCTCGTTCAGAGTTGCACAGTGGACGCGTAGCAGCTTAGTAGTCAAGTCCTCGGCCTATTAGTACCGGTCAACTGAACCCGTTACCGGGCTTACATTTCCGGCCTATCAACCCAG
>NZ_JBNCNO010000063.1:0-212 GCF_049847025.1 Micromonospora sp. DT231 | reverse complement strand
GAGGAGCACGCCATCATGCGTACCGATCTGATCCGTAAGACCGCTCTGACCGCCGCCGGCCTCGCGTTCACCGGCGGAGCCATCGCCGGCCCGGTCACCGCCGCCTACGCCGCGTCGGAGGCCAAGCCGGCCACCCAGACCCAGACCGACCGCAAGACCCACGGTGAGCGGGAACTGGGTGTGCGCTACGAGGCGCAGCCGAACTTCTACTA
>NZ_JBNCNO010000062.1:0-239 GCF_049847025.1 Micromonospora sp. DT231 | reverse complement strand
ATCATGCGTACCGATCTGATCCGTAAGACCGCTCTGACCGCCGCCGGCCTCGCGTTCACCGGTGGTGCCATCGCCGGCCCGGTCACCGCCGCGTACGCCGCGTCGGAGGCCAAGCCGGCCACGCAGACTCAGACCGACCGCAAGACCCACGGTGAGCGGGAGCTGGGTGTGCGCTACGAGGCGCAGCCGAACTTCTACTACTGCGGGCCCGCCGCGACCCGTAACGCCCTGAGCGTGCA
>NZ_JBNCNO010000061.1:0-252 GCF_049847025.1 Micromonospora sp. DT231 | reverse complement strand
GAGGAGCACGCCATCATGCGTACCGATCTGATCCGTAAGACCGCTCTGACCGCCGCCGGCCTCGCGTTCACCGGCGGCGCCATCGCCGGACCCGTCACCGCCGCCTACGCCGCGTCGGAGGCCAAGCCGGCCACCCAGACCCAGACCGACCGCAAGACCCACGGCGAGCGGGAGTTGGGTGTGCGCTACGAGGCGCAGCCGAACTTCTACTACTGCGGGCCCGCCGCGACCCGTAACGCCCTGAGCGTGCAG
>NZ_JBNCNO010000060.1:0-254 GCF_049847025.1 Micromonospora sp. DT231 | reverse complement strand
GATGCGGTGCGGGCGGGTGAGCGTGCGGGTGTGGATCGGTGGTTGGAGGTTGGCCCGGACGCGGTGTTAGCCGCGTTACTGCCCGGCTGTTTGACTGCTGACCCGACGGTTATCGCCGCCACCGGCCGCCGCCCCCGACCCCAACCCACCGCCGAACCCACCACCACCGACCAGCACGATCGCGATGAGGTGGTCACTCTTCTCACTGCGGTTGCCCGGTTGTTCGTGACTGGGACCCCGATCGCGTGGGATGC
>NZ_JBNCNO010000059.1:0-258 GCF_049847025.1 Micromonospora sp. DT231 | reverse complement strand
CGCCACCAACCGACCCAACGCCCCCGTACCACCAGTCACCAACACCACATCACCAAACACACCCCCACCCCCACCCGAAGCCGCAGCCGCAGCCGCAGCCGGAGCCGGAACCGCAGCCGCAGCCGCAGCCGGAACCGCACCATCAACCCGCACCAACCGCGGCTCCAACACCACACCACCACGCACCCACACCTGCGAACGCCCACACCCCGCCCCCACCCCCGCATCACCCTCCACCAACACCAACCGACCCGGATG
>NZ_JBNCNO010000058.1:0-260 GCF_049847025.1 Micromonospora sp. DT231 | reverse complement strand
GTGCAGCCGGTCTCGTTCGTGGTGATGGCCGGTCTGGCACGGATCTGGCAGTCCCTCGGCCTGCCGATCGCGGCCGTTGTCGGGCATTCGCAGGGTGAGATCGCCGCGGCGTACGTCGCGGGTCGGCTGTCGTTGGAAGACGCGTTGCGGGTGGTGGTGCAGCGTTCCCGGATCGTTGGTCGGCGGTTGGCCGGTGCGGGGGCGATGGCGTCGGTCGGTCTGCCCGCGGATGAGGTGCAGGTGTTGTTGACCGACGGGTT
>NZ_JBNCNO010000057.1:0-275 GCF_049847025.1 Micromonospora sp. DT231 | reverse complement strand
GCGACCCGTAACGCCCTGAGCGTGCAGGGCAAGAACATCAACGTCGACGACATGGCCAAGGAAATGGGCACCACCGAAGCCGGCACCAACTCCATCAACGACATCACCCCGGTGCTGAACAAGGAGACCGGTAAGGCCGACGCCTACCACAGCGTGGAGATCAGCAAGCCCGACGCCGACGCCGGACAGACCGACCGGCTGCGCGCCGATGTCGTCAAGACCGTCGACGACGGCCGGGCCGTGGTCGCCAACATCGCCGGCACCAGCACCGACAC
>NZ_JBNCNO010000056.1:0-275 GCF_049847025.1 Micromonospora sp. DT231 | reverse complement strand
CCACACCACCACCGAGCCGATCGATCTGCGCATCCAACGCCCGCTCCGAACGCCCCGACACCACCACCGGCACCACCGACGAACCCACACCCGCCCCGGTCACCGCACCGGTCACCGCACCGGTCACCGCACCGGTCACCGCACCGGTCACCACACCGGTCACCACACCGGCAACTTCAGCCGACCCCGCCACCGACGCACCCACCACCGACGAATCAGCGACTACAACGGCGTCCCCAACCACCGGCGGAGCCTGCTCGACGATCACATGCGCA
>NZ_JBNCNO010000055.1:0-276 GCF_049847025.1 Micromonospora sp. DT231 | reverse complement strand
TCCAAGGACGAGGACAAGTACGGCTCCGACAAGGGCTGGGAGTCCAAGGACGAGCACGGCTCCGACAAGAGCTGGGAGTCCAAGGACGAGGACGAGTACGGCTCCGACAAGGGCCGGGAGTCCAAGGACGAGGACAAGTACGGCTCCGACAAGGGCCGGGAGTCCAAGGACGAGGACAAGTACGGCTCCGACAAGGGCTGGGAGTCCAAGGACGAGCACGGCTCCGACAAGAGCTGGGACTCCAAGGACGAGGACAAGTACGGCTCCGACAAGGGC
>NZ_JBNCNO010000054.1:0-289 GCF_049847025.1 Micromonospora sp. DT231 | reverse complement strand
GCAGCAGCGCCTGCTGTTGGAGACGTCGTGGGAGGCGTTCGAGCGGGCTGGCATCGATCCCACGTCGGTCCGCGGCAGCCGCACCGGCGTCTTCGTCGGATCGAGCGGGCAGGACTACACCGATCTGGTGCAGGCCGCCGCGGAGCGGACCGAGGGCTACCTGATCACCGGGAACGCGGCGAGCGTCGTGTCCGGGCGGATCGCTTACACCTTCGGCCTCGAGGGGCCGGCGGTGACGGTGGACACGGCGTGTTCGTCGTCGTTGGTCGCTTTGCATTTGGCGGCGCAG
>NZ_JBNCNO010000053.1:0-306 GCF_049847025.1 Micromonospora sp. DT231 | reverse complement strand
CTGCTCCACGATCACATGCGCATTCGTCCCCGAAACACCGAACGACGACACCGCCGCCCGCCGCGGCCGACCGACCTCCGGCCACTCCCGCGCCTCGGTAAGCAGCGAAACAGCACCCGCCGACCAGTCGACGTGCGGTGACGGCTCATCCACGTGCAACGTCGCCGGCAACACCCCGTGCCGCATCGCCTCGACCATCTTGATCACGCCCGCGACACCGGCCGCGGCAGCCGTGTGACCGATGTTCGACTTGATCGACCCCAGCCACAGCGGCTCGGACCGGTCCTGGCCGTACGTGGCCAACAA
>NZ_JBNCNO010000052.1:0-308 GCF_049847025.1 Micromonospora sp. DT231 | reverse complement strand
CGATTGGGACGAAGTCGTAACAAGGTAGCCGTACCGGAAGGTGCGGCTGGATCACCTCCTTTCTAAGGAGCACCTTCCGACGAAAGTCGGTAAGGAGCCCGCACTGCCCGAATCTGGTGGTGGGGTGCTCGAATGGCGGAGACACTGGCAAGTTTTGCCCTGGCAACGGCCGGCGGCGCTTAGTACAGCCACTTTGGTGGTGGGAACGGTTGCTGTTGGTGCGGCTGGGGGAGAATGTAGGCACCCTGTTGGGTCCTGAAGGAACAACCCGTGTGGTTGTTGTTTCAGAGACTTGGCCAGCCCCCTTT
>NZ_JBNCNO010000051.1:0-310 GCF_049847025.1 Micromonospora sp. DT231 | reverse complement strand
AAAGGGGGCTGGCCAAGTCTCTGAAACAACAACCACACGGGTTGTTCCTTCAGGACCCAACAGGGTGCCTACATTCTTCCTCAGCCGCACCAGGGACTTCGTTCCCACCACCCGAAGGAGGCTGTACTAGAAGGAACCCGGCCGTTGCCGAGGGAAAACTTGCCAGTGTCTCCGCCATCTGAGCACCCCGACCCAACATTCGTGGGCCGCGGGCTCCTTGCACCCTTTCAGGTGAAGGTGCTCCTTAGAAAGGAGGTGATCCAGCCGCACCTTCCGGTACGGCTACCTTGTTACGACTTCGTCCCAATCG
>NZ_JBNCNO010000050.1:0-312 GCF_049847025.1 Micromonospora sp. DT231 | reverse complement strand
GCGGACACCGACCTGTGGACCGACGCCACCTGGGTGGTTGACTCGACGCCGGTCGAGTGCGGCCGGTCCCGACCGACGGTGAAACGGTCGGACCTGGCAGGGTGGGCCGGCTACGGCTACTGCGCCTCGCACTCACGGTTTTTCTGGGGACTGCGGCTGCATCTGATCTGCACCCCGGCCGGCTTGCCGATCACCTGGGCCCTCGCGACACCGAAGGTCGACGAACGTCAGGTCCTGATGGCTGTCCTCGAGCACGACCCTGACCTCATCGCCGAGCGTCCCGGCCTGCTGATCGTCGCGGACAAGGGATAC
>NZ_JBNCNO010000049.1:0-323 GCF_049847025.1 Micromonospora sp. DT231 | reverse complement strand
ACCACCCAGGTGGCGTCGGTCCACAGGTCGGTGTCCGCCGCGACCACGCGGATCGCTCGCTTGAGCAGCGGCACCGCAGCCCGCAACCGCTTGTTGTACCCGGACTGCCCAGGCAGGTACGGAAACGCCCCGGGTAGATGCCCGGGGACGAACCGCAGCCAACGGGCTTCGGAGCGCACGCCGAGCAGGGCCTGAGCCACGGCCAGGGTGAGCAGTTCCGCGTCAGACAGCCTGGGTGGCCGCCCGGGCCTCCGCTGCCGCCCGAGCCAGTCATCGATCTTCACGTACAGTGCCGTCAGAAGGGTGTTGAGGTCGGTCGTCAC
>NZ_JBNCNO010000048.1:0-338 GCF_049847025.1 Micromonospora sp. DT231 | reverse complement strand
TCGCGGTACCAGGTGACGGTGTCGGCGAGGCCGGCGTCGAGGGTGATGCTGGGGGTGTAGCCGAGCTCGTTGTGGATCTTGGTGATGTCGAGGGAGTAGCGGCGGTCGTGGCCCTTGCGGTCGGTGACCGGGATGACGCGGTCCCAGTCGGCGTCGCAGGCGTCGAGGAGTCGGCCGGTGAGTTCCTTGTTCGTCAGCTCGGTGCCGCCGCCGATGTTGTAGACCTCGCCGGCGCGGCCCTTCTGCTGGACCAGGGCGATCCCGCGGCAGTGGTCGTGCACGTGCAGCCAGTCGCGGATGTTGGCGCCGTCGCCGTAGAGGGGGACGGTGCCGCCGTC
>NZ_JBNCNO010000047.1:0-389 GCF_049847025.1 Micromonospora sp. DT231 | reverse complement strand
TGAGCCGAGTCCGCATGTGGATTGGTCGGCGGGTGCGGTGTCGTTGTTGACCGAGTCGCGGGTGTGGCCGGAGGTGGATCGTCCGCGCCGGGCGGGCATTTCCTCCTTTGGTATTTCCGGCACGAATGCGCATGTGATCGTCGAGCAGGCTCCGCCGGTATTCGATGCCTCCGTGGAGGCTTCCACCCCGGATGGCGGCTCGCCGGTTGTTGCAGAACTCGCTGCGGTGACCGGTGCGGCTGCGGGTGGTGGCTCGTCGGTGGCGGGGTCGGCTGGGGTCGCCGATGTGATGACCGGCGTGACCGGTGGTGGGGTGGTGCCGGTGGTGGTGTCGGGGCGTTCGGAGCGGGCGTTGGATGCGCAGATCGATCGGCTCGGTGGTGGTGTGG
>NZ_JBNCNO010000046.1:0-401 GCF_049847025.1 Micromonospora sp. DT231 | reverse complement strand
GTCGGTCGGCCGCGGCGGGCGGCGGTGTCGTCGTTCGGTGTTTCGGGGACGAATGCGCATGTGATCGTGGAGCAGGCTCCGGCGGCTGAGGCCGCGGATGTGGTGTCGCCTGAGTTGCCTGTTGTGCCGTTGGTGTTCTCCGCGCGTGGTCAGGCGGCTTTGTCGGCGTTGCGGGAGCGGGTCACCGATGACTCGGCCGCTACCGGTGCTGCGTTGGTGCGGCGGTCGGTGTTCGAGGATCGGGCGGTGCGGGTCGGCGGTGAGCTGATCGAGGGCACTGCCGTGGCGTCGCGGGATCGTGTGGTGTTGGTGTTCCCCGGCCAAGGGGCGCAGTGGGTCGGCATGGGCGGCCAGTTGCTTGATGAGTCGTCGGTGTTCGCCGCCTGGGTCGCGGAGTGTGA
>NZ_JBNCNO010000045.1:0-477 GCF_049847025.1 Micromonospora sp. DT231 | reverse complement strand
GGGATCAGTCCGCGTGAGGCGCTGGCGATGGACCCGCAGCAGCGCCTGCTGTTGGAGACGTCGTGGGAGGCGTTCGAACGCGCTGGCATCGATCCCACCGCCGTACAGGGCAGCCAGACCGGCGTCTTCATCGGCGCCTCCCCACTCGGCTACGGATCCCAGCAGGCCGCCGCGACCGACGGCTACCTCCTGACCGCGAACACCGCATCCGTCATCTCCGGCCGCATCTCGTACCTGTTCGGCCTGGAAGGGCCGGCGGTCACCGTGGACACGGCCTGCTCCTCGTCACTTGTCGCGCTGCACTTCGCCATGCAGGCGCTGCGCCAAGGGGAGTGCGACCTCGCGCTGGCGGGCGGAGCGGCGGTGATGGCCACCCCGGCGGCCTTCGTTGAGTTCAGTAGGCAGCGGGGTCTTGCGGTTGATGGTCGTTGTAAGTCGTTTGCGGGTGCGGCGGATGGGACGGGTTGGGGTGAGGGT
>NZ_JBNCNO010000044.1:0-512 GCF_049847025.1 Micromonospora sp. DT231 | reverse complement strand
ACCGACCCACCCACCAACACCGCACGATGATCAAACACCGCCCGACCCCGCACCAACACCCCCGCAACACCCACACCGTCCACACCACCACCGAGCCGATCGATCTGATCGATCTGCGCATCCAACGCCCGCTCCGAACGCCCCGACACCACCACCGGCACCACCGACAAGCCACCACCAGCAACCGCACCGGTCACCGCATCGGCGACCCCAGCCGACCCCGCCACCGACGAGCCACCACCCGCAGCCGCACCGGTCACCGCAGCGAGTTCTGCCCCAACCGGCGAGCCGCCAATCAAGGCCGGAGCCTGCACGGAGGCATCGAATACCGGCGGGGCCTGCTCGACGATCACATGCGCATTCGTCCCCGAAATACCAAACGACGAAATGCCCGCCCGCCGCGGACGACCCACCTCCGGCCACACCCGCGACTCCGTCAACAACGACACCGCACCCGCCGACCAATCCACATGCGGACTCGGCTCATCCACATGCAACGTCGCCGGCAACAC
>NZ_JBNCNO010000043.1:0-581 GCF_049847025.1 Micromonospora sp. DT231 | reverse complement strand
ATGGCCAGATCAACGAACCCGGTCCCGGGCAGGATCGGGGTCCCGGCGATGACGTGCTCGCCCAACCACGCTGTCGTCGCGGCCGTCAACCGCCCGGTCAGGACCAGGTGCTCGCCGACGGTCACGGCGGCGGACAACAACGGATGAGTGACCGGCCGCAACCCGAACGCCGACGCATCCCCGACCACGGGACTAGGAGCCAACCAGAACCGTTCCCGTTGGAACGGGTACGTCGGCGCCGCCGGAATCGACTCCACATCCGGTGCCGGAACGATCGCATCCCACGCGACCGGGGTCCCGGTCACGAACAGTTGGGCAGCGGCGGTGATGAGAGTGACCACCTCATCGCGATCCCGCTGAACGGTGGTCGCCGCGGGGGCGGTTGCCGTGGGGGTGGTGTTTTCGGTGGCGTCGTGCTGGCCGGTGGCCGTGGGGGTGGTGGTCCGGGGGCGGCGGCCGGTCGCGGCGATAACCACCGGGTCAGCAGTCAAACACCCGGGTAGCAACGCGGCTAACACCGCGTCCGGGCCAACCTCCAACCACCGATCCACACCCGCACGCTCACCCGCCCGCACCGCATC
>NZ_JBNCNO010000042.1:0-679 GCF_049847025.1 Micromonospora sp. DT231 | reverse complement strand
AGTTCCTCGCGGATGACGTCGACCTGGGCGGTGTGCGAGGCGTAGTCCACCGGCACCAACCGGGCCCGCACCCCCCGCTGCTCACACCCGGCAACGAGTGCCTGCACCTCCGCGGGATCACCACCGACGACGACCTGGGACGGGCCGTTGACCGCGGCCACACTCAACCCGTCGGTCAACAACACCTGCACCTCATCGGCAGGCAGGCCGACCGACGCCATCGCCCCGGCACCGGCCAGTCGTTCCCGCACAATCCGGGAACGCTGCACCACCACCCGCAACGCGTCTGCCAACGACAGCCGACCGGCGACGTACGCCGCGGCGATCTCACCCTGTGAATGCCCGACGACGGCCGCCACCGGCAGGCCGAGGGACTGCCACACCCGTGCCAACCCGGCCATCACCACGAACGAGACCGGCTGCACCACCTCCACCCGATCCAAATCACCACCACGCAACACCTCCGCCAGCGAGAAATCCACCAGCGGTTCACACTCCGCGACCCACGCGGCGAACACCGGCGATTCATCGAGCAGTTGCCCGCCCATACCAACCCACTGCGCCCCTTGGCCGGGGAACACCAACACCACACGATCCCGGCTCGCCACGGCGGTGCCCTCGATCAGCTCGTCACCGACCCGCACCGCCCGATCCTCGAACACCGACCGCCGCACCAACG
>NZ_JBNCNO010000041.1:0-939 GCF_049847025.1 Micromonospora sp. DT231 | reverse complement strand
CTAGACGAGTAAGTCCTAACGGCCCTGGGTGGTGGAGATAGACGAAGGGTGTTGAGGATCAGTTTGTGACGACCGACCTCAACACCCTTCTGACGGCACTGTACGTGAAGATCGATGACTGGCTCGGGCGGCAGCGGAGGCCTGGGCGGCCGCCGAGGCTGTCTGATGCGGAACTGCTGACCCTGGCCGTGGCTCAGGTCCTGCTCGGCGTGCGGTCTGAAGCCCGGTGGCTGCGGTTCGTTCCCGGGCATCTGCCCGGGGCGTTTCCCTACCTGCCCGGGCAGTCCGGGTACAACAAGCGGTTGCGGGCGGCGGTGCCGCTGCTCAAGCGAGCGATCCGCGTGGTCGCGGCGGACACCGACCTGTGGACCGACGCCACCTGGGTGGTTGACTCGACGCCGGTCGAGTGCGGCCGGTCCCGACCGACCGTGAAACGTTCGGACCTGGCCGGGTGGGCCGGCTACGGCTACTGCGCCTCGCACTCGCGGTTCTTCTGGGGACTGCGGCTGCATCTGATCTGCACCCCGGCCGGCTTGCCGATCACCTGGGCCCTCGCGACGCCGAAGGTCGATGAACGTCAGGTCTTGATGGCTGTCCTCGAGCACGACCCTGACCTCATCGCCGAGCGTCCCGGCCTGCTGATCGTCGCGGACAAGGGATACGTGTCCGCGGAACTCGACCGGTGGCTGGCCGAGCGTGGGGTCCAGTTGCTCAGACCGTCGTACCGCAACCGGACCCCACGCCCGGACGAGCACTTACTGAAACCGATCCGGCAGCTCATCGAGTCCGTCAACGACACGCTGAAAGGCCAACTCGACCTCGAACTGCACGGCGGACGCAGCATCGAAGGCGTCACGGCACGCGTCGCGCAACGCCTCCTCGCGATGACCGCCGCGATCTGGCACAACCGGACCACCGGCCAACCCGTGACCAGGTCCC
>NZ_JBNCNO010000040.1:0-940 GCF_049847025.1 Micromonospora sp. DT231 | reverse complement strand
AGAGCGCGTTTCACTTTGCTGTCAGTCGGGTGTGTTGAAGGTGAGGCGTTGTTGGCGGGTGGCGGGTTGGCCTCGGGTGAGGCGGCGGAGCATGCCGCCGAGGGCGGCCCATCGGATCATGGCCTCTGACGTTGCGCGGTGGGTTTCGTAGTCGCGGGCCAGGCGGCGGTGGGCGGTGATCCAGGCCAGGGTCCGTTCCACGACCCAGCGGCGGGGGTGTACGACGAACCCGCGCTGGTCGGCGGGTTTGCGGACGATCTCGACGGTGGTACGCAGCAGGTCGCGGGCCCAGTCGACGAGGCGCCCGGCGAAGCCGGTGTCGGCGAAGACGTGACGGATGGGAGTGGCCGCGTAGGTGGCGAGCAGGGCTCCTTTGGCGCCGTCGCGGTCCTGCCAGGACGCGGCCAGGACCCAGACGGTGACCAGGAGTCCGAGGGTGTCGGTGACGATGAACCGCTTCCGGCCGTTGATCTTCTTCCCGGCGTCATAACCGCGGGAATCGCGGGGCACGGTGTCGGCGCCCTTCACGCTCTGCGAGTCGATGATCCCCGCCGTCGGCTCCGGGTCACGGCCGTGAGCCACCCGGATCTGCTCACGGAGTTCGGTCAGGATCCGCTCGGTCACGCCCCGACTGTTCAGCCGCGTGAAGTGCGCGTACACGGTCTGCCACGGCGGGAAGTCGACCGGCAGGTACCGCCACGCGCAACCGGTACGCACCACGTACAAGATGGCGTCGATGACCGCCCGCCGGGGATGCTTCTCTGGTCTGCCCATCCACTGCGGAGACGGCAGCATCGGCTCGATGATCTCCCACTCAGCGTCGGTCAGGTCAGACGGGTACCGCCGCACTCGATCCATACCTGTCCATCGACCGAGCCAGGCTCATCGGTCGGACCCACTGTGCGACACACCCGACCAACCCACAAACCAAACGCGCTCT
>NZ_JBNCNO010000039.1:0-1020 GCF_049847025.1 Micromonospora sp. DT231 | reverse complement strand
ACCAGCACGCCCAAGATCCCTACCGAGTGACACATGTATCGGGACTTCAACACTGACAGATGTCATGGGACTGAATAGTTAGCGCGTAACGGAAAGTGTCCAAGATCTAGGTTGTTAGCCGGTCCGATCGAGGCTCCGTGGGCAAACTTCGTCAGGGTCGCTCGCTTGGAGGCGATCTCTGCCCACGAGGTGACGCGGGGGAGAGCGGCCGGTCGCGCTGGGTGCGCGGATCTCGTACGCTCCGATGTGGTCTCTGCCGGTGCGGTGGTGGAGGCGATGGTCGATCAGGGGGAGGTGCGCGTGAGCGCAGCACAGATCATCGCGAGGTTGGCGGCGGCGTCGCAGAAGCTGGACGAGGCGAAGGCCAAGACCGCGGCGGCAGCCCAGGACGCGGCCGAGGCGCGGGCGCTCGTCGCCGGTGCGCTTGAAGGTGTGGCCGCTGGTCCGCTGGTCGGCATGATCGACTCGTACCGTCAGGCGCTCGCGCAGGCGTCCCAGGGTGGCGACCCCGCCAAGCAGCACGTGCAGGAGACGATCGCCAAGGTCCGAGCGCTGGGAAACTGACCACGGGTGGCTGCTGCTGCGGCAGCCGGACCTTCCAGGCGCGTGGAGAGGAAGCACCGAGACGCCGAGGACCGGGCCGTGAAGATCGATGAGCAGGTTGAGGCTCAGGTCAGAGCTGTCCCAGATGCTGCTATCCGCCGTGAGTCCGACAGGTTCGACAGCGCCTTGGAAGCCCTCAGCACCAGTGAGATGTTGACCACGCAGTCGGCCGGACATCGGTGCCGGTGGCGCTGCGCCGAACCTGCCGGCAGTCAAGTGATCGTGAACCATCCGTGTCACGGCTGCGGTCGCCGTTGGCCGATGCGTCCACCCACGCCTCGAACAACGACGACCGCGCGTGAAGGTCCCCCCTGACGATGCCGCGAGGCGTCAGCGTTAGCTAGACGAGTAAGTCCGAAGTCGGGTCAGTGGTCGTAGGCGATCAGGGACCTGGTCACGGGTTGGCCGGTGGTCCGG
>NZ_JBNCNO010000038.1:0-1066 GCF_049847025.1 Micromonospora sp. DT231 | reverse complement strand
CAACACCCTTCCGTGATCTTCGTTGGGGTGGTTATGGCGTCGAGGTTGAGCCCGCTGGAGCGGGAGCAGATCGGGTTGGGTCGGGCTGCGGGTGAGTCGTTGCGGTCGATCGCGGAAAGGTTGGCGCGGTCGGCGTCGACGATCTCGCGGGAGGTAGGTCGGTTCGAGCGCTATGGGCAGCGGTATCAGCCGTTGATGGCGCAGTGGGCGTCGTTTCTGCGGCATAACCGGTCCGGGCGGGTGCCGCGGTTGGCTGTTGACGGGCCGTTGCGTCAGATGGTGCTGGATATGCTGCGACGACGTCGTTCGCCGCAGCAGATCAGTGCTCGGCTGCGGGTGCAGTTCCCGGACACGCCGGAGATGTGGGTGTCGCACGAGACGATTTACCAGGCGATCTACCTGCAGGCGCGGGGCAATCTGCGTGCGGAGTTGACGCGGCAGGTGGCGTTGCGATCGGGGCGGGCCGCTCGCCGTCGTCGGGCGGCAAGCGCTGGGGCGGTGCGTTCGGCTCGGCCCTGGGTGAACCTGCGTATCGCTGACCGGCCGGCCGAGGTCGCTGACCGGGCCGTGCCCGGGCACTGGGAGGGTGACCTGCTCGAAGGGGTCCGTCGGGGTGGGCGCGGTGGTTCCGCGATCGCCACCTTGGTGGAACGCGCTACCCGGTTCGTGATCCTGGTCGGGCTGCCTGAGGGCAAGGTCTCCGGACACGTCGTGTCCCAGCTGGCCGCCGCGATGACCTGGCTCCCGCAGCGGTTGAGGGCCTCGCTGACCTGGGACCAGGGCGTCGAGATGGCCCGGCACCGTGACTTCACCATCGCCACCGACTGCCCGGTCTACTTCTGCGACCCCCACAGCCCCTGGCAACGCGGCAGCAACGAAAACACCAACGGGCTACTGCGCCAGTACTTCCCCAAAGGCAAATTCGACTTCACCACCATCGACCAAGCCGGCCTTAACCACGTCGCCGACGAACTCAACGACCGCCCCCGCATGACCCTGGGCTGGGCCACCCCAGGTGAGAAGATGACCCAGCTCCTCGGTGTTGCAACCACCGGTTGAGCCCGCC
>NZ_JBNCNO010000037.1:468-1280 GCF_049847025.1 Micromonospora sp. DT231 | reverse complement strand
TCACGGTCGCCACCACGGAAGCCACCCTCGCGGGGGCCGCTGGAACGGGCGCCGTCCCGGTCGCCACCGCGGAAACCGCCTTCGCGACGGTCGCCGCCGCGGAAACCACCCTCACGGTCGCCACCACGGAAGCCACCCTCGCGGGGGCCGCTGGAACGGGCGCCGTCCCGGTCGCCACCGCGGAAACCACCTTCGCGGTCGCCACCACGGAAGCCACCCTCACGCGGGGCACCCGTGCGGGAGCCATCCCGGTAACCACCCTCACGACGGTCACCGCCCCGGAAGCCGCCGCCCTCGCGGGGCGCGCCAGGTCGGGATCCCTCGCGGAAGCCACCCTCGCGACGCTCGCCGCCGCGGAAGCCACCCTCGCGCTCGCCACCACGGAAGCCACCCTCACGGGAGGGGCCGGAACGGGTGCGATCGCCACCCTGATAGCCGCCCTCACGGCGGTCGCCGCCACGGAAGCCACCCTCGCGCGGGGCACCCGAACGCGAACCGTCACGGTCGCCACCACGGTAGCCACCCTCACGCGGGGCGCTGGAACGCGAACCATCGCGGTCGCCACCACGGAAACCGCCTTCGCGACGGTCGCCGCCGCGGAAGCCACCCTCGCGGTCGCCGCCCCGGAAACCGCCCTCACGCGGGGCACCCGAGCGCGAACCATCGCGGTCACCACCACGGAAACCACCCTCGCGACGGTCGCCGCCGCGGAAACCACCCTCGCGGTCCCCGCCCCGGAAGCCACCCTCGCGCGGGGCACCCGAACGCGAACCGTCACGGTCGCCACCACGGTAGCCACCCTCACGCGGGGC
>NZ_JBNCNO010000037.1:0-370 GCF_049847025.1 Micromonospora sp. DT231 | reverse complement strand
GCGCTGGAACGCGAGCTGTCCCGGTCACCACCACGGGAACCAGAGTCGCGGCCGCCGGCGTAACCGCCGCGGGCGCCGCCACCGCTGTCGCGATCTCCCCGGTACGGGGGCCGGTCTCGGTCATCGCGGCGCGGGCCGCGGTCGCGTCCGCCCGCACCGTCAGTACGGTCTTCGTAGCGACGGGGACGGTCTCCGCCCTGCGGTCCTGAACTCACAGGTACATCCTTCCTGATTGCGCCACCAATGGCGCTACGCAGTCGAGGGCCGACCCGGATGGGGCGGCCCTCGACTGGAAGATTGTCCGGCGGCGTCCTACTCTCCCACACCCTCACGAGTGCAGTACCATCGGCGCTGGAGGGCTTAGCTTCCG
>NZ_JBNCNO010000036.1:0-1324 GCF_049847025.1 Micromonospora sp. DT231 | reverse complement strand
AACTGTGCTGTCCCGAGACATGTGTCAAGGTGAAGTCCCGATAGATGTGTCATGGGTTGTTGATCATGTTGTTCGGGTGAGGGTGATGTAGTCCTTGTCGGGCTGCAGGTGTAGGTGGCCGATGGGTTGCCCGTGGGGGTCGTAGACGGTGACGTGGTTGCTGTCGCGGATGGCGGTGACGGTGGTGCCGGCGTGGGTGGTGCCGACGCTGGTGCGGTGCCCGGCGATGCGGATTGCGCCGGTTTGGCTGACGCGGCAGTGGTGCAGGGTGGCGTCGGTTTGTGTGGGTGGGCTGTGGGGTCCGCCGAGGCTGGGTGCGACGGCCCAGGTGTGGGCGGGGGTGGCGCGTGCGGGTAGGGCGCTGTGGCGTCGTTGGGTGTTGTAGTAGCGGCGGTAGATGTTGAGCAGTGTCTGTAGGTCGGTAATGGTGTTCGGTGTTGGCTGGGTGCTCAGCCATTTTTTGAGGGTTTGGTGGTGGCGTTCGACTTTGCCGCAGGTCTGCGGGTGGTAGGGGCTGGAGTTGATCGGCCGGATACCGTGGTCGAGTAGGCACTGAACGAAGGTGGAGATCGACCCGGGTTTGGTCAGTCGGCTGGTGAACGCGGTGCCGTTGTCGGACAGCATGAGGGCGGGGGTGCCGTACTCGTCGAACGCCTGCCTGATCGCGGTGAGGGCGCCTTCGGCGGTCTCCGCGATCGTCGCGTGACAGCCGACGAGGGTTCGGGTGCAGTCGTCCAGGACGTCGAAGACCGCGGCGAGGCTGCCGTCGGCGAGCCGGACGTTCGTGGCGTCGATCTGGTAGCAGTCGCGGGGCCGGGCGTAGACGAAGCGCCGAAACGAGCTGCGCGGCCGTTTCGCCGGGTTCCGCTCCAGCAGGTCATGGCGGGCCAGGACCCGGTTGATCGTCGAGCGCGACGGCACCCGCCACGCCGCACCGGTAGCGGTGTGCACCTCGATCAGGGCATCGCGGATGAAGTCAGCCCCGTTGTCCGGGCCGAGTTCGGCGCGCAGCTTGCAGATCCAGGCGTCCAGATCCGGTGGCGTCACCCGCGGACTGCTCCGCGGCCGCCGGGACCGCTCATGCCACTGGCCCTCGTCCCGGATCCGTGCCTGATGCCGGTACACGGTACGGACCGACACCCCATGCTCACGCGCGAACTCGGCCGCGTTGATCCGCACCCCAGCAGCCAACTGGGCATCGAGCAGATTCATGACATGCCGCCGAGAAGCCATACCCGGCACCATGAACCAGCACGCCCAAGATCCCTACCGAGTGACACATGTATCGGGACTTCAACACTGACAGATGTCATGGGACTGAATA
>NZ_JBNCNO010000035.1:0-1407 GCF_049847025.1 Micromonospora sp. DT231 | reverse complement strand
ACAGAAAGTGCAAGACGCTTCTATGTACGTGGTGATCGGTTCGGCTGGTTGCCGCTAGGTTCGGCGTCGATGATCGCTTGGGTGACTCATTGCCGATCCGGCCGCTCGGAGTGCGGGTGTGCCTTGTGCAAGACCTGTCCCCAGGTGGTCGTCGGCGCCGGCCCGGCCCACCTTGCTGGCCTGATCAGAAGCCTGCCCGTGCGAGCACACGTGGCCCATCACAGATTTGCCGCCGAGGTGACTGCATCCCGAGCCGACGCCGACTGTCCCGGTCGTCACTGGCAAAGGAGCAACAACCCGAGATGGCACAGATCGTAGAGCGGGTCACGGATCGCTATGACGTGGTGGTGGGGGTGGATACCCATACCGACACGCACACCGCTGCGGTGCTCGACCGGTTCGGGGCGGTGCTGGCGCAGGTCACCGTGCCCACCGACCCGGACGGGTTGAGCCAGCTGGTGGCCTTCGCCGCCGCGCACACTCCGCTGGACGGGCGCCGGTTGTGGGCGGTAGAGGGCACCCGGGCGCACGGTCAGGGACTGTGTCGGCTGTTGAGCGCTGCCGGTGAACCGGTCTGCGAAGCGCCCAAACCCGCCGCCGCGCTCCGCCGCCGGGGCGGCAAGTCCGACCAACTCGACGCGGTCGCCGCCGCCCACGCCGTGCTGGCACTGTCCACCGACCGCGTCGCCGTGCCCCGCAGCGACGGACCACGCGAAGCGCTGCGTCTGCTGCTGGTCTGCCGCCGCCACCACAGCGACACCCGCACCGCCACAGTCAACCTGGTCAAAGCGCTGATCCTGACCGCCGACGACACTCTGCGCCACGCCCTACGCGGGCTGAGCACCACCCACCAAATCACCTACCTGGCCGCCCTCGACCCATCCGAGAGCACCCACCTGCCCATCGAGGAACACACCCGCCGCCGCGAACTGGTCACCCTCGCCCGTCACATCCACACCCTCGACGACGCACTGGCCGACAACCACCGACGCCTACGCGCCCTCGTCACCGAACTCTGCCCACCCCTGCTCGACCAACCCGGAGTCGGACCCGTCACCGCCGCGATCGCCCTCACCGCCTGGTCACACCCCGGCCGCGTCCGATCAGAAGCCGCCTACGCCACCCTCGCCGGCGCCGCCCCCATACCCGTGGCCAGCGGCCGCACCGACCGACACCGCCTCAACCGCGGCGGCGACAGAACCCTCAACAGCGCCCTGCACACCATCGCCCTGACCCGCCGCCGCATCCACCCCGAAACCCGCGACTACATCAACCGACGCCGCGCCCAAGGCCGCACCACCAGAGAAATCAACCGCTGCCTCAAGCGCTACATCGCCCGACAGCTCTACCGCACCATCACCACCCACCACCGCACCTCTTGACAACCCCCACTCACAGATCGGCGCG
>NZ_JBNCNO010000034.1:0-1775 GCF_049847025.1 Micromonospora sp. DT231 | reverse complement strand
TTGATCGACCCCAGCCACAGCGGCTCGGACCGGTCCTGGCCGTACGTGGCCAACAACGCCTGCGCCTCGATCGGGTCACCCAGCGTGGTGCCGGTGCCATGCGCCTCCACGACGTCCACATCCGCCGTCGACAGTCGGGCATTGGCGAGGGCTTGACGGATGACGCGTTCCTGCGACGGCCCGTTCGGCGCGGTCAGGCCGTTCGACGCGCCGTCCTGATTGACCGCGCTACCACGGATCACCCCGAGCACCCGGTGGCCGTTGCGCTCCGCGTCGGAGAGCCGTTCCAGCAGCAGGACGCCGACGCCCTCACCCCACGCCGTACCGTCGGCGGCCGCCGCGAACGCCTTCACCCGCCCGTCCGGGGCCAGCCCGCGCTGCCGGCTGAAGTCGACGAAGGACGTCGGTGTGACCAGGATCGAGGCGGCGCCGGCCAGTGCCAGCGAGCACTCGCCCTGGCGCAGCGACTGGAGGGCCAGGTGAATCGCGACAAGCGAGGACGAGCACGCGGTGTCGACCGAGACCGCCGGGCCTTCCAGGCCGAGGGCGTACGCCACCCGGCCGGAGACGACGGCGGCCATGCTGCCGGTCAGCAGGTAGCCGTCGAAGTTCTCGCCGGCCTCGGCCACCAGCGTGCCGTACTCCTGGCCGCTGGTGCCCACGAAGACGCCGGTGTCGCTGCCGCGCGCGGACTGCGGGTCGATCCCACCGTGCTCGAACGCCTCCCAGCACGTCTCCAGCAGCAGCCGCTGCTGCGGGTCCATGGAGAGCGCCTCGCGCGGGCTGATGCCGAAGAACCCGGCGTCGAAGTCGCCGATCCCGGCCATGAAGCCGGCCTTGTTGACGTAGCTCTTGCCGGGCTGCTCCGGGTCGGGGTGGTAGATGCCGTCGATGTCCCAGCCGCGGTCGGTCGGCATCTCACTGATGGCGTCCATCTCGTCGGCGACAAGTCGCCACAGGTCGGCCGGTGAGCCGACACCACCGGGATACCGGCAGCTCATACCCACGATGGCGATCGGTTCGTCGGAGGCGGTGGCGGCCGCCGCGACCCGGGTGGCGGCGACCCGGCCGCCGGGCAGGAGCCCGTCCAGGTGGCGGGCCAACGCCTGCGGGGTGGGATGGTCGAAGACCGCCGTTGCCGGCAGGCGCAGGCCGATGGCACCGCTGAGACGATTGCGGACGTCCACCGCCGTCAGCGAGTCGAAGCCGAGGTCCTTGAACGGCCGGTCGGCGACGACCGCGTCGCCAGAGGAATGACCGAGCGCGGCGGCCGCGTGCGTACGCACGAGATCCAGCAGGTAGCGGGCGCGCTCGTCCTCGGTCATCCCGTCGAGAGGCGTACCCGTCGCGTCGCCCGTCGTCCGCGCCGCGGCCCGCCGCCGCGGCCCGGTGGCCAGGGCCTCGAGCAGCACGGGCAGGTCGGTGTCGCGGCGCAGTGCCGCGGTCCGCAGCACGAACGGTGCGACGACGGGCTCGTCCTGGGCGACGCCCGCGTCGAACAGCCGCAGTGCGTCGTCGGCGTCGAGTCGCCCGAGGCCGTTCCGCAGCATCCGCTGAGCGTCTCCCCCGCTGCTCTGCCACGGGCCCCAGGCCAGTGAGGTCGCGGGCAGCCCCTGGTCCCGGCGGTGCTGGGCGAGCGCGTCGAGGTAGGCGTTCGCCGCGGCGAAGTTCGCCTGACCGGGAGCGCCCAGCAGGCCCGCGACGGAGGAGAAGAGGACGAACGCCTTCAGATCCTTGGTCAACTCATGCAGATGCCACGCACCATCCACCTTCGC
>NZ_JBNCNO010000033.1:0-2402 GCF_049847025.1 Micromonospora sp. DT231 | reverse complement strand
GTGGTGCGGTCGGCGGCGGAGGCGTGGGTGCAGGGCGTCCCGATCGACTGGGCCACCCAGTTCGCCGGCGTCACTCCTGCTGACCTGCCCACCTACCCCTTCCAACGCCAGCGCTACTGGGTGCCGGAACCGGAGACGAAGGCCGCGTCCGCCGACCCCGCCGAGGCGAAGTTCTGGGCTGCGGTCAGCGAAGGCGACCTCGCCGGCCTGACCGCCGCGCTCGACGCCGGAGGCGACGCGGAGCCGCTGCTGGCGCCGGCGCTGCCCGTGCTCGCCGACTGGCGCCGCAATCGGCAACGGCGGAACCGGATCGACGGCTGGCGCTACCGGCTGGCCTGGCAGCCACTCACCGGCGACCCGGCCACGTCCGTGCCCGGCACGTGGCTCGTCGTCACCCGGCCCGGCCTCGCCGCAGGCCTCCCGGTGGCACTCACGGCCGAGGTGACCCGTGCCGGCCTGACGGCCGCGCTCACCACCGCGGCGGCCCGGCACGGTGCAACAGTCGTCGAGACCGCCGTCGACTGGGACACGCCGGTGGCGGAGGCGGTCGCCGTGGCGCTCGCCGAGACCGGCGTCCCGGACCGCATCGTGTCGCTGCTCGGGCTCGACGACGCCACGGGCCTGCCCGACACCGTCGAGCTCGTCCAGGCCCTCGACGGGGTCGCCGCACCGCTGTGGTGCCTCACCTCGGGCGCCGTCAGCATCGGCCGGTCCGATCCGCTGCGCGAACCCGCCCAGGCGCGACTGTGGGGCCTGGGCCGGGTTGTCGCCCTGGAACACCCCGACCGTTGGGGCGGCCTCCTCGACCTGCCACCGGAGATCGACGACCGGGTCGCCGACCGGGTGCTGACGGCAGTCGGCGGCACCTCGGGGGAAGACCAGATCGCCGTACGGTCGTCCGGCCTCTTCGCCCCACGCATGCGGCACCTTCCGGCCGGCGTCACGAACGGCCCGTGGCGTCCGCCCGCCGGCACCATCCTCATCACCGGCGGCACCGGCGCGCTCGGCGGACGGCTTGCCCGGTGGCTCGCCGAGCAGGGCGCCGACCATCTGCTGCTGCTCAGCCGTAGCGGGCCGACCGCCCCCGGAGTCGAGGAACTCACTGCCGAACTTCGAGCGGGTGGCACCGACGTCACAGTTGCCACCTGCGACGTCGCGGACCGGGCCGCGCTGGTGGCCGTACTGGAAACCATCCCTGCCGACCGTCCACTCTCCGGTGTCGTGCACGCCGCCGGCACGCTCGAACCCGGCCTCGTCGCCGACCTCACCCCGGAGACGGTCGCCGCGGTGCTGCGGTCCAAGGCGGATGCCGCGCGCCACCTCGACGAGCTGACCGCCGATGCCGACCTCGGCCTGTTCCTGCTCTTCTCCTCCGGCGCCGGCATCTGGGGCAGCGGCGGACAGGCGGCCTACGCGGCGGCGAACGCCTACCTGGACGCGCTCGCGCTGCACCGCCGGGCATCCGGCCGGCCCGCGACCGCGGTGTCCTGGGGCCCGTGGGCCGGCGACGGCATGGCCGGCGGCGACGCGGCCGACCAGCTGCGGCGGCGCGGCCTGCGGCCGATGCCGGCGGACGGCGCGCTCACGGCGCTGGCCACCGCGCTCGCCGAGGACGTGGCAACCATAACCGTCGCAGACATCGACTGGGCCACCTTCGCGCCCTCGTACACCGTGCACCGCGCCCGGCCCCTCATCGCCGACCTGCCCGAGGTGCAAGCCCTCGCCGATGATGACGATGCCAAAGCCGCCACCGGCGCGACCGGATCACCACTGGCCCGGAAACTCGCAGGCCTCTCCCGCGCCGCTCAAAAAGAAACCTTGCTTGATCTGGTACGCGTCGAAGCCGCGAAAGTCCTCCGCCACGACACACCCGGACAGGTCGAACCGGACCGCGCGTTCCGCGAACTCGGCTTCGACTCGTTGACGGCTGTGGACGTACGCAACCGGCTCGGCACCGCGACCGGGCTACGACTGCCCGCCACCGTCGTCTTCGACCACCCGACCGCCCGGCGCCTGGCCGAATACCTGGCGACGCGCCTCGTGCCGCACACCGAACAGGCCGCGGTCGCCGGGCCTGCCCCGGCGGCACCCGGCACCGACGAGCCGATCGCCATCGTCGCCATGGCCTGCCGCTACCCGGGCGGCGTCCGCTCGGCCGAGCAGCTGTGGCACTTGGTCGCCGACGGCACCGACGCGGTCGGCGACTTCCCCCGCGACCGCGGTTGGGACCTGGACGGACTCTTCGACCCCAACGGCGAGCAGCCCGGCACGTCCTACGCGTCGCAGGGCGCTTTCGTGCACGACGCCGCCGAGTTCGATCCGGCGTTCTTCGGGATCAGTCCGCGTGAGGCGCTGGCGATGGACCCGCAGCAGCGCCTGCTGTTGGAGACGTCGTGGGAGGC
>NZ_JBNCNO010000032.1:0-4083 GCF_049847025.1 Micromonospora sp. DT231 | reverse complement strand
CATCGGGATCCGGGTTATTGGGTGCGGCATGTGCGGGAGGCGGTGCATTTTCTGGATGCGGTGCGGGCGGGTGAGCGCGCGGGGGTGGACAGGTGGTTGGAGGTTGGCCCGGACGCGGTGTTAGCCGCGCTACTACCGGGCTGTCTGACTGCTGACCCGGTGGTCATCGCCGCGACCGGTCGCCGCCCCCGCCCCCGACCCACCACCACCGAACCCACCACCACCGAGCCCACCACCACTGACCAGCGCGACGCCACCGGAAACACCGCCCACACGACGACCACCAACCAGCAGGACGCCACCGAGGCCGCCCCCCGCACGGCGAGCACCGACCCGCGCGACGCCACCGAGGTCACCACCTCCACGGCGGTCACCGATCAGCGGGGTCGCGATGAGGTGGTCACTCTTCTCACTGCGGTTGCCCGGTTGTTCGTGACCGGGACTCCGATCGCGTGGGATGCGATCGTTCCGGCGCCGGATGTGGAGTCGATTCCGGTGGCGCCGACGTACCCGTTCCAGCGGGAACGGTTCTGGTTGGCTCCTAGTCCGGCTGTCGGGGACGCGTCGGCGTTCGGGTTGCGGCCGGTTACTCATCCGTTGTTGTCCGCCGCCGTGACCGTCGGCGAGCATCTGGTCCTGACCGGGCGGTTGACGGCGGCGAGAACAGCGTGGTTGGGCGAGCACGTCATCGCCGGGACCCCGATCCTGCCCGGGACCGGGTTCGTTGATCTGGCTATCCACGCCGGTGACCAGATCGGCGCCACCACCGTCGGGGAACTCACCCTGCACGCCCCGCTGACCATCCCCTCCGACGTCCAGGTGCAGATCACCCCGACCGGCACCGACGGCCACCACGACCTGACCATCACCTCTCCCACCGGCCTACACGCCACCGGCACCCTCACCACCGACACCCGACCAGAAACAGACCCCAACCTCGCCACCTGGCCACCGCCGGGAGCCGAGCCAGTCGATGTCGACGATCTCTACGATCGGCTGGCCGATGCCGGCTTCGCGTACGGCCCGCTCTTCCAAGGCCTGCGCGCCGCGTGGATCGGCGGTGACGACGTCTACGCCGACGTCGTCCTGCCCGAGGGCACCGACACCACCGGCTACGGCATTCATCCCGCACTGCTGGACGCAGCGCTGCAGGGTTTGCTGTTCGGTGCTGCCGCGGACAACGGCCTTCCCCGGCTGCCGTTCGCCTTCGAGCAGGTTCGGCTGCATCGCGCCGGAGTCGGCGCGCTGCGGATAAGTCTGCGGCGGCTCGGGGAGGACCGGGTTCGGGTGACGGCGGCTGACTCGGCGGGTGTGCCGGTTGCCTCGATCGGCTCGTTGACGATGCGGCCGTTCGACGCGGCGGTGGTGCCGCAGACCGGTCCGCGGTACGCCGTCGAGTGGGTACCCGCAGTGCCCGGTAGTGCGCCGGACGTCAGTGGTGACGTCGTCGTCGAGGTGCCGTCCGGTGAGCTGATCGACGTGGTCACCGGCGCGCTGACGGCGATCCAGGACTTCCTCACCGGTGGTGACCCGGGCCGGCTCGTGCTGGTGACCCGGGGCGCGGTGGCGGCCGTCGCCGGTGAGCCGGTTATCGATCCCATCCACGCGGCGGTCTGGGGACTGGCTCGTTCCGCGCAGTCCGAGCACCCCGGCCGGATCGTCATCGTGGACGGTGACCCGGACGCCGGTCGCGGCAGCGGTGAGCCGCAGGTCGCGGTACGCGGCGGCAAGGTCCTGGTACCGCGGTTGAGGCAATTGCGCGAGCCGGTGACCGCGCCTGTCTGGGATGGCACCGTGCTCATCACCGGCGGCACCGGCACCCTCGGCAAACTTGTGGCCCGGCATCTCGTGCAGCGGCATGGTGTGCGCAGCCTGATCCTGGCAAGCCGTAGCGGACCGGTGGCCGGACTGGACGACCTGGACGCCACGATCCGGGTCGTTGCCTGCGATGTTACCGATCGCGCCGCCGTCGACGCCCTGCTCGCCCAGGTGCCGGAGGAGCAGCCGCTGACCGCCGTGATCCACGCGGCAGGTGTGCTCGACGATGCCACTGTCGAACAGCTCACGCCGGAGCGGCTCACGGCGGTCCTACAAGCGAAGGCGACGGCCGCCCACCACCTGCACGAGGCCACCCGCGACCGCGAGCTGCGGGCGTTCGTGCTCTTCTCGTCGATCGCGGGCGTCCTCGGCAGCCCGGGCCAGGCCAACTACGCTGCCGCGAACGCCTACCTCGACGCGCTCGCCGAGGCCCGGCACGCGGATGGGCTGCCCGCCACGTCGATTGCCTGGGGAATGTGGGCGCAGCTCAGCGACATGACCCGCGAACTCGGCGACGGCGGCCGGAGGATGGGCACTGCGGGGCTGCGGCCACTGCGCACCGAGGCGGCCCTGGCGCTGCTGGACGCCGCCGTCGGCGGCGACCGGCCCGCGATCACGGCCGCCGACCTCGACCTGGCCGCGTGGCGAGACGCGGAACCCGCTGCCGTACCAGTTCTGCTGCGCAACCTGCGCCCCACCGGCAGGCGGGGACCGGCCGCGGAGAGTGGTCCAAGCTGGACCGCCCGGATCGCCGCCCTGCCCGAGACGGAGCAGGATCGCCTTGTCCTGGACCTGGTGCGCTCCTCGGTGGCCCAGATCCTCGGTCACGCCTCGCCGGACGCCGTCGAACCCGGCCAGGGCTTCCTGGACATGGGCTTCGACTCACTGACCGCGCTGGAACTGCGCAACCTGCTCGGCGCACGCACCGGCACCCGGCTGCCCGCAACACTGATCTTCGACTTCCCGACACCGCAGGCGCTGGCTGGGCGGCTACGACCCGACCCCGAGGCGGCGCAGCTCGCCCTGGTCACCCCTGTCGTCGCCGAACTCGACAGGTTGACCGTCGCGCTGGCCGGGCAGAGCGCGAGCAGCCGGGCGCGAACCGAGCTCACCGGCCGGCTGCAGGCGTGCCTCGACCGGCTGGCCGGCGGCGGTGACGGCGCCGCCGAGGCGCGGCTCACCACGGACGAGGAGATGTTCGCGTTCATCGACAACTCCTTGAGCCGCACCGATCTGGCCAACTGACCCGTCCAAACGACCGCGAGGGTGAACATGGCGACCGAGGACCAGCTCCGCGAATATCTGCGACGGGCCACCACCGAACTGCAGGAGACCCGCCGGCAACTGGGTGAGGTGCGGGCCAGGACCCGCGAGCCGATCGCGATCGTCGGAATGGCCTGCCGCTATCCCGGTGGAGTCCGGACGCCGGAACAGCTGTGGGAACTCGTCAGCACCGGCACCGACGGCATCACCGCCTTCCCCGACGACCGCGGCTGGGAGACCGGCGAGTTCGGCCCCGACCCGCAGGGCGGATTCCTCTACGACGCGGCCGATTTCGACGCCGCCTTCTTCGGGATCAGTCCGCGTGAGGCGCTGGCGATGGACCCGCAGCAGCGCCTGCTGTTGGAGACGTCATGGGAGGCGTTCGAGCGAGCTGGCATCGATCCCACGTCGGTCCGCGGCAGCTGCACCGGCGTCTTCACCGGGCTGATGTACGCCGACTACGGCGCCCGGCTGCACAAGGTGCCCGAGGCGATCGAGGGCTACCTCGGCAACGGAAACATCGGCAGCGTCGCCTCCGGTCGAGTCGCCTACACCTTCGGTCTCGAAGGCCCCGCAGTGACCGTGGACACCGCCTGCTCCTCGTCGCTGGTCGCACTACACCTGGCGGCGCAGGCACTGCGGCAGGGCGAGTGCGACCTCGCCCTGGCGGGCGGCGTCACCACCATGTCATCGCCCCGGGTCTTCGTCGACTTCCTGCGGCAGGGCGGCTTGGCGGCCGATGGTCGATGCAAATCATTTGCCGGTACGGCGGATGGAACGGGTTGGGGTGAGGGTGTCGGCCTGCTTCTGGTGGAGCGGTTGTCGGATGCGCGGCGTAATGGTCATCCGGTGCTGGCGGTGGTGCGCGGTAGTGCGGTGAATCAGGACGGAGCAAGTAGCCGTCTGACCGCGCCGAATGGGCCCGCGCAGGAGCGTGTTATTCGGCAGGCGTTGGCTAATGCGCGTTTGTCGGTGGTGGATGTGGATGTGGTGGAGGCGCAT
>NZ_JBNCNO010000031.1:0-4358 GCF_049847025.1 Micromonospora sp. DT231 | reverse complement strand
AGGCCCCGACACCACACACGACGACGGCCCATTCACCGCCGCCACCGGAGCACCCACCAACTCCTCACCACTCGCCTGAACCGCCACCATCACCCCACCCGACGGCAACGCCTGCATCAACCGACCCCGCGCCGCCACCAACACACACGCATCCCCCACATCCAACACACCCGCCACATGAGCAGCCACCACCTCACCCAACGAATGACCACCCACCACATCCGCCACCACACCCCACGACTCCAACAACCGAAACGTCGCCACCTCCACCGCAAACAAACCCGCCTGCGCAAACACCGTCTCATCCAACAACGACCCACCCCCCTCAATCACCCCCCGCAACGACCCACCCAACAACCCATCAAACCGACCACAAATATCATCAAAAACCTCCGCGAAAACCGGAAACACCCGCAACCCCAACCCCATCCCCACCCACTGCGAACCCTGACCCGTAAACACCACACCCAACCCACCACCCGACACCACCGAACCCCGCCCCACCACCGACCCACCCACCAACACCGCACGATGATCAAAAACCGCCCGACCCCGCACCAACACCCCCGCAACCCCCACACCGTCCACACCACCAAGCCGACCAACCTGATCGATCTGCGCATCCAACGCCCGCTCCGAACGCCCCGACACCACCACCGGCACCACCCCACCCACCACCGACGAATCAGCGACTACAACGGCGTCCCCAACCACCGGCGGAGCCTGCTCGACGATCACATGCGCATTCGTCCCCGAAATACCAAACGACGAGACACCTGCCCGGCGCGGACGACCCACCTCCGGCCACACCCGCGACTCGGTCAACAACGACACCGCACCCGCCGACCAATCCACATGCGGACTCGGCTCATCCACATGCAACGTCGCCGGCAACACACCCCGACGCAACGCCTCCACCATCTTGATCACACCAGCAACACCCGCAGCCGCCTGCGTATGACCAATATTCGACTTCACCGACCCCAACCACAACGGCACCACCCGACCCTGCCCATACGTCGCCAACAACGCCTGCGCCTCAATCGGATCACCCAACGTCGTACCCGTACCATGCGCCTCCACCACATCCACATCCACCACCGACAAACGCGCATTAGCCAACGCCTGCCGAATAACACGCTCCTGCGACGGACCATTCGGCGCCGTCAAACCATTCGACGCACCATCCTGATTCACCGCACTACCCCGCACCACCGCCAACACCGGATGACCATTACGCCGCGCATCCGACAACCGCTCCACCAACAACAACCCCACACCCTCACCCCAACCCGTCCCATCCGCCGCACCCGCGAATGCCTTGACTCGCCCGTCTTTGGCAAGCCCCCGCTGCGCGCTGAAAGCCACCAGAGCTTCAGGCGTCGACATGACGGTCACGCCTCCGGCGAGCGCGAGGTCGCACTCGCCCTGCCGCAACGCCTGCGCCGCCAGGTGCAGGGCGACCAGCGATGACGAACACGCCGTGTCCACTGTCACCGCCGGACCTTCGAGGCCCAGGGTGTAGGCGACCCGCCCGGATAGCACGCTCAGCGATTTCCCCGTGATCAGGTAGCCCTCGTCCCCGGGCGGCATGTTCGCCAGGGTGGCGTCGTAGTCGTTGCCGTTGGTGCCGATGAAGACGCCGGTGCCAGGCCCGCGTACGTCTTCCGGCACCAGGCCCGCGCGCTCGAATGTTTCCCAGGCCACTTCGAGCAGCAGGCGCTGCTGAGGGTCCATGGCTTGCGCCTCGCGTGGGCTGATGCCGAAGAAGGCGGCGTCGAAGTGGCCTGCGTCGGGCAGGAAGCCGCCCTGGTTGACGTAGGCGGTGCCACGGTGTTCGGGGTCCGGGTGGTAGAGCCCTTCGATGTCCCAACCGCGGTCGACAGGCCAGCCGGTGAGGCCTGTGCGACCTTCGGCGAGCAGTTCCCAGAAGCGTTCCGGGGTGTCCGCGCCGCCGGGGAAGCGGCAGCTCATGCCGACGATGGCGATGGGTTCGTCGGCGGCGGCGCGGCGTCGGTCCGTCTTCGTTGCGGGCGCCGGTTCTTCGCCGAGAAGGGTGTCGCGCAGCCAGCTGGCGAGGGCGGCTGGGGTCGGGTGGTCGAAGGCGAGGGTGGCGGGGAGGCGGAGGCCGGCACGTTTGCCGAGCCGGTTGCGCAGCTCCACCGAGGTGAGGGAGTCGAAGCCGGACTCTTTGAAGGCGCGCGTCGGCGGTACGGCGGTCGTCGACTCGTGGCCGAGGACGGCGGCTGCCTCGGTGCGGACCAGGTCGAGGAGTTGTTCGTATTGTTCCTCCGGGCCGCCGGCGGTCCGGAGCCGATCGGCGAGGGCGGCGGTGGCGGGTGTACCTGCGGCCTGTCCTCGGCGGTGGCCGCGCATCAGCGAGCGCAGCAGCGGTGAGACCGTGTCGGCGGGGATGGCGGTGGGTTCGATCAGGGCGGCGACGACTGCGGCGTCGGCGGCACCGATCGCGGCGTCGAAGAGGGCGAGGCCGCGATCGTCGGGGAGGGGTCGCAGGCCGCGGGTGAGGCGGCGTAGGGCGGTGTCGCCGAGTCCGGCGGTGAGACCTGTGCGCTGTTCCCAGAATCCCCAGGCGACTGAGGTCGCGGGCAGCCCCTGGTCCCGGCGGTGCTGGGCAAGAGCGTCGAGGTAGGCGTTCGCCGCGGCGTAGTTGGCCTGTCCCGGGCTGCCGAAGACTCCTGCGACGGAGGAGAAGAGGACGAACGCCTTCAGATCCTTGGTCAACTCATGCAGATGCCACGCACCATCCACCTTCGCCGCCAACACACTGTCCAACCGCTGCGGAGACAACTGCTCCACCACACCGTCATCCAACACACCCGCCGCATGCACCACCGCCGACAACCCCGGCAAACTCTCCACCAACGCCGCCACCTGCCCCCGATCCGACACATCACACGCCACCACCCGAACACCCACACCCAACCCCCCATCCACCACACCCCGACGACCCACCAACACCACCTGCGACACACCATGACGCGCCACCAAATGCCCCGCCACCAACCGACCCAACGCCCCCGTACCACCAGTCACCAACACCACATCACCAAACACACCCCCACCCCCACCCGGAGCCGGAGCCGGAGCCGCACCATCAACCCGCACCAACCGCGGCTCCAACACCACACCACCCCGCACCCACACCTGCGAACGCCCACACCCCGCCCCCACCCCCGCATCACCCTCCACCAACACCAACCGACCCGGATGCTCCGACTGCGCCGACCGCACCAACCCCCACACCGCCGCATGCGCCAACGACCCACCCGACACCGCACCCTCAGTCACCACCACCAACCGACCCGCATCCGACGCCACGAACCCCTGCACCGCCGCCAACACCTCACCCAACACCACCCGCACATCACCACCACCAACCCGCAACACCACATCACCCGACGTATCCACACCCCCCGACTCCACCGGAACCCACCGCACCGCGTGCAGTGCCCCGTCAGCGGGCACGGTGGGCTGCTCGGAGGCGAGCAGGCGCAGGTCGACGGAGTCGGCCGTGAGGACCGGGGCGCCGGTGGCGTCCGCCGCGTCGAGCCGGAACCGGCGCTCACCGAGGCGGCGGAGGCGGGCCCGCAGGTGGGTGGCGCCGGTGGCGTGCAGACGGACGCCGGTCCACGCCGGCGCCGCGAAAGTCTCGGCACCAGCCTCCAGCGCCGCGGAGGCTTCCCCGGCGGCCCGCAGGACCGCGTCCAGCAGGCGCGGATGCAGACCGAACGGCGTCTCTTCGTCGCCGCTCTCCAGTTCGACGTACGTGTCGTCGCCGCTCGTCCACATCGTCCGCACATCGGCTGGCAGCGTGTCGGCCGGGACCGGGCTGGCATCGGTGGGCGGCCACGTGGTCAGGCTCTCGCCGGACGTCGCTGGTTCGACGGCGAGCGTGCCCTCCGCGTTGACTGTCCACGCCGCGTCGGTGGCGCCCGCTGGGTGCGACGAGACGGTGATCCGGCGGCTGCCGTCCTCGGCGGGTGCGTCGACCCAGACCTGGACGTCGGCCGGAAGCGTGAGCGGTTTCTGGGTCTTCAGGTCGCGTACGGCACCGGCACCCACCTCGTCGCCGGCGCGGATCGCCAGCTCGACGAGTCCGGCGGGCGGAAATTCCGAGCCCCCGTACCAGGGCTGTGTCGTCAGCCGTCCGGTGAGGATGAGCTGGCCGGTTTCGGCGACCGGCAGCACGGCGGAGAGGAAGGGGTGCGTGATGGGTTGGAGGCCGGCGGCGCGCACGTCGCCGGTCGGCTCGACGGCGTCGATCCAGTAGCGCTCGTGTTGGAAGGGGTAGGTGGGTAGGTCAGCGGGAGTGACGCCGGCGAACTGGGTGGCCCAGT
>NZ_JBNCNO010000030.1:0-4982 GCF_049847025.1 Micromonospora sp. DT231 | reverse complement strand
GCGGTGCCCTCGATCAGCTCGTCACCGACCCGCACCGCCCGATCCTCGAACACCGACCGCCGCACCAACGCAGCACCCACCGCCGCCGAATCATCGGTGACCCGCTCCCGCAGCGCGGCCAAAGCACCCTGGCCACGGGCGGAGAACACCAACGGCACAACAGGCAACTCCCGCGACACCACATCCGCAGCGGCCGGCGCCGGGGCCTGCTCCACGATCACATGCGCATTCGTCCCCGAGATACCGAACGACGACACGGCCGCCCGGCGCGGCCGATCCACCTCTGGCCACTCCCGCGCCTCGGTGAGCAGCGAGACCGCGCCCGCCGACCAGTCGACATGCGGTGTCGGCTCGTCCACGTGCAGCGTGGCGGGCAGTTCCCCTCGCTGCAGCGCTACCACCATCTTGATGACGCCCGCGACACCGGCCGCCGCCTGGGTGTGACCGATGTTCGACTTGATCGACCCCAGCAGCAGCGGTTCGCCGGCCCCCCGCCCCTGCCCGTACGTCGCCAGCAGCGCCTGCGCCTCGATCGGGTCACCCAGCGTGGTGCCGGTGCCGTGCGCCTCCACGACGTCCACGTCCGCCGTCGACAGCCGTGCGTTCGCCAGCGCCTGCCGGATCACCCGCCGCTGCGAGGGGCCGTTCGGCGCGCTGATCCCGTTGCTCGCGCCGTCCTGGTTGACCGCGCTGCCCCGGATCACCCCGAGGATCGGGTGTCCGTTGCGCTCGGCGTCCGAGAGCCGTTCCAGCAGCAGCATGCCGACGCCCTCACCCCACGCCGTGCCGTCGGCTGCCGCCGCGAACGCCTTCACCCGCCCGTCCGGGGCCAGCCCCCGTTGCCGGCTGAACTCGACGAACAGTGTGGGCGTCGACATGATGGTGACCCCGCCGGCCAGGGCGAGGCGGCAGTCGCCGGAGCGCAGCGCCTGCCCGGCCATGTGGAGGGCGACCAGAGAGGACGAGCATGCGGTGTCGACCGACACGGCGGGGCCTTCGAACCCGAACGTGTAGGCGAGCCGACCGGACGCCACGCTCGCCGCATTGCCCGTGATCAGGTAGCCGCCGTTGCCGCCGGAGGTCTGCACCAGCGCTGTGTAGTCCTGGCCGCTGCTGCCGACGAAGACGCCGGTGCGGCTGCCGCGCAGCGTCGTGGGATCGATACCAGCGCGCTCGATCGTCTCCCAGGACACCTCGAGCAGCAGCCGCTGCTGCGGGTCCATGGCGACCGCCTCGCGCGGGCTGATACCGAAGAACCCGGCGTCGAAGTCCGCGACGTCCAGCAGGAATCCGCCGTGCCGCGAGTAGGAGGTGCCCTGCCGGTCCGGATCCGGGTCGTACAGCGCGTCGAGATCCCAGCCGCGGTCGACAGGGAACTCGGTCATCGCGTCCCGGCCCTCGGCGGCCGTACGCCAAAGGTCCTCGGGCGAGCGCACACCGCCCGGGTAGCGGCAACCCATGCCCACCACCACGATCGGTTCCTGCTCCCGCGCCTCGAACTCCTCAAGCTTGCGCCGGGTGTCGTGCAGGTCGGCAGTGACGCGGCGGAGAAAATAGCGGAGCTTGTCCTCGTCGGCCACGGCCGTCTCCTTGTCCGGGCGGTTCGGTACGGGCTGCGCGGTCACGAGATCCCCAGTTCCTTGCCGATGAAGTCGAACACCTCGTCGTCGGTGGCGGCGTCCAGGTCGTCGGCCACCGAAACCCGCTCTTCCGGTACGGCGGTGGCCGTCCAGCGCTTGGAGAGGTTCTGTAGTCGGACCGCGACCTCCGCGTGCAGCTCGGCGTCCTCGTCCACGCCCAGCAGCAGGGCTTCCAAGCGGTCGAGTTCGGCGAGCACCGAGGGCGCGCCGGTGCCGGCCAGCTCGCCGAGCAGGAATTCGCCGACCGCGGCCGGGGACGGGTGGTCGAACGCGAGCGTGGCCGGCAGCCGCAGTCCGGTGGCGGTGGCCAGTCGGTTGCGCAGCTCGACCGCGGCGAGCGAGTCGAAGCCGAGCTCTTTGAACGCGGCCGTGGCCGGGACGTCGGCGGTGCCGGCATGGCCGAGGACGGTGGCGGTGTGCGCGCGTACCAGGTCCAGCAGGTAGCGGTCCCGATCGCCGGCCGGCAGGGCGGCCAGGCGTACGGTGAGATCGGTGCCACCGCCCTCGACGGCGGCTGCCGCGGTCCGCCGGGGTGTGGCGCCCACCAGGTCGCGCAGCAGGGCCGGAACGGCGGCCGGTTCGGCGCCGCGCAGCGGTGTGAGGTCGATGCCACCGGCCACCGGTGCGGCCGCGGGCCGCGCCAGCGCTTCGTCGAACAGCGCGAGACCTTCGTCGGCGGAGAGCGTGCGCATGCCGGAGCGGGCGATCCGACGCCGGTCCGCGTCGCTCAGGTGTCCGGTCATGGCGCTGCGCTGTGCCCAGAAGCCCCAGGCGATGGAGAGCGCGGGCAGACCGTCGCCGCGCCGCTGCCGGGCGAGCGCGTCGAGATAGGCGTTGGCGGCCGCGTAGTTGCTCTGGCCGGGACTGCCGAACACGCCGGCCACCGAGGAGAACAGCACAAACGCCGCGAGGTCGGAGGTGGCCGTGAGCTCGTGCAGGTGCCGGGCGGCGTCGGTCTTGGGCCGGAACACCGTGTCGAGGCGCTCCGGGCTCTGCCGTTCGACCAGTGCGTCGTCCACCACACCGGCGGCGTGGACGACCGCGGTCAGGGGATGTTCGGCGGGCACGTCGGCGAGGAGCTTCTCGACGGACGTACGGTCGCCGAGGTCGCACGCCGCGAGGGTGACCGCCGCGCCCAGCCCGCGCAGGTCCTCTGCCAGCGCGGTCGCGCCCTCGGCGCGGTCGCCGGATCGGCTGACCAGCAGCAGGTTGCGGGCGCCGTGCCGGTCCACCAGGTGCCGCGCGAGCAGACCGCCCAGCGCGCCGGTGCCGCCGCTGATGAGAACCGTGCCATCGGGGTCGAGCGGGGCCGGCACGGTCAGCACCACCTTACCGACGTGCCGGGCCTGGCTGACGAAGCGCAGCGCGTCACCGGCGGCACGTACGTCCCAGACACCGATCGGCGGCAACGTCAACACGCCACGGGCGAACAAGTCGAGGACCTCGCGCAGGATTTCCCGGATCCGGTCCGGCCCCGCCTCGATCGCGTCGAACGCTCGATAGTGGACCCCGGCGTGGTCGTCCGAGACGCGGTCGGCGGCCCGGATGTCGGTCTTGCCCATCTCCAGGAACCGGCCGCCGCGCGGCAGCAACCTCAGCGACGCGTCGACGAAGTCGCCGGCCAGCGAATTCAGGACCACGTCCACGCCACGCCCGTCGGTCGCGGCCGAGAACTCCGCCTCGAAGTCCGTCGTACGCGACGACGCCAGGTGCGCGTCGTCAAAACCGTTACGCCGCAACACCTCCCACTTCCCCTGGCTGGCCGTACCGAAGACCTCGGCGCCGAAATGACGAGCCAGCTGGGTGGCGGCCATGCCGACACCACCGGCCGCGGAGTGCACCAGAACCCGTTCACCGGACAGCAGACCGCCCAGGTCGACAAGTGCGTAGTAGGCGGTGGTGTAGACCACCGGGACCGCCGCGGCCTGCGCGAACGACCAGCCGTCCGGGACTCGGGCGAGCATCCGGTGATCCGCGACAGTCATCGGGCCGAAGGAGCCCGGCAGCAGACCCATCACTCGGTCGCCGGGCGCGAAGTCGGTGACCGCCGCGCCCGTCTCCACGACCACACCGGCGCCCTCGCTGCCCAGCAGCGCCTGATCCGGATACATGCCGAGGGCGATCATCGCGTCCCGGAAGTTGATGCCGGCCGCCCTGATCGCGATCCTGACCTCGCCGGGCGCGAGCGGCGCTCGCGCCTGCGCGTGCTCAAGCACGGCGAGACCCTCGAGCGTGCCGTCGCCGGCCTCCAGCCGCCACGACGGATCCGGCGGCAGCACCGGCGGTACCGGCAACGATGCCAGCCGGGGAGCGAGGAGTCGGCCGTCGCGGTACGCCAGTTCCGGCTCCTGCAGACGTACGGCGGCCGCCAGTTCGGCCGGACCAGCGTCCACGCCGTCGAGCAGCAGCAAGCGGCCCGGGTGCTCGGCCTGCACAGCCCGAATCAGCCCACCCACCGCGGCCTGCGCTGGATCGCGAAGCCGCTCGCCCGGCTCCGTCACCACGCCGCCGTCGGTGAGCAGCATCAGCCGCGTGTCCGCCAGCTCCGGCGCTGCCAGGAAATCCTGCACCAGCGTCAACGTCCCGGTGGTGGTCTCACGGACCGTCCCGCCGGGCACACGAGCGATCAGCACGGTCGGCGGGTCCGCGGCGGCCAGCACGCCGGCCACCCCGGTAAAGGATGCCAAGCCCCGTAGCCCGGTCCCGTCCAGCTGGGCGAAACCCTCCACATCGACGTCCGCCGGCATCGACACAGCGCCCCAGCGGACTTCGAGAAGCCCGTCGCTGCTGGGCGTCGGCGTCACCCGCTCCAGATCGACGGCGCGCAACCCCAGCTGCCCAATCGTGGCCACCGGAGCGCCCGCCGCGTCACTCAGATCGACGCGCACCTCGCGTTCTCCGGTGCGGGTGAGGTGGACCCGGAGGTGGGTGGCGTCAGAGGCGTGTAGGCGGACGTCGGTGAAGGCGAAGGGCAGCAGGGTTTCGGTGGTCTGGTGGGTCAGGGACATGGCGTGCAAAGCGGCGTCCAGGAGTGCGGGGTGGATGCCGTAGCCGGTGGTGTCGGTGCCCTCGGGCAGGGCGACGTCGGCGTAGACGTGATCGCCGTCGGTCCAGGCGGTCTGGAGTCCGTGGAAGGTGGGTCCGTAGTCGTAACCGGCTGCGGTGAGAGCCGGATACAGGTCACTGATGTCGGCGGGTTCGGCGCCCGGTGGCGGCCAAGCGGTGAGGCCCGGGTGGGTTTCTGGTCGGGTGTCGGTGGTGAGGATGCCGGTGGCGTGTAGGCCGGTGGGAGAGGTGATGGTCAGGTCGTGGTGGCCGTCGGTGCCGGTCGGGGTGATCTGG
>NZ_JBNCNO010000029.1:0-3323 GCF_049847025.1 Micromonospora sp. DT231 | reverse complement strand
GAGAATGTAGGCACCCTGTTGGGTCCTGAAGGAACAACCCGTGTGGTTGTTGTTTCAGAGACTTGGCCAGCCCCCTTTGTGGGGCTGGAAGTCTGCCAGGCATGGCCTGGCCTCACATACCGCCAACGTTGGTTGGGTTTGGTGTGGGGCGGATCGGGTTGTGGGTTGGTCGTTTGTTGAGAATTGCACAGTGGACGCGAGCATCTTTGTGGTCAAGTTGTCAAGGGCGAACGGTGAATGCCTTGGCACCAGGAGCCGATGAAGGACGTGGGAGGCCGCGATAGGCCTGGGGGAGCTGTCAACCAAGCTGTGATCCCAGGGTGTCCGAATGGGGAAACCTGGCACCAGTCATGTGGTGTCACCCACACCTGAACACATAGGGTGTGTGGAGGGAACGCGGGGAAGTGAAACATCTCAGTACCCGCAGGAAGAGAAAACAATTTAGTGATTCCGTGAGTAGTGGCGAGCGAAAGCGGATCGAGGCTAAACCGGCTGCGTGTGATACCTGTCAGGGGTTGCGTGGTCGGGGTTGTGGGACCCTGCTGAACAAGCTGACACTTGTTCGAGAAGTTACAAAGTCAGTGGCTAGTCGAACAGTCTGGAATGGCTGACCGTAGACGGTGAGAGTCCGGTAGGTGAAAGTTGCTGACCTTCTGTGGGTGTTCCCGAGTAGCGGCGGACCCCTGAAATCTGCCGTGAATCTGCCAGGACCACCTGGTAAGCCTAAATACTTCCTGGTGACCGATAGCGGACAAGTACCGTGAGGGAATGGTGAAAAGTACCCCGGGAGGGGAGTGAAATAGTACCTGAAACCGTTCGCCTACAATCCGTCGGAGCCTTGCGGGGTGACGGCGTGCCTTTTGAAGAATGAGCCTGCGAGTTAGTGGCATGTGGCGAGGTTAACCCGTGTGGGGGAGCCGTAGCGAAAGCGAGTCTGAATAGGGCGATTCAGTCGCGTGTCCTAGACCCGAAGCGGAGTGATCTAGCCATGGGCAGGCTGAAGCGCGGGTAAGACCGCGTGGAGGGCCGAACCCACCAATGTTGAAAAATTGGGGGATGACCTGTGGTTAGGGGTGAAAGGCCAATCAAACTCCGTGATAGCTGGTTCTCCCCGAAATGCATTTAGGTGCAGCGTCGCGTGTTTCTTGCCGGAGGTAGAGCACTGGATGGTCTAGGGGGCCCACAAGCTTACCGAAATCAGCCAAACTCCGAATGCCGGTAAGTGAGAGCGCGGCAGTGAGACTGCGGGGGATAAGCTTCGTAGTCGAGAGGGAAACAGCCCAGATCACCAGCTAAGGCCCCTAAGCGTGTGCTAAGTGGAAAAGGATGTGGGGTCGCATAGACAACCAGGAGGTTGGCTTAGAAGCAGCCACCCTTTAAAGAGTGCGTAATAGCTCACTGGTCAAGTGGTTCCGCGCCGACAATGTAGCGGGGCTCAAGCACACCGCCGAAGCTGTGGCATTCACATTTTATCCTCGCTTGGACTTGATTCCTTGTGCAGGTGTGTGGATGGGTAGGGGAGCGTCGTGCCGCGAGTGAAGCAGCGGGGTGACCCAGTTGTGGACGCGGCACGAGTGAGAATGCAGGCATGAGTAGCGAAAGAAGGGTGAGAAACCCTTCCGCCGGATGACCAAGGGTTCCAGGGCCAGGCTAATCCGCCCTGGGTGAGTCGGGACCTAAGGCGAGGCCGAGAGGCGTAGTCGATGGACAACGGGTTGATATTCCCGTACCCGCGAAAGAGCGTCCCTGATGAACCTCGTTGTGCTAACCGCCCAAACCAGCTAAGACCTTCGGGTTGAGGTTGGGGAGCGTGGGAACCTGATGGGTAGTAGTCAAGCGATGGGGTGACGCAGGAAGGTAGCTGAGCCCGGCCGGTGGTTGTGCCGGGGTAAGCGTGTAGGCCGTGTTGTAGGCAAATCCGCAACACACATAGGCTGAGACGTGATGCCGAGCCGATTCAGGTGAAGTCAGTGATCCTATGCTGCCGAGAAAAGCCTCTAGCGAGTTCTTAGCGGCCCGTACCCCAAACCGACACAGGTGGTCAGGTAGAGAATACCGAGGCGATCGGGCGAACTGTGGTTAAGGAACTCGGCAAATTGCCCCCGTAACTTAGGGAGAAGGGGGGCCGGAGACGTGAAGCCCCGCGCGGGTGGAGCGTTGTATGGCCGCAGAGAGCAGGGGGAAGCGACTGTTTACTAAAAACACAGGTCCATGCGAAGAAGTAATTCGATGTATATGGACTGACGCCTGCCCGGTGCTGGAACGTTAAGGGGACCTGTTAGCTCTTTCGGGGGCGAAGCGGAGAACTTAAGCGCCAGTAAACGGCGGTGGTAACTATAACCATCCTAAGGTAGCGAAATTCCTTGTCGGGTAAGTTCCGACCTGCACGAATGGCGTAACGACTTCCCCACTGTCTCAACCACAGGCCCGGCGAAATTGCAGTACGAGTAAAGATGCTCGTTACGCGCGGCAGGACGGAAAGACCCCGGGACCTTTACTATAGCTTGACATTGGTACTCGAATTAGCTTGTGTAGGATAGGTGGGAGCCGGTGAAGTCCATACGCCAGTATGGGTGGAGGCAATCTTGAAATACCACTCTGGTTGATTTGGGTATCTAACTTCGGACCGTTATCCGGTTCAGGGACAGTGTCTGGTGGGTAGTTTAACTGGGGCGGTTGCCTCCTAAAAGGTAACGGAGGCGCCCAAAGGTTCCCTCAGCCTGGTTGGCAATCAGGTGTTGAGTGCAAGTACACAAGGGAGCTTGACTGTGAGACTGACAGGTCGAGCAGGGACGAAAGTCGGGACTAGTGATCCGGCACTTGCGAGTGGAAGCGGTGTCGCTCAACGGATAAAAGGTACCCCGGGGATAACAGGCTGATCTTCCCCAAGAGTCCATATCGACGGGATGGTTTGGCACCTCGATGTCGGCTCGTCGCATCCTGGGGCTGTAGCAGGTCCCAAGGGTTGGGCTGTTCGCCCATTAAAGCGGTACGCGAGCTGGGTTTAGAACGTCGTGAGACAGTTCGGTCCCTATCCGCCGTGCGCGTAGGATACTTGAGAAGGGCTGTCCCTAGTACGAGAGGACCGGGACGGACGAACCTCTGGTGTGCCAGTTGTCCTGCCAAGGGCACGGCTGGTTAGCTACGTTCGGAAGGGATAACCGCTGAAAGCATCTAAGCGGGAAGCCTGCTTCAAGATGAGGTATCCCACCCCACTTTGTGGGGGTAAGGCCCCCAGCTAGACGACTGGGTTGATAGGCCGGAAATGTAAGCCCGGTAACGGGTTCAGTTGACCGGTACTAATAGGCCGAGGACTTGACTAC
>NZ_JBNCNO010000028.1:0-10635 GCF_049847025.1 Micromonospora sp. DT231 | reverse complement strand
CGGTGGTTGGAGGTTGGCCCGGACGCGGTGTTAGCCGCGCTGCTACCGGGTTGTTTGACTGCTGATCCGGTGGTGATTGCCGCGACCGGTCGCCGCCCCCGCCCCCGACCCACCACCACCGAACCCGCCACCACCGAACCCGCCACCACCGAACCCGCCACCACCGAACCCGCCACCACCGAACCCGCCACCACCGAACCCGCCACCACTGACCAGCGCGACGCCACCGACAACACCGCCCCCACGGCGTTCGCCGACCAGCAGGACACCACCGAGGCCGCCCCCCGCACGGCGAGCACCGACCCACGCGACGCCACCGAGGTCACCACCTCCACGGCGGTCACCGATCAGCGGGATCGCGATGAGGTCGTCACCCTTCTCACCGCGGCTGCCCGGTTGTTCGTGACCGGGACCCCGATCGCGTGGGATGCGATTGTTCCGGCGCCGGATGTGGAGTCGATTCCGGTGGCGCCGACGTATCCGTTCCAGCGGGAACGGTTCTGGTTGGCTCCTAGTCCGGCGGTTGGGGACGCGTCGGCGTTCGGGTTGCGGCCGGTCACTCATCCGTTGTTGTCCGCCGCCGTGACCGTCGGCGAGCATCTGGTCCTGACCGGGCGGTTGACGGCCGCCACGACAGCGTGGTTGGGCGAGCACGTCATCGCCGGGACCCCGATCCTGCCCGGGACCGGGTTCGTTGATCTGGCCATCCACGCCGGCGACCAGATCGGCGCCACCACCGTCGGGGAACTCACCCTGCACGCCCCCCTGACCATCCCCACCGACATCCAGGTCCAGATCACCCCGACCGGCACCGACGGCCACCACGACCTGACCATCACCTCTCCCACCGGCCTACACGCCACCGGCACCCTCACCACCGACACCCGACCAGAAACCCACCCCGACCTCGCCACCTGGCCACCACCGGGAGCCGAGGCGGTTGCGACGGATGGTCTCTACGACCGTTTGGCTGCCGCTGGTTACCGCTACGGCCCGGTCTTCCAATCCCTGCGTGCCGTCTGGACGGACGGCGACGACGTCTACGCCGCCGTGGAACTGCCCGATGGCACCGATACCACGGGGTACGGCATCCATCCGGCGCTGCTCGACGCGGCGTTCCAGGCGACGCTGCTCGCCGACGAGGGTGGCGCGGTCCGGTCGTTGCTCCCGTTCAGTTTCAGCGATGTGAGGTTGCATGCCGTCGGTGCCAACCGGCTGGCTGTTCGGCTGCGGCCGCTGAGCGACAGCCGGTTCGCGCTGACGGCGGTGGATCAGAAGGGTGATCTGGTCGTCAGTGTCGGAGAGGTGGCGACGCGTCCGGCCGCGGAGGTACGTACGGACGCGGGCGGTGACGCGCTGTTCACGCTGAACTGGTCAGTGGTCGAGGCGGGGGAGGCGGACGGCGCGCAGTCGGACATCGACGTGGTGCCGGTGGACGTCATCGATGCCGACCCGGTTGTAGCCGCCCGTGCGGCCGCGGGCAGCGCGCTCGCTGCCGTGCAGAGGCTGCTGGCCGAGGAGGAGCTCGGCGGCGGGCGACTCGTGCTGCTCACCCGGGGCGCCGTTGCCGCGGTGGCCGGTGAGGTCGTCGATCCGGCCGCGGCTGCGGCGTGGGGCCTGGTTCGTTCGGCGCAGTCGGAGCATCCGGGCCGGTTCGTGCTGATCGACGATGACACTCCGGGCGGCGTGAACGAGTCCGTGGTGCGTGCGGCGGCCGCGACCGGCGAATCGCAGCTGGCGATCCGGGGCGGCCAGTTCCTGGTGCCACGGCTGGTCGCGCCGAATGCGCCACTGCCGGTGCCGGACGGTGCTTGGCGGCTCACCGCGACCGGCAGCACCCTGGACGAACTCGCCTTCACACCGGATGGGGACGCGGCGGCCCCGTTGGAGCCGTGGCAGATCCGGGTGGCGGTGCGTGCGGCCGGCGTGAACTTCCGCGACGTGCTGATCGCCCTGGGCATGTATCCGGAGCGGGCGTTCCTGGGCACCGAGGGCGCCGGCGTCGTCACGGAGACCGGTTCCGCAGTGACACATGTGAATGTCGGCGACCGGGTGATGGGCTTCGTGGACGCCGCGTTCGGCCCGCTGGCGGTCGCCGACGCGCGGACCGTGGTGCGTATGCCGGCGGGCTGGTCGTTCGCGCAAGCCGCAGCGGTGCCGGTGGTGTTCGCGACCGCCTGGTACGGCCTGCGCGACCTCGGCGGCGTGACCGCCGGCCAGCGGGTCCTGGTGCACGCCGCCGCGGGTGGCGTGGGCATGGCCGCGGTCCAGCTCGCCCGGCACCTCGGCGCCGAGGTCTTCGCCACGGCCAGCCCCGGCAAGTGGCCCGCGCTGCGGCGGCTCGGCCTGGACGATGATCATCTGGCATCGTCGCGCACACTCGACTTCGAGGAGCAGTTCCGGGCGGCGACCGGCGGCGCCGGGATGGACCTGGTCTTGGACTCGCTCGCCCGCGAGTTCGTCGACGCGTCGCTGCGGCTGCTGCCGCGCGGCGGCCGGTTCGTGTCGATGGGCAAGACCGACATCCGGGACCCGGAGCAGGTCGCCGCAGCCCACCCCGGCGTTCGCTATCAGGCCTTCGACACCTCGCAGGCCGGCCCGGAGCGGATCGGGGAGATGCTGCGGGAGGTGCTCGCCCTCTTCGAGCGCGGTGACCTCAGCCCCTTGCCGGTGACCGCGTGGGACGTGCGCGACGCCCGGGAGGCGCTGCGCCACATGAGCCAGGCCCGGCACATCGGCAAGATCGTACTGACGGTTCCGGCACCGCTGAACCCTGCCGGCACCGTGCTGGTCACCGGTGGCACCGGTACGTTGGGCGCGCACGTGGCCCGGCACCTGGTGACCGTGCACGGCATGCGGAACCTGCTGCTGACCAGCAGGCGGGGATCGGACTCCGCCGGTGCCGGGGACCTCGTCCACGAGCTGCGCGGGCTCGGCGCCGAGGTGACCGTGGCGGCCTGCGACGTCGCCGACCGGGATGCCGTCGCGGCGCTGCTGGCAACGATCCCGTCGGACCGGCCGCTGACCGCGGTCGTGCACACCGCCGGGGTGGTCGACGACGGCACCGTCGAACAGCAGACCCCGGACCGGATCGACACCGTGATGCGGTCCAAAGTGGACGCCACCGTGCATCTGGGCGAACTGACCGATGGCGACGATCTCGCGGCCTTCGTGCTCTTCTCCTCGGTCGCCGGCCTGTTCGGCAGCGCCGGGCAGAGCAACTACGCCGCCGCGAACGCCTTCCTCGACGCGTTCGCCCGGCAACGGGCCGCGCACGGCCTGCCCGCCCGCTCCCTGGCCTGGGGCTTCTGGAGCGACCGCAGCGCCATCACCGGGAGTCTCGCCGACACGGACGTGCGCCGGGTGGCGCGTACCGGAATGGCGCCGTTGAGCACCGAGGCCGGCCTCGCCCTGCTGGACGCGGCGCTCGCCGGCACGGAGCCTGCGGTCGCACTCACGCCTCTCGACCGAGGCGCGCTGCGATCGATGCCGCCGGAGAACATCCCGGTGCTGCTGCGAGGTCTGGTCCAGCCCGCCGTCCGCCGGCGTTCCGCCGCCACGGACGACGCCGAGGCGTCGTTCGCCGAGCGCTTCGCGGCGATGTCCGGCAAGGAACGGCACAGAGAACTGCTCGATCTGGTACGCCGGAGCGCCGCGCTCGTCCTGGGCCACGCCGACACCGGCGCGGTCGCCCCCGCCGAGTCCTTCAAGAACCTGGGCTTCGACTCGCTGACAGCAGTCGAGCTGCGTAACCACCTGCACGGCGTCACCGGGCTGCGGCTACCGGCGACCGTGGTCTTCGATCACCCGTCCCCGGAGGCCCTCGCCGCCGCCATCGACGGCCGCCTCGCCCCTCCGGTCGAGGATCACCCGGCCGTCCTCACCGAGCTGGACCGGCTCGAAGCGGCCCTGGCCGGCGCCGAACCGGAGGACGACGTGCGCGACCGGGTCACCAACCGCCTGCAGACGCTGCTGCGCCGGTGGACCGACACGTACGGCACCGCCGCGCCGGAGATCGACGACGACGTACTCGACACCGCAACCGACGACGACATGTTCGACCTCATCGACCGGGAACTCGGGCGCGCCTGAGCCGCGCAAGGAGCTGAACGTACACATGGCGAACGAGGACAAGTACCGCGACTACCTCAAGCTGGTCACCGCCGATCTGATGCGGACCCGGCGGCGGCTCGAAGAGGTCGAGGAACGGGCCAGGGAACCGATCGCCGTCGTTGCGATGAGCTGCCGTTTCCCCGGCGGGGTGAGCAGCCCCGAACAGCTGTGGGAGTTGCTCGCCGGTGGCACCGATGCCATCTCCGGGTTCCCCACCGACCGCGGTTGGGACAACGACTCCCTCTACGACCCGGACCCCGACCGGCCCGGCAAGAGCTACGTCCGCGAGGGCGGCTTCCTCACCGGTGCCGCCGACTTCGACGCCGCGTTCTTTGGCGTCAACCCACGCGAGGCGCTCGCCATGGACCCGCAGCAGCGGCTGCTGCTCGAGGTGTCCTGGGAGGCGTTCGAACGTCTCGGTCTCTCCGGCGGCGAGCTGCGCGGCAGCGACACCGGCGTCTTCATGGGCTATGGCGGCGAGGACTACACACCGCTGGTGCGCTCGGGCGCGGGCGGCAACGAGGGATACCTGCTCACCGGCGGCTCCGGCAGCGTGGTCGCCGGGCGAATCTCGTACACGCTCGGCCTGGAAGGTCCCGCGGTCGCGGTCGACACCGCCTGTTCGTCGTCGCTTGTCGCCATTCACCTGGCCGCCGAGTCGCTGCGGCGTGGCGAATGCGGTCTCGCCCTGGCCGGGGGCGTCACAGTGATGTCGACGCCCAAGCTGTTCGTCGAGTTCAGTCGGCAGCGGGGTTTGTCGCCGGATGGTCGGTGCAAGGCGTTCTCGGCGGCGGCGGACGGCACCGGTTGGGGTGAGGGTGTCGGTGTGATCGTGCTGGAGCGGCTTTCGGACGCGGAGCGCAACGGTCATCGGGTGCTGGCCGTGATTCGTGGTAGCGCGGTGAACCAGGACGGCGCGTCGAACGGTTTGACCGCGCCGAACGGGCCGTCCCAGGAACGGGTCATCCGGCAGGCGCTCGCCGCCGCCGAACTCTCCGCGGCGGACGTCGACGCGGTCGAGGCGCATGGCACCGGTACCCGGCTCGGGGACCCGATCGAGGCGCAGGCGTTGTTGGCCACGTACGGCCAGGACCGGTCCGAGCCGCTGTGGCTGGGGTCGATCAAGTCGAACATCGGTCACACGGCCGCCGCGGCCGGCGTCGCCGGTGTCATCAAGATGGTGATGGCGTTGCAGCGGGGGAAGCTGCCCGCCAGCCTGCACGCGGACGAGCCGACGCCCCACGTGGACTGGTCGGCCGGTGCCGTATCGCTGCTTACCGAGGCGCGGGAGTGGCCTCAGGTGGATCGACCCTGGCGGGCCGGTGTCTCGGCTTTCGGCATGTCGGGGACGAATGCGCACGTGATCGTGGAGCAGGCTCCGGCGGCTGAGGCCGCGGATGTGGTGTCGCGGGAGTTGCCTGTTGTGCCGTTGGTGTTCTCCGCGCGTGGTCAGGCGGCTTTGGCCGCGCTGCGGGAGCGGGTATCTGGTGATTCGGCGGCGGTTGGTGCTGCGTTGGTGCGGCGGTCGGTGTTCGAGGATCGGGCGGTGCGGGTCGGTGGTGAGCTGATCGAGGGCACGGCCGTGGTGTCGCGGGATCGTGTGGTGTTGGTGTTCCCCGGTCAGGGGGCGCAGTGGGTCGGCATGGGCGGCCAGTTGCTTGATGAGTCGTCGGTGTTCGCCGCCTGGGTCGCGGAGTGTGAGCCGTTGGTGGATTTCTCGCTGGCGGAGGTGTTTCGTGGTGGTGATTTGGACCGGGTGGATGTGGTGCAGCCGGTCTCGTTCGTGGTGATGGCCGGTCTGGCACGGATCTGGCAGTCCCTCGGCCTGCCGATCGCGGCCGTCGTCGGGCATTCACAAGGTGAGATCGCCGCCGCCTACATCGCCGGTCGACTGTCGTTGGAAGACGCGTTGCGGGTCGTGGTGCAACGTTCCCGGATCGTGCGGGAACGGTTGGCCGGTGCGGGGGCGATGGCGTCGGTCGGTCTGCCCGCGGATGAGGTGCAGGTGTTGTTGACCGACGGGTTGAGTGTGGCCGCGGTCAACGGCCCGTCGCAGGTCGTCATCGGTGGTGACCCTGCCGAGGTGCAGGCGTTGGTTGCCGTGTGTGAGCAACGGGGGGTGCGGGCCCGGTTGGTGCCGGTGGACTACGCCTCGCACACCGCCCAGGTCGACGTCATCCGCGAGGAACTCCTCACCGCCCTGGCCGGGATCACGTCACAGCCGGGTGCGCTGCCGATGTACTCCACCCTCACCGGGGCTGTGCTGGACGAGACCGTGCAGCTCGACGCCGAGTACTGGTTCGCGAACCTCCGCTCGACGGTGCGGTTCGCCGACGCGGTTCAGGCGTTGACCGGTGACGGGTTCGACGTGTTCGTCGAGTCCAGCGCTCATCCGGTGTTGACGTACAACATCGATGCCCCGGTGGTGGTGGGGACGTTGCGCCGTGGCGAGGGTGGTTGGGATCGGGTGGTGCGGTCGGCGGCGGAGGCGTGGGTGCAGGGCGTCCCGATCGACTGGGCCACCCAGTTCGCCGGCGTCACTCCCGCTGACCTACCCACCTACCCCTTCCAACACGAGCGCTACTGGATCACTCCCACCGGAGCGCGCGGCGACGTCACCGCCGCCGGACTCCAGGCCGCCGACCACCCACTCCTCACCGCCGTCGTCCGCATGGCGGAAGGCGACCGGACCCTGCTCACCGGCCGCCTGTCGCTGGCCGCGCAGCCGTGGCTCGCCGACCACACCGTCGAAGACACCGTCATCCTGCCCGGCACCGGCTTCGTGGAGTTGGCCGTCCGCGCCGGCGACGAGGTCGGCGCCACGCTCCTGCGCGAACTCACGCTGCACGCGCCCCTGGCGATCCCGCGCACCGGCGGTGTCGACGTGCAGGTCGGCGTCGGCGAACCGGACGAGAACGGCGACCGCGGGCTAACGGTCTCGGGCCGGATCTCCGGCGACGACGGCGAGTGGACCCGCCACGCGGAAGGCACCCTCGCCATCGCCCCCGCACCGGCCGAACCCGGCCTCACCGCGTGGCCGCCGCCCGGTGCCATCGCGGCGGAGACCGGTGACCTGTACGAGCGCCTCACCGGCGCCGGCTACGGCTACGGGCCCACGTTCCAGGGCCTGCGGGCCGCCTGGCTGTCCGGCGCCGACGTGTACACGGAGGTCGACCTGCCGGACGACGCACGCGACGGCGCGGCCGCGTACGGCCTGCACCCCGCACTGCTCGACGCCGCGCTGCACGGCATGCTGCTCACCGAACGGGACCGGAACGCGCCTCCGGCGGTGCTGCTCCCGTTCGCGTTCACCGGTGTACGGCTGCACGCCGCCGGCGCGGACCGGCTGCGCGTCCACCTGACCCGCCTCGGCGACCGGGAGATCCGTATCCGCGTCGCCGACGTCACCGGCGCACCGGTGGCCACCGTGGACTCGCTCGTGCTGCGTGCGGCGGCCCCGACCGAGACGCGTACCGGATCGGGCGCGCTGCTGCGGCTGGACTGGCCCGCCGTGCCCGTACCGGAGGAGACACCGGCCGGCCGCTGGACCGCCGTCGACGGGCACGGCCTGGACCTGGTGGGGCCGCTCGCCTCGGCCGGCGTGGACGTCGAGGCGCGCGCCGACCTGGCCACGGTCGTCGCCGAGGCGTCCGCCGGCGGTGCGGTACCCGACGTCGTGGTGGTCACCTGCCCGCGCGGCGACGCATCGGCCGGCACCGACTGGACGCACCGACTCGGCTCGGTGGTGCTCGGGCAGGTGCAGCAGTTCCTCGCCGAGCCGGCCCTCGCGGAGAGCCGGCTGGTGCTGATGACCGAGCGGGCGGTCGCGGCCGCACCCGGTGACACGGTTGCGCAGCCCGCGCAGGCGGCGATCTGGGGCCTGCTGCGCTCCGCCCAGTCCGAATATCCCGGCCGCTTCGTGCTGGCCGACGTCGACGAGCGGCCGGAGTCGCATCGCGCGCTCGCCGCCGCCGTCGCCTCCGGTGAGCCCCAGCTGGCCCTTCGCTCCGGCACGGCCCAGGTGCCGCGGCTGTCCACCACCGCGCCGCGGACGCCGGCCGTGCCCCGGTTCCGGCCCGACGAGGCATGGCGGCTGGAACCGGCCGGTGACGGCGGAACCATCGACGATCTCGACTTCGTGCCCTGCCCCGACGCCGCCGCGACGCTGGAGCCGGGGCAGGTGCGGGTCGCCGTACGCGCCGCCGGGGTGAACTTCCGCGACGTGCTGATCTCACTGGGCATGTATCCCGAGCACGCACTGCTCGGCACCGAGGGCGCCGGTGTCGTCGTCGAGGTCGGTCCCGGCGTGACCGACCTGACCGTCGGCGACCGCGTCCTCGGCTTCCTGCCCGGCTCGTTCGGGCCGCTCAGCGTCGCCGACGCGCGAACCGTCGTGCCGATGCCGGCCGGCTGGTCGTTCGCCGAGGCCGCCACTGTCCCCGTGGTCTTCACCACCGCCTGGTACGGGCTGCGCGACCTGGGCCGGCTGGACACCGGCGACCGGGTACTCATCCACGCCGCCACCGGCGGTGTCGGCATGGCAGCGGTCCAGCTGGCCCGCCACTTCGGCGCCGAGGTCTTCGCCACCGCGAGCCCCGGCAAGTGGGACATCCTGCGCGCTCAGGGTTTCGCGGAGGACCACATCGCGTCCTCGCGCAGCCTCGACTTCGAGGACCGGGTGCGGACCGTCGCCGGCGACCGCGGCATCCAGGTCGTCCTGGACTCGCTCGCCCGCGAGTTCGTGGACGCGTCACTGCGGCTGGTCGCGCCCGGCGGCCGGTTCATCGAGATGGGCAAGACCGACATCCGGGATCCGCAGCGAGTCGCCGCCGACCACGACGGGGTGCACTACCGCGCCTTCGACACCGGCGAGGCCGGGCCAGAGCGGATCGGCGAGATCCTGCGCGAGGTCGTCGCGCTGATCGAGGCGGGAGTGCTGCGGTTCCTGCCGCGCACCGCATGGGACGTCCGCGACGCCCGGGACGCGCTGCGCCACCTCAGTCAGGCCCGGCACATCGGCAAACTCGTGCTCACCGTGCCACACGCCCTCGACCCGGCCGGCACCGTCCTCATCACGGGAGGCACGGGGGTGCTCGGGCGGCAGGTCGCTCGTCATCTGGTGGAGGCTCACGGCGTACGCAATCTGGTCTTGGCAAGCCGCAGTGGCCTCCAGGCGGAAGGTGCCGCGGACCTGGCCACCGAATTGCGCGCCCTGGGCGCCGAGCCGGTCATCGTCGCCTGCGACACAGCCGACCGCGACCAGCTCGCCGCACTGCTTGCCGCCCAACCGACCGACCGCCCGCTGACGGCGGTGGTGCACACCGCCGGTGCGCTCGACGACGGCATCCTGGAACAGCAGAACGCGTCGCGGCTCAGCGGCGTTCTGCGCCCGAAGGCCGACGCGGCCGTGCATCTGGACGAGCTGACCCGCGGACATGACCTCGCGGCGTTCGTGCTCTTCTCCTCGATCGCCGGCCTGTTTGGCGGTCCCGGCCAGGCCAACTACGCCGCGGCGAACACGTTCCTGGACGGCCTGGCCCAGCGCCGCCGGGCCGAGGGCCTGCCCGCGGTCTCCGTCGCCTGGGGCTTCTGGCAGGAACGCAGCGGCCTCACCGGGCACCTCGGCGACGACGACGTGCGCCGCATGGCCCGCTCCGGAACCCGGCCGGTGAGCACCGCCGAAGGGCTCGCCCTGTTCGACGAAGCCCTGACCACGCCGTACCCGGTGGTCGCCGCCACCGGCCTGGACCGGACCGCCCTGCGCGGCGCCTCCGCCGACTCACTGCCGGTCCTGATGCGCGGCTTGGCGCCGACCACCAACCGCCGGGGCCGGGCCGCTCAGGCCGCCGCTGCGGGCGCGGACACGCTCGCCGACCGGCTGGCCGCGATGAACGACACCGAACGCGACCGTACGCTGCTCGAACTCGTGCAGGGCCAGACCGCCGCCGTCCTCGGCCACGCCACGACCGACGCGGTCGTACCCGGACAGGCGTTCAAGGACATCGGCTTCGACTCACTCACCTCGGTGGAGCTTCGCAACCGGCTCACCACCGCGACCCGGCTGCGGCTGCCCGCCACCCTGGTATTCGACCATCCCACGCCGCTCGCTCTCGCCGCCTACCTCGGCCAGGAGCTGCTCGGCCGTAGGCCGCAGCCCGTCGCGGTGGCGCCGACGACCGCCGCCGATTCCGGCGACCCGATCGCGATCGTCGCGATGACCTGCCGCTTCCCGGGCGCGATCGCGTCGCCCGAGGATCTCTGGCGCCTCGTCGCCGACGAGGCCGAGACGCTCTCCGACCTGCCCGCCGACCGTGGCTGGAACCTCGCCGAGCTCTTCGACCCCGACCCCGGCAAGACCGGCCGGTCCTACGTCGCCGTCGGATCCTTCCTGCACGACGCCGCCGAGTTCGACCCGTCGTTCTTCGGGATCAGTCCGCGTGAGGCACTGGCGATGGACCCGCAGCAGCGCCTGCTGTTGGAGACGTCGTGGGAGGCGTTCGAGCGGGCTGGCATCGATCCCAC
>NZ_JBNCNO010000027.1:0-16633 GCF_049847025.1 Micromonospora sp. DT231 | reverse complement strand
AACGGCAACACCGTCACCATCGCCGACTCCGCCGACCCCAACCAGGCCGCGTACCAGATCAGCGTCGAGCACCTCGCGGACTGGATCGCCACCCGCGGCTACGCCACCAGCTGACCCACACCACCCGCACACAGCGAAGGGCCGGACCCCAACACGGGGCCGGCCCTTCGGCGTACTCGAATCAGGGTTCCCGACCCACTCCCGCCGGCTTGGTGTCCGCCACCGGCCCAGCGTCCGCCGCTGGCTCGCCGGCCGCCGCTGGGGTGGCTGCCTCGATGCGGTGGGCCCGTCGGCGCAGCCACCAGGTGCTGCCGAGCCCGGCGAGCACCGCGAGGACCAGCCCGGCCCAGGAGATGTCCTTGAGCCAGTGCTCGGCCGCCCGGCCCACGCTGAACAACAGGTAGGTGGTGCCGAACGCCCAGACGAGCCCGCCAGCGGCGTTGGCCACCAGGAACCGCCGGTACGGCACGTGCAGTGCCCCGGCGAGCGGGCCGGCCAGGATCCGCAGCAGCGCCACGAAGCGGCCGAAGAACACCGCCCAGACGCCGTAGCGGGCGAAGCTCTGTTCGGCCCGGACGAGTTGGGCGGGACCGAGATGACGGGGGAAGCGCCGGCCCAGTCGGGCCAGCAGTGGGCGACCACCGCGACGGCCGACCGCGTACCCGATGGAGTCGCCGACGATCGCTCCGGTGGCCGCGGCGGTGGCGACCCACTCCGGTTCGACCACGCCTGTGGCGGCGAGCAGTGCGGAGCTGACCAGGACGATCTCACCGGGCAGGGGGATGCCCATGCTCTCCACGCCGATGATGCCGCCGACCAGCAGGTAGACCGCGATCGGTGGCAGCGACTCGAGCCAGTGCTGGACGTCGAACACGGTTGACCCCTTCTCCGACCGGGCCTCGAACCCTACCCGTGGCCGGCTGGCCCGGCAGGTCCCTCACACCCCGCAGACCGTCCTAGGAGGCTAGGGATGGGAGTGGACCCAGGGTCGGCGCTCGGGTTGCGCAAATAGCAAGACGGACGTACGGTTTTGTTGAGAGCGTAATCGGCGGTAAGTGTCACCTAACCTCGGCGGTACCCCGACCGGTGCGACAGACTGCTCAGGACTACTCACGGTCGCTGGTGTGAAGGAGTACGACGTGGCGAGCCTCGACACCTTCGGTGCGAAGACCCAGCTACGCGTCGGAGACGCGAGCTACGAGATTTTCAAGATTGACAAGGTGGACGGCCACGCGCGGCTGCCGTACAGCTTGAAGATCCTGCTGGAGAACCTGCTGCGGACCGAGGACGGCGCGAACATCACCGCCGACCACATCGAGCAGCTCGGCGCGTGGGACTCCACCGCCGCCCCGAGCGTCGAGATCCAGTTCACCCCGGCGCGGGTGCTCATGCAGGACTTCACCGGCGTGCCCTGCGTGGTCGACCTGGCCACCATGCGCGAGGCAGTGCGTGACCTGGGCGGCGACGCCAGCAAGGTCAACCCCCTCGCCCCGGCCGAGCTGGTCATCGACCACTCGGTGATCGCCGACCTGTTCGGCCGCGAGGACGCGTTCGCCCGCAACGTCGAGCTGGAGTACGAGCGCAACAAGGAGCGCTACCAGTTCCTGCGCTGGGGCCAGACCGCGTTCAACGAGTTCAAGGTCGTCCCGCCGGGCACCGGCATCGTGCACCAGGTCAACATCGAGTACCTGGCCCGCACCATCATGGAGCGCGGCGGCCAGGCGTACCCGGACACCGTTGTCGGCACCGACTCGCACACCACAATGGTCAACGGCCTGGGCGTGCTGGGCTGGGGCGTCGGCGGCATCGAGGCCGAGGCCGCGATGCTCGGCCAGCCGGTCAGCATGCTGATCCCCCGGGTGGTGGGCTTCAAGCTCTCCGGCGAGATGCCGGCCGGCACCACCGCCACCGACCTGGTGCTGACCATCACCGAGATGCTGCGTAAGCACGGCGTGGTCGGCAAGTTCGTCGAGTTCTACGGCCCCGGCGTGAGCGCCGTGCCGCTTGCCAACCGGGCCACCATCGGCAACATGTCCCCGGAGTACGGCTCCACCGTGGCGATCTTCCCGATCGACGCGGAGACGATCCGCTACCTGGAGCTGACCGGCCGCGACGCCGCGCAGGTCGCCCTCGTCGAGGCGTACGCCAAGGAGCAGGGCCTCTGGCACGACCCGAACCACGAGCCGGACTACTCGGAGCGCCTGGAGCTGGACCTCGGCACCATCGAGCCGTCGCTCGCCGGCCCGAAGCGCCCGCAGGACCGGGTGCCGCTGGGCAGCGCCAAGACGCTGTTCCGCTCGGCGCTTACCGACTACGTGGCCGACGACTCCGCCGGTGAGCGCGACTTCAAGCCGGGCGTTCCCCGCGAGGAGCTGCCGCGCGGCGCCAACGGGCCGGCCGACGAGGCCAGCGCCGAGTCCTTCCCGGCCAGCGACCCGCCGGCAAACGACTTCAGCGACCCGGCCGACGAGCCGCGCGACCTGGAGACCGCTGCGGTCGGCGCGGGCGGCCGGGCCAGCAAGCCGGTACGGGTCACCGGCGCCGACGGCGTCGAGTACGAGCTGGACCACGGCGCCGTGGTGATCGCCGCGATCACCTCCTGCACCAACACGTCCAACCCGCAGGTGATGATCGGCGCCGCGCTGCTGGCGCGTAACGCCGTCGACAAGGGCCTGACCCGCAAGCCGTGGGTGAAGACCACCCTGGCGCCGGGGTCGAAGGTCGTCATGGACTACTACGAGCGGGCCGGCCTCACGCCGTACCTGGACAAGCTCGGCTTCAACCTGGTCGGCTACGGCTGCACCACCTGCATCGGCAACTCGGGCCCGCTGCCCGAGGAGGTGTCCGCCGCGGTCAACGAGCACGACCTGTCGGTCGTCTCGGTGCTGTCGGGCAACCGCAACTTCGAGGGCCGGATCAACCCGGACGTCAAGATGAACTACCTGGCGTCCCCGCCGCTCGTGGTCGCGTACGCCCTCGCCGGCACGATGGACATCGACCTGGCCAACGAGCCGATCGGTGAGGACACCGAGGGCAACCCGGTCTACCTGCGGGAGATCTGGCCGAACAGCACCGAGATCCAGGACGTCATCGCCCAGGCGATCGGCGCGACCGGGTTCAGTGCCGCGTACGCCGATGTCTTCGCCGGCGACGAGCGGTGGCAGTCGCTGCCCACCCCGACCGGCGACACCTTCGCCTGGGAGAGCGACTCCACCTACGTGCGTAAGCCCCCGTACTTCGAGGGCATGCAGCAGGAGCCGAGCCCGGTCGTGGACATCTCCGGTGCCCGGGTGCTCGCCAAGCTGGGTGACTCGGTGACCACCGACCACATCTCGCCGGCCGGCGCGATCAAGGTCGACTCCCCGGCCGGGACGTACCTGGCCGAGCACGGTGTGCCGCGCCACGAGTTCAACTCGTACGGCTCCCGGCGGGGCAACCACGAGGTGATGATCCGGGGCACGTTCGCCAACATCCGGCTGCGCAACCAGCTGGTCCCCGGGGTGGAGGGTGGCTTCACCGTCAACCACCTCACCGGTGAGCAGTCCTCGATCTACGACGCCTCGGTGGCCTACCAGGAGGCGGGCATCCCGCTCGTCGTGCTGGCCGGCAAGGAGTACGGCTCGGGTTCGTCGCGGGACTGGGCGGCCAAGGGCACCATGTTGCTGGGTGTCCGGGCGGTCATCGCCGAGTCGTACGAGCGGATCCACCGCTCCAACCTGATCGGCATGGGCGTGCTGCCGTTGCAGTTCCCGGTGGACGTCACCGCCGAGTCGCTCGGTCTCACCGGCACGGAGACGTTCAGCATCACCGGGGTGACCGCCATCAACGACGGGGACACCCCGCGCACCGTGCGGGTCAACACCGACACCGGCGTGGAGTTCGACGCCGTGGTGCGGATCGACACCCCCGGTGAGGCGGACTACTACCGGCACGGCGGCATCCTGCAGTACGTGCTGCGCCGCATGATCGCCAACTGATCGCGTACGGCTGGTCGAAGGCCGCTCCCGCTCCGGCGGGGGCGGCCTTCGCCGTCCACGCCGAGAAAGGGCTCGCGGTCAGAGCGCCCGGAGTCGAACGGCTACCGCGTCATGCCGGTCGGTCACGCCGGCCCGCTCGGGGTGTCCGGGAGCGCGAGCGAAGCCAGCCGTTGGTCAATCGCCGCATCCACCTGCCCCATCTCGTAGCCACGTAGCCGCCGTCGCAGGCTGGCCCCCCGCAGCGCGTCGCGCGCGGCAGCCCGGGACACCGCGCTGTCGATGGCCAGAGCCCTGTCGACCTCGGCGAAGAGACTCTCGACCGCACGCATGTCGTAACCGCGCAGAGCAGTTTCGAACGGCAGTTTCATGCGGCCACCTTATCGGTCGCCGGCCAGTGTCCAACGGGGATGCGCCGCATGATCGCCAACTGACGTACCGACGTCGGCGAAAGGGCCGCTTTCCGCGCTTGCGGGGAGCGGCCCTTTCGTTTCTCCGCGCTCTCGACTTGGCAGCGGCCTCCATCGGCCCGGTCGTGGCGCCGGGCCGCATGGGTTGTCGCCGCCTTCGGTGGGCAGCCGAGCTCGCCGCCCCGGTTCAGGTTGCGTCCTTTGCTCTGCACCCGCCCGTGCACCACTAACGGTCCGTAACTGGCGCGTGGGCGGGTGCAGAGCAAAGGACACGAGGAGCACCTGCACCGCCGGGCCGGATGGCGCGAGGGGCGGGTCAGCGGCGCACGCCCCAGCTCAGCGCAGCCGTAGCGCGACCGCGCGGGCCTCCTCGTCGGTCAGCGGCAGGAACCAGAGGAAACGGCGCACGATGGCGACCGGATCGGGTCCGCCCGGCTGGCCGCGCAGGTCGCGGATCGCCCGGCGGGTGATCCGGGAGAACTCGGGGATCAGGGTCGCCCGGCGGGCGAAGTCCGTCGGGGTCGCTCGCAGCGCCGGGCAGGGCCAGTCCTGTCCGCAGGCGTCGCACGTCCACAGCGGACCGTCGGCGGTGTGCGCGACAGGCGGGCCGCACCGGGACCGCCAGCGTGCTTCGGGTACGGCGTTCGCCGGGCGACCCGGGCCACGGTACGGGGGGTGCCGTGGCCCGGTCGGGCGGGTGCGGCTGGGCCGGACCGGTGGCGGACCGCCCGTCGGCTTCGGGTGGTGCTTGTCCTCGGGCATCCTGCGCTCCTTCCGCGGTGCTGTCTCCACAACACACTGCCGAGGGTTGCCAAGCGATCACACCGCGTAGAAGTATCTCCCCTTGACGTCTGGAACGTTCTGGGAGGTGTGGAGATGAATCGAGCCGTACAGGCGGCGATGGCCGAGAGGGGCCACACGGCGGACAGTCTCGCTGCGCGGATCGGTGTCGATCCGAAGACGGCGGCCAAGTGGGCGAGCACGGAACGAATTCCGCAGACGCGTCATCGCGCGCGGGTCGCCGAGCTGCTCGGTCGGGACGTCGACGACCTGTGGCCGGACGCGCTGAAGCGCCGGACGCCTGCCTGGTTCCGACACTGGGCCGAGATGGAGCGCGAGGCAGTGTCGCTGCGGTCGTTCCAGCTCGCATGGGTACCGGGCCTCCTTCAGACCAAGGCGTACGCGCTGGCCACGCTTGTCGGCGAGGCATTCACGCCGGCCGAGGCCGACAATCTCGCCGAGGCACGGCTGAGCCGGCAGGCGATCCTGCGCCGGGAGCGCCCGCCGCTGCTGATCGCGGTCCTCGACGAGGGGGTGCTCCGGCGCACCCTCGACGGCGACCGGGCCATGATGCGCGAGCAGTGCGAGAAGCTGGCCGAGCAGGCCACGTTGCCGAACGTGTCGCTGTTCGTCGTGCCGGCAGACGCCGGCATGTATCCGGGCCTCGGTGGGCCGTTCACCATCGCGGAGATGCCGGACGGCGGGCGGGTCGCCCACGTCGACAGCCAGGCGCAGGCGCAGCTCATCGACAAGACCGCCGACCTTGCTAGCCTGGATCGACGGTGGGAGCGCATTCGCGACGCAGCGCTGTCGCGTGCGCAGTCCCTCAACCTCCTCAGAGAAGCGGCAGCATCATGGACCTGACCGGCGCTCGGTGGCGTAAGAGCAGCAAGAGTGGCAACAACGGCGGCGACTGCGTCGAGGTGGCCGACAACCTCGCGGGCGTCATCGGCGTACGTGACTCCAAGGACCCGGCCGGTCCGACGCTCGCCTTCGACCCGGCGGCCTGGATCCGCTTCCTGGCGCTGGCGAAGCGCGGCTGACCCCACCCGTCCTAGCCGGCGAGTTCGGCGGCCCGGTCGAGCAGCGCGCGGCGTTCGGCGGCCGAGCCGACCGCCGCCGCGGCCTCCCGGAACAGGGTGGCCGCGCGCAGCCGGTCGCCCTGGCGGGCCACGAGATCGGCCCGCACGGCCACGGCCAGCGGGTTGCCGTCCAGCCCTCCCCCGGCGTGTGCCGCGTCGAGCAGGTCCAACCCGGCGGCCGGGCCGTACGCGTAACCGTGCGCGACAGCGCGGTTGAGCGCGATCACCGGTGCGGGTCGGCCGCCGCCCAGCGCGTCGTAGGCCCGCGCGATGGTCGGCCAGTCGGTGGCGTCGGCGGACGTCGCGGTGGCGTGGCAGGCGGCGATCCGCGCCTGCCACGCGTACGGCCCGTCGTGGCGTACCCGATCGAGCGCGGCCAGGCCCTCGGCGATGCCGGCGCGGTCCCACCTGTCGCGGTCCTGCCGTTGCAGGGTGAGCAGGTTGCCGGCGGCGTCGCGGCGGGCGTCCCGACGGGAGTGCTGCAACAGGACCAGCGCCAGCAGCGCGGTCACCTCGGACTGCTCCGGCATCAGCCGGTCGAGCAGCCGGGCCAGCCGGACCGCCTCCTCGGCGAACGCCGGCTCGCCGTCGGCGACGTAACCCCGGGTGAACAGCAGGTACAGCACGGCGAGGACGCCGGGCAGCCGCTCGGTGAGCGCCGGCCCGGTCGGCACCCGGTACGGGATGCCGGCCTGCGCGATGCGGGTCCGCGCCCGGGTCAGGCGTCGGGTCATCGTCGACTCGCTGACCAGCAGCAGTCGGGCGATGTCCGCGGTCGGCACGCCGCAGACGGTTCGCAGCGTCAACGCCACCCGGGCGTCCAGGGCCAGCGCCGGGTGGCAGCAGGTGAAGATCAGGCGTAGTCGGTCGTCCACCACGTCCTCCCGCACCTCGGGCTGCGCGTCGACGGGCGTGAGCAGAGCCAGGTCGTGCAGCTTGCGGCGCTCCACCGTGGCCCGGCGCAGCACGTCGAGCGCGCGGTTGCGGGCCACGGTCATGAGCCAGCCACCCGGGTTGGTCGGCACACCGTCACCGGGCCAGCGCTCCAGGGCGACGGCCAACGCCTCCTGGGCGCAGTCCTCGGCCAACGCCCAGTCCCCGGTCACCCGGATCAGGGTCGCGACGATCCGGGGGTACGCCTCGACGCTCGCGGCGGCGACGGCCTCCGCCGCCGCCGCGCCGGCCGGTGCCTGGGTACGCACCGGCCGGCGCTGCGATGTGGACACCGTCGTCAGTTGGACAGGTCCGCGAAGGGGCGCAGTTCCAGTCGCCCCTCGCGGGCCATCGGGTGGGTGCGAGCCACCTCGATCGCCTCGTCCAGGTCGGCGCAGTCGAGCAGGTCGAAGCCCACGATCACCTCGGCGGTCTCCGCGAACGGGCCCTCGGAGACGAGCAGCTCACCGTTGCGGACCCGGACGGTGGTGGCCGCGCTGGTCGCCGCCAGCACGTGACCGGTCAGGCGGCGGCCACGAGCGTCGTTCTCCGCCACCCACTTGTGGATGTCGGGTAGCTCGGTGGGGTCGGTGTCCGGCTCGGTGTCGCTGCACACGAACATCATGTACTTCATCTGGTCGCTCCCTGGTTTCTCGGGGTTTCGCCAGCATGACGATCGGCGGACAGCGTTCCGGACACCCTCCCCCGAAAAATCTCTGTCAGTTTCCGTTGGCGCGGCGGCGGGCCTCACGGGTCTTCATGGCGTGCTCCATCAGCGTGACGAGCACCTCCTTGCTGGACTCGCGCTGCCGGGCGTCGCACAGCAGCACCGGCACTCCCGGGTCCAGGTTCAGCGCGGCCTGCACCTCGTCGAGCCGGTACTGCCGGGAACCCGCGAAGCAGTTCACCGCCACCACGAAGGGCGTGCCCCGGCCCTCGAAGTAGTCGATCGACGGGAAGCAGTCGGCGAGGCGGCGGGTGTCGGCCAGCACCACCGCGCCGATGGCGCCCAACGCCAACTCGTCCCAGACGAACCAGAACCGGTCCTGGCCGGGCGTGCCGAACAGGTACAGCACCAGGTCGTCGCTGATGGTGATCCGGCCGAAGTCCATGGCCACGGTGGTGGTGGTCTTACCCTCCACCCCGGACAGGTCGTCGATGCCGACCCCCGACTCCGTCAGCACCTCCTCGGTGCGCAACGGCCGGGTCTCGCTGACCGCACCGACCATGGTCGTCTTGCCCACGCCGAAGCCGCCAGCGACCAGGATCTTGATCGCGGTGGGCAGTGGGGTCGCTCCCGCCGGCCGGTCAGAGTGCCCGTAGTCCATTGATTACCGCCTCGAAGATGCTGTTGTCGGGAAGGCCGGCAGTGGTGTGCGGCTCGCGGACCTGCACGAGGCTGCGAGCCGCCAGGTCACCGAGGAGCACCCGGATGGTGCCCACCGGCAGGTCGAGATGAGCGGCGATCTCGGCGACGGACTGTATGCGTTGGCACAGCCCGACGATCGCCAGGTGCTCCGGGCCGAGACCAACCTCCGGCGTCACCTCGGCTCGGGTCGCGGTGACCAGGGAGATCAGATCGAATGTGCCGGTGACCGGTCGGGCCCGCCCGCGCGTCACCGCGTACGGGCGCACCACCGGACCCGCATGGTCATCCACCCACTGATGGTCTGCGGACTCCCCCTGGACCGTCATCACCGCTACCTCTCGCCGGCCGGCTGCTCTGTGCGGGACGGCGACGCGACGTACTTGCCGACGCGGGTGACGAGCATCGCCATCTCGTAGGCGATCAGACCGACGTCGGCGTCCTCGCTGGCCAGCACCGCCAGGCAGGCGTTGCGGCCGGCCGCGGTGACGAACAGGAACGACGACTGCATCTCGATGATGGTCTGCTGCACCTGCCCGCCGCCGAAGCGCTTACCGGCGCCCCGGGCCAGGCTCTGGATGCCGGCCGCCATCGCGGCGAGGTGCTCGCCGTCGTCCCGGCTCAACCCCTGGGAGGAAGCCATCAGCAGACCGTCGGTGGAGAGCGCGACCGCGTGCTCGGCCTGCTTCACCCGGCCCACCAGGTCATCAAGTAACCACGTCAGGTCGGCACTCGAAGCCGTCTTCTGCGCCACTTCGTCGTCCTCTTCTCGCCCGGCTGTGCGCCGTTCTCGTATCGGGCTGACCGTCACACCGCGCGGAAAACCAGCGCTCGGTCAGGTCGCTTTGGGGTCGTCGTCGGTCAGCTCGGGGGTTGACTCCGCCGGGGTGCCGGGGGCGCCGCCGAGCAGTCGTGCCGCGTCGGTCCGACCACGCCGGGTGCCGGTCTGGTACGAGCTCATCATGCGGCGCACCTGCTCCGGCGGGCGTACCACGTCCTCGTCGTCGTCGGTCTCGCTGGCCGCCGGGTCGTCGCGCAACTCGGGGACGATGTTCGCCTGTCGGACGCGGACCGGCAGGCCCGAGTCGGTCCGGGCCGCCTCGGCCTCGGCCTCGGGACCACCGTCGCTGGCCGCGTCCGGCGCGTCGCGGCTCTCGGTCGATCGTTTGCCGTCGACCGCGGGCAGGCCGGTGGGCACCGTGGGGGCCTCCAGGGCTGGCAGGCCCGGGACACGCCGGGCTCGGACGGGAAGCTCGGAGCCGCCGGTGGTCGGGGCTGTCCGCTGCCGGGTGGGCAGGCCGCCGCCCTCATCGGCCACGACCTCCGGGGTGGCGGAGTCGTCCGACACGGGTGCCGGCGGGGTCACCACGTCGGGGGTCTCGCGGGTGCTGGTCGTCGACGCGGTCGCCCCGACCGGCGCGAGGAGGGCGGGGCGGCCGCTGGTGCCGGACGGCCCCGACGGCAGCGGGATGGCCGAGCCGGAGCGGATCTCGCCCGAGTCCTCCGGGTCGGCAGCGTCCTCGGTGACCAGTTCCAGGGGGATCAGCACGACGGCCGTCGTGCCGCCGTACGCGGACTCCTTGAGCCGCACCCGTACGCCGTGCCGCTCGGTCAGCCGGCTCACCACGTAGAGCCCGAGGCGGGTGGCGTTGGCGAGGTTCAACTCGGACTGGTCGACGATGCGGTGGTTCGCGGCGGCCAGATCCTCCTCGCTCATGCCGAGGCCCCGGTCCTCGATCTCGATGGCGAACCCGTTGGACACCACCTGGCCGCGAAGCTCGACAGTGGTGTGCGGTGGGGAGAACGAGAGGCCGTTCTCGATCAGCTCGGCGAGCAGGTGGATCATGTCGCCGACGGCGCGGCCCGCGAGCGAGACCCGGCCGAGCGGCAGCACGTTGACGCGGGTGTAGTCCTCGACCTCGGCCACGGCGCCGCGCACCACGTCGACCATCGGGACGTTGCGCCGCCAGGCCCGACCGGGGGTGGAGCCGGAGAGCACGATCAGGTTCTCCGCGTTGCGGCGCATCCGGGTGGCGAGGTGGTCGACCCGGAAGAGGTCCTCCAACTCGTCCGCGTCGTGTTCGCGGCGCTCCATCGCGTCCAGCAGGGTGAGCTGGCGGTGTACGAGTGCCTGGGTGCGGCGGGCCAGGCTGAGGAAGACCTCGCGGACGTTGCGACGCAGGTCGGCCTGCTGGACCGCGGTGCGCAGGGCGGTCTCCTGGACGGCGTTGAACGCCTTGCCGACCTGGCCGATCTCGTCGGTGCCGAACTCCAGCGGAGGTGCCTCGGTGGCCACGTCGACCTCCTCGCCACGCCCGAGCCGCTCCACGACGCGCGGCAGCCGCTCGTCGGCGAGCTGCCAGGCGGCGTCGCGCAGTCGGCCCAACTGGCGCAGCAGGGTCCGTGCCGTGGTGATCGAGACGACGATGGAGGCGATGACGGCGAGCAGACCCAGACCGGCGGCGAGCACCAGCCGGACGACGACCCAGATCGCCACCGGGGTGGCCCGCTTCACCAGCGCGTCACCACTGGCGAGAACTGCGGACTCCTGCTCCTCCAGGGCGGGGGCCATCGCGGCCTGCCAGGCGTCGGCCTCGACCGGCAGCGGCGCGTTCGGGCGCCCGCTGACGACCATCCTGTCCTCGATGGCGCGCAGCTGGGTGAAGGCCTGGCCCTCGGTCATCGTGACGTACCGTTGCCGGTCGGCGTCGGGCAACTCGGCCACGGCCTCGGCGACGAGGAACCGTTGCGCGCCAACCAGGTGCGCGAACTGGGCGTACTCCTGGGCATTGATCCGACCGGCGGCCGCCATGCCGGCGAAGAGGGCGTCCTCCTGCGACATCAACTCCCGCACCCGCACCAACTGGGTGAGGGTGAGGGTGTCCTTGGCGATCTCCGGGTCGTCGAGCTGACCCAGGGCCGCGTACACCCGGAAGAGCGAGTCGAGAACCCCGGTGTACGCGGCCGCCGCGCCGGCGCGGTCCACCGATCCGGCCGCGACTGCCGCACGCATCGGGCCGAGCGCGTCCAACCGGGTGGCCACCTGGTCGATCCGCGAGACCAGTTCGTCGCTCGAGGCGAGTTCCGCGCGCCAGTTGCGGGCCGCCTTGGTGAAGGCGGCGGCCTCCTCGTCGGTGCGCTGCTGCTGACCCTTCAACTGCTGCGCCAGCTCCGGGTTGGGCCGCCCGAGATAGGCCACCGACATCCGACGCTCCTGCTGGAGCTCGCTGCGCAGCGCCTCACTGGGCTCGGCGACCTGCGCGTCGAGCGTCTGCACACCGAGCACGTTGAGACCGTCGCGCAGGGTCACCCAGGCCGCGAACGCCCATAGCGCGGCGAGCGAGAGCAGCAGGGCCACAACCTTGGTGCGCAAACTTGCACTGCGGGAAGCCATCCCACCCGTCCCTCGCCCGTTTCGTTTGGCTGAATGAGCCCAGCCCCCGGCCCGGCGCACGCTAGCAGTGTCCGGAATTTGACTCAAGCGCCGCAGACCAGCGGCTCGCCGCCGTCTGGGCGGAGCCGTTCAGCCGTGCTGTGGCCGACGCCTGGGCGGCAGCCACTGCCGCTCGTACGATCAGTGTCGGATGGTATAGATCCTTGTCATGCCACAGTGGAGGGACCCCGCCTGCATCCTGCATTGTGGACAGTTGACGGGCCGCGACCGCCACCGCGGCGTCGACCCGGGGCGACGGTGACCCCGCCAGCACCACGAGCAGGGCGTAGGCCGTCTCCTCCGCGGTGCCTCGCCATCGCCCCCAGGCACCATCCGCCCGTTGGCTGTCGAGCACCCAGGCGACGGCGCGCTGGACGGCCGGACGGGCCGCCGGACCGCCGTGCTCCCGCAGCGCGAGCACCACGCAGTAGGTGGCGTAGTACGGCGAGGCGTGCCACCGGTCCCACCAGTGACCGTCGGCCTGTTGCCTGTCGATCAGCCAGCCGGTGAGCCGCCGCGACACCGCCGCCGCCCAGGGGTCGTCGTCGCCGAGGCACCGGCCGATGGCCTCCAGCACGTGGGCGTTCGTGGTCACCGACGAGCCGTCCTCACCCTGCCAGGTGCAGAAGTGCTCCCCCGTGTCGTACCGGCTCAGGCAGGCCGGGTCGGTCGGGCGGCCCAGCAGGGCCAACGCGTACAGGGTCACCGCGGTCGTGTCGGCGTCCTTGGGCAGACCCGGCCCCGTGGCCGCGCCCTCCGGCCCGAGCGCGTCGTGCAGCCCGTCGGCCAGTTCGGGGGGCACCACCGGGAGCACGCCAGCGCGCGCCAGCGTGCTCAGCACCCACGCGCGTTCGAACACGGTGATCGGGGTGGCACAGGGCACCGCGCCGCCGTACTCGGTGAGCGCCCGGGTCAGGTAACCCAGCGCGGCGGGTTGCGTCTCGTCCGGGCCGCCGAGCCACGCGGCGGTGGCGGCCGGGGACGCGCCGACCGCTCCCGCGGTGGTGGCGGTGACACCTGTCAGACGCCGCGCCGCCGGGCCGAGGACCTCCAACGCGTGCAGAAGCTTGGGCGGCATCGGCCGACCCGACGCGGCGAGCGCGCGTATCCGGTCGAGCCGTCGCCGATCCATGCCGACGGGCATCGGCGGCGGGCCGACGCCGCGCCATCCGGCCAACCGCGGGGGCGGGTCGACGAGGTGGTCGGCGATCCGCTCGACGAGTGCCGGCACGATCAGGTCCACGGCCGGCAGGTCCGGCACGGGACAGGTGGCCGGACCGGCCACCGGATCGAACAACAGCCGTAACGCACGGTCGACGGCGTCGTCCACGGCATCCGGGGACCAACCCGCCGGCTCGTCGCGCGGCGACACGGCGAGCAGTCCCTCCACCGCGCTCAGGGTGGGCACCAGGGCGTAGCCGTCCGGCCCGCCCCAGCCGCCGTCCGGGTTCTGTGCGGCCAGCAGGTACCGGATCCGGTCGGCGTGTCTCGGCAGCCACGGGGCCAGGGAGACCAGCCGGGCGGTCTCGTACGGCGAAGCGGAGGTGCGGCCGGACGGGTGCCGCCACAACTCCGCGACCAGCTCGTCGACGACGGACGTCGACCCGGGGGCGGGCGCCACACCGGCGTCCCGGGCCAGCGCCTCAGCGCTCACGAGACGCCCCAGAAGTCGGTGCTCCGATAGAAGCCGGTGGTGTAGCCGAGCTGTCGGGCCAGGTACGCGGCCTCCCGTGGGCAGTCGGCACGCAACTCGTCGATCAGGTCGGTCGCCTGCCCGACCAGGCGCGTCAGGTCCTGCTCCACCATGGACCGGTCGTCCACGAGCATTATCGCGTTCAGATCGCCCCAGCGGAGGTCCCGCTCGTACGTGCTCAGGTCGTTGACCAGCCGAAGGGCGCGTTGCACCGCGTCACTGGCGACCACCAGCCGGTCCAGCCGTGCGGGCGTGTCCGCCCCACCGGTCCGAATCCAGTGCGCGACGTTGACGACGGTGCAGGCCAGGTTGTCGGCGTTGCCCAGGTATTCGGCGAGGGTGGGCGACGGCCGGAGATGGTCGCGTATCCCCGCTTTCCAGTGCCACTCCCGCCGCATCGCCGCCAGGGTCCGCTCGACCGCCGCCAGCCAGGCCCCGCCCAGCGTGGCGAACGCCGGCACGGCGGCCAGGTCGGCGCGGAGACCGGCGAGGAACTGGCCCAGCGGGTCGGTCGTCGCCGCGGGCGCGCCGTCGGCGACGAGGAGCTGCCCCTGGACCAGCCGGTCGAGTTCGGCGGCGGAGGTGGCCAGCCGGTCCACCTGCCAGTCCAGTGCGAAACCCCAGAGCACCGCCCGGTTGGTCAGTCGCAGCTCGGCGGCGTCACACCAGGGTGCGCTGAACGCGATGGCCAGCGCGATGCTGCTGGTCAGGGTGGCGTCGAAGGGCCCCTCGGCGAAGAGGGCAGGGTGGGCCGCCAGGCCGCGCTGCAGGTCACGGTGACCCTGCGCGGCGAGGGCGCAGACGCGCCCGTGGTCGGCGGCCTGCCGCAGTTCGTCGGCGACCGTTACGAGTTGTGCCACCCCGCTACGCCAGGGCCGGTTGCCGGTGTGGGGTGAGCAGCAGCGGCACCCGCTCCTTGGGTCGCAGCGACGCGGCGAGCTGGGGCGTCGGCATCCCGGGCGTGCAGAGCCGGTACCGGAATCGGCTGAGCAGGGTCGCCACGATCAGCGGCGCCTCGAGTTGGAAGAGGTACTGGCCGATGCACTGGTGGGCGCCGCCGCCGAACGGGTAGTACGCGTACCGGTGCGCGCGCTTGGGGGCACCGGGGGCGAAGCGTTCCGGGTCGAAGACCGCCGGCCGGTCCCAGAACCGGGCCAACCGTTGGGTCACGTACGGGCTCAGGACGATGGTGCCGCCGGCCTTGATCTGGGTGCCGCCGATGACGTCGTCGGCGATCGCGGTCCGGGGCACCAGCCAGCCGGACGGGTAGGCGCGCACCAGTTCGTCGAGCACCATCCGCGTGTAGCGCAGCTCGCCGAGCTGCTCGCGACTGATCACCTCGCCGGGGCCGACCACCCGATCGATCTCCTCGTAGAGGCGCGCGGCGACGTCCGGCAGTTGCTCCAGCAGCGGGAAGAGCCAGGTGAGCACGACGTAGGTGGTCTCGGTGGTGGTGGCGAACATCGACACCAGATCGTCGCGCACCCGCTGCTCGTCGAGCTTGTCGCCCTGGGCGTCCCGGGCCCGGGCGAGCGAGGCGACGATGTCGTCGCCCCCGTCGTCGTGGGCCCGCTCGGCGCGGACCAGGGGCAGCAGGATGTCGTCGATGTTCTGCACGGCCCGCCGGAAGGCGCGGTCACCGGGCATCGGCACGGCGTCCGGCATGAACGGGGTGAGCAGCCGGAAGCGCAGCGCGGTCGCCACGGTGTCCTGTTCGGCGACGACCCGCACACCGTCGGCGACGGGAATCTTGTCGCCGAAGAAGACCCGGATGACCGCCTTGCAGATGATCCTGGAGATCTCGCTGGCCGCGTCGACAGGTACGCCGTCGCGCGCCGGGACGGCCAGCTCGTCGACCGCGTCGCTGATCGCCCGGCTCAGGTCGTCGACCGCCGCGTCGATCCGCTTGGCGGTGAAGTGTGGCTGGAGACGGCGGCGACTCGCCTCCCAGTGCGGGCCCTCGGAGAGGATCCCGTCACCGGCGAGCTTCTTGACCGACTTCCACATCATGCTGTCGCCGGCCCGGGTGTAGTTGGCGGCGTTGTCGCGCAGCACATGCTGGACGTGTGCGGGCTCGGCGACCAGGTACGGGCGGATGGTGCCCAGGTTGAGCTGGACGATCTGCCCGGGTGACGCGTCGGCGAGCCCGACCAGCGTGCCCAGTGGGTCACGGAGCAACCCGGGCAGCGTGCGTCGCAGGGTGGCGACGTGGGGAGCGCGGCGTGCCGGGATGGTCGGGTCAGTCATCTTTCACCTGCGCGGATCCGTCCTGTCGGTGGCACTGCGGGTTGCGCTGAGTGCTGCCTCGGCAAAGGCGCGTGACCATGCGAGAGAGCATCGCATTCACGAAACGGCTTCACCAGCACGCTGACCGGGGAGGTTCTCGCCCCGGTCGGGTGGTTGCCCGCCCCCGACCGGGGCCGCCTCGGCCGATCCCGCAGGTAGCACCTCCCACACGACCAATGTGTGAACTCGCCAGAACTGAGCGTGAAAATTGCCACATTGACGTGTAGCTCTTGGTGTGGTGGGGATCACCGATCGTGGCGCGGCACCCCGCAGGGGTACGAATCCAGGCGCGTCGGGAGGGGCTGTGCCAGGCTCAGGAGCATGGACGACAAGACCATCCTGAACCGGATCACCGAGCTGGTCGACGAGGAACACAAGCTGCGGGCGGACGCCCAGGCCCACGAGTCGGGCACCGAGGGCGAGACCAGCGAGCGGCTGCGCGCCCTGGAGGAGTCCCTCGACCAGTGTTGGGACCTCCTGCGCCGCAGGCGGGCCGCCCGAGACACCCACGGCGACCCGGACGCGCAGGGCGAGCGACCCAAGCCCGAGGTGGAGCGCTACCTCCAGTAACCCCCGGCGGGGGGGGGGGGGGGGGGGGGGGGCCCCCCCCCCCCCCCCCCCCCCCCCCCCCCCCCCCCCCCCCCCCCCACCCCCCCCCCCCCCCCGGCGCGGCGCG
>NZ_JBNCNO010000026.1:0-20577 GCF_049847025.1 Micromonospora sp. DT231 | reverse complement strand
CGCCGCGCATCCGACAACCGCTCCACCAACAACAACCCCACACCCTCACCCCAACCCGTCCCATCCGCCGCACCCGCAAACGACTTACAACGACCATCAACCGCAAGACCCCGCTGCCGACTGAACTCAACAAAAAGATTGGGAGTCGACATCACCGTCACACCACCAGCCAACGCCAGGTCACACTCCCCCTGCCGCAACGCCTGCGCCGCCAAATGCAAAGCGACCAACGACGACGAACACGCCGTGTCCACCGTCACCGCCGGCCCCTCGAGGCCGAGGGAGTAGGCCACGCGGCCGGAGGCCACGCTGCCGGCGTTGCCGTTGTTGAGGTAGGCACCGACGTCTTCGGAGATTTCGCCGAGTCGGATGGCGTAGTCGCTGTACATGACTCCGGAGAAGACGCCGGTACGGGTGCCGCGGACCGACGTGGGATCGATGCCAGCCCGCTCGAACGCCTCCCACGACGTCTCCAACAGCAGGCGCTGCTGCGGGTCCATCGCCAGCGCCTCACGCGGACTGATCCCGAAGAAGGCGGCATCGAAGTCGGCCGCGTCGTGCACGAACGCGCCCTGGTCGGCGTAGAACTTGCCGGGCTGGCCGGGTTCGGGATCGTAGAGGCGCTCGATGTCCCAGTCGCGGTCCAGGGGCAGGCCCGCGACGGTGTCGACCTGGTCGGAGACGACACGCCACAGATCTTCGGGCGAGCGCACGCCGCCCGGGTAGCGGCAGGCCATCGCCACGATGGCGATCGGCTCGTCGGCGGCTATCGGCGCGCCGGTGGTGGGTCCCGTCGAGGGGTCGGCGCCGAAGATTTCGCGCTGGAGGTGGGCGGCAAGGGCCGCCGGGTTGGGGTGGTCGAAGATGAGCGTGGCGGGCAGCCGGAGGCCGGTCGCCGCGTTGAGCCGGTTGCGCAGTTCGAGCGCGGTGAGTGAGTCGAAGCCCAGGTCTTTGAACGCTTGCGCGGCCGGTACCGCGGCGGCCGACTGGTATTTGAGGACCGCTGCCACCTGCTCTCCGACGAGGGCGAGCAGGGCCGCTCCGCGCTCGGTCGGGGCGAGCCTGTGCAGTTCCGGCAGGGGTTCGGCGGTGCCGGACGCGGCCCGTGCCCTGATGGGCTGGGGAAGGATGGCGTGCAGCAGCGGCGGAACCAGATCACGTGGGGTGCGGCGCAACGCGCGTAGGTCCAGGCGGATCGGCACTGTCAGCGCTTCGGGTGCCGTGACCGCCAGGTCGAAGAGGCGGAGCGCCTCGTCGGTGGCGAGCGGCAGGACGCCGGCGCCGGCCATCCGTGCGACGTCGGCTTCGGTGAGGTGGCCGGTCATGCCGCTGCGCTGTGCCCAGAATCCCCAGGCGAGCGAGGTCGCCGGCAGGCCCTGATCGCGGCGGTGCTGGGCGAGCGCGTCGAGGTAGGCGTTCGCCGCGGCGTAGTTGCCCTGCCCGGGGCTGCCGAGCAGGCCGGCCGCCGCGGAGAAGAGGACGAAGGCTTTGAGGTCTCTGGTCAGCTCGTGCAGGTGCCGGGCACCGTCGGCCTTGGCCGCCAGGACGGTGTCCAATCGCTGCGGCGACAGCTGCTCCACCACGCCGTCGTCCAGGGTCCCGGCCGCGTGCACCACCGCGGACAAGCCCGGCAGACTCTCCACCAGAGCGGCGACCTGCGCCCGGTCGGACACGTCACAGGCCACCGTCCGGATCCGCGGGCCGAAGTCCGCACCCGTGTCTCCTCGCCTTCCGGCGAGCACCACCTCGGCCACGCCGTGGCGCTCCACGAGATGCCTGGCGAGCAGGCCACCCAGCGCGCCGGTGCCGCCGGTCACCAGCACCACGTCACCCAGGGCGCCGGCAGCCGGCTCCTCGGCGTCGATTCTCACCAGCCGGGGCTCGAACACCGCGCCGTCCCGAACCGCCGTCTGTGGGCGCCCAGAAGCCGCGACCGGGTCACCGTCGACCAGCTCGATGCGGCCGGGATGTTCCGACTGCGCCGACCGCACCAGGCCCCACACGGCCGCGTGCGGCAACGATCGCACGGGCTCACCGGCCACCGAGACTGCGCCGTCGGTCACCACGACCAACCGGTCGGCCTCCGAGGACACGAACTCCTGCAGCCGCGCCAGAACCTCGCCCAGCACCGCGCGGACATCACCGTCGCCGACCCGCAGCACATCGCCGGAGGTGCCGGCAGCGCCCGCTTCGGCCGGAACCCACCGCACCGCGTAGAGCGGCTCGGCGGGGGCGGCGAGCCGGGACATGTCGACCGGGCGGAGCGTGAGGGAGGCGACGGACGCCACGGGCGACCCGGCAGGGTCGGCGACCTCGACCGAGACCCGCTCGGGGCTGTGGCGGCGCAGGTGGACGCGGAGGGCGGTGGCGCCGGTCGCGTGCAGGCGGACGCCTTGGAAGGCGAACGGCAGCCGCGCGGTGTCCGCTTCCTCGCCGCCGTTGAGCAGTAGGCCGTGCAGGGCGGCGTCGAGGAGCGCCGGGTGCAGGCCGTACAGCGCCGCGTCGTCGGTGACGGTGTCGGTCTCGGGGAGTACGGCCTCGGCGTAGACGTCGTCGCCGCTGATCCAGGCGGCCCGCAGCCCGCGGAAGGTGGGACCGTAGTGATAGCCGGCGTCGGCCAGGCGGTCGTAGAGGTCGTCGAGCGCCACCGGGCGCGCCTGAGGCGGGGGCCAGGCGCCGGACAGGTCCTCGCCGCCCGTTCCTTCGGCGGTCGCGGAGAGCAGGCCGGCGGCGTGCCGGACCGGTTGTCCCGACTCGTCGAGGGAGGAGACGGTCAGCTCCCGGTCTCCGTCGTCGTCGGGTTCGCCAACCCAGACCTGCACCTGCGCGGGCACCGGCAGCGGGGCGTGCAGGGTGAGTTCGCGGAGGTAGGGCGTGCCCACCTCGTCACCGGCGCGGACGGCCAGCTCCACGAAGCCGGTGCCGGGCAGGATCGCGGTCTCGCCGGCTATGTGGTCGGCAAGCCAGGGCAGGGTGTCGGTGGAGAGCGAGCCGCTGAGCAGGCGTCGGCCGCCGTCACCGGCGGCGGTCGCGGTGAGCATGGGGTGGCTCAGGGCCTGTAGTCCGAATGCCTGTGCGTCGCCGGCGGTCGAGCCGCCTCCGATCCAGTAGCGCTGGTGTTGGAAGGGGTAGGTGGGCAGGTCAGCAGGAGCGATGCCGGCGAACTGGGTGGCCCAGTCGATCGGGACGCCCTGCACCCACGCCTCCGCCGCCGACCGCACCACCCGGTCCCAACCGCCTTCGGTACGGCGCAACGTCCCCACCACCACCGGGGCGTCAATGTTGTACGTCAACACCGGATGGGCGCTGGACTCCACGAACACGTCGAACCCGTCACCGGTCAACGCCTGAACCGCGTCGGCGAACCGCACCGTCGAGCGGAGGTTCGTGAACCAGTACTCGGCGTCGAGCTGCACGCTCTCGTCGAGCAGCGCCCCGGTGAGGGTGGAGTACATCGGGAGCACACCCGGCTGTGACGTGATCCCGGCCAGGGCGGTGAGCAGTTCCTCGCGGATGACGTCGACCTGGGCGGTGTGCGACGCATAGTCCACCGGCACCAACCGGGCCCGCACCCCGCGCTGCTCACACCCGGCAACCAACGCCTGCACCTCCGCAGGATCACCACCAACAACCACCTGCGACGGGCCGTTGACCGCAGCCACACTCAACCCGTCGGTCAACAACACCTGCACCTCAGCGGCAGGCAGACCAACCGAGGCCATCGCCCCGGCACCTGCCAACCGCTGACCAACGATCCGGGACCGCAGCACCACCACCCGCAACGCGTCTTCCAATGACAGCCGACCGGCGATGTAGGCGGCGGCGATCTCACCTTGTGAATGCCCGACGACGGCCGCGATCGGCAGGCCGAGGGACTGCCAGATCCGCGCCAGACCGGCCATCACCACGAACGAGACCGGCTGCACCACATCCACCCGGTCCAGATCACCACCACGCAACACCGAAGTCAGCGAGAAATCCACCAACGGCTCACACTCCGCCACCCACGCGGCGAACACCGGCGACTCATCAAGCAACTGCCCGCCCATACCGACCCACTGCGCCCCTTGGCCGGGGAAAACCAACACCACACGATCCCGCGACGCCACGGCGGTGCCCTCGATCAGCTCGTCACCGACCCGCACCGCCCGATCCTCGAACACCGACCGCCGCACCAACGCAGCACCGGTAGCGGCCGAGTCATCCGTAACCCGCTCGCGCAGCGCGGCCAAAGCCGCCTGACCACGCGCCGAGAACACCAACGGCACAACAGGCAACTCAGGCGACACCACACCCGCGGCCTCAGCCGCAGGCGCCTGCTCAACGATCACGTGCGCATTCGTCCCCGACATGCCGAAAGCCGAGACACCGGCCCGCCGCGGCCGATCCACCTCCGGCCACTCCCGGGACGACGTCAAGAGCGAGACGGCACCGGCCGACCAGTCCACGTGCGGCGTCGGCTCGTCCGCGTGCAGAGTGGCCGGAAGCGCGCCGTACCGCATCGCCTGGACCATCTTGATCACGCCCGCGACGCCGGCCGCCGCCTGGGTGTGACCGATGTTCGACTTGATCGATCCGAGCCACAGCGGCTCGGTCCGGTTCTGGCCGTAGGTGGCCAGCAGGGCGCGCGCCTCGATCGGGTCACCCAGCGTGGTACCGGTGCCGTGCGCCTCCACCACGTCCACATCGGCCGGGGACAGACGCGCGTTCGCCAGGGCCTGCAGGATGACGCGTTCCTGGGATGGCCCGTTCGGCGCGGTCAGGCCGTTCGACGCGCCGTCCTGATTGACCGCGCTACCACGAATCACGGCCAGCACCCGATGACCGTTGCGTTCCGCGTCCGAAAGCCGCTCCAGCACGATCACACCGACACCCTCACCCCAACCGGTGCCGTCCGCCTCCGCCGAGAACGCCTTGCACCGCCCGTCCGGCGACAAACCCCGCTGCCGACTGAACTCGACGAAGACGGCGGGCGACGACAGGACCGCGACACCGCCGGCCAGCGCGAGCGAGCACTCCCCCGACCGCAGCGACTGCGCGGCCAGGTGGATCGCGACAAGCGACGACGAACAGGCGGTGTCCACGGTCATCGCAGGACCTTCAAGCCCGAGCGTGTACGCCACCCGCCCCGAAAGCACACTCCCGGCGTTGCCGGTCATCACGTGACCCTCGAAGCCCTCGACACCAGCCAGTCCGGTGAGATAGTCCTGGCCGCCCGCGCCGACGAACACACCGGTGCGACTGCCACGCAGGGCGGTGGGGCTGAGTCCGGTGCGCTCGACCGCCTCGTAGGCCACCTCCAGCAGCAGCCGCTGCTGCGGATCCATGGCGAGCGCCTCGCGGGGGCTGATCCCGAAGACGGTGGGGTCGAAGTCGTACGCGTCATAGAGGAAGCCCCCGGACCGCGTGATCGACGTGCCGGGCCGGTCGGGGTCCGGGTCGTAGAGCCGTTCCACGTCCCAGCCGCGGTCGGCCGGGAAGTCCCCGACCGCGTCGACTCCGTCGGCGGCGATCCGCCACAGCGACTCGGGCGAGTTGGCACCGGGGTAGCGGCAGCTCATACCCACGATCGCGATCGGGGCGGTCAGTCCGCCTTCCAGCTCACGCAGGCGCTGCCGGGCCTGGTGCAGCTCGGTCGCAGTCCACTTGAGGTAATCACGAAGGCTTTCCTCGCTGGCCATGCATCGCCACCCTCTTGAACATGGGGCTTTCCGGACGCCGTTGCGGGCGGCCGGGGGTCAGGGGAGCTCCGCTCCGTGATCGGACGCTATGGCCGGCGGGAGGGGCGCCGACACCCCTAACCGCCCCGATGTGCCCTTATGCACGTGCGTTGACCTGCACTGATGCACCGGGCGCGGCCCTCGCACGAGCAGGGCCAGGGCCGCGCGAGCTGGGTGAGAGCGCGGCAGAACAAGTCGAGCCGCGCGGGAGACCGACCGGGCTGGAGCGGGGTTCGGTAGGGCGGCAGGCGGCGAGGTAGAGGGGACCTCAGCAGAAACTCAGTGAGCGCCCCGAACCCGTCGGACAGCGGCCAGGAGCATCGTCCCCGCCGCCCCGCCCGCCGCGCCCCCGAGCAGCCCGCCGAGGATCGCCTGCCACCACCCGCCGTCGACCTGGAAGGTGACCGCGGGCACGGAGAATCCCAGGACGCTGAGCACGATCCCCCCGGTGGCACCGGCGACCAGCACCAGGATCAGCAGGGCCAGGGACAGTACGCCGCCCAGCGCCCCCGCGTTCCACAAGGCCCGCCGCGGCAGGGTGGTGGGCGCGCCGGGTGGTGTGCTGCGTGCCGCGGTGAGCATTCCGCAGGCGAGTGTCAGCAGGATCGCCACGATCACCATGGTGAGAGCGGCGGTGTCGGAGTCGATTAGGGGTCGAGGCCACTCGTCGGAGCCGCCAAAGAGGCCGCTCCCGCTCGAATGGCCCCTCCCGCCGGGAAGGCCCCGGAACCCGGGACCGTCCGAGGACCCACCCCCCGTGGGCAGTTTGCCACCGAACACGCCCGTGGCATTTATCGTCCACGGGGCGCCCAGGCCCGAACTCCAGCCGATGACCACCGCGTTGGGCGCGGCGAGCAGCACCGCCGCCAGGCCTTTGCCGCCTTGCCCGAACGCGGTTGCGGCGACCAGCCCGGCCAGGATGACCAGTGTGGCGCCGGCGAGCAGAACTGTGGTGACGGCGGAGAGCGCGGGACGCAGCAGGTCGCGCACCAGGCCGGGCGTAGCGTGGCTGAGCAGCCAGCACACCAGCAGGACGCCGAGGACCAGCAGGCAGCCACGCAGGGCGGTGCCGCCGACGGCTGTGGTGTATTCGAGGGTACGCCCGTCGGCCAGCAGCGTGGCGAGGCTGTGGTCGCCGGCGAGCAGGCCGCCGGGGCCGGATGGTGTGGCGGGCGGCGGGGTGGCCGAGGTTGCCGGCCGGGCGATGGTGCCGTGGCCGAGGCTGGCGGCGGTGACGAGCAGGGCCAGGTAGCTCGTCACCGCGCCGACGGCCCGCGCGGCGAGACCGGGCGGAGTCTCGCGGCGGTGATCGTGCAGCAGGAGGGCAGCGAGGACGACAGCCCCGGTGAGGGTGATGCCGAGCGGCATCGCTTGGAGCGAGCCGCCCAGGCCGCCGAGGCCACCCAGGCCGCTCAAGCCGCCGCCTTTACCGCTGATCGACAGGGTGACGTCGGTACGGCCGCCGGCCGCCAGCGCGACGAGCGCGGCGACGAGGGGCCGCAATTCGCCGAACTGGCGGGCGCCGGCGAGGGCCAACGCGGCGGCGGTCAGCGCCGTCATCGCCAGGATCGCGGCGGCACCGGCGGCGAGGCCGCGGACGAACGGCACGGCGATGCGCCTGGCTTCGCCCGCGCGCGTGTCCGCGAGGGTGGCCACGTCAGGCGTCTCGGCGCTGGAAGACCACGAACGCGGCGACGAACACCGCCGCCACGGTGCCGAGCAGCAGGGCGAATCCGCTCCACGGTGGCAGCAGGGCGGGGTCGTGGTGCACGAGCATCAGCTCCCGCGCGGCCATCGACGGCCAGTACGTGCCCATGAATTTGGCCAGGCTCTCGGGCAGGGCCGGGGTGAACGCCGGGATGAGGAAGGTGAGCGCGGTGACGATGGCGATCGCGCCGGCGGTGGCGCGTACCAGAACGCCGATTGCGACGCCGAGCAGTCCGACGGTGGCCAGGTAGAGGCCGCAGCCGACGACCGCGCGCAGTACGTGCGGGTCGCCGAGGGCGGCGTGCGGCACGTGCTGGCCGCGGAGGATGGCCTGGCCGGTGAAGAAGGAGACGAAGCCGATGAGCTCGCCGGCGATCAGTGCGACGCCGGTGAAGACGACGGTCTTCGCCGCGAGCAGGCGGCCGCGCCGGGGTACGACGGTCATGCTGGTACGGATCATCTTGGTGGCGTACTCGGAGGTCAGCACGAGCGCGCCGAGCAGGCCGACGGCGAGCTGCGCCATGATGGCGCCGGAGAGGCTGCGACCGGTCGGGTCCCAGGCCGCCTGGTCCTGCGCGGAGAGGTCGGTGTACGCCTTGGCGTCCGCGAACGTGATGATGCAGCCCAGCCCGATACCGAGCACCACGGCGGCGACAAGCGTGTACCAGGCGGAGCGCAGCGTGCGGATCTTGACCCATTCGGATCGCATGGCATGCCCCAGCGTGCTGGGCCGGTGTGTCGTCTCGGTCGCGCTCATCGCACCAGGTCCTGCCGTTGGATGGGTCCGGCGGCGGCGGAGTATTCGACGCTGTCGCGGGTGAGGTCCATGAACGCGGCTTCCAGCGAGCTGCGTTGCGGTGTCAGTTCGGCGAGTGCGATCCCGGCGTCGCGGGCGAGTTCGCCGATGGCGAGGCTGTCCATTCCGGTCACTTCGAGCGTGCCGTCGCCCGGGTCGGTGACGTGGGCGCCCGCCTCGGTCAGCCGGTGGGCGAGGTCGTCTGCTTCGGGCGTACGAACGACAACGCTGTGAATGCCCTGTGACCGCATGAACGTTTCGGTCGGCTTGTCCACGATGAGCCGGCCCCGGCCGATGATGACCAGGTGGTCCGCGGTGAGTGCCATCTCGCTCATCAGGTGGCTGGAGACCAGGACGGTGCGCCCGTCGGCGGCGAGGCCGCGCATGAGGTTGCGGATCCAGAGCACGCCTTCGGGGTCGAGGCCGTTGACGGGCTCGTCGAACATCAGGACCGCGGGGTCGCCGAGCAGGGCGGCGGCGATGCCCAGCCGCTGGCTCATGCCGAGCGAGAAGGTACCGACCCGCTTCTTGGCGACACCGGCGAGGCCGACCTGTTCGAGTACCTCGGTGACCCGCCTGCGGGGTATGCCGTTGCTGTACGCCAGGCAGAGCAGGTGATCGGCCGCCGTGCGGGACCCGTGTACGGCCCGCGCGTCGAGCAGCGCGCCCACCTCGCGCATCGGGGCGGGCAGCCGGTCGTAGCGCCTGCCGTTGGTGGTGACGGTGCCACTGGTGGGCGCGGCCAGTCCGAGGATCATCCGCATGGTGGTGGTCTTGCCGGCGCCGTTGGGGCCGAGGAAGCCGGTGACGACGCCGGGTTGTACGGAGAAGCTGAGGTCGTCCACCACGGTCTGGTCGCCGTAGCGCTTCGTCAGCCGCGATAGCTCGATCATCGCCGGTCTCCGGTCTCCGCGGAGGCCACGGCCTGCTGCTTCGTGAGCCCGTCGTCGGCGGCGTCGCCCGCGTCGGCGGGGGCCGGGTCGGCCTCCGGTCCGGCGGTCGTCGCGGCGATCCGGGAGGGCCACCAGAAGGCGCGGCCCATCAGCACGGTCAGCGCCGGGACGAGCAGCGACGAGACCAGGACGGCGGAGATGAGGATGCCGACCGCGACTGCGAAGCCCATCTCGGCGAGCAGGGAGACGCCGGCGAGCATCAGTGAGGAGAACGTGCCGGCGAGGATGACGGCCGCGGCGACCGCCGTGGGCCCGGTGCGGCGGATGGCGAGGCGGGCGGCCTCGCGGGGGCTGCGGCCTTCGCGTGTCTCGTCGCGCAGCCGGTCGACTATCAGGATGTTGTAGTCGGTGCCGATCGCGACGACGAACAGGTACATGAAGATGGGGACGTTGAAGATGATGCCGTCCTTTCCCAGCCCCTCCTGCATGACAAGCACCGACGCGCCGAGCGTGGCGAGGTAGCTGAGGCCGACCAGCACCATCAGCAGCACGGCGGCGACGACGCTGCGCAGCAGGGCGAGCAGGACCAGCGCGGTCAGGACGGCGGCGAGCGGGAAGACGACTGAGTAGTCGCGGTTGACCGCGCTGCGGATGTCGGCGAACGTCGCGGTCGGGCCGCCGAGCAGGGCGTGCGTGCCGGCCGGGGCCGCCCGGTCCGCGGCCGGTCGGAGCACGTCGGCGACGGTGTCGACCGCCTGCGGGCTGCCGGAGTCGTGGTCGAGCAGCAGGCTGATCTTGGCGACGGTGCGGTCCGCGCCGTACTCGGCGGGTCCGGCCTGCCCGACACCGGCGACCTCGGCGAGCTTGGACCGGAATCCGTCGACGGCGGCCTGGTCCAGCGGCTGCTTGTCGTCGCTGACCAGCAGGGCGGAGGTCGGGTTGAGCGCGCCGACCGGGAAGCCGCGCTGCAGGTCTTTCAGGGCGATCGCGGATTCGGTGTTCTGCGGGAGGCCGGCGTTGTAGTCGTAGCTGGCCTGGAAGCGCAGCCCGCCGAGCGAGAGCAGGGCGAGGACGACGAACGCGGCGGCGCTGAGCAGGCCGGCCCGGCCGACGATCAGGTTGCTGAGCTTGGCCGACGTGCGGGCGGCGGGCTCCCGCTGCCAACTCTTGGAGGGCCAGAACACCTTGGGCCCGAGCAGCGAGACGACGGCCGGGAGCAGGGTGAGCGCCGTGATCACCGTGGCGGCCACCGCGATGGCGAGGGCCGGTCCCTGCGCCTTGAACGAGCCGAACGAGGAGAAGGCGAGCGTGCTGAAGGCGATCACGATCGCCGCGCCGGCCGAGGTGATCACCTTGGCCACCCGGGCGGTCGCGTGGATCAGGGCGGTGCGGGGCTCCTCGCCGGCGCGCAGGCGCTCGCGGTAGCGGAAGAGCAGGAAGAGCAGGTAGTCGGTGCCGACGCCGAAGAGTACGACGGTCACCCAGACGGTGACCGACTGCTCGGCGGTCAGGTTGAAGATCCGCTGGGCGATGCCGATCAGCTTGATCGAGACGAAGACCAGCGCGCCGATCGTCACCATGGGCAGCAGGGCCGCGATCGGGCTCCGGAAGATCAACAGCTGCAGGACGATGATCAGCACGATCGTCGCCAGCGCGATGACCTGCTCGGCGGAGGCGAAGGCGTCCTCCGCGTCGATGACGATGCCGACGTCGCCGGTCATGCCGGCCTTCAGGGCGGTGCCGTCGAACAGCGGGGCGGCGGCGGCCCGCAGCGCCCGGCCGGCCTCCTGGGTGCCGGGGTCGCTCTGCTGCCCGTCGACCGTGGCCTGGAGGAGCTGGACGAGCCCGTTCTGCGAGACCGTCTCCTTGCCCGCCTGCACGTCGGTGACGTGCGGGATCGCCTTGTCGCGCAGCTGGCCGGCGATCCGCTCCACGAGCTGCTGGTCGTCGCTGGTCAGCGCCGCACCGTCGCGACGCTGCACCACGAACGTGCCCGCGCTGCCGCCGCCGCTCTCGGCGAACGCGGCGTCCTGCACCTTGCCGGCCTGGACGGACCCGTAGTGGGCGGGCAGGAACTCGGACTGGTCGTTGCTGGACGACAGACCGGGCCCGAAGACCCCGACGAGGACCGCGACGATCAGCCAGGCGCCGATCGTCCACCACGGGTGGCGGACCACCCCTCGTGCCAACGTTGCGAACATCAGGCTCGTCCTCCAACCGCGCCGCCGGCCACGGCACCGCCTGCCGCTACGTGGCCCAGCCGATCATGTGGAGTTGAAGTGGCCGTGTGGTGGCCTTTCGAGTTCTGTGAGAGTTCGCGACCGGGGCGGGCGGTGCGTTACTCGGCGACCCGGGTACGCGTCGTCCAGCGGTACACGACCTGCCGCTCGCCGTGGCGGTCGACCACCTCGTCGGTGCGCTCGAACTGCTCGTACCCACCCATGAATTGGATCTTGACTTTGTCCTGCCCGCCGTCGACCAGGCACTGCCGCGACGAGGAAGGGAGATCGGACGGACCGCCTTGCAGAAGCGCGGCGACAGCGGGGCCGATGACGTCAGCCATTGTCAACACCTCCGTGCTAGGACCTTGACGACGAGGATGCGGGCAGCGCGGGGGCCGGGGACACCCGTAGCGCACCCCTAGGGCTTCACAAGGTTTTCGCAGAGAACACTCAACGGCTCCCGATCGCGGGCGCGCCCGGAGCGGGCAGAATGGGTCACGCCAGCACTGCGACCGATGATCCAGAGGGGGGCGACGAGTTGTGATAGCGCCGGATCAGCCGACCGACGGCGCCCTGACGACCGACCCGCCACGAATCCTCGTCGTCGACGACGAGTTCTTCCTCGCCGACCTGGTCGCGTCCGCCCTGCGCTACGCGGGTTTCGCGTCGACGAGCGCGGGCGACTGCGCCGAGGCCGAGGCCGCCGTGGCCCGCGACCGGCCCGATCTCATCATTCTCGACGTGCTGCTGCCCGACGGCTCCGGCATCGACCTGTGCCGGCGACTGCGTGAGCAGGGCGTCCTCGCCCCGGTGATCTTCCTGACCGCCCGGCGCACGGTCGCCGACAAGATCGAGGGCTTGAGCGTCGGCGGCGACGACTACCTGACCAAGCCGTTCAGCCTCGACGAGCTCATCGCCCGGGCCCGGGCCATCCTGCGCCGGTTGCAGCAGGCCCCGCCGGCGCCGGCATCGCGGGAGGGCGGCAGCCTGAGCTACGCCGACCTGGTGATCGACGAGGAGGCGCACGTGGTGCGTCGGCGCGACGTCGTGATCGAGCTGAGCCCCACGGAGTTCAACCTGCTGCGCTTCCTGGTGCAGAATGCCGGGCGCGTGGTTTCCAAGCAGCAGATCGTCGACAATGTGTGGGAGTACGACTTCGGCGGCAACCACGGCGTGGTGTCGACGTACATCAGCTACCTGCGCCGCAAGGTCGACCAGTTCGACCCGCCGCTGATCCAGACGATCCCCCGGGTCGGCTACACGCTGCGGCTGCCCGCCGAGTGAGCGGCCGGTTGGGCGGCATGAGCCTGCGGGGACGGCTCATCGCTCTGGTGGCGGTACTACTGGCGGCCGGGATGAGCGTCGCCGCGCTGGCCACCCTCGCGGCGCTGCGATACTTCCTGGTCACCCGCACCGACAACCAGCTCGACCAGCTGAACACGGCTCTCGTGTCCCAGATGAACGACGGCGGCGGGGCAATTCCGTCCAATTCGCTGGGCGGGCGGCTGCCCAATGCCGGCGGGCAGCCGTTCGTGCTGCTGCGGGTGCTCACGCCGGACGGCAGCCCGATGCTGGACCTACAGAATCCGGGCGCCGCCGCGTCGGCGATACCGCTGCGGCCGGCGGCATCCAGCCCCGACAGCGGGGACGGCGCGGTGTACGCGACGGTCACGCTTACCGATCAGCAGCCGCAGGAGTGGCGGGTGCGGTCCGGCTGGCTGCCCGGCCGCAAGGCGATCCTGCAGGTGGGGCTGCCACTGACCGAGTACCAGGAGGTGAACCGGCGGCTCATCGACACGGTGGTGGCCACGACGGCCGTCATCCTCGCCGCCATGCTGGTGATCGCCTGGTGGGTGATCGGGCGCGGCACCCGCCCGCTGGACCGGATCGCCGAGGTGGCCGCGGACATCGGCGCCGGTCACCTGGATCGGCGGGTGCAGCCCGGCCGTCCCAACACGGAGATCGGGCGGCTCAGCACCGCGCTCAACGCCATGCTGATGCAGATCCAGACCGCGTTCCAGGAGCGGCAGACCTCCGAGGAACGGCTACGTCGGTTCGTCGCCGACGCCTCACACGAACTCAACACGCCGGTGGCGACCATCCGCGGCTACGCCGAGCTGTTCCGGCACGGCGCGGGCGCCCGGCAGGCCGACCTCGAGGTCACCATGCGGCGCATCGAGTCCGAGGCGACCCGGATGGGTCAGCTGGTCAACGAGCTGCTGGTGCTGGTGAAGCTGGACGAGGGGCGCCCGCTCGACCGCGATCAGGTCGACCTGACCCACCTGGCGACCGAGGCGGTGGCGGACGCGCGCGCCATCGAGCCCGGCCGCCCGCTGAGCGTGCGGGCACCGGGCTCGCTCGTGATCTCGGCTGACGAGCTGCGCCTGCGGCAACTGCTGGCCAACCTGCTCTCCAACGTACGCCGCCACACCCCGCCCGGCACCGCCGCCGAGGTGCGGATCTCGGCCGACGACGACCTCGCCGTGATCGAGGTCGCCGACGACGGACCGGGTCTGTCCGAAGAGGACCAGAGCCGGGTGTTCGAACGCTTCTACCGCAGCGCCGCCTCGCGCGGACGCCAGCGGGAGGGTTCCGGTATCGGCCTGGCCATCGTCGCGGCGATCGCCGAGGCGCACGGCGGTACGGCGCGGGTGAGCTCCGCGCCTGGCGAGGGCACCACGTTCACCGTGCGCCTCCCCCGCCAGGAGCCGGATTGACTCAGCCGATCATGTTGTAGCCCTGGAAGCCGGTGGCGACGACGACGGGCTCGGCGTAGGTGTCCAGCGGCCGGGCCGGGTCGAATCCGCCCCGGTGCGCGAAGGCGTAGAGGGTGCCGTCCGGCGCGAGCCCGAGCAGGTCGGGGTGGCCGTCGCCGGTGAGGTCGGTGAGCGTGATGGTCAGCATCCCGGCCCAGCCGCGCGACAGCACGTGACGGCGCGGCGGACCGACCGGCTCGCCGTCGTCGTCGGCGCCCTCGGCGAACAGGTGGTAGAGGACCAGTTCGTCGTCGGAGGCCTCGGCGAGCAGGTCGGGGTGGCCGTCACCGGTCACGTCGGCGATGCCGAACGGCACTTCGCCGTCGCCGATGGTGGCGATGTGCTTGGGCGGTGCGAACGTGTTCATCCCGTCCAGCCCTTGGTTGATCATGGAGTGCACCTCGTTCGTGCCCTGCAGGCGGCCGAAGCAGTCGGTGCGGCCGTCGCCGAAGATGTCGGCGAGCGCGATGGTGTCGTAGGAGATGTCCGGCGACAGCTTGCCGCCGATGTGGATGCCCTCCTCGGCGAGCGTCTGCAGGCCGTTCAGGCCGCCCTGGTTGAGGTAGACGCGGACCTGGTCGTCGCCCGTGTTGACGAGCACGTCGGCGAAGCCGTTGCCGGTGAAGTCGCCGGCGCCGATCCACCGGCTGTACATGTCCATGCCGGTGCGGATCAGTACCGGGGCACCGAAGGTGTCGGTCCCGGCGAGCTGCCCGCTGTGCGGGTAGACCAGGAGCTCTCCCGTGGCCGGGTTGCGCGCCAGCACGTCGCGCCGCCCGTCACCGTTGAACGATCCGCAGTTGCCCGCGTAGATCCTCATGCAGCTTCTCCCTGCTGTGCAGCCCAGTCGTCATGACCCTCCATGAATAAGGCACAGTGCCGTCGATCACCCACCCCTATCGACCCCGGAACACCGCGGCACCCGCGGCTACGGCTTTCCCGCCGACGTTGTGAGTTCCATTAGAGCGGCGCGAGAGTGTGCTTAGAATTTGATGATCAATATTGCTTCGCGGCACCGGAAATACCAGAATGCGGCACAACGAATCTCGCTTCGGTGATCAACAAGACTCGTCGTCGATATGGGTGTTTCACAGGCATCTGACCCGACTTCTCCGACCGTTGCTTCGCCAGTACGCCCGTGGCAGAATGGCGAAGCGCTACCGTCTACCGCCCCTCCGGTGACCGAGAGTAATGTCGTCCGTCAATCACTCCAGAGTGACACTCGACACATTAGAGCCGCGTGATCCGACGCAGTGAAACGGCGAGGAGTAAGCGGAAAGGAAGTCTCGAGCCGTCCGAAATCGTGCCAGGAAATATTCGGGGGAATATCCTTAATGGCGATTGTCGAACGTGAAGAACACATTGACATCCTACTGCGCGCGCTCACCGAGGCCACCCACGGCGCCGGGCAGATCATCACCATCGGTGGCGACCCCGGGACGGGGAAGACGGAATTGCTGCAACGCCTGGCCGCGGACGCGGAACGGGCCGGCGCGCTGGTGCTGACCGCGGCCGGCTCGCGCGCCGAAGTGACCCTCCACATGGGAATCGTCCGGCAGTTGTTCCAGCAGGCCGCCAAAGCCTCCTCGGCCACCGGCGAGCTGGCCCGGCTGCTCGAGGACGGCGCCCTCACCTCCGCGCTCACCGCCGGAAGCGACCACGCCACCGACCAGCCGGCCGGCCCGGTCGTCGACGTCCTCTGCGCCGCCCTGCTCGATCCGGCCCGCGACCGTACCGTGGTGATCTGCGTCGACGACGTCCAGTACGCGGACGACGCCTCGATTCACTGTCTGTTGTCGCTCGCCGCGCAGCTGCGACAGGTGCGGATGCTCATCCTCCTCGCCGAGGGCCCGGCGTGGACCCGCCCCATCGCGGCGACGCTCTCCACACCGCCGTCCGGCCGCCGCATCGACCTCGCACCCCTCACGCACGGTGGCGTCGCGGCGATCCTCGCCGTCCGGCTCGGCTGCGTGCCCGGCCCCGCCGCGATCGCCCAGGCGCACCGCCTGACCGGTGGCAACCCGCTGCTGGTGCACGCCCTGGCCGACGACACCCTGGACATCCGGGCCACCGGCGACGACACGCCGCACGCCGGCGCCGCGTACGGCCGAGGTGTGCTGCGCTGCCTGCACCGCACCACACCGGCGATGCTCTCCGCCGCCCACCTCATCGCCGTGCTCGACGACGTGGCCGGCTCCCACACCCCGACCCAGCCGGCGCTGCTCGGGCACCTGCTCAAGCTGGATCCGACGGCGGTGGCCCGCTCGCTGGCGGCGTTGACGGCGGCAGGCCTGCTGGAACGCGGCGGCTTCCGCCACGCTGCCGCCCACGCCGCCGTCCGCGCCGACATCGACCCGGCCGTCCGCGCCGACATCCACCGCCGGGCCGCGCTCTGGCTGCACCACGCGGACGCTCCCGCCGACGCCGTCGCCCGCCACCTGGTCGCGGCCGGGCACCACGACGAGCCGTGGACCGGTGCGCTGCTCGAACAGGCGGCCGCGCAGACCGTGCTGGACGGACGGCCAGAGTTCGCGATCAGCTGCCTGCGGCTGGCTGTCCGCGCCAGCACGGACGAGCGCGACCGGGCCCGTCTGTCGGTGCTGCACGCCCAGGCGGAGTGGCGCATGGACCCGGGCAGCGTCCGGGCCCGGCTGCCCGAGCTCATCGCCATCGTGCGGACCGGCTGGCTGACCCCCCGATACTCGATCATCGCGGCCAAGCTGCTGCTCTGGTTCGGCCACGCCGACGACGCCCGGACGGCGCTGCGCTCGGCGCGGGACGCGAGCGCCGAACTCGGCCGCTCCCGGGCCTGGTTGATCACCTGGCATCCGGCCCTCGCGCCCATGCTGCCCGCACCACCCGACACCGGTGTCGCGGCCGCCGAACGGGCCCTGGAGCGCCTCCGCCGCGACGACGAGGCGATGGAGGCAGCCGCCACGGCGCTGCTGCACCTCGTCTGGGCCGACCGGTCCGACCGCGTCCTGGCCTGGTACGCCGAAGTCGGCGACGCCGACCTGAACCGGCTGGTGCCGACCTGGCGTGCCATCCTGACCGCGATCCGCGCCGAGGCCGCGCTCCGGCTCGGCGACCTGCGCGAGGCACAGCGGCTCGCCCGGGCGGCGCTACAGGGCGTCGCCGCGCACGACTGGGGCATCGCGGCCGGGCTGCCCCGCTCGATCCTGCTGCGCGCCGCGACCGAGATGGGCGCCTACGAGCAGGCCTCGGTGGAACTCGACCACGCCCTGCCCGAACCCGGACCACAGAGCCTCTTCGACCTGCACTACCTGCACGCCCGCGGCCGGTACGCGCTCGCCGTCGACCTGCCCCACGCCGCACTCGGTGACTTCCAGGCCTGCGGCGAGCTGATGGCCCGCTGGAACATCACCGCACCGGCTCTGGTCGCCTGGTGCGAGGGCGCCGCCTGGGCCCTGCTGGCGCTCGGCAAGTCGGGCAAGGCCGCCGAGCTCCCCCAGCGGCAGCTGCGCGACCTCGGCACCGAATACCGGCGCACCCGTGGCGCCGCGCTACGCGTGCTGGCCATGACCTGCGAGTTGTGGGCGCGGCAGCGGCTGCTCAGCGAGGCGGCGCGGGTGTTGCAGGCCTCCGGCGACCAGTTGGAACTCGCCCACACCCTCGCCGACCTCAGCAAGGTGCAGTACGCGCTCGGCGACGGCAGCCGCGGCCGGCTGGCCATGCGCCGGGCGCTGCACCTGGCCGACCAGTGCAGCGCCAGGGCGCTCAGCGAGTCGCTGCAGCCGACCCTCGTCGCCCCCGCGGTCACCGGCCGGCCCGCGGGCCAGATCGACGGCGACGAAGCCACGCCCGCGTTGAGCGACGCGGAACGGAGGGTCGCCGCGCTCGCGGTGCAGGGGCACACCAACCGGCAGATCGCGCGCAAGCTACACATCACCATCAGCACGGTCGAGCAACACCTGACCCGCAGCTACCGCAAGCTCAAGGTGAGCCGGCGCAGCGATCTGCCGCTCGGTCTGCAGCCCGGTTTCTCGGCTGACTGAAAACCCATCAAGAGCAAAGGCCGTTTCCCGTACGTACGGGGGACGGCCTTTCGCCGTCAGCCGCGTGGGAGCCTCCACGGGCTGGCTCGGCGGAGCCTCTCGCCGCCCAGCCTGTCGCCTTCCTCGCTTTCCTTGCCCTCCTTGCCTTCCCTGCCCCCTTGCCCCCCTGGCCGCGCGGCGCTCCGTCCTTTCGCCGCGCGGCTTGTCGTCTCGCTTGCCGACCTTTGGTCGGTCAGGAGCGGCCGAGCTCGTTGTTGATGAAGTCGAAGATGTCCTGGTCGGTACCACGGTCCAGGTCCGCGGCCGGCGCGGCGACCGGTGCCACGACCGTCTCCGTCAACGAGGCGAGCATCGCCTGAAGCCGCATGGTGATCCGGGCCCTGGTCACGTTGTCCGGTGTGGAGTCCGCCAGCAGCTCGGCCGCCCGCTCCAGGTCGGCGTACGCCTGTTCCCCCGCACTCTGCGCGCCCGGCAGCAGGCCGCGCAGGAAGCCGGCGAGGTCACGCGGCGTTGGATGGTCGAACACCACGGTCGCCGGCAGCGACGTACCGAACGCCGCCCCCAGCCGGTTGCGCAGCTCGACCGCGGTCAGCGAGTCGAAGCCCGCGTCCCGGAACGCCTGTGCCTCGTCGACCGTGTCCGCCGAGGCGTGCCCCAGCACCGCCGCCACCTCGGCGCGCACCACCCGCAGCAGTTCCCGCTCCTGTTCCGCGGGGTTACGGGCGGCCAGCTCGTCCAGCAGCGACGCCGCGCCGGCCTCCGGCTCGGTGTCCCCGCCGTCCCGCGCCCCCACCTCCGGCAGGTCACCGAGCAGCGCGCTCGGACGCCGGAACGTGAACGTCGGCGCGAAACGCTCCCAGTCCACGTCGGCCACCGCCAGGGCCGGAACACCCTCCGCGACGGCACGCCGCATCGCGGCCACCGCCGGATCCACCGCCATCGGCCGCAGGCCCTGCCGCAGCAGTTGCTCCCCGGTGGAGCCCTCGGCCATGCCGCCGCCGTCCCACGGGCCCCAGCCGACCGAGACCGCCGGCCGTCCGTCGGCGCGCCACTGCTCGGCCAGCGCGTCCAGGTAGGCGTTCGCGGCCGCGTATGCGCCCTGGCCGCCGCTGCCCCACACCCCGGCGACGGAGGAGAACAGCACCAGCGCCTCAAGGCCAGGCGCGGTAAGGAGCGCGTCGAGGTTCGCCGCGCCCCGCACCTTCCCGGCGGTCACCGCGGCGAAGTCGTCGAGCGTGGTCTCGTCGAGCGCCGTGTACCGGCCGACACCCGCCGTGTGCACCACCGCCGTCGGCGCGTGCCGCTCGACGACGGCGGCGAGCGCCGTACGGTCCGCGACGTCGCAGGCCTCGATCGTGACCGCCACACCGGTCGCGGCCAGTTCCACCGCCAGTTCCGGCGCACCGGGTGCGGCGGTGCCCTGGCGGCTGGTCAACACCAGCCGCTCGACACCCTCGGTGGCGAGCTTGCGGGCCACCGCACTGCCGAGCGCACCGGTCCCGCCGGTGATGAGCACGGTGCCACGCGGCTGCCACGGCGCGACCGGAACCCCGCCCACGGCCCGGGCGAGCCGGCGGACGTACGTGCCGGACTCCCGCACCGCGAGCTGATCCTCGCCGCTCTCGCGGATCGCCGCCCGCACCCGCTCCGCCGTACGCGCTCCGGGCTCGGCCGGTAGGTCCACCAGGCCGCCCCAGCGCTCCGGATGCTCCAAGGCAACCACCCGGCCGAGACCCCAGAGCTGGGCCTGGACGGGGTTACTCAGGCGATCGGCCGAGCCTGTCGACACGGCCGAACGGGTCAGGCACCACAGCGGCGCGGCCACACCCGCGTCACCGAGCGCCTGCACGAGCGCGAGCGTGGCGGCCAGTCCTGTGGTCAGCGCGGGCTGTCCCGGGTGCGGCAGGTCGTCCAGCCCGAGATACGAGATCACGCCGGTGAGGTCGTCCGCGATCGCCGCCAGCCGCTCCGCGATCGCCGCCCGGCCGTCCGTCGCGGCGTCCAGGGTCAGTTCGACCGTACGCTCCGCGAGATCCGGCAGCACCTCGACCGGGGTCGTCGGGTGGACCACCAGCCAGGTGCCGGGCAGCGGTGCGTCGCTCGGCCGGTCGCGCGTCGGAGTCCAGGTGATGCGGTAGCGCCACGAGTCGGTGCGTGACTGCTCCAGCGTCCGCTGCCGCCACCGAGACAGCGCGGGAAGGGCCGCTTCCAGTGCGGACGTTGGCTCGTCACCGACCACCGCGGCCAACTCGCCAAGGTCGCCGCGCTCGACGGCGGCCCAGAACTCGGCGTCGACAGCGTCGCTGCGGGTCTGGGCGGGCAGTTCGATCCAGAAGCGTTCTCGTTGGAACGGATACGTCGGCGCCACCGGAATCGACTCCACATCCGGTGCCGGAACGATCGCATCCCACGCGATCGGGGTCCCAGTCACGAACAACCGGGCAACCGCAGTGAGAAGAGTGACCAC
>NZ_JBNCNO010000025.1:22513-34251 GCF_049847025.1 Micromonospora sp. DT231 | reverse complement strand
TCCATCGACCGAGCCAGGCTCATCGGTCGGACCCACTGTGCGACACACCCGACCAACCCACAAACCAAACGCGCTCTCAGGCCGTCGGCACCGGCTCCCCGCGCTGCCGGGCGACATGCTCGACCAAGGAGATCAACACCATCTTCCCGGACTGCCGGTCGCGGGCGTCGCAGAGCACCATCGGCACGTCCGGGTCCAGGTCGAGAGCCCGGCGTACGGTCTCCAGGTTGAACCGGCGGGAGTCGTCGAAGCAGTTCACGCCCACCACGAACGGGATCCCACGCTGCTCGAAGTAGTCGATGGACGGGAAACAGTCGGCGAGCCGCCGGGTGTCGGCGAGCACCACCGCGCCGAGCGCGCCGAAGGCCAACTCGTCCCACAGGAACCAGAACCGGTCCTGGCCCGGTGTGCCGAACAGGTAGACCTGCAGGTCGTCGTTGATGGTGATCCGCCCGAAGTCCATCGCCACCGTGGTGGTCGACTTGCCCTCCACCCCGGAGACGTCGTCGGTGCCGATCCCGGCGCCGGTCAACACCTCCTCGGTCTGCAACGGGCGCACCTCGCTGAGGGCACTGACAAGTGTCGTCTTGCCAGCCCCGAAGCCTCCCGCGATGAGGATCTTCAGTGCCAGCGGGATGGTGGTGCCGGTGCCCGTATGGTCATAGCGCACGGAGTCCACTGACCACCGCCTTGAGGATGTCGTCGTCGGGAAGAATTCCGGCGGCCGGCGGTTCGTGCACCGCGACCAGGCCCTCGGCCAGGAGATCACCGAGTAGTACCCGGACCACACCGACCGCGAGGTCCAGTTCGGCTGCCAACTCGGCCACCGACACCGGCCGGAGGGCCAGCGCGATCAGCCGCCGATGCTCCGGGAGCAGGTGCGGATGGCCCGTCGCGTCGACGTCCGATTCCGCGAGCACGAACGCGACCAGGTCGAACCCGTCGGCGGCGCCGCGTACCCGGCCTTTGGTGAGGGTGTACGGGCGCACCACCGGGCCGGCCTCGCCGTCCAGCCACTCGTGGTGCGGCCCGGGGGGCTCAGCCCGCATCACCGGCTCCCGTCGACGACCGGGCCGGCACGGCGAGGCTCTCCCCCACCCGGATGACGAGCATCGCCATCTCGTACGCGACCAACCCGATGTCCGCGTCGGCGTCGCTCACCACCGCCAGGCAGGCGCCCTGTCCGGCGGCGGTGACGAAGAGGTACGCCGACTCCATCTCGACCACCGTCTGCCGGACCGGGCCGCCGTCCACGTGCCGGCTGGCGCCCCGCGCCAGGCTGGAGAAGCCCGCGGCGAGCGCACACAGGTGCTCCGCGTCGGAGCGCTCCAACTCGGCCGAGCAGCCGAGCAGCAGACCGTCGGCGGACAGCACCACCGCCTCCCGGGCGGCCGGCACCCGTTGCACCAGCTCGTCGAGCAGCCAGTCCAGGCCGGCGCTCTGCTTCGTCGAATGCCGCACTAGGCGTCCCTCTCAGTCACGGTCGGGGGTTCGGGGGGCGTCACCGGGCTGCCCGGGGCAGCCGGTCCGGTGGGCGCTGTCGGCGTCGCCGGAGCGGCCGGGGTGGTGACGGTGGCGCGTCCGCGCGCCGTGCCGGCCTGCAGGGCCGCCATCACCCGGCGCACCTCCTCCGGGGAGCGGGGTGCCGGGGTGTCGGCGACCGTCGACCGGGGCTGGGCGGCGGCGGGGGCACGACGGCGTACCCGCCGGGGCAGACCGTCCAGCTCGTCGTCCACTGCCGACCCCGCGTCACCCGGCCCGTCACCCGCCGGCAGGCCCGAGGTCGGTGCACCGGTGGGTGGGGCGGACGGTGCGGCGGCGGCGCGCGGCGCCGTGGGCGGGCGGGTGCGGGGCGCGGTGACCCGACGAGTCGGGCGGGCCAGCCGCCGGGCCGGGTCGGCCGAGGAGGCGGGCAGCGTGGCGGGGTCGGGTCCGGCCGGCGGCTCGGCGGTGACCAGGTCGGCGGGGATCAACACCACAGCCGACACCCCGCCCTGCTTCCAGGGGCGCAACCGCACCCGTACGCCGTGCCGGGCCGCCAGCCGGGCCACGACGAACAGGCCGAGCCGGGCGCTCTGCGCCGGGTCGAACTCGGGCGAGCTGGCCAGCCGGGTGTTGGCGGTCTCCAGGGCCGCGTCGGACATGCCCAACCCCTGGTCGGTGATCTCCAGGGCGTAGCCGTTGGCCACCTGTTCCCCGGCGACGGTGACCCGGGTGTCCGGCGGGGAGAAGGCGGTGGCGTTCTCGACCAGCTCGGCGAGCAGGTGGATGACGTCGCCGACTGCCCGGCCCAGCACGCCGGCCGGCTGCACGCCGGTGATGTCCACCCGGTCGTACGCCTCGACCTCGGAGATCGCGCCGCGGATCAGGTCGACCATCGCGACCGGGTTGCGCCAACCCCGGCCGGGCGCGGAGCCGGCGAGGATGACCAGGTCCTCGGCGTGCCGGCGGAGCCGGGTCGCCAGGTGGTCGACCTGGAAGAGCTCGGCCAGCTCGTCCGGGTCCTCGGCGCGGCGCTCCATCCGGTCCAGCAGGTGCAGTTGGCGGTGCACGAGGCTCTGGCTCCGGCGGGCGATGTTGAGGAAGACCTCGTTGAGCCCGCGACGCAGGGTGACCTCGTCCACGGCGGCCTGGACGGCGGTGCGCTGCACCTCGGTGAAGGCGCGCCCGACCTCGCCGATCTCGTCGTGGCCGTACTCGAGTGGCGGCGCCTCCCGGGCGACGTCGACCTGCTCGCCACGACGCAACCGGGCCACCACGTCCGGGAGACGGTGTTCGGCCAACTCGAGCGCGGCGGTGCGGACGCCACTGAGGCGCTGGACCAGCGTGCGGCCGAGCCGCAGCGCCACCAGCACCGAGACCACCACGGCGACGAGCCCGAGCACACCGGCGGCGGCGAGCCGCACCAGGATGCGTACCGCCATCGGCACGGAACGGTCGGTGAGCCCGTCGGCCTCGGCCAGCTCGAAGTCGCGCAACTGCTGCTGCACCGCGTCGTGGCTGGCCTGCCAGGCCGCCGCGTCGACCGGCGGTCGGCCGGAACGGTTGGCCACCAGCAGCGCGTCCTGCATCGTGCGCAGCCGGGTGAACGCCTCGCCCTCGGTCAACCGTTGGTACGCGACCCGGGCGGTCTCGGGCAGGTCGGCCACGGCGTTGTCGGTGAGCCACCGTTGGTTGCCGATGGTCTGCACGAGTTGGGTGTGCTCCCCCTCCGCGAACCGTCCGGTGCTCAGGGCGCCGGTGAGCAGCGCGTCGCTCTGGCCGAGCAGCTCCCGGGAGCGGCCCAACGCGGTGAGCGCCAAGGCCTGCCGGTTGAGGTCGGGGTCGTCGAGGGTCGCCATGGCGGAGAACGCCTGGAAGGCCGCGGTGACCATGCCGCTGTACAGGCCGATCACGCCGCTGCGGTCCAGACTGCGGTCGTCGATGAACTGCCGGCCGGCCGGCAGCGCCGCCAGGGCGGTGACCAGGTGGTCGATCCGGGCCTCCAGCGGATCGTCGGCGGCGTCGCGCAGGGCTTCGCCGTCGACGCGGCGGCGCAGCTCGGCGACGGCCCGGTCGGTGCGCTCCCGTTGCTCGGCCAGGACGGGCAGCCGGGTGGTGCCCGCGAGTTGCACCACCGAGAGTCGCCGCTCCCGTTGCAGCTCGGTGACCACGACCTCGCCGGGGCGACCCAGGTCGTAGAGCAGGGTGCGGGCGGAGAGCAGGCCCAGGGCCGGGCCGAAGGTAAGCGTGGTCGCGAAGATCCACAGCGCCAGGAGCGCGGTCACCGGCGCGACGACCAACGCGGTCAGCTTCGAGCGGATCGGCCAGTCGCGGGTTCTCATCAGACCTCGCCCGTACAGGGGTGGCAGGAGGGGTGCCGGCACCGCCGGGCAACGCTTCGGCCGGCGGTACGCCCGGCGTGACGCCGGACACCGGCGCGGGCGCCTTGGGCAGGATACGTAATCGGGGGCCGATGCACTACTGCCCGTCGCGCGGACATCGACGCTCCGGGATGCGCCTCACCGGGCCACGGCGGATGCGCTCCCGATCGACCCGGGCCGGCGCGCTTTCTGGACTGGATCAGGTCTGCGCCGGTTGGCGGGGCGGTGGCCCTCGAACAGCGCCTCTCCCCCGCTCTCGGACGCAAGCCGGCCAGAAAGTACCCCGGATGGGGATTGGCGATCAGTGCGCGGAGGGAATACCAGGTGACGAAGGAGGAGCCCATGTCGCCAACGCAGGTAATCGTCATCGTGCTCGTCGTGCTCGTGATCGTCGCGGTGCTGGCCGTGGCCGTCCGGTCGCTCGGCCGCCGTCGCGCGCTGCGCGACCGGTTCGGGCCGGAGTACGACCGGGTGGTGGAGGAGCAGGACAGCCGGTCCGCCGCGGAGCGCGAACTGCGCGACCGGGAACGCCGGCACGCCGAGCTCACGCTCACCCCGCTCAGCCCGGAGTCCCGGGCCCGCTACAGCGCCGCCTGGGAGGAACTCCAGGTCCGCTTCATCGACTCGCCCGGCGAGACGGTTGGCGACGCCGACACTCTGGTCACCCGGCTCATCGAGGAGCAGGGCTACCCGACCGGGGACTTCTCCGACCAGATCGCCCATCTCTCCGTCGAGCACGCTCGCACGCTTACCAACTACCGCGACGCGCACGACATCCACCTGCGCAACTCCCGGGGCGAGGCCAGCACCGAGGAGCTGCGGCAGGCGGTCGTGCACTACCGGGCACTCTTCGCCGATCTGCTCGGCGAGGAGCCGGTCGGCCACCGTACGCCCGAACAGCGCCACCACCCGGACCACGACTCCACGAGCCGCTGAGGAGGCCCCCCGATGCGCCAGGAAGAGCAGCAGGCGAGCAACGACCACCCGGAGGCCGTCCGGTCCGCGCCCGTCCCGGTACCACCCACCGGCGACCGGGCCGGCCACTCGGACGTCCCTGAGGACGCCCTGGACGACCGGGACGCCCCGTACGACCCGGTCGACGACGAGCACGCCGACGACTCCGACCCGCGCCACCGGCGGGACGACCGCTCGGCCGACGAGGTGGGCTTCCACGAGCCGGGGCCACTGCCCACGACGTTCGGTGCCACCACGGTGGCCGACGCGGTGGCGGCCTCGGCACTGGCCAGCCCCAACCCGCAGGACCAGCCGGACCCCAGGGCCGAGCGGACGGCCCAGCCGGGCGACGGCGCCGAGGACGGCGAGCGTGAGGGCCTGCGGGCCGACCCCACGGCCGAGTTGCACCGCCGGGACGCCGCGCCGGGGACCGACCCGGACGCGGTGGCCGCCGGTGCCGCCGGTTACGGCAGCGCGACCCCGGAGATGGTCGACCCGGACGCGGACGGCGAGCCGGTCGACACCGAGGGCGACGGCACGTCGTTGGGGGCCGCCGGGACATCGCGGCCCGCCGGGTCGACCGTCGCGGCCGAGCCGGCGACACTCCTGGACACCGACACCGCGCAGGGCTTCCGGGACCGCTGGCGGGACGTGCAGCTGCGTTTCGTCGATGATCCGCACGCGGCGGCCGGCGAGGCGCAGTCGCTGGTGGAGGAGGCCATCCAGGCTCTCTCCTCGGCGCTGGCCGCCCAGAAGAACACGCTGGGCGGGTGGCAGGACGCCGGCTCGGCCGACACCGAGCAACTGCGGATGGCGGTACGCAACTACCGGGACTTCCTGGACCGCGTACTGGGTCGCTGAACGACGCTCCGAGGGGCGCCCCGGCCGGTTGGTCGGGGCGCCCCTCGCCCTGTGGGACCACCCGCGCGACCATCCGATTCGCCCGAAACCAGCTCAACAGACGTCGAGGCGTGAAACCGTCCGCGGAGGGGTAATACGGCGCGCGCGCAGCAAGCAGCGCGGACCGCAGGACGAGGGGTGACGGAATGGACGGCGACGGTCTCCGGCTCAACATGAACGGCCTGGACTACCTGATTCTGGCGCTGTACTTCGTCACCGTCCTCGGTGTTGGCATCGCCGCGCGCCGGGCGATCCGGACCAGCGTCGACTTCTTCCTCTCCGGCCGATCCCTACCGGCCTGGGTGACCGGGCTCGCCTTCGTCTCGGCGAACCTGGGCGCGTTGGAGATCATCGGTATGGCCGCGAACGGCGCCCAGTACGGCGTCATGACGGTCCACTACTACTGGATCGGCGCGGTGCCGGCGATGGTCTTCCTCGGCATCGTGATGATGCCCTTCTACTACGGCTCCAAGGTCCGCAGCGTGCCGGAATACCTGCGGCTGCGGTTCAACCGCCCCACCCACCTGCTCAACGCGCTCAGCTTCGCCGTCGCCCAGGTGCTCATCGCCGGCGTGAACCTCTACGCGCTGGCCCTGGTGATGCAGGCGCTGCTCGGCTGGCCGCTCTGGACCGCGATCGTGGTCGGCGCGGCGATCGTGCTGGCGTACATCACCATCGGTGGTCTGACCGGCGCGATCTACAACGAGGTGCTCCAGTTCTTCGTCATCCTGGCTGGCCTCATCCCGGTCACCGTGATCGGCCTGGTCAAGGTCGGCGGGGTGAACGGCCTGATGGACGCGGTGCGCGACTCCAAGCTCGGCGAGGCGGGCCTGCACGCCTGGCAGGACACCGGCAGCACCGCCAACCCGCTGGGCGCGCAGTGGATCGGCATCGTCTTCGGCCTCGGTTTCGTGTTGTCCTTCGGCTACTGGACGACGAACTTCGCCGAGGTGCAGCGGGCGTTGTCCGCGAAGAACATGAGCGCCGCCCGGCGTACGCCGATCATCGCCGCGTACCCGAAGCTGTTCATTCCCCTGGTCACGATCATCCCCGGCCTGGTGGCCCTGGTGACGGTGAAGGGCCTGGGGGCGGAGACCGGCGACCTGCAGTACAACAACGCGATCCCGCTGCTGATGCGCGACCTGCTCCCCAACGGCGTGCTCGGCGTCGCGGTCACCGGCCTGCTGGCCTCGTTCATGGCCGGCATGGCGGCAAACGTGAGCGGTTTCAATACCGTCTTCACCTACGACATCTGGCAGGCGTACATCCGTCGGGACCGGCCGGACGACTACTACGTGCGGATCGGTCGGTGGGCGACGGTCGCCGCCGTGGTGGTCGGCATCGGCACGGCGTTCATCGCGGCCGGGTTCAGCAACATCATGAACTACATCCAGGCACTCTTCTCCGTCTTCAACGCGCCGCTGTTCGCCACCTTCATCATCGGCATGTTCTGGAAGCGGATGACCGCGCTCGCCGGCTTCTGGTCGCTGCTGCTGGGCACCCTCGTGTCGCTGAGCCTCTACCTGCTCTACAAGGGCGGCGTGATCGACTTCAACTCCGACCTGGAGGAGAGCTTCTGGGGTGCCGGCCTCGCCTTCGTCACGGCGGTGGTGGTCGCCGCGATCATCACCCCGCTCACCGCGCCGAAGCGCGACGAGGAGCTGCGCGGGCTGGTCTACGGCACGGGCGGCGTCGACATCAAGGGTGACGTGCTCGCCGGGGACGCCGTCTGGTACCGCTCCCCCGTGCTGCTCGGTCTGATCGCGGTCGCGCTGGCCGCCCTCTTCTACATCCCGGTCTTCTAGGAAAGGAGTCGGCAGATGAGCAGCAACGACGGCCAGCCGGCACAGGACCCGCTGATCGACCAGACGCAGGAGGAGCAGCGCCGCTCGGCCGCCGCCCGGTTGTTCGACATCCGTCGGGTGATCGGTGGTCTCTTCGTGGCGTACGGGGTCATCGTGACGCTGATCGGCCTCTTCGACAGCGCCGCCGAGATCGACAAGGCCCAGGGTGTCCGGATCAACCTGTGGGCCGGTTTGGTGATGCTCGTCTTCGGCCTGCTCATGCTGCTCTGGCAGTGGCGGCGTCCGGCGGAGCCGCCGGCCCCCAACGAGCAGCAACCCGGCACCTGACGGCTGCCCCTTCGACACGAGCCCGGCCCGCGGCACGAGCCGGGCTCTCGCGGCACGAGCCCGGCCCTCGCGGCACGAGCCCGGCCCTCGCGGCACGAGCCCGGCCCTCGCGGCACGAGCCCGGCTCTTCGGCATGAGCCCGGCGCGAGGGGGTACGCCGGGGAAGCAGGCAACGTGTCGGACACAGGAGGCACCACCATGACCGATCGCGATCGGCAACCGCCGTTGGAGGACAGCCCGGAGGTGGCCGCGGCGGTGGACGACGACGCCACCGTCCCGCAGTTTCGGACCGGCGGCGGCCCCGACCGGGACACCCCCGGGTTCGCCGAGCCTCGCAGCCGGCCGGACGACCTCGCTCCGGACACCGACGAGCTGATCGGCGACCCGTACGGCGCCGGCACCGGGGCGACCGGGACGGGCACCGGGGCCGGTGGCGACAACATCCGCACGGGTGCCGAGCAGCCCTGGGAGCCGGAGGATCTGGTGATGGCCCGCGGGCAGGACCTCACCCCGGAGAACCTGGACAAGGCCCGCCGTGATCTGGCCGAGCAGGGTCGGGCGGCAATCGAGCGCACCGTGCCCTGATCGGGCACAGGGGGGGTCCCCGACCCGACCTTGACGGTCGGATCGGGGACCCGGGGGACCTGCCGCCGGCAGTGCCTCACCTACTGCCGGCGGCGGGTGGTTACGATCGCGATCCGGTCAGAGCGCCGGGTACGCGTTGCGCATGAGCTCCTGGAACTGGGCGGAGAACCACGCACCCGAGATCGGCGCGTCGCCCAGGGCCCCCGACGGGTTGTTGCCGTTACGGGCGTTGCCGCCGTAGGTCGGGTCACACATCCGGTCGAAGCCCTTGCCCTCGTTGTTCGGGATCTCCTTGCTGGAGCCGTCCGACTCACCCGGCGGCTTCACCCAGACGTACGCGTCGATGCCCGCCGCCGGGTTGGCCCGCGGCCGCTCACCGAGACCGGCGCCGGCCTGGTTGCACCAGTTGCCGAGGTGGGCCCGGCGGTCGATGCGACCACCGTTGACGTAGGTGTCCACGCTTGTCATCGCGCCCGGCCCGGTGGGCCGCGCGGAGCCGCCCCAACCGTTGCGGGAGGTGTCGATCAGCATGCCGATGTTCGAGTTGAAGCCCAACGAGACCAGCTTGGTCCGGAACGCCTGGGCGAACGACAGCTCGTCGACGTAGAAGTTCCAGTCGACCCACTTGGACTGCCGCACCGTCTGGCCGTTGACGTTGTCGGTGACCTTGAAGTACGGCTCCTGCAGGGCCGAGTAGTTGGCCGTGTTGGTGATGAAGCCGTGCACGTTGTTGACGGTGCTGCCGGAGGCGACAGCGGCGGTCTTCAGGATCTCGGCGCTCGGGCCGAAGTTGCTGTCCCAACCGAGCCAGCCGTGGTGGCCGGCGTCGATGTAGTTGTAGACGTTGCCGATGGCGCCGAGCTTGGCCAGGGCGTAGCCGACACCGTTCACGTACGCGCCGTTGGCCTTGACCGTGTCACACATGACCGTGCCGCCGGGCTGACCCGAGGTGTTGGTCACGATGTTCGGCAGCGAGTCGATCTCGATGATGTTGACGATCCGCAGGTTGCGGTACTTCGCGTCACCCTGGATCGCGGCGATCGGGTCGATGTACTCGGCCTTGTACCGGGGCAGCTCGTTCGGGCCCAGCTCACCGTTGGAGGAGAGCGCGGAGCAGTCCCGGCCGGGCAGGTTGTAGATCACGAACTGGATGTAGCCGGCGCCCTGGCGCAGCGCCTCGTCCAGGTGCTCCCGCACCCCGAAGGCACCGTTGGAGCTGCTGTCCGGGGTGCCGTTGATCGCGGCGATCCGGTCCAGCCACACGGCGGTGGGGTTGTTCGAGACCCGGCTTCCGCCCGGCTCGGCGTCCGCCTTGGCCTTCCACTCCGGGTTCACGTAACCCGGCACCCCGACGTACGGGTTGTCCACCTTCACGCCCGGCGGCGTGCTGGTCGGGGGCGCGCTGGTCGGCGGCGCACTGGTCGGCGGCGCGCTAGTGGGGGGCGCGCTCGTGGGGGGCGCGCTGGTCGGCGGCGCCGAGGTGGGGGTGGTGCCACCGTTGCAGACCACGCCGTTGAGGGTGAACGAGGTCGGCTTCGGGTTGCTGCCGCTCCAGGCGCCGTTGAAGCCGATGTTCGCCGACGCGCCGGCGGCGAGGGTGCCGTTGTAGGACATGCTCCTGGCGGTCACCTGGCTGCCGGACTGGCTGAACTCGGCCGACCAACCCTGCTGCACCCGCTGGCTGGAGTTGGGGAAGGTCCAACCCAGCGTCCAGCCGTTGACCGGGTCGCCGAGGTTCTTGACGGTGATGCTCGCGGTGAAGCCGCCGGCCCAGTCGTTCGTCGTGTAGCCGATCTCGCACTGCGTCGCGGCCTGCGCCGCCGTGACCGGGATCGTTACCAACCCACCGGCGACCAGGGCACCCGCGCCGGCGAGCGCGAGGGCCCGGCGTTGGCCGGACAGCCTTCTCCACACATTCATGCCACTGATCTCCTTGGGCGAGACCGGGCCCACGTACGGCCCGGCGAGACGGCCCGGTGGGCGTCCTGCACGGACGGCCGCCGGCGCCAACGGGATTTTTCGGGGACGCCCGACCCGGACGGGCGATGGTGGTGGTGGTGCACGACCAGCGCGAAGCCGGTCGATTGGCGGCGGGATGTCGCCCCGGTGAACCGGGTGCCCTCGACTGCCTGCCTGCGCGGTGTGGCTCCCCGAACCGCGTGCGCCGATTCTTACATGGGAGCGCTTCCATGGCAATGGCTCGATGCGTGGGGCGCTGTTCGCCGTTGGGCCGTTTCGGACGATACCCCCGAGTTCGCCCGAGCGGCACGTCCGAGACTCGGCCGGCAGTACCGGATGGCCGCAGCGGTCCGGCACGCCGAACACCGAACGCCCTGGGACGCCCGCAAGGCGTCGCGGTGCCAGAGATGACGCGCCGTACGCGGAAAGCCGCGTAGCACCCCTTCACCTCTTACCCGGCCAAAGGTCAAAACGCGAATCTTTCACTTCATAAGTCATGAAACGGTCTAACGTCGGTCTTAGCTCGGTTGTCGCCGGGCTCAGGACAACAGGGATGGAGTGACGCAGGTCATGGCTAAGAAGATGCTCGGGAAGGTCGTTGCGGGCGCCGCGCTCGGCGGCGCGTCGCTCCTGGTGTTCGCACCGGGGATCGCCTACGCCAACGGCCACGACGACGGCAGGGACCAGGACGGCAAGGTCTACGCCAAGCCGCACGTCGTCAAGGCCGGCGAAGAGATCAAGCTCCTCGAGATCTGCCCGGATCGGCAGGAGCACGCGTTCGTGTGGTCCAAGGTCACCGGCAAGGTCAAGCTCAAGCCGGCCGACGAAGACCGGGGCGAGGACCGCGAGTGGGGCGAGGAGGAGGACTCCTACGACCACGAGAACGGCAAGGACGACGAGGGTAAGGACGACGAGGGCAAGGACGAACACGGCAAGGACGACAAGGGCAAGGACCACGAGGGCAAGGACGAGAACGGCAAGGACGAACACGGCAAGGACGACAAGGGCAAGGACGACAAGGGCAAGGACGCCGAGGACAAGGACAAGTCCGGCGGCCAGGGTGGCGGCGCTGCCGCCGACGCCTACGAGGACGAGGACGAGGGCAGCAAGGACTGGAAGGGCGAGGAGCACGGCCAGGACGCGGACGACAGCCGCGACGAAAAGGACTGGGGCTCCAAGGACGAGGACAAGAAGGATTGGGAGTCCAAGGACGAGCACGGCTCCGACAAGGGCCGGGACTCCAAGGACGAGGACAAGTACGGCTCGGACAAGGGCTGGGAGTCCAAGGACGAGCACGGCTCCGACAAGAGCTGGGACTCCAAGGACGAGGACAAGTACGGCTCCG
>NZ_JBNCNO010000025.1:0-22415 GCF_049847025.1 Micromonospora sp. DT231 | reverse complement strand
GGGAGTCCAAGGACGAGCACGGCTCCGACAAGAGCTGGGACTCCAAGGACGAGGACAAGTACGGCTCCGACAAGGGCCGGGAGTCCAAGGACGAGGACGAGTACGGCTCCGACAAGGGCTGGGAGTCCAAGGACGAGCACGGCTCCGACAAGGGCCGGGACTCCAAGGACGAGCACGGCTCGGACGAGGACAGCTGGGAGAAGGAGCGCGAGTTCGTCTACTACGGCGACGCCAAGGTCGACAAGGACGCCAAGCCGGGTCGCTACGAGCTCAAGGGCTCGTGCGGCGAGGGCGAGCTGGTCGTGCTGCCGCACGGCGGTGTCGACGGTGGTGACGGTGGCGCCAGCACCGGTGCCGACCGCGGCCTGGCCACCGGCGGGGCGGGCCTGCTCGGCGCTGCCGCGCTCGGCGGGATCGTGCTGATGCGTCGTCGGCGGACCGATGGTTCGCTCGTCTGACGTGACGACGACACGGGCCGGCGGCCGTCACGGGAGACCGTGGCGTGCCGCCGGCGCGGCCGTCGTCGTCACCATGGCCATGATCGGAGCCGGCATGATCGGCTTCGCCCTGAAGACCACGCCCCCGGCCCGACCGCCGCAGCCGCTGGCCCAGGCCGGTCCCGAGGTGAGCGGGCCGACCGACACCGCCACCGCCGTCCCGCCTGTGGACGGGCAGCCGGTCGGCCAGGGGGACGTGCCGACCGGCTTGGCACGCTCCGCCCCGACAAGCATCGAGATCCCCCGGATCGGCGTCGACGCGACGGTCCTGTCACTCGGCACCAACCCGGACGGCACCGTCCAGGTGCCCCCGTTGGAGCAGGCCGACCAGGCTGGGTGGTACGAGCCGGGCGCGAGCCCCGGCGAGACGGGTAACGCGGTGATCGTCGGGCACGTGGACTCGGCGAAGCTCGGCCCAGCCGTCTTCTTCGACCTCGGCTCCCTCGTGCCCGGTGACACGATCACGGTGCGGCGGGCGGACGGCCAGCCGGCCACGTTCCAGGTCGAGTCGGTGAAGTCGTACCCGAAGACAGCCTTTCCCACCGAGTTGGTGTACGGGCCCAGCGACCGGCCCGGTCTGCGGGTGGTCACCTGCGGTGGTCAGTTCGACGAGGCCGCCAAGAGCTACCCGGACAACATCGTCGCCTTCGCCACCCTGGTGGTCTGACCGCCGGCGAAACGAAACGGTCCGGCCGGTCGGGGGTGACCCGACCGGCCGGACCGCGTCCGGCGTGACTGACTCAGGCGGCCGCGGAGGTCCGCACCAGGGTGCGGATCTGGCGCAGCAGCACCGACAGGGCGGCGAGATCCGCCCGCGACTCGTCGAACTCCCCCATCGCCCGGCGGGCGCGGTGGATCGATGTCGCGTTCGACTGCTCCCACTGCTGCACCCGCTCGTGCGGCGGCAGGTTCTCCGGGGTGGAGTCGAACACCTCCGCGGTGAGCGCGGCCAGCGCGGCGTACAGGTCGTAGCGCAACGCCATCCGGGCCAACGTCTGCCAGCGGTCCTCGCGAGGCAGCAGGGAGATCTTCGACAGCAGCGAGTCCACCCGGAACAGGTCGGACAGCACGAAGTAGACCGAGGCCACCTCGCTGACGTCCCGACCGCTGGCGTTCGCCGTCTCCACCACGTCCATCAGACCGAAGCTGTACATCAGCCGGGTCGCGCGTTCCGCCAGCTCGCGGGGCAGCCCACGCTCGGTCATCGAGTCCATGTGCGCGGCGATGCCCTGCCGCTCGTTGCCGTAGAACAGCTCTTCCAGCCCCGGCAGCAGCCGGGTGACGCCGTCGCGCAGCCGGGCGATCTCGGCCGGCACGTCGATCGGCGAGCGCCGGTTGGACACCAGCCACCGCACGGCCCGGTCGAGCAGCCGACGGGTGTCCAGGTAGACACTTGTCTGCAACTCCGGTGCGACCTTGTTGTCCAGCGCCTCGACCGCGTCCCACAGGTCGCGCAGGCCGAACACCTCGCTGACCACCACGTACGCCCGGATCACGTCCGCCGCGCTGGCCGCCGTCTCCTCGACCACCCGGAAGATGAACGAGATGCCGCCCCGGTTGATCGCCTCGTTGACGAGCACCGTGGTGACGATGTCCCGGCGCAGCCGGTGCCTGCCCATCCGGTCGGCGAACCGCTCACGCATCGGCGTCGGGAAGTAGTTGACCAGGACCTCGGTCGTCCACTCCTCGTCCGCCAGACCCTCGGTGAGGATCTCCCGTTCCAGGACGATCTTCACGTACGCGAGCAACACCGCGAACTCCGGCGCGGTCAGCCCGGACTCGCTGCGGACCGCCAACTCCTCGTCCGGCGGCAGTGCTTCCAGCGCCCGGTCCAACGCTCCGGACCGCTCCAGCTCGTTGATCATCCGGCGGTGCACCGGAAGCAGCGAGGCGGCCTGCGCCTGGGCGTTGTTGATCGCCCGAGCCTGGTCGTAGTTGTCCCGCAGCACCAGCTCCGCGACCTCGTCGGTCATCCCGGCCAGCAGCTCGTCGCGCTCGGCCGTGGTCAACTCGCCGTCGGCCACCGCCGTGTTCAGCAGGATCTTGATGTTCACCTCGTGGTCGGAGGTGTCCACGCCGGCCGCGTTGTCGATGAAGTCGGAGAAGATCCGACCGCCGGTCAACGCGTACTCGATCCGGCCGAGCTGGGTCCAGCCCAGGTTGCCGCCCTCGCCCGCGACCCGGCACCGCAGGCTGCGCCCGTCCACCCGGATCGCGTCGTTGGACTTGTCGCCCACCTCGGCGTTCGTCTGCGTGGACGCCTTGACGTAGGTGCCGATGCCGCCGTTCCAGAACAGGTCCACCGGAGCGGTGACGATCGCCTTCATCAGCTCCTGCGGCGACAGCTGCGTGACGTCGCCGTCCAGGCCGATCGCCGCCCGGACCTGCGGCGTGATCGGGATGGACTTCGCGGTACGCGGGAAGATGCCGCCCCCTGCCGAGATCAGCTCCGGGTTGTAGTCCTCCCACGAGGACCGGGGCAGGTCGAACAACCGCCGCCGCTCGGTGTACGAGGTGGCCGCGTCCGGCTCCGGGTCCAGGAAGATGTGCCGGTGGTCGAAGGCGGCCACCAGCCGAATGTGCTCGGACAGCAGCATCCCGTTGCCGAACACGTCGCCGGACATGTCACCGACGCCGACCACCGTGAAGTCCTGGGTCTGGGTGTCCAGGCCCAACTCGCGGAAGTGCCGCTTCACCGACTCCCAGGCGCCCCGGGCGGTGATGCCCATCCTCTTGTGGTCGTAGCCGGCCGAGCCGCCGGAGGCGAACGCGTCGCCCAGCCAGAAGTTGTGCGCCGTGGAGATCTCGTTGGCGATGTCGGAGAACGTCGCGGTGCCCTTGTCCGCCGCGACCACCAGGTACGGGTCGTCGCCGTCGTGCCGCACCACGTCCTCGGGCGGCACGATCTGCCCGCTGACGATGTTGTCGGTGACGTCGAGCATCGCGCCGACGAACTCCTGGTAGCAGGCGACCGCCTCGTCCCGGTCACCCGGCTTCTGCTTCAGCACGAAGCCGCCCTTGGCACCGACCGGCACGATCACGGTGTTCTTCACCATCTGCGCCTTGACCAGGCCCAGCACCTCGGTCCGGAAGTCCTCCCGACGGTCGGACCAGCGCAACCCACCCCGGGCCACCGGCCCGAACCGCAGGTGCACGCCCTCGAACCGCGGCGAGTAGACGAAGATCTCGAACTTCGGGCGCGGCGCCGGCAGGTCCGGGATGGCCTGCGGGTCGAGCTTGAACGCCACGTACGCCTTCGGCCGCCCGTCGGAACGCTTCTGGTAGAAGCTGGTCCGCAGGGTCGCCTCGATCAGCGTCAGGTACGAGCGCAGGATCCGGTCCTGGTCGAGGCTGGCCACGTCGTCCAGCCCGGCCCGGATCATCTCCACCAGCTCGCCGCTGCGCTGCTGCCGCTGCTCGGTGGTCTGCCCACCCGGCGCGAACCGGGTCTCGAAGAGATCCACGAGCAACGCGGCGAGCTTCGGGTACGCGATGAACGTCTGCTCCATGTAGTCCTGGGAGAAGACCGTGCCGGCCTGCCGCAGGTACTTCGCGTACGCCCGCAGCACCACCACCTGCCGCCAGGTGAGGCCGCCGCGCAGCACCAGCTCGTTGAACCGGTCCACCTCGGCCTCACCGCGCCAGGCCGCCGCGAAGGCGTTCTCCACGTGCGGGCGTACCTCGGCCAGCTCGTGGTGCCCCTCGGGCAGCATCAGGCCGAAGTCGTACAGGTAGACCCGCCCGTCGATCCGGTCCACCTCGTACGGGTGCTCGTCGACCACGCGCACACCGAGGGAGTGCAGCACCGGCAGCACCGCGGAGAGCATCATCGGTTCGCCGTACCGGTAGACCTTGAACCGGACGTCCATCGCCTCGGCCAGGTCCGCGCCGGGCACCCGGGTGCCGGGGCGGGGTGCGAGCTGCTTGCGGAACAGGTGCATCTCCAGCTGGCCGGGCTCCTCCAGCAGCTCCAGCTTCGCCAGGTCCTTCATCGCCTCGTACGGCGTGTGCCCGTCCTTGTAGCCCTCCGGGAACGCGTCGGCGTACCTGGTGAACAGGTGCTTGGCCTGCTCGTCGCCGAGCTTGCGCTCCAGCACCAGCCGGTAGTCGTCGTCCCAGAGTCGGGTCGCGTCGGCCAGCTCCTCGGCCAACAGGTCGGCGTCGATCTCGCCGGGCGGCCGGGTCGGGTCGGTACGCACGATGAAGTGCACCCGGGCCAGCATCGACTCGGTGACGCGCGTGGTGTAGTCCACCCCGACACCGTTCAGCTCCCGCAGCAGGATGTCCTGCATGCGCAGCCGGTTCTGCGTGGTGAACCGGTCCCGGGGCAGGTAGATCAGGCAGGAGATGAACCGCCCGTACGCGTCCCGGCGCAGGAAGACCCGCAGCTGCCGACGACCGGCCATCCGCAGCACGCCGATCACCGCGTGGTAGAGGTCGTCGGTCTTGATCTGGAACAGCTCGTCGCGGGGGTAGGTCTCCAGGATCTGGATCAGATCCTTACCCGAGTGACTGCGTCGACTCAGGCCGGACCGGTCCAGCACCTCGGCCACCTTGCGGCGCACCACCGGCAGCTCCCGGACGCTGGTCCGGTACGCGGCGGTGGAGAACAGGCCGAGGAAGCGCCGCTCGCCGATCACCTCGCCGGCCTCGTTGAAGATCTTGAAGCCGATGTAGTCCAGGTACGCCGAGCGGTGCACGGTGGCCCGCGAGTTGGCCTTGGTGATGATCAGCAGGCGCTTCTCCAGCACCTTCTCGTGCGCCTCGGGCGTCATCGACGCCAGCGGCCGGGCCTCCGGCGCGTCGGAGCGCAGGATGCCCAGACCGGTGCCGAGCACCGCCTCCAACGCCTTGCCGTCGACCTCGTCGCCGGCATCGCCGCTCGCGGCGTCCACCAACCGGTACTCGCGGTAGCCGAGGAATGTGAAGTGGTCGTGGGCCAGCCACCGCAGCAGCTCCACCGAGTCGGTGATGTCCTTCTCCGGCACCGGTGGCCGGTTCTCGGCGGTGCGCGCGGAGGCCAGTTCGTCGGCGAGCGCGAGGGAACGCTGACGCATCTTGGGCCAGTCCTCCACCGCCTCCCGCACGTCGGTGAGCACCCGCTGCAACTCGCGGCGCAGCCGCTCCCGCTCGGCCGCGTCCCGGACCGGGTCGATCTCGATCCGCATCCAGCTCTCGATGATGTCGCCGGCGATCGCGTCGTCCGGCTCCACGTCCGCGGAGACCTCGGTGAGGCGGCCCAACGGCTCACGCCGGACCACCACCAGTGGGTGCACCAGCAGGTGCACGTCCAGGTGGTACGAGTTGAGCAGCGCGGTCACCGAGTCGACGAGGAACGGCATGTCGTCGGTGACGATCTCGACGACCGTGTGGTGCTGGTCGGCGTGCGGCTCGTGGATCCGCAGCTTCAACTCGCCTGGCACCCGCTGTTGGGCGAGGTCCCGGTGCGCCCGGGCCGCGTCGAGCATTTCCTCCGCCGTGAAGCCGACCAGCTCCTCGTCCGGTGCGAACCGCCAGAAACGGCCGACGAGTGTCGCCGCGTCGTGGTCGTCCCCCGCGAGCGCGACAGCCTGGGCCACCAGGCGCTCCGCGTTGGGAACGGGTTCGTCGAGCTCGGCGTCCTCCACGTCGTCGGCCAATGCCTCGGTCGGCAGGCCCAGATCGTAGATGGTGTCGATGCTCGACCCGGTCAGCCCGGTGACTCCCGTGTCGAGCCGGCCGTAGCCGTCCCCGTCGGTAGCCGAATCGAAGCTGTCGTCGTCCCGGCCGGAGTCATCCTGCCGGAGGTCGGGTTCCGGTTTGATCGCCGGACGCCGGTCCATCGGTGCCACTCCCCTCGACCCACCGCGTTGTGGGTCACTCTGCCGCTCAGCCTAGGCCCTGCCGTTGTGCGCCTTCGTCGGCGGACCACTGGCCAGACGTCCGGATCGGGACTTTGTCCTTTCACCCGTTGCGGGTCCGAGGTTGGCCGGCTGCGGGATACCCCGCCACGCGATGTTCATCACACCGGTCCGGCCCGTCTTTGAGCGCGCCCACCGCCGTGGGGGACGTTGGGGACGGCGTCGGCGTACTACCGTGCGAAGGCGCTCCGAGATCGGAAGGACCAGCTTCATGCCTTCGTCGTACCCCCGGCCCCACCGGCCGAACCCCGTCCGCCGCGTGGTCGCCGCCCTCACCGCGGCGGTGCTCATGGCGGGCGTTCTGGCTGGCTGCTCGGATGACGACGGGCCGGACAGCACAATCGCCGCCTTCCTCGCCGGTTGGCGCAGCGGCGATCTCGGGGCGGTCGGTCTGATCGACCCGACCGGCAACAAGCTGGCCTCGGCCGAGGTGAGCCGCGCGATCAAGGAGCTCTCCGGCGAGCTGGCGGCTACCCCGCCCACGCTGACGCGGCGCGGTGAGCCGAAGGTCCAGGCGGACATCGCCACCACAACCGTCCAGGTGGAGTGGAACCTGCCCGGTCAGACCCGCTGGACGTACGACCGGGAGGTGCGCCTCTCCCGCGCCGGCGACCAGTGGCAGGTGATCTGGGATCCGAAGGTGGTGCACGAGGGGCTCACCGAGGGTGACCGGTTGGCGTTGCGCCGCGACGCCAGCACCCGGGCCGGCGTGCTGGACGCCGCCGGGCAACCGATCGTGACCCCCCGGCCGGTGGTGCGGGTCGGCGTGCAGCCCGACGGGGTCACCGACATCAAGAAGCTCGTCAAGGATCTCGACGCGGCGTTCAAGGCGATCCGCCCAGCCCTGGTCCCGGCGGTCGACCTGACCGACCTGCCCGAGCGCGTGGCCAAGGCCGACCCGGGAGCCTTCGTCGAGGTGGTGTCGCTCCGCGAGGAGGCGTACCGACAGATCAAGCCCCGGATCTACGACCTGCCCGGCACCAAGTTCACCAATGACAAGATCGACCTGGCGCCGACCCGGGAGTTCGCCCGGGCACTGCTCGGCACCGTCGACGCGGCGCAGGCCGACGACCTCGCCGCGCACCCGGACCGGTACGTCGTCGGCGACCTGGTCGGTCACGGTGGGCTGCAGGGCCGCTACGACGAACGACTGCGCGGCGGCCCCGGGCTGACCGTGGTGGTCGAGCGTCCCGCCGAGGGCGGCAAACTGGAACCCACCGGCACCGAGCTGTTCCGCCGGGAGCCGCAGCCCGGCCAGGCGCTGAAGACCACGCTGGACGTCGCCGTCCAGAACGCGGCCGACGGGGCCCTGCGCGCCGAGCCACGGCGGTCGGCGCTGGTGGCGCTGCGGATCAGTGACGGCGCGGTGCTCGGCGCGGCGAACGGCCCCGGCCCGGCCGGGGAAAACCTGGCCTTCGACGCCCAGGTGCCGCCCGGCTCCACGTTCAAGATGGTCAGCACGCTGGGCTTCCTGGACCGCGGCGCGGTCACGCTGGACGGGCCGGTGGCCTGCCCGAAGACCTTCACCGTGGACGGTCGGTCCTTCAAGAACTCCGACAACTTCGAGCTCGGTTCGGTGCCGTTCCGCACCGACTTCGCCAAGTCCTGCAACACGGCGTTCGCCTCGCTGGCGCCGAAGCTCGGCGGTGACGGGCTGGCCGCCGCGGGCCGCTCGTTGGGCCTGGAAGGTCAATGGGACCTCGGCACGGACGCCTTCGCCGGCAAGGTGTCCACGGGCGGCAGCCCGGCCGAGCAGGCGGCGGCATCGTTCGGGCAGGGCACCACGCTGGTCAGCCCGCTGGCCATGGCCGGTGCCACCGCGGCGGTCGCCCGAGGCCGCTTCGAGCAGCCGAAACTGCTCCTCGACCCGGCGCCGGCCAAGCCGGCCCCGCCGGGCGAGCAACTCAAGCCGGAATCGGTCGCGGCACTGCGGGCGATGATGCGCGAGGTGGTCACCACCGGCACCGGCAGCGCGCTGAAGGACGTGCCGGGCGAGGTCTACGGCAAGACCGGCACCGCCGAGTACGACGACAACCCCGCACACACCCACGCCTGGTTCGTCGGCTGGCGGGGCGACGTGGCGTTCGCCGTCTTCGTGGAGAAGGGTGGCGCCAGCACGGCGTCGGCCGTCCCGATCGCCGAGCGTTTCCTCCGCGCCCTCCCGACCTCCTGACACCTCCGCCGCTCAGGCGCGCCCGCACTGATCAGCGCGCCCAGCGCGGAGTTGCGCGCGCCCAGCGCGGAGTTGCGCGCGCCCAGCGCGGAGTTGCGCGCGCCCAGCGCGGAGTTGCGCGCCAACCACCCACGCGGCGACTCCACGGGCGGGCGCTCGGCGACGACGAGCTGCCCGCCCACCCGGCCGACAAGCCCGCCCACGCGCACCACCCACGGCCCACGCGGCGACCCCGTCCGCCGTCAGGCGTTGATCCACTCGGTATCGCTGAAACCGCGGTATCCGAGCCGCTCTGACGCCGCGACATCATGGAAATCGAGTCGATCATGGCCCGGCGGGGCGGCGGGTGGGTCAGGCGGTGTCGGCTTTGCGGTGATCGGGGGTGTTTTCGGCCGGCGAGGAGGGCCGGCGGAGCAGGCCTGGGCCGGCCGATGCGGGCGGGCCGACCGGCTCCCGCCCGGCCGTAACCGGAGTGCGGGCCGCACCCTCGGCAGAGTCACCGCCGAATCGGCCGACGGCAGCCACCGCACCATCGGAGCGGTCGACGTCGGCCCGATCGTCGGCGACGGCGCCCGCGTCGGAGGATCCCGCCGCGGCGAGCGGCGTGGCCTCGACGGCCGAGTCCCACGCGGGGGCATCGGCGAAGGACGCCGCGCCGCCGATCACGCCGTCCAACCCACCCACCCGCTCCACACGATCTGACCCACCCACCCGGTCGGCACGGTCCGCCCCACCCACCCGCTCCGCACGGTCCAACCCACCAACCCGCTCGGTGGTGGTCGGGGTCCGGCCGTCACCACGCCGGGGGCCGGGGGTCGGCCGGGACGACAGCAGTCGGGGCGGCACCGCTTCCGGGGCGGTGACCGGGGCCAGGCCGGCGACGACGGTGTTGACGATCTCGGCCGCGTACGAGCCGTCGGGGTCGTAGTCGGGGTCGAAGACGGTCAGCTCCACGCCGAGGCAGTGCGGGGTGTCGACCAGGCCGGCGAGCAGGATCTCCAGCTCGGCGAAGGCGATTCCACCGGGGTCGGGGGCGTCGACGGCGGGCATCACCGCGGGGTCGAGCACGTCCACGTCGATGTGCACCCAGTAGCCCGCGCAGTCGGCGAGTTGCTCGTGCGCCCACTGGGCTGTCCGGGCGGCGCCTTCGGCGCGCAGTGCCGGCACCGGCCGGGTGGTGATCCCGGCGGCCTGCAGGTCGAGCCGGTACTCGTCCTGGGCCCGGATGCCGAGCACCACCACGTCGATGTCGCGGAAGTAGGGTCGGCGACCCTCGATCGCGGCCAGGTCGGCCTGGCCGCGCCCGGTGACGAGGGCCAGGTCCTCCCCGGCGGCTGCCCCGACGTAGGAGGCGTTGCCGGGGTGTCGGAAGTCGGAGTGCCCGTCGACGAAGACCAGCCCGATCCGCCCACCGACGGCCTCGCCGAGGCGGTGCATGGCCAGCGCCGAGCCGAGCAGCACGGAGCAGTCACCGCCCAGCACCACCGGGAACTCGCCCCGGTCGATGATCGAACCGATCCGTTCGGCGAGGGCCAGCGAGTAGTCGGCGATCTCCCGGGCGTGACACACCCCGTCGCCGGGCCGCCAGTCGCCCGGGTCGTAGCGGGCCGGGGTGACGCAGCCGGCGTCGCGGGCGCGGAGCCGGGCCAGCAGTTCGTGGTCGCGCAGTGCGCCGGGCGCCTTGGCGCAACCGGGGACCGACGTGGTCGTCGGCGGCCGCAGACCGAGATTTGTCGGCGCGTCGAGGACGGCGATCCGGCGCATCATGAGCTCCCGTCCTCGTTGGTCGGGCGGGCCGGCCGGAACGCCGGCCCGCGCTGGCGTGCTACGAACTCAGAACAGGGCGCTGGCCAGTGCCCGGCGGGCCGAGGCGACGGCCGGATCGTCCGGGCCGGCGATGGAGAAGAGCGAGACCAGGTGCTGGCGGGCGGTTTCCCGGTCTTCTCCGGCGGTGCGCCGGACCAGACCGACGAGCCGGGCGTACGCCTGCTCGGCCAGGCCGCTGAGCACCTCGATGTCGGCGGCCAGCAGCTGCGCGGCCACGTCGTCGGGAGCGCTCTCGGCGGCGGCCAGCGCGGTGGCCGGGTCCGCGCCGGCGACCCGACGGGCCACCCCGACCTGGGCCAGCCCGGCGGTGGCCGCGGCGTCCGCCGGGGCATCGGCCAGAATCTTGCGGTACGCCTGCTCGGCGGCGTCCAGATCGCCACTCATCAGCGCGTCGTCGGCCTCGTCGAGGCGGGGGTCCTCCGGCTCGGCGACGGCCACACCGCCGGCCTTGAGCACGGCCTGGATCCACTGCCGCAGCTGGGCCTCGGGCACCACCCCGGAGAAGGCGTCGACCGGCTGACCGCCGACGACCGCGTAGACCATCGGGATGCCCTGGACGCGGAACATCTGGGCGATTCGCGGATTTTCCTGCACGTCGACCCGTGCCAGCACCCAGGTGCCGCCGCCCTCGGCGTTCAACTGCTCCAGGACCGGGGCGAACTCGTCGCTCTCCGGGAAACCGGCCGCGCCGAAGAACACGACGACCGGCATGGCCATCGACCGTTCGAGCACCTCGGACTGGATTGTCGCTTCGGTGACGTCGACGATGGCGGTGCTCCCGCCGGCGGTGGGCGCGCCGGGGGTGCCGTTGGACGGGCCGCCCTGCGGGGGCGTGCCGGGGCGGGTACTTGCTGGTGCGGGGCCACGCAGCGTGCTGAGGTCGACCGCGCCGCGGGTGAAGATCGACGAGGTGATCCGTGGGTCGCTCATGGTTACCTAGTCTCGCACGTGAGCCGCCGATCGCAGGTCACCCGCAACCCCGACGTTGCGACTCTCACGCCCCGCCCCCACCCCCCGCGATCTTGCACTTTCTGTCGCCGATACGCCACATTCATCCCTTATGGAACAGCACAAATCGCAAGATCGACGGGATGGGGGTGGGGGTGAGGGTGGGGGGGTTAGAAGCGGGCTGGTTCGCGGTGGGTGCCCCATTCGGCGCGGAGGGCGTCGCAGATCTCGCCGAGGGTCGCCTCGGCGCGGACGGCGTCGAGCATCGCGGGGATCATGTTCTCGTCGGTGCGGCTGGCGTCGACCATCCGGGCCACCGCCGCGCGGACCGCCGACTCGTCCCTCGCGCCCTTGCGCTCGGCCAGCACCCGGCGCTGCTCCAGCTCCACCTCGTGCGAGATGCGCAGGATCTCCAGCTCCTTGGCGACGGTACCGGTGTGGCAGTTGACCCCGACGATCTTCTTGTCGCCCTTCTCCAGACCCTGCTGGTAGACGAAGGCCGACTCGGCGATGTGCCCGGTGAACCAGCCGTCCTCGATGCCGCGCAGGATGCCCGAGGTCATCGGGCCGATCTGGTGCGGTCCCTCCCCGCCGAGCTGCCGGATCCGGGCGAAGATCTCCTCCGCCTCGGCCTCGATCTTGTCGGTCAGCGCCTCGACGTACCAGGAGCCGCCGAGCGGGTCGGCCACGTTCACCACGCCGATCTCCTCCATCAGCACCTGCTGGGTACGCAGGGCGATCTCGGCCGACTCGTCGGTGGGCAGCGCCAGGGTCTCGTCGAGCGCGTTCGTGTGCAGCGAGTTCGTTCCGCCGAGCACCGCCGCGAGCGCCTCGACGGCGGTGCGTACGACGTTGTTGACCGGCTGCTGCGCGGTCAGCGACACCCCGGCGGTCTGCGTGTGGAACCGCAGCCAGAGGGCCTTCTCGCTGGTCGCGCCGTAGACGTCGCGCAGCCACCGGGCCCAGATCCGGCGGGCGGCGCGGAACTTGGCGATCTCCTCGAAGAAGTCGAGGTGCGAGTCGAAGAAGAAGCTCAGCCCCGGTGCGAACACGTTCACGTCCAGGCCGCGCGAGAGGCCCAGCTCGACGTACCCGAAACCGTCGGCCAGGGTGTACGCCAACTCCTGCGCGGCGGTCGAGCCGGCCTCGCGGATGTGGTAGCCGGAGACCGACAGCGGCTTGTAGCGCGGGATCTCGGCGGCGCAGTATTCCATCAGGTCGCCGATCAGGCGCAGGTGCGGCTCCGGGTCGAAGAGCCACTCCTTCTGCGCGATGTACTCCTTGAAGATGTCGGTCTGCAGCGTGCCGTCCAGTGTGGACAGGTCGGTGCCCTGCCGCTCGGCGGCGACCAGGTACATGCAGAACACCGGCACGGCCGGGCCGGAGATCGTCATCGAGGTGGTGACGTCGGCCAGGTCGATGCCGTCGAAGAGCGCCTGCATGTCGGTGGCGGTGTCGATGGCGACGCCGCAGTGGCCGACCTCGCCGAGCGCCTGCGGGTCGTCCGAGTCGCGGCCCATCAGCGTCGGCATGTCGAACGCGACCGAGAGGCCACCACCGCCGGCGCCGAGGATCATCTTGTAGCGCTCGTTCGTCTGCTGGGCGTTGCCGAAGCCGGCGAACTGCCGGATCGTCCAGGTCCGCCCGCGGTAGCCGGTCGGATACAGACCCCGGGTGTACGGGTACTCGCCCGGCCAGCCGATCCGCTCGAAACCCGGGTACGCGCTGCCCTCGGGCGGCCCGTAGACCGGCTCGACAGGCATCCCGGAGAGCGTGGTGAAGTCAGCGTCGCGCTTGCGGGCGGCGTCGTACCGGGCCTGCCAACGCGCCCGTCCGGCGTCGATCTCGTCGGCGTCCATGAGCAGGGCTCCTCCTCGGGTCCTCGACTGCACGTCGAGTGTAGGGCCCCCACCTGAACGATCGCTAAGTCCCGTCGTACCGGCCGGTAACGTGCCCGGACCGCCGGCGCGCTAGGCGGTCGGCGCGCCCATCGCCACGTCGTCGACCCGGATGTTGACCTCGTCGACCCGCAGCCCGTACGCCTCGACCGCCTCGGTCACCCGAGCGCGCACCTGACCGGTGATCTCCGGCACCGGCTGACCGGCGTGGATCACCAACACCAGGTTGACCACCGCGGCGTCCCCGCTCACGTGGGCCGAGCAACCGCGCCGGGCATCGCCCACCTGGTCCAGCCCGACCCGGTCCAGCACGGAGTTGAAGAAGCGGGCCACGTCCCCGCCCAACTCGGCCACCCCGGGCACCGCGCGGGCGGCCGCGACGGCGATCTTCTCGATCACCTCGTCGGAGACCCGCGTCGTTCCGCCGGCCCCCGCCGACGCCGTGGTCATCTCCTGCGTCGCCTCGTGGTCCATAGCCACTCCCCTGCTCCTCGCGCCGCCGCGCCGGCACACCGCCCGGCCCCCACCGCCGTGGGGCGCTGCGAGCCTACAAGGACGGCCTGCCGCCAGGGTGTCCCCGGTGGACGGTCAACGGGCCAGTTGGGCGAGCAGCTCGTCCGCCGCCGCGTACGGGTCGATCGCGCCCTCGGCCACCCTGGCGGCGAGCGTGCTCAGCTCCGTACCGTCGCGCAGTGAGCCGATCCGGGCGCGGAGGGCGCCGAGCGCGATCGCCTCGACCTCGGCGGCGGCCCGCGCCTCCTGGCGGCGGCGCAGCTCGCCGTGCTCGACGAGCCAACCCCGGTGCTTGTCGATCGCCGCCGCGATCTCGTCGATGCCCTCGCCACGCGCGGCGACCGAGCGGACCACCTGCGGTCTCCACTGCCCCGGGCCGCGCTCACCGAGGGCGATCATGCCCTGGATGTCGCGGACGGTGGCGTCGACGCCGTCCCGGTCGGCCTTGTTGACCACGAACACGTCGGCGATCTCCAGGATGCCGGCCTTGACCGCCTGGATCGCGTCACCCATGCCGGGAGCGAGCAGCACCAGCGTGGTGTCGGCAAGCGAGGCCACCTCCACCTCGGCCTGCCCGACTCCGACGGTCTCCACCAGCACCACGTCACAACCGGCGCCCTCCAGCACCCGGACCGCCTGCGGCGTCGCCGCGGCCAACCCGCCGAGGTGACCCCGGCTGGACATGGACCGGATGTAGACGCCCGGGTCGGTGGCGTGGTCCTGCATCCGCACCCGGTCGCCGAGGATCGCTCCACCGGTGAACGGGCTGGACGGGTCGACGGCCAGCACGCCGACCCGATGCCCCTGCGCCCGCAGCGCCCGGACCAGCTCGTTCGTGGTGGTCGACTTGCCCACCCCGGGCGAACCGGTCAGACCGACGACCTGGGCCTGCCCGGCGTACGGCGCCAACGCGGCGGCGATGGCCGGAAGCAGCGCGTCGCCGTTCTCCACGAGGGTGATCAGCCGGGCCACCGCGCGGGGGTCACCCGCGCGGGCCCGCTCGACGAGCATCGGTACGTCCCGAGTGCGGCGCACCGACGTGGCGCCCGCGGACGGGACGTGCTCCGCCGCGTCGCTCACCGCGCCATCTCTGTTCGCGACCGCGCGGCTCGCAGGACCGGCTCGCTCCTCGCGCTCACTGGTCCGCCGCGACCGTGTTCGGCACGTGGATGATCAGCGCGTCGCCCTGGCCACCGCCACCGCAGAGCGCCGCCGCGCCGGTGCCGCCACCGCGCCGCCGCAGCTCCAGGGCGAGGGTGAGGACGAGACGCGCGCCGGACATGCCGATGGGGTGCCCCAGCGCGATGGCGCCGCCGTTGACGTTGACCCTGTCCGGGCTGATGCCGAGGTCCCGCGTGGACTGCACGCCGACCTGCGCGAACGCCTCGTTGATCTCGATGAGGTCCAGGTCGGCGACGCTCAGCCCACCCTTCTTCAGCGCGTGGTTGATCGCATTGGACGGCTGCGAGTGCAGGGAGTTGTCCGGGCCCGCGACGTTGCCGTGCGCGCCGATCTCGGCCAGCCAGGTCAGCCCCAGCTCGGTGGCCTTGGCCTTGCTCATCACCAGCACGGCGGCGGCGCCGTCGGAGATCGGCGACGAACTGCCGGCGGTGATGGTGCCGTCCTTGGCGAAGGCGGGGCGCAGCTTGGCCAGCGACTGGACCGTGGTGTCCGGGCGGATGCCCTCGTCCTCGCTGATCACCAGCGGGTCACCCTTGCGCTGCGGGATCACCACCGGGGCGATCTCGTCGGCGAAGTGGCCGTTCTTCTGCGCGGCGGCGGCCCGCTGGTGGCTGGCGGCGGCGAAGGCGTCCTGCTCCTCGCGGGTGATGCCGTGCCGGGCGCCGAGGCGCTCGGTCGACTCACCCATCGAGCAGCAGTCCCAGGCGTCGCTGAGCCCGTCGTGCGCCATGTGGTCCTTGACCACCACGTCGCCGTACTTGTAGCCGGTGCGCTGACCCATCAGCAGGTGCGGGGCGTTCGTCATCGACTCCATGCCGCCGGCCACCACGATGTCGAACTCGCCGGCGCGGATCAGCTGGTCGGCCAGGGCGATCGCGTCCAGGCCGGAGAGGCAGACCTTGTTGATGGTCAGCGCCGGCACGGACATCGGCACGCCGGCCTCGACCGCCGCCTGCCGCGCCGGGATCTGACCGGCGCCGGCCTGCAGGACCTGCCCCATGATCACGTACTGGACCTGGTCGGGGCTGACCCCGGCCCGCTCCAGCGCGGCCTTGATGGCGATCCCGCCGAGCTTCGTGGCCGGGAGGTCCTTGAGGTTGCCCAGCAGCCGCCCCATGGGGGTCCGCGCGCCGCTGACGATCACCGAAGCCATGCCTGCCTCCGAGGGGGTGCCGTGCTGTACGCCTTAACGATTGTTCGGCCAGACTAGCGCCATGACTGAGAACTCCTCCGCCGAGCCCGGTGCCGACTCCGTCACAGACATCGGGCTTCGCAAGATTGACCACGTCGGGATCGCGGTGGCCGACCTGGACGCCGCGATCGACTTCTACCAGCGGACGTTCGGGATGCGCTGTGTGCACGTCGAGACCAACACCGAGCAGGGCGTGCGGGAAGCGATGCTGACCGTCGGACCGACCGCCGAGGGTGGCTGCGTGCAACTGCTCGCCCCGCTCACCCCGGAGTCGACGATCGCCAAGTTCCTGGACCGCAACGGGCCGGGTGTGCAGCAGGTCGCGTACACGGTGGTGGACATCGACGCGGCCTGCGCGGCGTTGCGCGCGCGGGGGATGCGGCTGCTCTTCGACGCGCCGCGGCGCGGCACCGCGGACAGCCGGATCAACTTCGTCCACCCGAAGGACGCCGGCGGCGTCCTCGTCGAACTCGTCCAGCCCGCCCCCACCCCCCACTGACCCCCGCACCGCACCGCGCCACGCCCGCACCGCACCACGCCCGCGCCCCCGCCACCGCCACGCCCCCGCTGCCGCCCCCGCGTCGGCAGGCTCCGCGCAGCTTCGGGGATGGTGCTGCCTCCGCCGTACGTGCGGCAGCACCATCCCCGAAGTTGTCGCCTCCGCGCGGCCCGTGCGCCCTCCGAAGCCGATGTGCGCGCACGTCAGTGCGCGGTTGGCGGGGTGGCCGGACACCTTCACGCATCGGCGGATGCAGTTTTTCACAAGGACTTCCCGCCCTAGCTACCGTTCAGTAACGTCCGGCCCCACCGGAGCGCGACCGGGGTCGGATGTGTCGAATGCCGACATGGCGGTCGTGCCCCACCGGCGCCGACGATGGCAGCACCCGGGCCCGCGCGGGTGCGGACGAACCGGAGGTCACCGTGCAGGACATCCTCGAAGCGATCATGGCGGCGGAGGAATCGAACGATCCGGACCGCGAACTCGCCGGCGTCGCCGGGCTGCCGGTACCGGAGAGTTACCGAGGCGTGGTGGTCCGCGCCGAGGAGGCCCGGATGTTCGACGGCATGGCCACCCGGGACAAGGACCCGCGCAAGGCGTTGCACGTCCAGGAGGTGCCGACGCCGGAGCTGGCGCCGGGCGAGGCGTTGGTCGCGGTCATGGCCAGCACGATCAACTACAACACGGTGTGGACAAGCATCTTCGAGCCGCTGCCCACCTTCACGTTCCTCCAGCGCTACGGCCGGGTCTCCGACCTGACCCGCCGGCACGACCTGCCGTACCACGTCGTCGGCTCGGACGCGGCCGGCGTGGTGCTGCGCACCGGTCCCGGGGTGACCCGGTGGGCACCCGGCGACGAGGTGGTCGCGCACTGCCTCTCCGTCGAGCTGGAGGACTCCGCCGGGCACGACGACACCATGTTGGACCCGCAGCAGCGGATCTGGGGCTTCGAGACCAACTTCGGTGGGCTGGCCGAGCTGGCGGTGGTCAAGGCCAACCAGCTGATGCCCAAGCCACGGCACCTGAGCTGGGAGGAGGCGGCCAGCCCCGGGCTGGTCAACTCCACCGCGTACCGGCAACTCGTCTCACACCACGGAGCCAACATGAAGCAGGGCGACGTGGTGCTGATCTGGGGCGCCTCCGGGGGCCTCGGCGGGTACGCCACCCAGATGGCGCTCAACGGCGGCGCGATCCCGGTCTGCGTCGTCTCCTCGCCGGAGAAGGCCGAGCTGTGCCGCCGGATGGGCGCGGAACTGGTCATCGACCGGGCGGCGGAGGGTTTCCGCTTCTGGAAGGACGAGGAGACCCAGGACCCGGACGAGTGGAAGCGCCTCGGCGAGCGGATCCGCGAGCTGACCGCCGGCGAGGACCCGGACATCGTCTTCGAGCACCCGGGTCGGGAGACGTTCGGCGCCAGCGTCTACGTGGCCCGGCGCGGGGGGACCATCGTCACCTGCGCGTCCACGAGCGGCTTCCAGCACCAGTACGACAACCGCTACCTCTGGATGCACCTCAAGCGGATCGTCGGCAGCCACTTCGCCAACTACCACGAGGCGTGGCAGGCCAACCGCCTGGTGGCGCTGGGCAAGGTGCACCCGACGGTGTCCCGCACCTACTCCCTGGAGCAGACCGGTCAGGCCGCGTACGAGGTGCACCGCAACGCCCACCAGGGCAAGGTCGGCGTACGGTGCCTCGCGCCCACGGACGGTCTCGGCGTACGCGACGGGGAGCTACGGGCCCGGCACGAGGACGCGATCAACCGGTTCCGGGGGCACTGACCGGCAGCGGGGGCGCCGACCGGCCGGTCGGATGAACGCTCAGTAGCCAATACGGTGATCGGACATTGTTCTTCCGCTCCCATTAGCGAGATACCCACCCGGATCGAACAAAGGGCCTCGGGGTAACCCCGGGGCCCTTTTCCGCGTCACGCTGCGTGGCGTCCGACCCGCCCGGGACCTGCCAAGATCGCCGATTGGTCCCGCTGCGGCGACGGTGGGAGTTGACCATGTAAAGAGGCCACGAAAGCTGCGCACCGCTCTTGCGAAGCACCCTGGGGCGTCTGCCAGTATGTCCCAATGCCCCAGCAGCAGTCCTCCCCTCTCGCGTTCTTCGATAACGCGAACTCGCAGCCAGACTTCACCGTCGGCCTGCGCGGTTACAACACCCACCAGGTCGATGACTTCCTCGGCCGGATGACCGCCGCGCTGACCCAGTCCGAGCAGGCCCGTGCCGAGGCCGAGCAGCGGATGAACGACGCCCAGCGTCGACTCCGCCAAGCCGAACAGCGCATGGGTGCGCTGGAGCAGAAGCTCACCGACACGAACAAGCAGCTCGAAGAGAACAGCCGGCCCACCCTCTCCGGCCTCGGCACCCGCGTCGAGCAGATCCTCCGGCTCGCCGAGGAGCAGGCCAACGACCACCGCAACGAGGCCAAGCGCGAGTCGGAGGGCATCCTCTCCGCCGCCCGCCTCGAGGCCCGCGAGATCACCGACAAGGCGCGTGCCGAGGCCGCGGCCATGAAGGCCAGCGCGGAGCGCGAGGCGGGCAACCTGCGCACCGCCGCCGAGCGCGAGGCCGCCGAGGTCCGGGTGCAGGCCCGCCGTGAGGCCGACACGCTGCGCGCGGACGCCGACCGCGAGACCAAGCAGCTGCGTACCGTGACGGCGCACGAGGTCGCCGAGCTGAAGTCGACGGTCGAGCGGGAGGTCGCCACCCTGCGGGCCACCGCCGAGCGGGAGATCACCCAGCAGCGGGCGAAGGCCGCCCGCGAGGCTGAGGAGAAGCGCGCCGAGGCGACCAAGCTGCTGACCGACGCACGGGACAAGCGCGACAAGGACCTCCAGGCTCTGGAGCTCCAGCTGGCCGAGCGGCGGGAGAAGTCCGAGCGCGAGGAGTCCGAGCGGCACGCCGCCCAGGTCTCGCAGACCCAGAAGATGGTGAGCGAGGCCGAGCAGCGTGCTCGGGCCGCGCAGGAGCGGGCGAAGGAGATCGAGCAGCGGGCCGAGGCTCGCCGGGTCGAGTCCGAGCGCAACGCCGCCGAGACGGTCGACAAGGCCAAGGCGCACTCCGAGAAGACGCTCAACGAGGCCAAGGCCGAGTCGCAGCGCCTGCTCTCCGAGGCCCGCACCGAGGCGGAGCTGACCACGCAGGCCGCCCGCCGCGAGGTCGAGGACCTCACCCGGCAGAAGGACGCGGTCACGTCGCAGCTGGGCCAGATGCTCTCCGGTCTCGCCGGCATCGTTCCGGGGATGCCAGCGGCCGCTCCGGCGGCCAAGCCGGAGGCCAAGAAGACCGACGGCGGTCAGGAGCGGGTGCCGGCGGAGACCGCCGGCTGACGCGAGGCGTCAGGTCGGGGCATCGACGGCGCGAGGTGACACTGGGTAACCGGTGCAACCTCGCGCCGTATGCGTTTCCCAGCCGGTGGTATCCCTCGCGCGCCGCGGAGTGAAGTAGCTCGCACAAGGCGCGTCCGTATCGCCCCAGCAGGCCCTGTTGCGTGTGAGGATGGGGGCATGTCGCACGGCGAGGAACTGTTCGCTCTCGGCGGGGACGTGACGACGGAGCCCAGCTTCGAGTCCGCTCTGCGGGGGTACGAGAAGAAACAGGTTGATCGGTATGTCGCGCGTGCCGAGCACGAGATCGCGACCCTCGCCTCCGAACGGGAACAGGCGTATACACAGATCCACAAGCTCGCCGGCCAGGTCGAGGTGCTCCAGCGTGACCTGACCCAGGTGCGCAAGCAGATGAACGTGGTCGACCGGGCCTCGTTACGCCACCTCGGCCCCCTTGTCGACTCCATCGTGACGCAGGCCGAAGAGCTGGCCGAGAAGACCGTGGCCGACGCGAACGTGGAGATCGAGGCGCGCCGCGCCGCGGCCGAGCACATCATCGAGGAGGCCCGCGAGCAGGCGGCTCGGGCACTCAAGGATTTCGAGATCGCCCTCGCCGCGCGCCGCTCGGAGGAGGAGCGGCACAGCGCCGCCCGACGGGCCGAGGCCGAGGCCACGCTGCGGGCCGCCAAGGACGAGTCGGCGCAGCTGCGCAAGGCGGCGCAGGACACGCTGGCGAAGGCCCAGCAGGAGGCCACCCAGCTGCGGGACACCGCCAAGGAGATCCACGCCCGGGCCCAGCAGGAGGCGACAAAGCTGCGGGAGACGGCCCAGGAGACATTGGCCAACGCCCGGCAGGAGGCCAGCGACCTACGCGACGCCGCCAAGGAGGTGCACGCCAAGGCCCTCCAGGAGGCCAAGCGGCTCACCGACACCGCGACCGAGGCCGGCCGGGCCAGTCACGCCAAGGCGCAGCAGGAGGCGAAGCAGATCATCGACGACGCGTCGATGGCCGGGCGGGCCACCCGCGCCAAGGCGCAGCAGGAGGCGGAGCGGCTGACCACGCAGGCCGCCGAGGCGGCCAAGCGCAGCCGCGCCGAGACCGAGGCGTACGTGCAGCGGATGCGCGCCGAGACCGAGGCATACGTGCAGCACACCCGGGCGCAGACCCAGCAGGAGCTGGGCGCGTGGCGGGCCGGTGTGGAGCAGGAGGTCAACTCGCGTCGCGAGGCGGCCGACCGGGAGTTGGCGCAGCGTCGGTCCACCGCCGAGCAGGAGTTCGCCAAGCACCGCGACGAGCTGGACAAGCAGCACGAGTCCCGCCAGCAGGAGCTGGAAACCGGGTTCGCCAGCCGTCAGCAGGAGTTGGAGACCAGCTTCACCACCCGCCGCGACGAGTTGGAAACCGAGTACACGGGGCGCAAGAACGAGCTGGAGACCGAATACTCCACCCGCAAGAACGAGATCGAGCAGGGCGCGGCCGGGGTTCGCCAGGCCGCCGAGCAGGACGCGGCGGCGCTCCGCCAGCGGTCCGAGGCCGAGGCCGCCGAGCTGCTGAGCCGGGCCGAGACCGAGGCCGGCGACAAGCGCCGCAAGGCCGACGAGCACGTCGCGGCGTCGCGTCGGCAGTTCGAGGAGTACGCGGCCACCACCCAGCAGCACCTGGCCACCACCCAGCAGCACCTGGCGGCCACGCAGCAGGAGTCGGCGGCGGGCCGGCAGCAGCTCGCCCAGGTGATGCTGGAGATCGCCCAGGCCCAGCAGCAGCTCGCCGACCTGCGGCAGGAAACCTGGAAGGCGCGGCAGGAGTCGGACGAGCTGCAGCGACAGATGGCCGAGGTGCGGTTGCAGAGCGTCGCGGGTCCGATCGACGGCCCGACCACCGGCGATGGGGTGCGCACGAGCGCGACCGACGACGGCGCGACCGTCTCCGACACGGCGACCGTCGGCGCGGGCACGTCGCCCGAGTCGGGCACGGCGACCGTCGGCGCGGGCACGTCCCCCGAGTCCGGTGCGTCCACCGGCCTCAAGACCGGGCCCACCGACACCCGGCAGCCGGTGAATGCCGGGGCCGAGGGCACCGGGCAGTCCACGACCCGGCCGGTGGCGGAGCCGATGACCACCGTCGACGGAGGCGCGGCCAGCGCCGGGGTGGACGGGGAGCCGACCGTGGCCGCCGTTCCGGGCGTGGGCGGCCGAGACGCCAAGCCGACCAAGATCACCAGCACCGGTGAGAACGGCAAGCGGCCCAGCAAGCCGACCACCGACGAGCGCAGCGCCAAGCCCAGCAAGGTCACCATCGAGAAGGACTGACGGGTACGCCGCCAGAGCTGACGGCACCAGCGTCGAGATCTTGGACAGTTTCCGTTACGCGGGCGGGTATTCAGTCCCATGACATCTGTCAGTGTTGAAGTCCCGATACATGTGTCACTCGGTAGGGATCTTGGGCGTGCTGGT
>NZ_JBNCNO010000024.1:0-38720 GCF_049847025.1 Micromonospora sp. DT231 | reverse complement strand
GTGGTGGTGTAACCGTCCGGACCGGCTGCGCATTCCGCCTTACCGGGGCCCGGCCGTTGTGGCACTTGGCGGTGCGGAGGATGTAACCGGGCCGGGTCGGCGGGTGTTCCCGTTGGCTGTCTCCGGTGGGAGCACCTGGCGGCTGCCGTGCCCGGCCGTTGTGGTGCTCGGCGGTGCGGGGGATGTAACCGGGCCGGGTCGGCGGGTGTTCCCGACGAGGCCGCGCACTGCGACTCGACGGTCTCGGTAGCCGGCCGCCCTCGCCGCGACCTGCCAGGTACAACGACCCGGGCCGGCCGCCGATTCCGCCACCGGGGTGGCCCCAACCACCCGACAATCCCGACGAAAACAGACACCCCACTCACCCAGCGAACGGACACGGCGGACGAGGCGGCGTGATCGACTCGGGTTCTCGAAAATTGCGGCATCCGGGTGTCGGGGACAGCCCGACATCATGAAAGTCGAGTGGACCATGTCGGTCCGCGACGTTTGCGGCCGAACGGGGTCGACTCGGAGGCCAGACCGCCCCCGCTCCGCGATCTTGCACTTTCTGTCCCGACACAAGGGGCATTGCACCTATAGGGACAACCGATAGTGCAAGATCGGCGCCAACTTCTCGCGAGACGGCGCGGACCGGATCGGCGTCCAACGTCCGCAGCGACTGCCGGGCGGGCCGGGGTGAACCGGCGCGCCGAGGGTCAGGGCGTGGCGGTGTCGGTTTGTGGCACGGTGCGCTGTGCCGGGATGGTCGGGGTGCCCCGCCAGGGGACCTCGGGTGCGCGGTGGAAGGTGATCCCGGCGGCCGCCCACCGCGGGCCCTGACCGGCCAGCCGGTCACGGAAGTCGGCCCAGTCGTGGGTGGCCCGGGGTGACCAGCCCAGCTCGGCGATGGCGGGGAGCCGGGGCAGGAGCAGGAACTCGATGTCGGCCAGCGAGGTGACCGACTCGGTCCAGAGCGGGGCTTCCACCCCGAGGACGGCCGTGGCGGGCACGTCGGAGACGTGGGTGCCCGGATCCCAGTCGTACGCCTTGCGCACGTCGATCAGCCCGGCCCAGTCGTGTCCGATCGGGGTGTCCGGGGCGTACTTCATGTCCAGGTAGGCGTGGTTGCCGGGGGAGACGATGAGGCGGGCGCCCCGGCGGACCGCGTCGGCCGTGGTGGGGTCGTCGGCGTTCGTGCCCCACCACTGCAGCACCCGTCCGTCGACGTGGCCGGCCGGCGCGAGCTGGTGCCAGCCGACGACGGTCTTGCCGAGGTCGGCCACGATGCGCTGGACCCGTTCCACGAAACCGGTGTAGACCTCGCCCTTCACCTTGAACGCCTCGTCGCCGCCGATGTGCAGCAACGGCCCGGGGGTGAGTGCGGCCACCTCGCCCAGCACGTCGGTGACGAAGTCGTACGTCCGCTCGTCGGAGGGGTCGACGTAGCTGAAACCGACCTCGGTGCCGGTGTACGGCGGTGGCGCGATCTTGTCCGGTGCCAGCTCCGGGTACGCGACAAGCGCCGAGTTGGTGTGCCCGGGGAGGTCGATCTCCGGGACGACTGTGATGTGGCGGGCGGCGGCGTAGGAGACGATCCGCCGGTAGTCGGCCTTCGTGTAGTGCCCCCCGGGGCCGCCGCCGACCTCGGTCGTCCCGCCCACGGCTGTCAACCTCGGCCAGGAGTCGACGGCGATCCGCCAACCCTGGTCGTCGGTGAGGTGCAGGTGCAGGTGGTTGAGCTTGTAGCGGGCCAGGTGGTCCACGACGCGCAGGACGTCCTCGACGGTGAAGAAGTGCCGTGCGACGTCGAGCATCGCGCCCCGGTAGGGGAAGCGGGGAGTGTCGGTGATGGTCCCACCGGGCAGCGCCCACCGTGTGGCGACCGGGGTCCGGCTCTCGATGGCCGATGGCAGCAGTTGGCGCAGGGTCTGCACGCCGTGGAACAGGCCGGCGGCGGTGGCGGCGGTGAGGCGTACCCCGTCGCGGGCGATGTCGAGCCGGTAGCCCTCCGCGCCGAGACCGGCGCCCGCGTCCAGCACCAGCGCGATACCGCCGACCAGCTCCGGCGCCACGGCGTCGGTGGCCGGCGGCGCAGGCGTGGTGGCGTCCGTGGCCGGCAGCGGAGACGTGGTCGGCAACGGACGGGAGGCGGCGTGGATCACCGGTAGCGGGTAGCCGGTGGCGGGCCGGAGCAGCTCGGCGAGCTGCGCGGCGACGGCGAGCGCGGCGGGGTCGGCGCTGGCCACGATCACCGCTTCGGCCGGGAGGACCCAGTCCTCGGTCGGGTCCGCCTCGACCTGTGCGGGAGCGGGCACGACGTCGGACAGCCGGTGCGCGGCCGATGGAGCGGTCCGGGGCGTCGGGGTGGCCGCGTCCGATTCCCGCGCCGGTGGCGGCACCGGACCGGTGGCGGGAGCGGGGGAGGGGATGGTCGACACGGCGGCGACTCCGGGGGGTGTATTCGCGTCGGTTATGGCAAAAGTGAGGTTCACCGGCTGGCGTGCCGTCAAGCGTACGACGCGCGGCCGGGATGCGTGATGGTGCGCGTGGAAGCGTTCCCAAAAACCGGTACGAACACGGATAGTCGTGACGGCTGTGCCAATTGTCACCGAACGGTCCCAGGTCACCCGATGTTCGCTTAGCCTTCGCTCACCGATCGGCGTCGACCCCGGGATTACCGGAGGTCCGTCCCGGGGTAGGAAAAAACTGAACCTTCGTTAAGTGTCCATCCGGCGCGTGTGTGGAGGCTTTGGTGGCAGCGCAAGAAACCGTCGACCACAAGTACGTCTACGACTTCTCCGAAGGCAACAAGGACCTCAAGGACCTGCTCGGCGGCAAGGGGGCGAACCTCGCCGAGATGACGAACCTCGGCCTGCCCGTTCCCCCCGGCTTCACCATCACCACCGAGGCCTGCCAGGCGTACCTCGCGACGGGACGGGAACCGGACGGGCTCGCCGGTCAGATCGAGGCGCACCTGGAATCGCTGGAACGCGCGATGGGCAAACGACTCGGCGACCCGAAGGACCCGCTGCTGGTCTCCGTCCGCTCCGGCGCCAAGTTTTCCATGCCCGGCATGATGGAGACCGTCCTCAACGTCGGCCTCAACGACCAGAGCGTGGTCGGGCTCTCCGCGCAGGCCGGCGGCACCGGCGATCCGGCTGCCTCCGGCGGCGCGGCCGGCCAGGCCGCCTCCGGCGGCGCGGACAGGTTCGCCTGGGACTCCTACCGCCGCCTCATCCAGATGTTCGGCAAGACCGTCTGCGAGGTGCCGGGCGAGGAGTTCGAGCACGCGCTCGACGAGATCAAGAGCGCCAAGGGTACGCAGAACGACCTCGACCTGGACGCGGACGACCTGCGTGGGCTCGTCGACGCGTACAAGAAGATCTTTTTGAAGCACACCGGTCGCGAGTTCCCGCAGCAGCCGCGCGAACAGCTCGACCTCGCCATCCGGGCGGTCTTCGAGTCGTGGAACGCCGAGCGCGCGGTGCTCTACCGCCGCCAGGAGCGCATCCCGGCCGACCTCGGCACCGCGGTCAACGTGGTGACGATGGTCTTCGGCAACCTGGGCCCGGATTCCGGCACCGGCGTCGCGTTCACCCGGGACCCGGCCAGTGGGGCGCAGGGCATCTACGGCGACTATCTGGCCAACGCGCAGGGCGAGGACGTGGTGGCCGGCATCCGCAACACGGTGCCGCTGCAGGAGTTGGCGCAGCTCGACAGGGCCTCCTACGACGAGTTGCTCGGCATCATGGCCCGGTTGGAGGAGCACTACCGGGACCTGTGCGACATCGAGTTCACCATCGAACGCGGCAAGCTGTGGATGTTGCAGACCCGGGTGGGCAAGCGCACGGCCGCCGCCGCGTTCGTCATCGCCGGGCAACTCGTCGACGAGGGCCTGATCGACCTGGACGAGGCGCTGCACCGGGTCAACGGCGCGCAGTTGGCCCAGCTGATGTTCCCCCGCTTCCAACTCGACCACGAGTTCCAGCCGGTCGCCACGGGCATCGGCGCCTCACCCGGCGCGGCGTCGGGCACCGTGGTCTTCACCTCCGCGCGGGCCGTCGAGCTGGCTGCCGAGGGACGGTCGGTGATCCTGGTCCGCCGGGAGACCAACCCGGACGACCTGAACGGCATGATCGCCGCGAAGGGCATCCTCACCTCGCGCGGCGGCAAGACCAGCCACGCCGCCGTGGTGGCCCGGGGCATGGGCAAGACCTGCGTCTCCGGTGCCGACGCGATCGACGTGAACGTGCCGGCGAAGCGGTTCACCGTGGCCGGGCAGACCGTCGACGAGGGCGACATGGTGTCCATCGACGGCACGACCGGCAAGGTCTACCTCGGCGAGGTGCCGGTCATGCCGTCGGAGGTGGTGCAGTACTTCGAGGGCAGCCTCGATCCCGAGCACATCGACAACCCGCTGGTCCGAGCCGTACACCGGATCATGACGCACGCCGACGGCAGGCGGCGGCTGGCGGTCCGCACGAACGCCGACACCGGCGCGGACGCGGCTCGGGCCCGACGGTTCGGCGCCGAGGGCATCGGGCTGTGCCGTACCGAGCACATGTTCCTCGGCGACCGCCGCGAGCTGGTCGAGCGGCTGATCCTGGCTCGGGCCCCGGGCGAGCGGGAAGAGGCGCTGGCGGCCCTGCTGCCGTTGCAGCGGGCCGACTTCGAGGAGATCTTCCGGGAGATGGATGGCCTGCCGGTCACCGTCCGGCTCATCGATCCGCCGCTGCACGAGTTCCTGCCGCCGTTGGAGCAGCTCGCGGTCAACGTGGCGGTCGCCCAGGAACGCGGCGAGGACGTCGCCAAGGAGGAGGCGTTGCTCGCCGCCGTTCGGCGGATGCACGAGGAGAACCCGATGCTCGGGCTGCGCGGCGTCCGTCTCGGCCTGGTCATCCCCGGCCTGTTCGCGATGCAGGTCCGGGCCATCGCCGAGGCGGCCGTGAGCTGTGCCCGCGGCGGCGGGGTAGCGAAACCGGAGATCATGGTGCCGCTGGTCGGGGCCGTGCAGGAGTTGGAGACGGTCCGCGCCGAGGCCGAGAAGATCATCGCCGAGGTGGTCGGGGACAGCGGGGTCGAGGTGCTGATCGGCACGATGATCGAGGTGCCCCGGGCGGCGCTGACCGCCGGCCAGATCGCCGAGGCGGCACAGTTCTTCTCCTTCGGCACCAACGACCTGACCCAGATGGGCTGGGGCTTCTCCCGTGACGACGTCGAGGGCGCGTTCTTCTGGCGCTACCTGGAGCTGGGCATCTTCGGCATCTCGCCGTTCGAGTCGATCGACCGCGACGGCGTCGGCCGGCTGGTGCGCATCGCCGCCGAGGAGGGCCGGGCCGCCCGGCCCGGGTTGAAGCTCGGGGTCTGCGGCGAGCACGGCGGCGACCCCGACTCGGTGCACTTCTTCCACGAGGTCGGCCTGGACTACGTGTCCTGCTCGCCGTTCCGGGTGCCGGTGGCCCGGCTGGAGGCCGGTCGGGCGGTCGTGGAGACGGGCGGCTCGGACAGCCGGTGACGTGGGCCGGCGGCGGACCGGGCGACCCGGCCGCCGCCGGCACCGACGATCAGATCGGCGGGCGACGCCAGGCCGGCCGGGTCGAGCGGCGTAAGTGGGTGGGCAGGGTCGCCATCGGGGTACGCACGGCAAGCGGCGCGTGCCCCAACGGAACCGCACTGGCGCCGCCACCGCCGACGCGCGTGTCCAACACCGAACCGGTGCGCCGGGCCACCGCCCGCGCCTCCTCGTGCAGCGCCTCCAGATCGCCCGCCGCCGACACGGTGACAAGGGTCAGCAGGGCGGTGCGCCCGGCCGGGTAGGTCACCACGCAGCCGGCCGTCGTGCAGACCACCGACTCCCGGAACTCACCCCGCCGGACGGTGTCGGCCACCCGGTGACCGAGCCCGAAACTGGCGGCGGCCAACGCTGCGAGATGGGTGGCGTCGGTGCTGGGCAGATCGCTGGAGATGAGCAACCCGTCGGTGCCGGCCAGCACCGTCCCGGCAACCTCGGGTCGGCGCCGACGCAGCCCCCGTAGCTCCGTACCCACCACCGTGTCTGCGTCCACGAGCTGCTCCCTTACCGGTCGGGATCTGCGTGTCGGTCGGCTCGTCACGTTCCGCGCTGGAAACGCTACCGGTGGCCACCTCTGCCCGCGAGCCCGTAACCCAGGGCGATCGGCCCACAACTCCGGGCCGATCGGCGGTTGTGGACGATTCATCGACGCGTCGGGGGCACGACGGCCAGCCGTGACCGGCGTAACCTTGGCTCGCTCGCAAACGGCTGATTGCGTACGCCGTCGAACGGGAAAGGTGACTGAATGACCAGCGTCTGGGAGAACCTGACCGTCGACGCCCGCGACCCGGCCCGACTGGCCCGCTGGTGGGCCGAGGCACTCGGCTACCAGGTCGTCACCGACAACCCCGACGAGGTGGAGATCCGCAAGTCCGCGGACCGTCTCCCCGGCCTGGTCTTCGTGCCGGTGACCGAGGGCAAGGAACGCAAGAACCGGCTGCACCTCGACCTGCGCCCCGCCGACCGGGAGGCCGAGGTCGAACGGCTTGTCGACATGGGCGCCCGGCACGTCGACGTCGGCCAGGGCGACGTCGAGTGGACGGTGCTCGCCGACCCGGAGGGCAACGAGTTCTGCGTCCTCCGTGAGCGCGAGGAGTGAGCCGGTCTTGCGAGCCCCGCAGTCGCGAACAGCGGCGGCTGCGTGAGAAGTGAGCCGGACGCACGGTGGGTGCGGGAGGCGCCCAAGGACACCGGGCACCGCCGCTCACCGTACGAGCGCGACCGTGCCCGGGTGCTGCACTCGGCGGCGTTCCGTCGGCTGGCCACCAAGACCCAGGTACACACCGCCGGGACCGACGACTTCCTGCGTACGCGGCTGACGCACTCGCTCGAGGTGGCGCAGATCGCCCGGGAGATGGGCGCCCGGTTGGGCTGTGACCCGGACGTGGTCGACGTCGCCGGGCTCGCCCACGACCTCGGGCATCCGCCGTTCGGGCACAACGGCGAGTCCGCTCTGGACCTGCTGGCCACACCCTGCGGTGGCTTCGAGGGCAACGCGCAGACGTTGCGGGTGCTGACCCGGCTCGAGGCGAAGGTGCTGGCCCCGGACGGCTCGCCCGCCGGCCTCAACCTGACCCGCGCGTCGCTCGACGCGATCGGCAAGTACCCCTGGCCGCGTCGCCCGGGGCAGCGCAAGTTCGGGGTGTACGCCGACGACGCACCGGTCTTCGGCTGGATCCGGGTCGGTGCGCCCGGCGACCGGCGCTGCCTCGAGGCACAGGTGATGGACTGGGCCGACGACGTCGCGTACTCGGTGCACGACGTGGAGGACGGCATCCACGGCGGGTACGTGACGCTGGGCCCGCTGCTGGCGGACGCCGACGAGCGGGCCGCGCTCTGCGCCGACGTGGCCGCCGCCTACTCCGGTGAGTCCGCCGCCGACCTGGCCGAGGTGCTGGTGGACCTGTTGGCCGACCCGCTGCTCGCCCCGCTCGCCGGGTACGACGGCAGCCACCGCGCCCAGGTCGCGTTGAAGGCCACCACAAGCGGGCTGACCGGCCGGTTCGTGTCGGCTGCGGTGGCCGCCACCGAGGAGCGCTCCGGCCCCGGCCCGCACCGCCGCTATGACGCCGATCTGGTGGTGCCGAGGCTGGTCCGGGCCCAGTGTGCGCTGCTCAAGGGCATCGCCCTGCGGTACGTGATGCGTCGTTCCGGGTTCCGGGGACGCTACGAGCGGCAGCGGACGATGCTCGCCGAGTTGGTGGCCGCGCTGCTCCGGCGCGCGCCGGACGGGCTCGATCCGATCTTCGCCCCGTTGTGGCGGGCGGCCCCGGACGACACCGCCCGACTGCGGGTGGTGATCGACCAGGTCGCCTCGCTCACCGACCCGGCGGCGGTGACCTGGCACACCCGCCTGACCGGCAACGGCGCACCGCCGACCGACCACGCGCCAGCTTAGGCTAGCCTAACTGGTATGACGGAACGCCCCAGGAACGTCACCACGGTCCACGTGCTGCGCACCGAGCGGCCCACCCCGCACCTGATCCGGCTCGTCCTCGGCGGGGACGAGCTGGCCGGCCTGCCGGTGGGCGAGTTCACCGACCACTACATCAAGCTGGTGTTCCCGCAGCCCGGCGTCGCGTACCCGCGGCCGTTGGACCTCGCCGCGATCCGCCGGGACCTGCCCCGGGAGCAGTGGCCCCGGCTGCGCGCGTACACCGTGCGGAGGTGGGACCCGCTGGCCGAGGAGCTGACCGTGGACGTGGTGCACCACGGCGACGAGGGGTTGGCCGGCCCGTGGGCCGCCGCGCTGCGTCCGGGTGACCCGGTGCACTTCGTCGGCCCCGGCGGGGCGTACGCCCCGAGCCCGGACGCGGACTGGCACCTGCTGGTGGGTGACGAGAGCGCCCTGCCGGCGATCGCCGCCGCGCTGGAGCGGCTGCCGCTGGGCGCGCCGGCCCACGTCTTCGTGGAGATCGGCGACCCGGCGGACGAGCAGAAGCTGCCCAGCCCCGGCGCGGTCGAGCTGACCTGGGTGCACCGTGGCGACGGCCCGGTGGGTGCGGCGCTTGTCGCGGCGGTACGGGCGTTGGAGTTCCCGGCCGGCCAGGTGCACGCGTTCGTGCACGGCGAGGCGGCCTTCGTCCGGGACCTGCGCCGGCTGCTGCGCGGCGAGCGGGGCGTACCCCTCGACCGGCTCTCCATCTCCGGCTACTGGCGGCGCGGCATGGACGACGAGGGCTGGCGCTCCACGAAGGCCGACTGGAACAGCCAGGTGGCAGCCGAGGAGACCACCGCCGCAGCCTAGGCTCGCTCACTCCTCGGGCGCGCGGTTCGCCTCGCCGGCGCGGGCGAGTCGTCGGCTGAGCAGCACGGCGTACCCGACGACCGCCAGCGCGAGCAACGCCAGCATCAGCCTCGGCCCATGCACCGTCGCCGTGATCAGGCTGACCGAGAGCACCCCGTAGGCGGCGATCGCCAACCGGGCGAGGCTCGGTCGGGTCCACAGCCAGTACAGGGCCAGGCCACACACCGTCCACACGACCATCGCCCCGCCCAGCAGCAGCCGCAGTTCCAGCGGCAGCCGAGCCGCGTCGTCGTCGACAAGCCGGACCACCTGGCCGAGAGCCCAGCCGAGCAGCAGTAACGCGCCGCCGAGCGGGATGTGCAGGAAGCTGTACGCCTGCCCGCCGCGCAGCCGACGCTGGAGCAGGCGGGTGGTGACGAACGTGGTGTAGACCCACCAGACGGCCGCCGGGATCAGGAAGGCCATCGCGGCGGTGAGGATCATGTGGGGCGGGGGGTGGTCCGGCACCGCGAAGAGCAGGCTGGCCAGCGCGCTGCCCAGCACGATGATGGTGAACTGGCCGATCCGTTCCGGCAGGTGCCGGTTGTCCACCGGCCAGCGGTTGAGCCAGCGCACCCCGACCCAGGGCGTGGCCAGTTCGATGACCATCGCGACGATCCACAGGACGGGGCGCAGCTCGGTGGGCGTGAACAGCGACACCAGCCAGATCAGCCAGCCCGACCCGAAGCCGATCAGGTAGACGGTCGTCACCATGCGGGCCATCGCGCTGGTCGGGCGGGCCCGCAGGTACAGCAGGAGCAGCACGCCTCGCACGATCAGGTACCCGACCGGCAGCAGCACGCTCTCCGGCACCTCGTCGACCCCGAGCGTCATCGCGCCCGCGCCGACCAACGCGACGAGCACCAGCAGTCGGTGCGGCGCGTCGTCGGGGTCGAACCGGGTGTCGTAGTAGACCTGCCCCAGCCAGGCCCACTGGATCACCACGAAGAGCCCGATCACGGCCAGCACGGCCGTCGGCGACGGGGTCGGCTCGTTGCCCAGCCGGGCCGCCACCGCCGCCAGCGCGTACACGAAGATCAGGTCGAGGAACAGCTCCAGCCAGGTCGCGTGCCGGTGGCCGGCCTCGTCGGCCTGCGGGGTCAGTCCGCGCAGCCCGACCCTGTTGGCCAGCCAGTTCGGCACGTGGCGGGCTCCGGTCCGTACCCTGCGCATCTGGTCATGGTCCCCGCGCGGACCCGGCTTGCGGGCCGGAACCGCCCAGCCGGCAGCGGTGGCCGCCACACCGGCATCCCCCGGCCGGCGTGTCGTCGGTCCGGCAGGGCAGGATGTACGCCGAGGGGGTGGCGCATGGCTGGGCGGATCCGGGACGAGGACATCGCACTGGTCCGGGAACGCACCTCGATCGGGGATGTGATCTCCGAGACGGTCACCCTCAAGTCGGCGGGTGGCGGCAACCTGAAGGGCCTGTGCCCGTTCCACGACGAGAAGAGCCCGTCGTTCAACGTGTCCCCGGCCCGCAACGTCTGGTACTGCTTCGGCTGCGGGGCCGGCGGCGACGCCATCAAGTTCCTGATGGACGCCGACCACCTCAGCTTCGTGGAGTCCGTCGAGCGGCTGGCCGGCCGCGCCGGCATCCAACTGCGCTACATCGAGGACGACAAGGGCACCCCGCGTCCCCGTCCGCAGCAGGGTCAACGCCAGCGTCTGGTCGCCGCGCACGCCGCCGCCGTCGAGTTCTACCGGGCGCAGCTCAGCACGGCCGGGGCCCGGCCGGCCCGCGAGTTCCTGGCGAAACGGGGCTTCGACCGGGCCGCCGCCGAGCGCTACGGCTGTGGCTTCGCGCCGGAGGGCTGGGACCTGCTCACCAAGCACCTGCGCCAGCAGGGTTTCACCCACCAGGAGCTGGTCACCGCCGGGTTGTCCCGGGAGTCCCGCTCCGGCACGCTCATCGACAGGTTCCGCCGTCGGCTGCTCTGGCCGATCCGCGACCTCGCCGGCGACGTGATCGGCTTCGGCGCGCGCAAGCTCTTCGACGACGACGACGGCCCGAAATACCTCAACACCCCCGAGACGCCGATCTACAAGAAGTCGCACGTGCTCTACGGCATCGACCAGGCCAAGCGGGAGATCGCCAAGCAGGGCCGGGCGGTGATCGTCGAGGGTTACACCGACGTGATGGCCTGCCACCTCGCCGGGGTGACGACAGCGGTGGCGACCTGCGGCACCGCGTTCGCCGCGGACCACATCTCGGTCCTGCGGCGGCTGCTGTTCGACAGCGACGAGGTGGCCGGCGAGATCATCTTCACCTTCGACGGTGACGCCGCCGGCCAGAAGGCCGCGCTGCGCGCCTTCGAGGACGACCAGCGGTTCGTCGGGCGTACGTTCATCGCGGTCAGCCCGGACAACATGGACCCGTGCGATCTGCGGCTGGCCAAGGGTGACCTGGCGGTCCGGGATCTGGTCGCCCGCCGTGAGCCGCTCGTCGACTTCGCGCTGCGGCACGTGATCAGCCGCTTCGACCTGGACACCGTCGACGGCCGGGTCGAGGCCATGCGCCACGCCGCGCCGCTCGTCGCGCGACTCAAGGACCGGGAAAAACGCCCGGAGTACGTCCGCAAACTCGCCATGGACCTCGGGATGGAGATCGAGCCGGTGCAGCGGGCCGTGCTCGCCGCCGCCAACACTCCACCGCCCGGCGCCCGCGACGCCGGCCCCGCCGCCCGGCCCGCCTCGGCTCGCCCCGAGCCGACTCTGGACAGCCCGCAGTCGATGGTCGAGCGGGAGGCGCTGAAGCTCGCCCTCCAGCAGCCGGTCCTGGCCGGGCCGATGTTCGACGCGGTCGAGTCGCCCGAATACCGCCACCCGGTGCACGTCGCGGTGCGTACCGCCATCGCGGCCGCCGGTGGCGCCGCGTCGGCGACCGGCGGCGCGGTGTGGATCGAGTCGGTCCGCGACGCCTGCGACGATCTGGCCGCGGCGGCGCTTGTCGGCGAGTTGGCGGTGGAGCCGCTGCGCATCGACGGCGAACCGGACCCGCGCTACGTGTCGATCACCATGGCGCGGGTGCAGTTCGGGTCGGTGACCGCCCGCGTCCGGGACCTCAAGTCGCGCATCCAGCGGATCAACCCGGTAAACAACAAGGACGAGTACTTCGCCGCCTTCGGTGAGCTGCTGTCCCTGGAGCAGCACGCCCGGGCGCTGCGCGAACAGGCCGCGGGAGGCCTCTAGATGGGACTGTTCAGCCGCAAGCCGAAGCTGCCACCTGCCGACCGGCCACCGCTGGTCGCCGACGAACGGGTGTTGGCCTGGGCGGCGGCCGGTAACGGCGAGGGCGACGGGGTGGTGGTCGCCACCAATCTCGGGCTGTGGCTGCCCGGTCGAGGGCACCGGCTCGGCTGGCACACCATCCTCAAGGCGGTCTGGTCCGGCCGGGAGCTGACCGTCACACCTGCGGAGACGGTCGCCGAACGCGACGGCTACGCGCTCGTCGCCGACGGCCCGGCCGAGACATACTTCCTCCTCGATCCGCAGGAGCTGCCGCACCAGGTGCGGGCACGGGTGACGCGTTCGGTGGCGTACACCGAGCACCAGCAGGTGCCCGGCGGCGCGGCGCGGGTCGCGGCCCGCCGCGTGGCCGGAGCCGACGGTCTGACCTGGACGGTCCGCCTGGATCCCGGCACCCCGGCGGACGACGAGGCCCTGCTGGCCGAGACCGACCGCCTGGTCGGCGTGGCCCGTGCCGCCACCGCCCCCGGCGACCTCTGACCACCCGGCCTTCGGCGCTGCCGCGATCTTGCACTTTCTGTCCCGACATAGGGGGCAGGTCGTCGCATCTGGACGACAGAAACTGCAAGATCGACAGGGTGGGGGTGTCTGGCGTCGTATTTGCGTGGAGGCATGTCGGGCCCGGCCGTTAGGGTCGGGCGGTGACTTCGGGGCGGCCACTGATTCAGGCACGCGGGCTGGTGAAGCGGTTCGGCGACTTCACCGCCGTGGACGGCATCGACGTCGAGGTGCGCTCGGGTGAGGCCTTCGGTTTCCTCGGGCCCAACGGCGCGGGCAAGTCCTCCACCATGCGGATGGTCGGCTGCACGTCCCCACCCAGCGGTGGTGAGCTGCGCATCCTCGGCATGGACCCGGTCGCCGACGGGCCCGCGATCCGAGCCCGGCTGGGCGTGTGCCCCCAGTTGGACAATCTCGACCCGGAGCTGACCGTCCGGGAGAACCTGACGGTCTACGCGCGCTACTTCGGCATCACCCGCCGGGCGGCCCGGGAGCGGGCCGACGAGCTGCTCGACTTCGTCCAGCTCACCGAGCGGGCCGGCAGCAAGGTCGAGCCGCTGTCCGGCGGGATGAAGCGCCGGCTGACCATCGCCCGCGCGCTTGTCAACGACCCGGAGATCGTGCTGCTCGACGAGCCGACCACCGGGCTCGACCCGCAGGCCCGGCACCTGGTGTGGGAGCGGCTGTTCCGGCTCAAGCAGCGGGGCGTCACGCTTGTGCTCACCACGCACTACATGGACGAGGCCGAGCAGCTCTGCGACCGGCTGGTGGTGATGGACGGCGGGCGGATCGTCGCCGAGGGCTCGCCCCGGGCGCTCATCGAGCGACACTCCACCCGGGAGGTGGTCGAGCTGCGCTTCGCCGCCGATTCGCAGGAGCCGTTCGCCCGTAAGCTCGACGGCCTGGGGGAGCGGGTCGAGGTGCTGCCCGACCGGGTCCTGCTCTACGTGCCCGACGGCGACGCGGCGGTCGCCGAGGTCGCCGCGCTCGGGCTCGACCCGGCCAACGTGCTGGTGCGGCGCAGCGGCCTGGAGGACGTCTTCCTACACCTGACCGGCCGCACCCTGATCGACTGATCCACTCGGCTTCCGTGAAGTCGGGGTGTCCGAGTGGCGCTGACAGCCCGACTTCCCGGAAACCGAGTCGGTCAAGCCGGCGGGACCAGGGCAGCCGGCCCGGCCCAGGCGGGCGGGAGAAGGGCTGGCGGGCGGGACAAGGGCCGGCGGGCGGGACAAGGGCAGGCGGGCGGGAGAAGGGCAGGTGGGCGGGACAAGGGCGGGTGGGCGGCCAGGGGCGCGCCGGGCTGAGGGCGGGTGGTCGGGTCTGGCGGGATGGCTGGGCTGCGGGCGGACCGGAACGGCTGGGTGGAACGCGGGCGACAAGCCGACGGGGTCGTAAGGTGACCGGCGGCCTGTCGTACCCCGAAGGAGTTTCATGTCTGATCTGGTGACCGCCAACCGACGTCAGGCCGGGCTGACCGCCCTCTACCTGGGCATCTTCGCGATGGTCTGGTTCAGCGTGCCGGCGGCGGAGCAACCCCTGCGCGCCCTGCTGGTGGTGGGCAGCATCGTCGCACTGCTCACCGCCGCGCTGGGCGGCGTGCTGTCGGCCCGACTCCGGGGGGCCGGCGTCCCTCGGGACCGGGCGGCCGACCGTCCGTACGTGCTCATCGTCGTCGCCGAGTTCGCCGCCGCCGGCCTGGGTGCCGCCGTGTTGGTCGCGGCCGGCTGGTCGGAGTACGTACCGGTGCTTGTCTGCCTGGTGGTCGGTCTGCACTTCTTCCCGCTCGCCCCGCTGCTGCGCGACCCGCTGCTGCGGCCGCTCGGCGTCGCGCTGTGCCTGGTGGCGGCGGCGGGCCTCGTCACCGGCCTCGCCTCGGCGGTCTCCGCCGGCCTGGTGGTCGGGGTCGGCGCGGGCGTGCTGCTGCTCGCCTACGCGGTGCAGGCGCTGATCCGCGCGCACCGACCCGCCTGACCGCCAAAGCCCGACCAGGCCGACCGATCGTTGGCAGCTCAGCAGCAATCGTTCCGGCGTGTCGAGCTGCTGAGCTGCCAACGATCACCGCTCAACGGGCTCTGGCCCAGGTGATGAAACGGTCGACGAGTACGCGTTGCGTCGGCGGGCCGGAGGTGATGCGGGAGCAGTTGCGGCATCGGTTCGTCCCTGCCCTGGGTCCGAATCCAGGTGTGCCGCTGTCGGCCGGTGCGTACGCCGGGCTCGATGGTCCCTTCGTGATCGCCACCACATCCACCGGGGAAGATGTGGTCTACCTGGACGGGCAGCGCCACGGGCAGGTGATCGACCGGGCCGAGTACGTGCGGCAGATGGTCGAGGTGTGGGAGTCGATCCGCGGTGAGGCACTATCGCAGCAGCAGTCCCTCGACCTGATCGCGGACGTGGCCGAGACACGGAGCTGACTGGCGCACGATGGCGCAAGAGCACCCGCAGCAACGGCAGCGGCGGTGCCTGAAAGTCGCGGGGTGAAACCCGGGCGACACGTCAAGGGCGGCGTCGTAGGGTGGCCGGCGACCTGTCGTACCCCCGGGGTAGGAAGGTCGGGACGGGGGTGGTCGTGGTGCGGGTGGCGGAGCGGGCGCGGTCGCCGTGGGTGCCGGCGTGGGCGGTGTTCGAGCACTACCTGGTCGGTCTGCGGCGCACCTGGCGGGCCGGGGTGTTCTCCTCGTTCCTGCTGCCGGTGCTGACGGTTGTCGGCTTCGGGGTGGGCGTCGGTGGTTACATCGACCAGGGCGTCGGCGGGGTGCGCTACCTCGACTGGCTGGTCCCCGGGCTGATCGCCTCGACCGCGTTGCAGGTGACGGTCGGGGACTCGACCTGGCCGGTGTTCAGCAACTTCCAGTGGGTCAAGACCTACTTCGCGCAGAGCGCCTCGCCGCTGCGGGTGGGCGACATCGTGCTGGGGCACCTGGCCTTCGTGCTGTTCCGGGTGCTCACCACCATCGCGGCGTTCCTGCTGGTCACCGGGCTGTTCGGGGCGTTGCGCTCACCGTGGGCGGTGGCCACTTTGCCGGTGGTGGCGTTGCTGGGGTTGGCCGTCGCCGCGCCGGTCTTCGCGTACGCCGCGTGGGTGTCCACCGACAACTTTCTCGCGATGCTGTTCCGGTTCGCGATCATCCCGATGACGCTCTTCGCCGGGGTGTTCTTCCCGGTGGAGTCGCTGCCCGACGCGCTGCGGTGGCTGGCGTACGCGACGCCGCTGTGGCACGCCGTCGACCTCTGCCGCGCGGCCACGCTCGGGGTCGCCCCCCAGTGGTCGATCGCCGGGCACCTGCTCTACCTGGCCGCGTGGGCAGGTGTCGGTTGGCTGCTGGCGCTGCGCGCGTTCCGTCGCAAACTCGTCGTCTAGGGGTTCAATGATCACGCTGGTTCTGCCCCGGCTGGTGGACGTCTCCTCCGCCTCCCGGCGGTCCGCGTCGGTGGTGGGGCGCAACGTCGCGGCGCTGAAGCCGGTCTACTGGCTGCTGCTGCTCTCCGGTTTCGTGGAGCCGTTGCTCTATCTGCTCTCGATCGGCGTGGGCGTCGGCGCGCTGATCGGTGACCTGCCGCTGCCCGACGGGCGGCTGGTGTCGTACGCCGGGTTCGTGGCCCCGGCGATGCTCGCCTCCTCGGCGATGACCGGGGCGATCTCGGAGACGACATTCAACTTCTTCGGCAAGATGAAATACATGAAGCTGTACGACGGGGTGATCGCCACCCCGGTACGGCCGTTCGAGATCGCGCTCGGTGAGCTGGGTTGGGCGATGCTGCGGGGCAGCTCCTACTCGGCCGCCTTCCTCGTGGTGATGGTCGCACTGGACCTGACGACCGTCACCCGTGCGTTGACAGCTCTCCCGGCCGCGATGCTCGTCGGGTTCGCGTTCGGGGGGATCGGCATGGCGGTCGCCACCCTCATGCGCAGTTGGCAGGACTTCGACCTGCTGGGGTCGGCGCAGTTCACCCTGTTCCTCTTCTCCGGCACGTTCGTGCCGGCGCAGGCGTACCCGACCCTGCTGCACTGGCTGGTCGAGATCACCCCGCTGTACCGGTCGGTGCACCTGATTCGCGGGCTCGCGTTGGGCAGCGGTGGCTGGGTCTGGTTGCTCGATGTGCTCTACCTGCTGGCGATGCTGGCGGTCGGCCTGGTGGTGGCCTCGCGCCGGATGGGCAGGTTGCTCTACCAGTAGGGGTTACCGGCGCCCGTCGACGGGGCATGTCGGAGGTGACACCACCGACGAAGAGGAGGGGCGATGACCTCGGACGAGTCTGCCGCCCACCGGGCGGGCGCCGACGCCAGCGCGCCGGTCGGGCCCGACGCGGGGCCGGACAGCCCCACCGACCTGCCCGGCAGCGGGTGGAAGGCGGCGCTGCGGCGTACCGTCACCGAATTCCAGGACGACAGCCTGACCGACTGGGCGGCGGCGCTCACCTACTACGGGGTGCTGTCCATCTTCCCCGGCGTGCTGGTGTTGATCTCGATCCTCGGTCTGCTCGGCACGAGCGCCACCGAGGGGGTCAAGGAGACCGTCGACCAGGCGGTGCCGAACGACAGCATCCGGCAGATCATCACCGAGGCGATCGCCACGGCGGACAAGAACGGCGGCCTGGCCAGCGTCGCGGCGATCATCGGTGTGGTGGCCGCGTTCTGGTCCGCGTCCGGCTACATCGGCGCGTTCATGCGTGCCTCGAACAGCATCTACGACGTGCCGGAGGGCCGGCCGATCTGGAAGACGCTGCCGATCCGGCTGGGCGTGACCGCTGTGGTCGGGGTGCTGTTGCTGGCCAGTGCGGTGATCGTGGTCTTCACCGGCCGCCTCGCCGAAGCGGTGGGGGACGTGGTCGGCCTCGGCTCGGCGGCGGTCACGGTGTGGGACGTCGCCAAGTGGCCGGTGCTGCTGATCCTGGTCAGCCTGATGTTCGCGATCCTCTACTGGGCCTCACCGAACGCCCGACACGGCGGGTTCCGCTGGGTCAGTCCGGGTGGGGTGCTGGCCGTGGTGATCTGGCTGGTGATCTCCGGCCTGTTCGCCCTCTACGTGAGCAACTTCGGCTCGTACAACAAGACGTACGGGGCGCTGGCCGGGGTGATCATCTTCTTGGTCTGGCTCTGGCTGAGCAACATCGCGATCCTGCTGGGCGCCGAGTTCGACGCCGAGTTGGAGCGGGGTCGGGCCATCGCGGCCGGTCATGCCGTGGACGACGAGCCGTACGTCGAGCTGCGCGACGACCGCAAGCTTCGCAAGAAGCGCAACGCCGCCGGCCGCCGCTGACGAACCCCGCGCCGACCTGCACCGACCGCCCCGCCATCGGAGATCGACCGGCGGGGCGGTTTCGTGTGTGTCGATGGAACTGCGGGCGAGCGAACGCGGGCAGCCCGTGATCCTTTTCTTGATCGACTAGTAGCTTTTGTTCTTTCGGACAAAAGTTCATCTCGGAACGGTTGAAGCTCTGGACACGCGGTGCAGAGCGCTCCTACTGTGTCGGACACAACACTTCGACATTGCGTCGATGTGAACGATGCCAATGAAGAGGTGACCCCCCGGTGCGCACCGACGACCCCCTGCACGTCCGACTGTTGCGGTTGCTCCGCGACGAGGGGGCCGTCTCCCGTGCCGAGTTGGGCGACCGCCTCCAGATGCCGCGCCCGCGCATGCTGGCCGAGCTGGATCGCCTGGTCGCACTGGGTTACGTCGCCGAGGCGGGGCTCGCCGCCTCCCGGGGTGGGCGCCGCTCGACCCTGGTCGAGCTGAACCCGAAGCTGCGCTTCGCCGCCGTCGACCTCGGTGCGAGTTCGATGGACATCGAGGTGGTCAACGGCCGCCTCGAACCGGTCGCCCAGTACGCCGAGCCGGCCGACATCCGCAACGGACCGAAGGTGACCCTGCAACGGGTCAACGAGTTGCTGCACAAGGCCCGGGTCGACGGCGCGTACGAGCGGTTGGACGCGGTCGGCATCGGCGTCCCCGGCCCGGTCAGCTTCCGCGACGGCGTTCCGGTCTCGCCGCCGATCATGCCGGGCTGGGACCGGTACCCGGTGCGCGAGTTGCTCAGCCGGGAGCACGGCTGCCCGGCGGTGGTCGACAACGACGTCAACATCATGGCGATCGGCGAGCGGCACGGTGGGGTGGCCCACTCGGTGGACGACTTCCTCTTCGTGAAGATCGGCACCGGCATCGGGTGCGGCATCTACCTCACCGGCGAGGTCTACCGGGGCACCGACGGCTGCGCCGGCGACATCGGCCACATCCAGGTCGACTCGCACGGTCCGATGTGCTCCTGCGGCAACGTCGGCTGCCTGGAGGCGCTGTTCAGCGGCGCCGCACTGGCCAAGGACGCCGCAGCCGCCGCCCGCAGCGGGACGTCGCCGGCGCTTGCCGAGCGGCTGGCGCTGCGCGGGGTGGTGACCGCGCTGGACGTCGCCGAGGGCGCCGTCGAGGGCGACGTGACCTGCATCCAACTGATCCGCGACGGCGGACGGCGGGTCGGCGGAGTGCTCGCCAGCCTGGTCAGCTTCACCAACCCTTCCATGATCGTGATCGGTGGCGGGCTGGCCCAACTCGGGCACATCCTGCTGGCCGAGATCCGCAGCGTGGTCTACCGCCGGTCGCTGCCGCTGGCCACCGGCAACCTGCCGGTCGTGCTGTCCGAACTCGGTGGACGTGCCGGTGTCACCGGCGCGGCGGTGCTCGCCGGCGATGTCGCCTTCGGGGAAGCCGCATGAACCTGATCGAAACCCTGTCGTGAGCGAGGAGGAGACTGTGGCTCTGCCCGAGGATGACCCCGCCACCGCGTCGGCCGAGGCCGTCGCCGAGGCACCGCTGGTCGAGGCTCCCGCCGACACCGTCGCGGGCGAGGTGGTCCTGCGCCTCACCGATGTCGTCAAGACGTTCCCCGGCGTACGCGCGCTCGACGGTGTGCAGCTCGAGGTGCGTGCCGGCGAGGTGCACTGCCTGCTCGGGCAGAACGGCGCCGGCAAGTCGACCCTGATCAAGGTGCTCTCCGGGGTGCACCAACCGGATTCCGGGCAGGTGGAGTGGCGCGGCGAGCCGGCCACGTTCACCAACCCGCAGGCCGCGATGAAGGCCGGCATCGCCACCATCTACCAGGAGCTCGACCTCGTCGAGGACCTGTCGGTGGCGGAGAACGCCTTCCTCGGGCACGAGTACCGCAGCTTCGGGTTCGTCCGGCGCGGCCGGATGGCCCGGCACACCCGGCAGATCCTCAGCCGGCTCGGCCACGGCGAGATTCCGCCCGGCCGGATGGTGAGGTCGCTGCCGGCCGCCGGCAAGCAGATCGTCAGCATGGCCCGGGCGCTGTCGCACGAGGCCCGACTGATCATCATGGACGAGCCGAGCGCGGTGCTGGCCCACGACGAGGTCGGCAACCTGTTCCGGATCATCCGGGAGCTGACCGCGCAGGGCATCGCCGTCATCTACATCTCCCACCGCATGGAGGAGATCCGCGAGATCGGCGACCGGGTCACCGTACTCAAGGACGGTCGGACCACCGCGGCGAACCTGCCGGCGCGCGATACCCCGACCCGCGACCTGGTCAGCCGGATGACCGGCCGGACCATCGAGTACGTCTTCCCGGACCGGCCGGCCGAGGACCCCGCGGGCGCCGATCTGCTCGAGGTGGAGGGGTTGACCCGCGCCGGCGAGTTCGCCGACGTCTCGCTGAACGTGCGCGCCGGGGAGATCGTCGGCATCGCGGGGCTGGTCGGCTCCGGCCGCTCCGAGTTGCTGGAGACCATCTACGGTGCCCGTCTCGCGGAGGCCGGGTCGGTCCGGATGAACGGGAAGGCGCTGCGTCCCGGCGTCGGCGCCGCCGTGCGGGCCGGCATGGGGATGGCCCCGGAGGAGCGCAAGAGCCAGGCGCTGCTGCTCGGCGAGCCGATCTACCGCAACGTCACGCTGGCCACCTTCGGCCGGTACGCGCGGCTCGGCTTCACGAACGCCGCCAAGGAGCGCGCCGAGGCGGACCGGATCGCGGAGAGCCTGGAGCTGCGGCCCCGGGACGTCGACCGGCCGGTACGCACGCTGTCCGGCGGCAACCAGCAGAAGGTGGTGGTCGGGCGGTGGCTGCTCGGCGGCACCAAGCTGTTGCTGCTCGACGAGCCCACCCGGGGCGTGGACGTGGGCGCTCGGGCTGAGCTCTACCAGGTCATCCGGGGTCTGGCCGCGCAGGGCGTCGGGGTGCTGCTGGTCTCCAGCGAGGTGCCCGAGGTGCTGGGTCTGGCCGACCGCGTGCTGGTGATGCGGGAAGGGCGGGTCGTGCGTGAAGCAGCGGCCGGCGAACTTGACGAAAACACTGTGCTTGACCTCGTGATGGCGGGGTCCTTGATGGAAGGCGCACCGGCATGAGCGACGCGACTCCCACTCCCACCGCGACACCGGAGCGCCCGCAGCTTCCGGCCCAGTCGCCGCCGGTGGATCCGGCGGAGACGGCGGTGGCCAGCAACAAGGCAGGGTCCACGGGCCGACTGTCCTGGTGGCGCGGCGACGGCGGTGACGGCGCGAAGCGCAACCTCGGCCTGATCGGGGTGCTGGCCGCGCTGATCCTGGTCGGCGCGATCACCAAGCCGGACCTGTACGGCGACCCGAACTGGGTCTGGAACAACGTGCTGGCGATCCTGCAGCTCGCCTCGGTCGTCGGCGTGGTCACGGTCGGGATGACCTTCGTGATCATCGGCGGTGGGATCGACCTGTCGGTAGGTGCGATCGTCGCGCTGGCCGGGGTCTGGTGCACCACGGTGGCCACCCAGACCTACGGCGCCGGCGGCATGATCTTCACCGCCCTCGTGGTCGGTATCTGCGTCGGCCTGGTCAACGGCGTGCTCATCTCGTACGGGCGGCTCGTTCCCTTCATCGCGACGCTCGCGATGCTGGTGGCGGCACGCGGTCTCGCGGCGTCGATCTCCAACAAGCAGACCCAGGTGTCGAGCAGCACCTTCATCAACGACATCGCGGCACGCAAGATCGTCGGTATCCCGATCCTGGTCTACATCCTGGGCGCGGTGGTGCTGGCCGGATGGGTCCTGCTCAACCGCACGACCTTCGGCCGGCGGACCATCGCCGTCGGCGGCAACCCGGAAGCGGCCCGGTTGGCGGGCATCAACGTCCGGCGGCACACCATGCTGCTCTACGCGCTCTCCGGCCTCTGCTGCGGCATCGCGGCGATCATGCTCACCTCGCAGGCCACCTCGGCGCAGGCGGCGATGGCCAACCTGTACGAGTTGGACGCGATCGCCGCGGCGATCATCGGCGGGACGTTGCTCAGCGGTGGCCGGGGCACGATCGTCGGCTCGCTGCTCGGCGTCATCATCTTCGCCACGATCACCAACCTCTTCGCCATCAACGGCCTCTCCATCGAGGCGCAGAACATGGTCAAGGGCGGCATCATCGTCGCCGCCGTCCTGATCCAGCAGTTCCAGTTCAAGTCCGTCACTCGGCTCTTCGCGCGGAACAGGGTCACCACCGCAACCTGACGCACCGCACCGATGTCCCTGGCCAGGTCGAGCAATTCGACACCGGCCGGGCCCCGCACACCCTTACTCACTCAAATCCCGCTCCCAGGAGGTCGTTCATGACCCAGCACAGTCGCGACCTGTCGCGCCGCCGGTTGCTCTTCGGTGGAGCCGCAGTTGGCGCCGCCACCCTGTTGACCGCCTGCACCAGCAACGAGACCCCGGCGGCCAGCACCCAGACCAAGGCCGCCGGCAACGCCGAGGGCAACAACGCCCCGGGCAAGAAGGTCGTCATCGGCTTCTCCGCCCCGGCCGCCGACCACGGTTGGATGGGCGCGATCCACGCCAACGCCAAGGCGCAGGCCGCCGCGTACTCCGATGTGGAGTTCAAGGAGGTCGACGGCGGGTCGAACTCGGAGGCCCAGCGCTCCACGCTCGGCACCCTGATCGCCCAGAAGCCGGACATCATCGTCGTGCTGCCGCACGACGGCAAGGAGGTCAACGCCGTTGCCCTCCAGGCGATGCAGGCGGGCATCCCGATCGTGAACCTCGACCGGGCGTTCCCCGACGCGCTGGCCTCCCGGCTGGTGATCAAGGGCGACAACTACGGCATGGGCGTGTCGGCCGGGCACTTCATCGGCAAGCAGCTCAAGGACAAGGGCGTCACCAACCCGATCATCGGTGAGATCGCCGGCCTGGAGATCCCGCTGACCGTCGAGCGCAGCAACGGCTTCAAGGCCGCCCTGGCGACCTACGGGTTCACGGTGAAGAACCGCCGTTCGGCCGAGTTCACCTCGGACAGCGGCCAGCGCGAGGCGTCCCAGCTGCTCCAGGCGCTGCCGAAGATCGACGCGATCTGGAACCACGACGACGACCAGGGCATCGGTGTGCTCGCGGCCATCAAGCAGGCCAACCGTTCGGAGTTCTTCATGGTCGGCGGCGCGGGCTCCAAGCTCGCGATCGACGCGATCAAGGCCGACAACACGGTGCTCAAGGCGACGGTCACCTACAACCCGTCAATGGCGTCCTCGGCCATCTCGCTCGCGCGGCTCGTCGCGCAGGGTCGGGGCCTGGGCGACCTGACGGAGCTGCAGGTTCCCAAGGAAGTAACCCTGGCCTCGGAAACGATCACCAAGGAGAACGCGAGCAGCTACGACAAGCTCGGGTTCTGACATACGGGGGGAGACCCACCTTGTCCACGACAGACAAAGAACTGCGGGTCGGCATGGTCGGCTACGCGTTCATGGGCGCCGCGCACTCACAGGCGTGGCGCACCGTGAACCGCGTCTTCGACCTGCCGGCGCGGGCCCGGATGGCGCTGATCTGCGGTCGAGACACAACAAAGGTGGCGGAAGCCGCCGATCGTCTCGGCTGGGACGCGTCCACCACGGACTGGCGAGACCTGATCAACCGGGACGACATCGACGTCGTCGACATCTGCACCCCGGGTGACAGTCACGCCGAGATCGCCCTCGCCGCACTGGCCGCCGGCAAGCACGTCCTGTGCGAGAAGCCGTTGGCCAACACGGTGGAGGAGGCACGGGCGATGACCGCCGCGGCGGACCTCGCCCGGGCCTCCGGGGTGCGATCGATGTGCGGGTTCAACTACCGCCGGGTCCCCGCGGTCACGATGATGCGTCAGATGGTCGCCGACGGACGGCTCGGGGTGATTCGACACGTCCGTGCGACGTACCTGCAGGACTGGATCGTGGACCCGCAGTTCCCGCTGGTCTGGCGGTTGCAGAAGGACAGGGCGGGCTCCGGCGCGCTCGGTGACATCGGTGCGCACATCATCGATCTGACCCAGTTCGTCACCGGTCAGCGGATCAGCGGGGTCAGCGCGGTCACCGAGACCTTCGTCAAGGAGCGGCCGTTGCCGGCCGAGTCGAGCGGGCTGGCGGCCACGGCCGACGGCGGTTCCGCGCCCACCGGGCCGGTCACCGTCGACGACGCCGCGGTCTTCGTGGCCCGGCTCGACGGTGGCGCCCTGGCCACGTACGAGGCGAGCCGCTTCGCCACCGGTCGCAAGAACTCGCTGCGCGTCGAGATCAACGGCTCGCTGGGCAGCGTGATCTTTGACCTGGAGCGACTCAACGAGCTGGAGTTCTACGACGCCACCCGGCCCAGCGTGGAACAGGGTTTCAGCCGCATCCTGGTGACCGAGGGCGACCACCCGTACATGTCGGCGTGGTGGCCGCCGGGCCACATCATCGGCTACGAGCACTCGTTCACGCACGAGATGCGCGACTTCATCGAGGCGGTCGCCACCGGCGTCGACCCGACTCCGTCCTTCGCCGACGCGTTGCAGGTCCAGCTGGTGCTGGACGCGGTGACCCGCTCGGCGGAACTCGGCTCCTCCTGGACCGAGGTGGAACCGGCGCTGGTCACAGCCGCCGCCTGACAGTTTGACCATCCGCGATGGCGGTGTTCGCACCGCCATCGCCCGACCGGCTTTCCGAAGCCGACCGGCGAGGGACCGACCGCGGATTGCGCCCCGCGGCCGGGACGAGGTCGGCAGCGGAGAGCGTGCAGCCGGGCCGTACGGCCCGGTGGCGCACGAGCAGGACGGTCGTCCGGTGCGACCGGACCGGGATTCCCCGGCCGCACCGGAGGACCGCCACCCATCGGTGGAGACCGGATTCGGGGGAGGCAGGGTCGAGACGCCGACCCGACCCTGCCTACCAGCCCCGTCTGCCCGCACCCGTACCGGGAGCCGGTCCGGCGTCGTCGCCGCCGACGCCGTCGTCGGAAACCGGTGTCATCCCGGTGCGGGGCGGGCGGACGGGGCCCATCCAGGCACGGCCCATATCTTTCCGAAACTTATTCTGATATTCCTATATTTAGCGGTACCGACGGTTCCTCGTGATTGGGGAAGGAGCACCATGCGAACAGGTGTCTGGCTGGTAGGAGCGCGCGGGTCCGTCGCGACCACCAGCATCGTCGGGGGGCTCGCGCTGCGGGCCGGCCTGGCCGGGCCCACCGGCTGCGTCACCGAGCTTCCCGAGCTGCGCGGCCCGGCACTGCCGGCCTTCGCCGATCTGGTCTTCGGCGGACACGACCTGGCCACCACCCCGCTGTGCAAGCGCGCCGAGGCGCTCGCCGACGCCGGCGTCATCCCCTGGCGGCTGGTCGCCGCGCTCCGCGACGAGCTGGGCGTGGTCGATCAGGAGCTGCGCCCCGCACCCGTGGGCGACACCCAGGCCGACCGGGCCGAGGCCGTGGTCCGCGACCTGATCAGCTTCCGCGAGCGGCACGGGCTGGACCGGGTGGTGGTCGTCAACGTCTCCGCCACCGAACCCACCCCGCCACCGCACCCCGGGCACGCCGACCCCGACGCGCTGCGCGCCGCGCTCAGCGGCCCGGACGAGGTGCTGCCGGTCAGCTCCCTCTACGCGTACGCGGCAGTGCTGGCCGGCTGCCCGTTCGTCGACTTCACCCCGTCCACCGGGCTGCGGCTGCCCGCGCTCGCCGCGCTCGCCGACGAGGCCGGCCTGCCGTACGCCGGGCACGACGGCAAGACCGGGGAGACCCTGGTCAAGTCGGTGCTCGCGCCGATGTTCGCGATGCGCAACCTGGACGTGCGCTCCTGGTCCGGGTTCAACCTGCTCGGCGGTGGCGACGGCGCCACCCTCGCCGACCCGGCCGCCAACGCCGCGAAGGTGCAGAGCAAGCAGCGGGTGCTCGGCGAGACGCTGGGCTACGTCCCGCAGGGCGGCACCCGCATCGAGTACGTCGAGGAGCTCGGCGACTTCAAGACCGCCTGGGATCTGATCACCTTCGCCGGCTTCCTCGGCACCGGCATGCGGATGGAGTTCACCTGGCACGGCTGCGACTCCGCGTTGGCCGCGCCGCTGGTGCTCGACCTGGCCCGGCTCACCGCCGCCGCGCACGCCGCCGGGCACGTGGGGCCGCTGACCGAGCTGGGCTTCTTCTTCAAGGACCCGCTGGGTTCGCCCAGCCACTCCCTGGGCGAGCAGTGGGCCCGGCTGACCGACTTCACCCGGCTCCTGCACGGTGGCGGGGACGGTTCCGATGACCACGCTGGCTGACCTCGCCGAGCTGGTCCGGGCACCGGCCGCGCTCTCGGTGCCCGGCGACGTGGTCGCCGGAGCGGCGGCGGCCGGCGCGTTGGGTCCGCGTACCCCCGCTCTGGCCGGCGCGTCGGTGCTGCTCTACTGGGCCGGCATGGCCGCCAACGACTGGGCCGACCGGGGTCTGGACGCCGTGGAGCGGCCCGAGCGGCCGATCCCCAGCGGGCGGATCACCCCGGCCGCCGCGGTCGGTCTCGCGGCGGGCCTCACGGCCGCCGGCGTCGGCCTGGCCGCCGTCGCGGGCGGTCGCCGCGCCGCCGCGCTCGCCGTGCCGCTGGCAGCCACCATCTGGGGGTACGACCTGCTGGCCAAGAACACCGCCGCCGGTCCGGCCGTGATGGCCGCCTGCCGGGGGCTGGATGTGCTGCTCGGCGCGTCCGGCGGCCGGCTGACCAGGGCGTTGCCGGCGGCGGTCACCGTCGCCGCGCACACCTGGACCGTCACCGCGCTGTCCCGCCGGGAGGTCAGCGGCGCCGACGCCGCGCTGCCGATGCGCACCCTCGCGGGCACCGCGCTCGTCGCCGCCAGCGCCGCCATCCCGCACGCCCGACGCGTGGCCGCCCGAGCCGCCGACCGGAGCGAGGCCACCGCCCAGGGCCCGGCCGCCGAGGTCGGCGCGGGCGCGGGTCGCACCCGATCGGCCCGGGTCGCGGCCGTGCTACCCGCCGTGCTGGCCGGGTGGTACGCCGCCCGCTACGGCGCGGCCCAGGCCGAGGTGATCCGGGACCCGTCGGCCGGACGGGTTCGCGCCGCCGTCGGCGCCGGGATCACCGGCCTGCCCGCCCTCCAGGGTGCGCTCACCGCGCGCGGTGGCGCCGGCCTGCTCGGCGTGGCGGTCGCGGCTGCCGCGCCGCTGGGTCGACGCCTGGCCCGGAAAGTCTCCCCGACATGACGGTCCCCCAGCCCCGATCCGCGCCGCCGGCGGCCGACGCCACGACGCTGCGCCTCGGGTACGGCACGAACGGCTTCGCCAACCACCGGCTCGACGACGCGCTCGCCGTCCTCGCCGACCTCGGGTACGACGGAGTCGCGCTCACCCTCGACCACGACCACCTGGACCCGTTCGCGCCCGGACTCGCCCGCCGGGTGGCAGTCCTCGGCCGGCGGTTGGAGGAGCTGGGTCTGGCGGTGGTGATCGAGACCGGGGCCCGCTACCTGCTCGACCCGTGGCACAAGCACGCCCCGACGTTGCTGCACGACGACCCGACGCGGCGGATCGAGTTCCTGCGCCGGGCCGTCCGGATCGGCGCGGACCTCGGCGCGGAGGCGGTCTCGTTCTGGGCCGGTGTCCGACCGGAAACCGTGTCGCCGCAGTGCGCCTGGGACCGGCTGGTCGCCGGCTGCGCCACTGTTGTCGACGCGGCCGACAGCGCGGGCGTCACCCTCGGCTTCGAGCCCGAACCGGGGATGTTGGTGCAGGACATCGCCGACTGGCGTCGGCTGCGCGCGGCCCTCGGCGACCCGGCCCGCTTCGGCATCACCCTCGACATCGGCCACTGCCGCTGCCTGGAGCCGTGGCCGGTGCCGCAGTGCGTCGCCGAGGTGGCCGACCACCTGGTCAACGTGCAGATCGACGACATGCGCCGGGGTGTGCACGAGCACCTGGAGTTCGGCACCGGCGAGATCGACTTCCCGCCGGTGCTGGCGGCCCTGGCCGAGGCCGGCTACCGCGGCCTGGTCGCCGTGGAGCTGCCCCGGGACTCGCACGCCGCACCGGACGTGGCCGCCCGGTCCATCGATTTCCTGCGCGCGGCCGCCGCGACGGCCACCGGTGACCACTCTGCCAGCCCTCTTTGCTCTGCACCCGCCGAGGCGACACCCACCGAGGCGACACCAGCTGACGAGGCTCCGGCGCACATATAGGTGCAGAGCAAAGGGTGATGGTGGGGCACCTGGAGCAGCACGAGGGAGGAGACGGGATGACACCGGATTCACTACGGGCCGCGCTGCGAGGCGTACCCGATCCCGATTGGCTGGACACGGCGCTGAGCCGGGTCGCGGTCGAGCCCACCGCGATCACCCGGCTCTTCCCCGCCGCCGGCCGGCGGTGCGGTCGGGCCGCGCTGCCCGACGCCCCCGGCTGGACCGCCGACGACGCGGCTCGGGTGCTGCTGCTCACCAGCCTGCCCGGCGACCACGCGGCGTACGCCGAGAGCCTCTACCAGCACGGTGACGCGGGCGAGCGCCGAGCCGTGCTGCGGGCCCTGCCGCTGCTGCCGATCGGCGCCGCCGGGGTGCCGCTGCTGCACGACGCGATCCGCACCAACGACACCCGGCTGGTCGGCGCGGCCCTCGGCCCGTACGCCCGGCACCTCACTCCGGCCGCCTGGCGGCAGGCGGTGCTCAAGTGCGTGTTCAGCGGTGTGCCGTTGGCAGTGGTCGCCGACCTGGAGACCCGTGCCGACGGGGAACTGGCCGCGATGCTGGCGGCGCTTGCCGCCGAGCGGCACGCCGCCGGCCGGGAGTTGCCCGCCGACGCCACCGACCTGCTCGACCGGCTCACCGCCGCACTGCCCCGGGAGGCGTGACATGCGTATCTTCGACCCGCACATCCATATGACCTCACGCACCACCGACGACTACGAACGGATGGCCGCCGCCGGCGTACGCGCCGTGGTGGAGCCGGCGTTCTGGCTGGGTCAGCCGCGCACAAGCGCCGCCTCGTTCACCGACTACTTCGACTCGCTGATCGGCTGGGAGCCGTTCCGGGCCGGGCAGTTCGGGGTGCGGCACTTCGCGACGATCGCGCTGAACCCCAAGGAGGCCAACGACCCGCGCTGCCGCCCCGTCCTCGACCTGCTGCCCCGCTACCTGGACAAGGACGCGGTGGTGGCGGTCGGCGAGATCGGGTACGACTCGATGACGCCGGAGGAGGACGAGGCGTTCGCCGCGCAGCTCGCCCTCGCCGTGGCGTACGACCTGCCGGCGCTCGTGCACACCCCGCACCGGGACAAGGCGCGCGGGTGCGAGCGCACCCTCGCCGTGGTCGCCGAGTCCGGCATCGACGCGGGTCGGGTGGTGGTCGACCACCTCAACGAGGTGACCGTCAAGCTGGTCCGCGACAGCGGCTGCTGGCTGGGTTTCTCCATCTACCCGGACACCAAGATGACCCCGCAGCGGATGGTCGAGCTGCTGCGCGAGTACGGCACGGAACGGATGCTCGTCAACTCCGCCGCCGACTGGGGGCGCTCCGACCCGCTGCTGACCCGGGCCACCGGTGAGGCGATGCTGCTGGCCGGGTTCAGTGACGACGACGTCGACGCGGTGCTGTGGCGCAACCCGGTGGAGTTCTACGGGCAGTCCGGCCGGCTCGACCTCAGCGACCTGGACGTCGCCGCCAAGGTGGACCCGCAGACGGGCAACTCGATCCTGCGCGGCGGCAGCTGATGCGGCTGCGACACGCCGGCGGCGAGACCGTCCATCTCGGCTACTGCACGAACGTGCACCCCGCCGAGGATCTCGCCGGCATCCTCGGTCAACTGGACACCTACGCCGTGCCGGTGCGCGAGGCGCTCGGCAGTGACCTGCTGGGCCTCGGCCTGTGGCTGGCCGCCCCGGTCGCCGCCGAGCTGGCCGCCGACCCGACGCTGCGTCGCCGACTGCGCTCCGAGCTGACCGCGCGGGGGCTGGAGGTGGTGACCCTCAACGGCTTCCCGTACGCGGCCTTCCAGGCGCCGGTGGTCAAGCAGGACGTCTACCACCCGGACTGGACCACCGAGCAGCGCCTCACGTACACAGTGAATCTGGCCCGGGTGCTCGCCGACCTGCTGCCCGACGACGCCGCCCGGGGCTCGATCTCCACGCTGCCACTGGCCTGGCGTCACCCCTGGGACACCGCTTCGGCCGACGCGGCCCGGGGCCGGTTGGACCAGTTGGCCGCCGGCCTGGCCGCCGTGCAGCGCGACACCGGCCGCGAGGTGCGGGTGGCGTTCGAGCCGGAACCGGGCTGCGTGGTGGAGAGCACCGGTCAGGCCGCCGCGTTGCTGTCCGGGATGGACACCGAGCGGCTGGGTGTCTGCGTCGACCTGGCCCACCTGGCCTGTGCCTGGGAGGACCCGGCGGAGGCACTGCAACGACTGCGGGCGGCCGGGCTGCCCGTGGTGAAGGTGCAGGTCTCCGCCGCCGTCGAGGCGGCCGACCCGGTCGGCGGCGTCGACGCGTTGCGCCGCTGGGTGGAGCCGCGCTTCCTGCACCAGACCCGGGGCGCCGGCTGTGCGGGCCGGCCCGACCCGGCCGACCCGACGTACGCGGCCGACGACCTGGACGAGGCACTGGACCGGGCGCTGCCCGGCCCGTGGCGGGTGCACTACCACGTGCCCCTGCACGCCCCACCCGAGGAGCCGCTCAGCTCGACCCTGCCGGTGCTCCGCGCAGCCCTGAGAGCGCTCTTCGAGGGCCCGACCGCCGGCTGCGACCACCTCGACGTCGAGACGTACACCTGGGGGGTGCTGCCGGCCGCCCGACGGCCCGGCACCGACGCGGAGCTGGCCGCCGGCATCGCCGCCGAGCTGGCCTTCGCCCGAGACGAACTGGTCGGCCTCGGCCTGACCACAGACCGAACCGTGAGCATGGGGGTGACGCGATGAGCCGGCGACTTGTGGTCCTCGACGTGGTGGGGTTGACCCCACGACTACTGGCGCACATGCCCCGGCTGCGGGGGGTCGCCGACGGCGGCTTCCGGGCCGAGTTGGGCACCGTGTTGCCCGCGGTGACCTGCTCGGTGCAGTCCACGTTCCTCACCGGCGAGACGCCCAGCGGGCACGGGATCGTCGGCAACGGGTGGTATTTCCGGGAGCTGGGCGAGGTGTTGCTGTGGCGGCAGCACAACGCGCTCGTCGGCGGGGAGAAGCTCTGGCAGGCGGCCCGCAAGGCCGAGCCGGGCTACACCGTCGCCAACGTCTGCTGGTGGTACGCCATGGGCGCGGACGTCAACTGGACGGTGACGCCCCGCCCGGTCTACTACGCCGACGGGCGCAAGGAACCGGACTGCTACACCGACCCGCCGGAGCTGCACGACGCGCTCACCGGCCGGCTGGGCACCTTCCCGCTGTTCACCTACTGGGGGCCGACGGCCGGACTGCCGTCGTCGCGGTGGATCTGCCAGGCGGCCGAGCAGATCCTGTCCGACGTGTCACCGGATCTCACCCTGGTCTACGTCCCGCACCTGGACTACGACCTGCAACGGTTCGGCCCGTCGTCGGCCCAGGCCGCCACCGCGGCGGCCGAGCTGGACGCGGTGCTCGGGCCCCTGCTGGACGCCGCCCGCGCCCGGGACGCCACGGTGGTGGTGCTGTCGGAGTACGGCATCACCGACGTGTCCCGGCCGGTGGACGTCAACCGGCTGCTGCGCGCCGAGGGGCTGCTGCACGTGCACACCCAGGCCGGCATGGAATACCTCGACCCGTGGACGTCGAAGGCGTTCGCGGTCGCCGACCACCAGATCGCGCACGTCTACGTCAAGGACCCGGCCGACGTGCCGGCGGTGGCGAAACTCTGCGCCGGCCTGCCCGGGGTGGCCGAGGTGCTCGACGCCGAGGGCAAGGCCGCACACGGGTTGGACCATCCGCGCGCCGGTGAGCTGGTGTTGGTGGCCGAGCCGGACTCCTGGTTCACCTACTACTACTGGCTGGACGACGACCGCGCGCCGGACTTCGCGCGGCTCGTGGAAATTCACCGGAAGCCGGGGTACGACCCCGCCGAGCTGTTCTTCGACCCGGCCAACCCCGGTGCCGCGAAGGCCCGCGCCGGGGTGGCCCTGGCCCGCAAGAAGATCGGCATGCGGTACCTGATGAGCGCTGTCGGCCTGGACGCCGGCGCGCGGGCGGTGAAGGGCTCGCACGGGCGGCTGCCGGACGACCCGGCGGACGCTCCGGTGCTGCTCTGCTCCGACCCGGCGGCGGCCCGGGACAAGATCGCGGCGACCGAGGTCAAGGCGCTGCTGCTGGAGTTGGCCGGGCTGGGTGGCGACCGTTCGACCGGGCCGGGGGAGGGGTCGTGACGGTGACCGTGGCACCCGCCGACGCCAGCGGGCTGCGGGCACGGTTCGACGCGGAGCTGGCCGGGTTCCTCGAACGGCAGGGCCCGGACTGGCCCGACGGCGCGCCACGCGGGGTGTTCACCGCACTGCAACGGTTCGTGCTGGCGGGCGGGAAGCGGTTACGTCCGCTGTTCTGCTACTGGGGCTGGCGCGGCGCGGGGGCCGCCGACAGCACCCCGATCGTGGTGGCCGCGGCGGCGCTTGAGCTGTTCCACGCGTTCGCGCTGATCCACGACGACATCCTGGACGGCAGCGACCGCCGCCGGGGCGAGCCGTCGGTGCACCGGCTCTTCGCCGACCTGCACGCCCGCTCGGCGTGGCGCGGCGACCCGGAGGCGTACGGGCGCAACACCGCCCTGCTCTGCGGGGACCTGTGCGCCGCCTGGTCGGATCAGATGTTCCACGAGTGTGGGCTGAGCACCGAGCAGGTGCACCGCGGGTACGGCGTGTTCGCGCTGATGCGGACCGAGGTGATCGCGGGGGAGTACCTGGACCTGGTCTCGGGTGTGGGTGACGGCTCGGTGGCCAGCGCGCTCACCGTGATCCGGATGAAGGCCGCCCGCTACACGGTGACCCGGCCGTTGCAGATCGGTGCGGCCCTGGCCGGCGCGGGGCCGGAGTTGATCGCCGCGCTGGGCGAGTTCGGTGACCCGTTGGGTGACGCGTTCCAGCTCCGCGACGACGTGCTGGGCGTCTTCGGGGACCCGGCGATCACCGGCAAGTCGGTCCTGGACGACCTGCGTGAGGGCAAGCCCACGGTGATGATGGCGTTGGCCCGCAGTGCCGCCGACCGGTCGCAGACCATCCGGCTGCGGGAGCTGTTCGGCAACCCGGCGTTGGACGCCGACGGCGCGGCGGAGCTGCGCGCGATCATCGAGGAAACCGGTGCCCTGGGACGGATCGAGCAGATGATCCGGGTCCGGACCGAAGCAGCGCTCGGTGCCCTGCAGAGCGCCATGGTGGCGGACGAGGCGCGTGCGGCGCTCGTCGCGCTGGCCGGACAGGCGATCGACCGCCACGCGTGATCGGCCACTTTCGAACAGATCGACGAAAGTTGGCGCGGAATCACCGGAAGGTATGGACACATCGACACCCACAACTTAGTGTCGTGACCAACACCACAATGTTTCATCGAGGTGAACCGGCGGCGCGGTAACACATCGACCACCCTCACCGCTACGGCACCGGCGCGACGGCGCGCGCCCGCCTGGCAGTCACTCGTCAGGAAGGGGCAGCACACATGTCCATGAAGGACGCTCCACACCATCGTTCCCGACGATGGTCCTCCGCCGGATCGGCGCTGCTGCTGGCGGTCGCCGCCGGCAGTGTCGCACTCGCCGCCGGCTCGGCTCCCGCGCAGGCGCACACGATCGTCGCCACCGACTTCCAGCAGGTCGAGCTGGCCCGCGGCGTCACCGACATGGGCGAGCCCATGTCGCTGGCCGTGCTGCCGGACCGCTCCGTCCTGCACACCGCCCGCAACGGCACCCTGCGCCGCACCGACGCGAACGGCACCACCTCCGTGGTCGGCACCCTGTCGGTCTACAACCACGACGAGGAGGGGTTGCAGGGCGTCGGGGTCGACCCCAACTTCACCAGCAACCGACAGATCTTCCTCTACTACGCGCCGCCCCTCTCCACCCCCGGCGGCGACGCGCCGGCCACCGGCACCGACTTCTCCGCCTGGCAGGGAGTGAACCGCCTCTCCCGGTTCACCCTCAACGCCGACTTCACGATCAACCAGTCGAGCAAGGTCGACGTGCTCGACGTGCCGGCCGACCGTGGGCTGTGCTGCCACGTCGGCGGGGACATCGACTTCGACGCCGCCGGCAACCTCTACCTGTCCACCGGCGACGACACCAACCCGTTCGAGTCCGCCGGCTACTCGCCCCTGGACGAGCGGAGCAACCGCAACCCGGCGTACGACGCCCAGCGCAGCGCCGGCAACACCAACGACCTGCGCGGCAAGATCCTGCGGATCAAGGTGAACGCCAACGGCACGTACTCCATCCCCTCGGGCAACCTGTTCGCGCCCGGCACGGCCAGGACCCGGCCGGAGATCTACGCGATGGGGTTCCGCAACCCGTTCCGGATCAGCGTGGACAAGGCCACCGGGGTCGTCTACGTCGGTGACTACGGGCCGGACGCCGGCACCACGAGCTCCACCCGTGGGCCGTCCGGCCAGGTGGAGTTCAACCGGGTCGCCGCACCTGGCAACTACGGCTGGCCGTACTGCACCGGCACCAACACCTCCACCGAGACGTACAACGAGTGGGACTTCGCCAGCAACGCCAGCGGGGCGAAGTACAACTGCGCCAGCGGGCCGACGAACAACTCGTTCCGCAACACCGGCCTGACCACCCTCCCGCCGGCCCAGCCGGCGTGGATCCGGTACGCCGGCGACGCCGGCACCCCGACCGAGTTCGGCGGCGGCTCCGAGTCGCCGATGGGCGGCCCGGTCTACCGGTACAACGCCTCGTCGACCTCCACCACGAAGTTCCCGCAGTCCTTCGACGGGCAGTTCTTCGCCACCGAGTTCGGCCGGGGCTGGATCAAGCCGATCCACGTCAACTCCGACGGCTCCCGGGGCACCATCGACACGTTCCCGTGGGTCGGCAAGCAGGTGATGGACTCGGCGTTCGGCCCGGACGGCGCGTACTACGTGCTCGACTACGGCACCGGCTACTTCAACGGCGACGCCAACTCGGCGCTCTACCGCTTCGACTACGTCGGCAGCGGCAACCGGGCACCGACGGCCGTGGCCAGCGCCAACCGGACCTCCGGTGCGGCGCCGCTCGCCGTGACCTTCTCCTCGGCGGGCTCGTCCGACCCCGAGGGCGGCGCGCTGACGTACTCGTGGGCCTTCGGTGACGGGACCACCTCGACCGCCGCCAACCCGACGAAGACGTACTCCACGAACGGCACCTACACCGCCACGCTGACGGTGCGGGACGCGCAGGGCGCCACCGGCAGCAGCAGCGTACGGATCAGCGTCGGCAACACCGCGCCCACCGTCACCATCAACAACCCCGGCAACGGCCAGTTGTTCAGCTTCGGCGACACGGTGCCGTACAGCATCACGGTGACCGACCCGGAGGACGGCACGATCGACTGCACGAAGGTCAAGATGACCTACGTGCTCGGGCACGACCAGCACGGACACCAGATCACCTCGAAGACCGGGTGCTCCGGCTCGATCACCATCCCGGTCGACGGTGAGCACGACGACGCGGCGAACATCTTCGCGATCTTCGACGCCGAGTACACCGACGCCGGTGGCCTGACCACGCACACCCAGCACACGCTGCCGCCGCGGCACCGGCAGGCCGAGTTCTTCGGCACCTCGTCCGGGATCAACGTGTTCAGCAAGGCCACGGCCGAGGGCGGCAAGACCGTCGGCGACATCAACAACGGCGACTGGATCGCGTTCCAGCCGTACCGGCTGGGCAACGTGACCTCGTTCAACGCCCGGGTCTCCTCGGCGGGCGCCGGTGGCACCCTCCAGGTCCGGGCCGGCTCGGCCACCGGCACCGTGCTCGGCTCGGCCACGGTCCCGGTGACCGGCGGCTGGGAGACCTTCGCGACGGTGACCGGCACGATCACCAGCCCGCCGACGGGTACGACCACCCTGTACCTGACCTTCGCCGGGTCGGGCACCGGGGCGCTCTACGACCTGGACGCGTTCACGTTCGTCACCGGCACCGCCACCGGCGGGAGTGGCCCGATCAAGGGCCTGGGTGGCAAGTGCCTGGACGTGCGCAGCGCCGCCACCGCCGACGGCACGCAGATCCAGATCTACACCTGCAACGGCAGCGCGGCGCAGACCTGGGCTGTCACCCCGAACTCCACGATCAAGTCGTTGGGCAAGTGCCTGGACGTCGCCGGCGCCGGCACCGCCGACGGCACCAAGATCCAGCTCTACACCTGTAACGGGACCGCGGCGCAGAACTGGGCCGCGCAGGCCGACGGCACGCTCCGCAACGCCGGGTCCGGCAAGTGCCTCGACGTCTCCGACAACAGTTCCGCCGACAGCACCGCGGTTCGCCTGTGGACCTGCACCGCCGCCGCCAACCAAAAGTGGATCCTGCCCTGAGCTGAGTGGTGGGGCCCCCTGTCTTCGCCTACGGTTGGGCAGGGGGCCCTTCCTAACCACAGTTAGGAGAGCGATATGCGCAGACTCCTGCGCCCCGTCCTCGGTGCGGGCCTGGCCGCCCTCGCCGTCATCGCCTGCACCACCCCGGCCAGCCCGGCCAGCGCCGCCGACGCCCCGTACGACGTGCTGGTCTTCTCCAAGACCGCCGGTTTCCGGCACGACGCGATCCCGGCCGGCATCCAGACCATCCGTGACCTGGGCGCGGCGAACAACTTCACGGTCACCGCCACCGAGGACGCGGCCGTGTTCACCACCGCCAACCTCGCCCAGTACGAGGCCGTCGTCTTCCTCAACACCACAGGAGACGTGCTCGACGCCGGCCAGCAGACCGCCTTCGAGTCGTACATCGGCTCGGGTCGCGGGTACGTGGGCGTGCACGCGGCCTCGGACACCGAGTACGACTGGCCGTTCTACGGCAACCTGGTGGGCGCGTGGTTCGCCTCGCACCCGGCGATCCAGCAGGCAAACGTCAAGGTGGAGGACCGGGCGCACGCCGCGACGGGTCACCTGCCGCAGACCTGGACCCGCACCGACGAGTGGTACAACTACCGGACCAACGCCCGCTCGACCGCCCACGTGCTGGCGACGCTCGACGAGTCGTCGTACTCCGGTGGCGGCATGGGCGCCGACCACCCGCTGAGCTGGTGCAAGAGCTACAGCGGCGGCCGGTCCTTCTACACCGGGGCCGGGCACACCCAGGCGTCGTACGCGGAGCCGGCGTTCCGGACCCACCTGCTTGGTGGCATCCGGTACGCCGCCGGTCGGAGCAAGGCCGACTGCCGTCCGGAGACCGGCTACACCCCGCTCTACAACGGCTCGACGACCGGCTGGTCGCAGGCCGGCCCGGGCAGCTTCACCAACTCCGACGCCACCCTGACGTCGGTGGGCGGCATGGGGCTGTTCTGGTACAACGCCAAGCAGTTCACCAACTACTCGCTGAAGCTGGACTGGAAGCTCGCCGGGGACGACAACTCCGGCATCTTCATCGGCTTCCCGCCGTCGAGTGACCCGCAGTCGGCGATCAACAACGGCTACGAGGTCCAGATCGACGCCACCGACGCGGTCGACCGCACCACCGGCGCGATCTACACGTACAAGGCGGCCGACATCGCCGCCCGGGACGCGGCGCTCAACGCGCCGGGGGAGTGGAACACCTACGAGCTGCTGGTCGAGGGGGAACGGCTACAGGTCCTCCTCAACGGGGTGAAGATCAACGACTTCACCAACACCGACCCGGTCCGCTCGCTCGCCGGCCACATCGGCATCCAGAACCACGGCACCGGTGACGACACCTTCTTCCGCAACATCCGGATCAAGGAACTGGGCACCACTCCGACGCCCACCGGCACGATCCAGGCCGAGGCGTTCAGCTCGGCCAACGGCGTCTCCGCGTTCGCCAAGGAGGGCGCCAACGGCGGGCAGACCCTGGGCTACATCGAGCCGGGTGACTGGGCCGCGTACAACGGGGTCAACCTGACCGGCGTCACCTCGTTCACGGCCCGGGTCGTCTCCGGCGGGGCGGGCGGCACCATCCAGGTGCGCACCGGCTCGGCGACCGGCCCGGTGCTCGGCTCGGTGGCGGTGCCGAACACCGGCAGTTGGTCGACGTACGCCAACGTCACCACCACGCTCGCCAACGTCCCGTCCGGCACCCAGAACCTCTATCTCACCTTCACCGGTAGCGGCACGGGGCTCTTCGACCTGGACGACTTCACACTGGTCAAGGGCGGCGGCGGCACTCCCGGGGTCGGCCCGATCAAGGGTCTGGCGGGCAAGTGCCTGGACGTGCGCGGCGGAGGTACCGCCGACGGCACCCAGATCCAGCTCTACACCTGCAACGGAGGCGCGGCGCAGACCTGGACCGTGTCCGGCTCGACGATCAAGGCGCTGGGCAAGTGCCTGGACGTCAACGGTGGCGCCTCCGCCAACGGCACCAAGATCCAGCTCTGGAACTGCAACGGCAGCGCCGCGCAGAACTGGGCGGCCCAGTCCGACAGCACCCTGCGCAACCCGTCGTCGGGCAAGTGCCTCGACGTCTCCGGCAACAACTCGGCGGACAGCACCCCCGTACACCTCTGGACCTGCCTCGGCGCGGCCAACCAGAAGTGGACCCTGCCCTAACCACCGGGCAGGGCAGGGCCGACGCCACGGCGTCGGCCCTACCCTGCCCGTCCCCACCCACCCCACCGCGCCCACCCCACCCCACCCCACCCACCCCACCCCACCCACCCCACCCCACCCACCCCACCCACCCCACCCCACCCACCCCACCCCACCCCACCCCACCCCACTCCACCGCGCCCTGCCCACCCCACCGCCGCGCCGATCTGTGAGTGGGGGTTGTCAAGAGGTGCGGTGGTGGGTGGTGATGGTGCGGTAGAGCTGTCGGGCGATG
>NZ_JBNCNO010000023.1:0-40373 GCF_049847025.1 Micromonospora sp. DT231 | reverse complement strand
TCGGTCGTCACAAACTGATCCTCAACACCCTTCGTCTATCTCCACCACCCAGGGCCGTTAGGACTTACTCGTCTAGGACCGGGATCTGGATGCGTGGCCTGATGACGATGCGGTGCATGGCGGAACATGCTACCGAGGCACGTCCGGCCGGATGGCGTAGTCCAGTCCGGCTGCGGCGTTGGAGACCACCAGATCGTCGGCACGATCGGTGCACGGATCTTCCGCTGACAAGGCGCGGCGATCGTGAGCGTGCTGCCCGATCGACCGATGCGGCTGCGGGAGCAGTGCTGGCGCCAACCAAACACTGGCCGGCAGCCCGCAGTTCCGCCCCGGCTGACTCGATCGGCCGCGACCCGCGGGACCGGTGGTACGGGGGTCTGCTCATCGCGATCGCGACATCGATCGCGGCGAGCATCTTCTTGTGCGGACTACGACAGGCACTCGGCGGCTGGTACGTGCCCCACGAACCCACCAACTGAGTGCCTCAGCCCAGCCCATGATCACCATCCGTTGGGCTACGGGGTGCTGAACTTTTGGATCGTAGGGATCAGCCGCGGCCGGCGACCTCTACGAGAGTCTCCGGAGCGAGGGGTTTTCCGTTGACGTCGAGTGGCGTCACCGGAACTGCCCGATCGGTCGATCGGATCACCGACGTCGAGACGAGGAACACTCCGGAGTGAACCCGGGCGCGCACAGGTGTAGGCGACCCGACCGCGACGGCCGTCGCGCCAGCAAGGGACAACTGGCCCACCAGCCCATTGAGGACCTCGCTCACGCTGGACTGGTCGCCGCCACTGCCTGCTCCGACGGCTGCCTGGTGCCGACCGGACAGCATGCTCTCGACATACCAGCCGGACGGCCCGGTCCAGAGCCGTAACGTGTGCTCGTCGTCGAGCGAGACCGTGTCGACCAGGACATAGCCAGCTGGTGGTCGCCAGTCGCGTTCAGGTACAGCAGGGTTCGGGGCGACGCTGATGACCGCCGCGACGGCCAGGCAGACGGCCGCCAGCCCGATCAGGCTACGCATGTTCGAGCGGAATCCGGCGATGCCCATGATGCGATGCTCGCAGCAATCGGGGTCAGTCGGAGTGTCGGATCTTTCGCATGAGCATCGCCCACACTCCGTATCCGGAACCGACGTTGCCGGTGATCGTGCCAGCGGCCGAGCCCATAAACAGGGCGTTCGCGCAGTCCGGGCAGACTCGCCGACCGGTGATGGTCTTCTCGAACGGCTTGCTCACGCGCCGACCACAGTCAGGGCAATCCCTGCCAGACAATCCCATTCACGCCTCCTCCAACAGGTGCTCGAGAGGATATCTCTGCGTCTTCATCGTCGAGGTCGCCGACGAGCAGCAAACCGCTGTAACTGCCACGGTGTATTCAGGCAGGATCATCGGCCGTGACACTCGTCCTGCCGCCGCGCCTGACAGCCTCGGCTCAGAGCTTGCGCGATGCCGCTCATCGACGCGGACTACGCACCGTCCAGCTCGGCTCTTTCGAAGTACCCGCCGGGTTGCGTGCTGATCACCTTCACGCGGGACCGAGCTTCGCCGACGTCGTCGCACCGCTGCTCGGGATCGCGCCCCTGGAGGCTGAACCTGGCTGGCTGACTAGCCTTCCTCGTGAACTCACCGGCCGCGAGATCACCTTGGTCGCCATTGGCGAGGCCTACGAGCTCTGTCGACCGGCGTTCATCAAGTCGCCCAACGACAAGAACATCCCGGCGATGATCTACACCGATGGTTCCCGCCTGCCCGGCCCGGATGCTGTCGACCGGCGGACTCCAGTGCTCGTCAGCGACATCGTCGACTTCACCGCCGAGTACCGGCTACACGTGCTCGACGCTGGTGTCTACGCAGGCAGCCAGTACGCCGCGCACGGCCGGTTGCACCTCGGCCCTGCGTCGACCGAGGCGCTAGCCTTCGGCACCGATCTCATCGCCGGGTATGGGCACACGTTGCCCTCCGCCATCGTCGTAGACGTAGGACTGGTCGACGGCCACTGGGCCGTGATCGAGGCGAATGCCGCATGGGCCAGCGGCGCCTACGTAGCGGATCCAGACCTGGTCCTCGATGTCGTCCTCCGAGCGGCCAGCCCAATGGCTTCGGTCTCCGCCCGCGACAGACAGTTCATCCGACGGCCTCAGCCGGCCAGCGGGCTTTAAGCCAGCAGGTCCATGCCGGTGTACTGATCTGCCGAGTTGAGGATGTTTGCGCGGAGCGTTCGTCGCGTCGTGCTGGGTTGACGGTCGTGTGGGGCATGTGGCCCGGGCGGCCGAGCCCATGCCCCACGATGAACGGTCTACCGGAAGTCGGCCGCGTGGTCGGTGGCCCATTGCGCGAATGTCCGCGCGGGTCGGCCGGTCAGGCGCGGGACGATGTCGGCCCACTCCTGGTTCGTCGGGGCGGGATCACGCGCGGATTGCGCCCACATGGTGAAGATCCAGTCGACGAACGTCTCTGGATAGCCGTTGCTGATCCACTCGGCCCGGGCCTCGGCCGGATCGAGTTCGTCGAACCGCACCGTGGCACCGATCGCCGTGCCGATCGCGTCGACCTGCGCGACGGTGGTGAGCGCCTCGGGGCCGGCGAAGGTGTAGGTCCGGCCGGCGTGGCCGTCCTCGACGAGCACCCTCGCGGCGACCGCGGCGATGTCCGCCTCATGGGTGGGTTGGGTGACCGCAGCCCCATACGGCCGGCGGACCACACGACCTTCCTTGATGGTCGGGGCCCAGTCCAGCCAGTTCGCGGCGAACTCCCCGGGCCGGACGTGCGTCCACTCCAGACCGGAGTCCTCGACCGCACGCTCGACCGCCAGGTACCCGTCCTCGCTGTCGTCGGTGTCGGCCAGCGCCCCGGACAGCACGACGATGCGCCGCACGCCGGCCCACTTCGCAGCAGCAACAACATCACGCGCCGACCGTCCGACCGGAAACAGGTACATCCGCTCCACACCGTTCAACGACGGCTCCAGGGACGGCGGGTCCGTCAGATCGCCGCCGACGACCTCCACCCCGTCCGGAAGACCCGCCGCCGACGGCGTCCGCGTCAGTGCGCGGACCCGATGACCGGTCCTCACCAGTTCGGCGACGACGTGTCGGCCCACCATGCCGGTGGCACCCGTGACCAGAATCGTCATCGCGGCACCTCTACCCGGAAGTCGGCGGCATGGTCGTTGGCCCACTGGGCGAACGTGCGCGGTGGTCGCCCCGTCACCTGCAGATAGCTGTCCGTTGGCGGTAGCGCACCCGTCCCGTCGACCGCGTCGGCGAGCAGCGCGATCATCCAGTCGACGGTCTCCTCGTCGAAGCCGTCGCGCAGCCACTGCCTGCACGCCTCGGTCGGATCGAGCTCCTCGAACCGCACCTGCACGCCGATGGCGGCACCGATCGCGGTGACCTGCTCCGCCTGCGAGACCTTCACCGGGCCGGTGACGGTGTACACGCGACCGACATGGTCGTCGGTCAGCAACGCCGCGACCGCCACATCGGCGACGTCGGCCTCGTGGACCACCGGGTAGCCAGCGGCCGCGTACGGCCCGCGCACCACCCGTCCGGCCCGAATTTGGTCGGCCCACTGCAGCGCATTGGCGGCCAACAGGCCCGGCCGCACATGGGTCCACTCAGCGCCGGAGGCCTCCACCAGCAGTTCCAGCCCGCGGTGCGCTTCCCGCTCTTCGGTCAGGTGCCGCCCGAGGGCGCCGTTGCCTCCGGTTCCGGGTGCGAACCCGGCCGCCGCCGCGGAGTGCACGACGAACCGGGTGACGCCGGCCTTGACCGCCTCATCGACGAACCCATGGTCGGTCGCGGCGTACACGAAGGGGAACAGGTACACCGACTGCACTCCGTCCAGCGCCGCCGGCCAGGTGTCGGGACGTTCGAAGTCTCCCTGGACCACCTCGGCCCCATCCGGCAGCCGACCGGGGTGCGGCTGGCGGGTCATCGCCCGCACCGGTCGCCCAGCCCGGACCAGTTGGGCCACCACCTGGCGACCCACATTGCCGGTCGCTCCGGTTACTAGGATTGTCACGTTGCTCCTTCTCGAATACCTGGAGTGGGCAATAGACCGCCGCCGCGAATCCACGGCCAATGGCGCGGCGGCGGTCACCACGCAGGCTAGGCGGAGATCTCAAAAGTCGCACATCGTACATATGTACGACATGTGCGGCCCCCGCAGTCCGGTTGTGTCGGTGTTCCGGATGGCGCGGGTACCCGTACGCACGGCGTTGCTCCGCCGGTGCCCTGCGCGCCGCCAGGCTCGACGCCGCCCGGCTGCTTCACCTCGAGGCCCGGGGATGAGATAGCCCGCGGGCCAGGAACACCTGACCGTGCGACACCCGGCCCGGCTCAAGCCCAGTGAGTATCCGGATCTGCCGCTGACAAGGCGCGGGGACGGTGGGCGTGGCTCCCCGCCGTCTGGGCCGCCATGGAGGTCGTGTACCCAGGTGACGGTGCTGTGTCGGGACGTGGCTGCCCACCTCGTTGCGTTCCGTGATGCGAAGTGATCCAGGGCCTGACGGTCAGTCGCCGCCCATGCGGGAAGCTGCGCTAACCACGCCGTCCTGCATGGCCTCGGTCAGGATTGGACGGTGGTGCACGTAGTGGCCCGCGATCTCGTTGCAGGCGGCGGTATAGGGCTCGCTAATCTGCAGGGCGGCGTGCCAGCGTTGCCATCAGTTGATGTCAGAGCGCTGCGCGAACGGGTCACACTGTGCGCGCAGCGGGCGGAAGAACGCTCGCAGCTCCTCGGCGAGCAGCCGCGGCTCCTCGATAGCCGGGAAATGTCCGCCGCGCGGCAGCTCGGTCCAGCGTTCGACCTGGTAGAAACGCTCGGCCAGCTCACGCGGCGGCTTAGGCAGCGGTACGAACTCGTTGGGGAAGAGCGCGAACCCGGCCGGCACCGGGATTCGCTCGGTCACCGGCGTGGGTTGCCGGCGGTGCTCGTAGTACATCCGGATCGATGGCGTAATGGTGCCCGTGGCCCAGTAGAGCGTGAGCGTCGCGAGGAGGTGTTCACGGCCGATCCGTGCGTCGACGTCGCCGTGACTGTCCGACCAGTCGCGGTACTTCTCGACGATCCAGCCGGCCAGCCCGGCAGGGGAGTCGGTCAACCCGTACCCCAAGGTTTGGGGTTTCGTCGCGTGTTGATGTGCATAAGCGCCCTCGGCGGCTTGCCACTCGTCCATCCAGGCGAGGTACCGCTGCTCCGCGTCGCTCCACGGCTGCTGCGGCCGCGGCATCGCCGTGGCGCTCAGGAGGATGCCGGTGACACTCCTCGGATGCAACTTGGCGAGCTGTGTGGTGACGCCCGCGCCGAGGTCGCTGCCGTGGGCGGCGAACGTGCGGTAGCCGAGGCCCTCGGTCATCAGCCGATGCCAGCGGTCCGCGACGACGGCGTTGACCACGCCCGGGGACACTGGCCAGTCGGAGAACCCGAACCCTGGCAGCGACGGCACCACCACGTCGAAGGCGTCGGCCGGGTCGTCGGGCTCGGTGAGCAGTGGGATGAGGTCGCGGTATTCCAGGAAACTGCCGGGCCAGCCGTGGGTGAGCACGATAGGTAGCGGGTCCGGCCCCCGGCCGTGGGCGTGGACGAAATGCGTACCCTCGAACCGGTAGTGCGGCAGCTCGTTGAGCGTCTTCTCGAAGGCCGGCCAATCGAAATCCTGCCACTGGCTCAGCAGCTCGCGCAGGTAACCCGGCTCGGTGCCGGACTCCCATCCTGGCTCCAGCGGTGCCTGCGGCCAGCGCGTGCGGCCGATGCGCTCACGCAGGTCAACAAGCACTTCGGGCTCGACGGAGATGCGATACGGCTCGATCGTCGACACCTGCGAACGATAGCCGATGCACGGCAGGCCGCCCGGTGGCATCGTTGCGAGCTGCTCCAGCATCGCTCGTGTGCCCCCCCCCATTCACGGGGGACCGATCGTCACAGTGACAGACCTGCTATGCATCGATGTCCGGTCGCGTAGTCCCGATGAATTGGCGGGCGAGGTGTGTGCCACCTTGGCGCTTCCTCCCGGCGCCTGGCACGCCACCTGGCTCGCCATCATCCCCACGCTGGTCATACCGCCGAAGATCGCCGGGTCGTCCTGGCGACCCGCGCGGTTCTAGCAGCAGGCCGGCACCTGGCGCCGCGAGGTGCGCACGCACGGCCGTGCGTGGCCGTCAGGTGGGCAGCTTCCGTATCTTCTCCAGGCCAGCACGCAGATCACGGCGCGCCGCTGGCTTCACCGCGAGCTGGAACCGCAGCCAACCATCGGAATCGAGTATGTCCACATCGCCGGCAGCGTCCTGGGTGAATTGCAGGGCCAGTTCGTTGTCGGACAGCGCCCACCCCCGAAGGCCAGCCGCCGCCACAGCGTGAGCGGGCTCGAAGCACACGACGTTGGGCTCATCGTCATCAGGATCTTGCTGGATGACGATCCCGCGTCCGGTGCCATCAGGGTGCTCGGCAACCCAAACCGAGAAGATGCCGTCGACCAGGCCGGAATCAGCCATCCGGAGAGTGTCCGGCGGGCCGTCCGCGCACCACCGGCAGTCGGTCGGCTCCGGCTGCGGCGGTACGGGTACCGCCCAGATCGCGTCGTCAAGCACGAACCGGCCCTGCCAGTCGCCCTCGCTGTCCATCCACGTCTGAAGGATTCGTCGGCGTGGCCCTCGGTGTATCTGGTAAACCAGCCCGTCGACATTCACATCACCGCAGTACGTTGCAGCGCCATGCCCCGAGTCGGTGTCCAGCGGTGTGACCGTGTAGCCGTCACGGCCCGCGAGGAACGCCCAGTGCTCGACCGCTTCGCGGCGGCCCCGCTCGCCCGCCGCCGGCGCGCCGGACCGTGCGCCGAACAGCAGGGTAGACGGGTCTCGCAGACGACTCAGCTCCGTCAGCTGCTCATACGTCGGCACACCCCGAATCGTAAACGGCGATCCCCGATCCCTTCGAGGCCGCACCCACCACGGTTGCGGGTCAATGAAACAAGTAGCCGATGACAGGATGCCGGAGCCGGCGTAGCACCGAACCACACCGGCGACGCAGTCCTACGTTCACCCATCGACCGAGCGACCTGTGGGGCGATGCCTTACAGCAGCTTCGCCAGTCTGGGCACCCTCATCGCCCGGTCACGCTGCCCGTGGCCAGAGGCCGGCCCTCCCGAGGGCCGGCCTCTGCGCGTCACGCAGCCGCTCGGCTGATCGCGGCGCTGCCCAGCCCGTTCAACGTGGTCAGGTCGGCCGCCCCCAGGTACGAGTCCGACATCATGACCACCACCACGTAGTGGCCAACCGCGGCGGCGACGTAGCCGACGTAGTGGTCGCCCTCGTCGTAGGTGCCGAGGAACAGCACCGTGTCCGGTCCGAGGCGGTCCTCGGCGACCGGGTCGAAGCCCTCCTCGTCGCCGCCCGCCCCGCACCGGGCGAGCTGCGCCTTCAGCTCGGTGATGTACGCGTGTGCCCCGTCGCCGCGGTACCGGGCGACGTTCTCGTAGATCCGAAATCGGGTACCGAGATCAGCCGCCGCAGTGCGGCTCACGACCGGCTGCGGCACTGGCGTGTCCGCGCACGGCTGGGGTAGCAGCGACCACACCAGCCCGTCCTCCACCGGCCCCGGCACGGCCCCGCCGAGATCGTCCGGCTGCAACATGACCCGGTCAGGGATCCCCCGTGGCCGCTGCTGCGCCGCCGCCGGCCCGCTCGCCGACACCAGACCCAGGATCACGGCCGTCACCACAATCAGTGTCCTTCGCATGCGAACCATCCTCTCCATCACCGACTATTGATGGAGGAGCAGGCATACCCAGCTTCCCCTGAGTGCACGTACTCTCGACCGGAGTGCGAACTCGGTGCCGGGCCGTAGAAGTTCATCGGTCTGACGGTGCACCGGGGGCGCCCACGCGTGCGGTGTCGCTCCTTGCCTCCGCGTCGGCCCTCGGCCCTGGCCTGGGCGCCACGCTTGGGCCCAACGCTTACCGCGCCGCAGCCGCTCATGCCGACCAGAGGTCGCTGTTGGGCGACCGCTTGCCGCCGGAACCTCGGTGCCTGAACACTTCCCCGCCTGATCGGCAATGACAGGTTGAAGCGCGGACTTAGCCGAGGAGGGCCATGGCTTCGGATGCGGATTTGATAGGCCGGTCACTGGATGGCGATGTCGACGCCTTCGTGGAGGTGGTCGAGCGTCATGAGGCCGCCGTCGGTGCGTACCTCGTTCGTCGGGCGGGGCGGGATGCGGCCGAGGACCTCCTGGGCGAGGTTTGGGTTGCGGCGTTCGAGTCGCGGCGGTTGTACGACCGGTCGTACAACGATGCGCGGCCGTGGCTGTACGGGGTGGCATTGAATCGCTTGCGACGCCACTGGCGGTCCCGGCCGGCCGAGGACCTGGTCGCGGACGTGCCGGACGTGGGGACTGGATGGGATCCGTGGTCGGCGGTGGACCTCGGCGTGGACGCCCGGGCGGTGCTCCGGTCGGCCCTGACGCGGCTCAAACCCGAAGAGCGGGAGGTCCTGAGGCTCGTCGCCTGGGAGGACCTGACCGCAGCCGACGCCGCGCGGGCACTCGGCATACCGGCCGGCACCGCGCGGCGGCTGCTGAGCCAGGCCAGGACGGCATTGCGCGACGCGCCGGGGGTGTCCGCGCTTCTGAAGGACCGCAACAGCACGAAGGAGAGACACCGATGACCGACGAGCTCGATCTGGTCGGTGCGTTGGGCAGCGCAGAACCACTGCGCCCGGAGGCGTATCAGCGGGCGCGGGCGGTGCTGCGGGCGGCTATGGCCGACGCCGGAACCGTGCGGCTGCTGGGCGCGACGTCAGCGGAGGACACGACTGTGGAGGCGACTTCAACCATGGAAACGACGACAACCACGCGGGACCACGAATCCAGTCCGGCGATTCAGCGCCGCCGCCGGATCGGTATCGCGGGCCGATTGGGCATCGGCGCCGGGGTGGGGGTTGCCGCCGCGGCCGCAGTCGTCGCTGTGCTGCTCAACTCGCCAGCGACCGGGGGCACGCAGGCCGGCAAGGATTCGTCGGCCGCCGCCTCGGGCTCGACCACCGTCGAGGAGTCCGCCGAGCCCGCGCCGCTGATGACCCTGGCCGGATCCATCAAGACGGTCACCCCGCCGGCGGGCGACGCGTGGCTGGTGAAGGCGACGCAGGTCCACGGCACCAAGACCATGCAGGTCGTCTACACGCTGTACACCGACGGTCACGCGATCTACACGGGCAACAGCGTGCGGGACATCAAGCGTGCGATCGCCCGTCACCAGGACCAGATGACGGACGGCGGCTACGCTCCGCTCCTCGAGGCAGCCGTCGCCGCGGCGGACAGCAGCCCCGCCGACGGCCGGACCCAGATGCTCAAGGCAGCCAAGGAGCCGCTGGTGGGCCTCGATCCCGCAGCGCAGAAGGCGGTGTGGGACAAGCAGCAGGCGGCCGCCCAGGTGATTATCAAGCAGAAGGGCGGCAACGCCGAGCCGAAGCCGTACAGCCCTCAGGCCGTTCAGCAGCACTTGGACAACGCCCTGTGGACGTACAGCACCCAAGCGCTCTCCGCTGGCGACGGCAACACGCAGGTCCGGGCCGGTGTGCTGCGTCTGCTGTCCACCATCTCCGCGGTCAGCGTCATGAACTCGACCACCCACGGCAAGGCCACGCTGACGATCACCGCCGGCCCCGAGATGTTCGGCGGCGGGGGCAGCGAGGTGCTGACCATCGACGCCAAGACCGGCATGCTGGTCAAGGACGTCTCCATCGTGCCGGGCACCCCCCAGGCATCCACGACGTACGAATCCTCCCGCGTGACGAAGGCCGACCTGTAGCCCAGGAACTCCCACCCACCAGCATTCCGGCAGACAACGGTGCGGGCCGCCCAGAGGCGGCCCGCACCGTTGTTTTGCTGTTCGCACGGGCGTGCCCGACTGCGATGATCGACGCGTGACGCACCTCTCGGACCTGGCGCCCTATGAGGTGCGGGTGCTTGCGAACCAGATCGTGGCCGCGGCGGTCAGGGACTCGTTGACCACGTTGCCGGCAGGATCCAGGCGGGGTTGGACGGGCACTGCGGATGATCTCCGTGCGTTCCTCAAGACGGGCCTGCGGGTTGCGATCCGCGCGTTTGCAGCTCGGTGGTTGATCCGGTTCGGGAGCCCGCTCACGGTGAGCGGGCCCCCCGGAGCCGGAGGGTGCTGTTGTTTGTCGGGTGAGGGTATCGAGCTGTCGACCGTTCGTAGGAGAGCAACCATGCCGACCCGGCACAGCCGCCATGGCCTGACGTTAAGTCCGAACTACCGGATGGTCGTCCTCCGCGACGTCTACTGCGACGCCGCCGTGGGCTCAGCGACCGCTATCAGCGAGGCCATCAAGAATGTGGCAGCGAGCACCGGATACGAGATCTACATCGTCGCGACCCAAGACCTCATAAAAGTACAAGCCGACGTGGAGATTTGGGACGAGGCTCCCGATGACGACCTGAGCGCGTCCGGGTGGACGGGGCCCCTGACGTTCGACCTGGACTGTCCTACCGGCAATCTGCAGGTTGGCGACATATTCGGCACGGTCATTTCTGGCATTGACCCGCCAAGGGGGCACGGCCGGTATACGGTCGCGCTTTTTCATCGCGGGCGTGAGCAGGCAGACGGGGCATTCCACGAGATTCTGAAGGTGATGGGCACTGACGGCGACGATGAGCGCATCGACGATCTGCAACGACAGCACTCCGGAATCGAGCAGTACCTGATGCGGATCTGGTGGCAGACCGACCTGCCACCAGACGAAGACGATGAAGACCTGTGACGACGCGTGAATCGCTCGTCTGGGTGACCAACTAGGTGACGACTGGTCGAGCGAATCGCCAACCCGAAGGGGTACGGCTCGTCGTGCTCGTGTGGCGGCCACCTGCGCCCAGCCGGGCGAGGACGGCGATCGGCCCTGGCCTGCGACAGCGCGAGGCCGCAGGTCAGGGCCGTTGCGGATGATGCGCCGTCAGGCCGGCACGTGACCTGCCGTCCAGCACGCCGAGTGGCTGTGGCAGGCGACGTACGCCGCGAGTGCGTCGTGTAGTGCGGCCCGGCGGGTTGTCGAGAGCCCGGCGGCGATGTTGTTGAGTTGGTGGGGGTCGACGGTCCGGTCGTAGTACTCCCGTTCGCCGTTCGAGTACTCGACGTAGGTGTAGGTCGCCGTCCGCAGGGCCTCGTAGGTGACCGGGCTGCCGTTGCGCCGGTCCTGGGCGTCGGGGTCGTCGGCCGCCTGGTTGGGGCCGTGGTGCTCGATCAACGCCCCGGTACGCCAGTTCGGTGCCGCCTCGCCCTGGGCGAGGGGAAGCAGGTTGCGCCCGTCGACGTGCGTGCCGACGTCTGCCGCCCCGATGCGCTGGAAGGTTGGCGCCAGGTCGATGTTCTGCACGACCTCGGCACGTTGCGATCCGGGGACGACGCCCAGTCCGGCGACGACGAGGGGGACCCGCACGTCGGTGTCGAAGGCGGTTTGCTTGCCTCCGGTCAGCCGGTACTCGCCCATGTGGAAGCCGTTGTCGGAGCTGAACACCACGTAGGTGTTGTCGGCGATGCCGCTCGTGGTGAGTTGGGTACGCAGGTTGCCGATCAGTCGGTCGACGGCCTGCACGGACTGGGCACGCTTGCGGAAGTTCGTGTCCAGGGTGCTCTTTTCCTGGGTGGTCAACGGCGCGTTGCCGGCCAGCCAGGACGGCGGGTTGGTGGGCAGCTGGTCGTACGCCGGCGTGCGCGGGGCGGTGAGGCCGGGGAAGTCGTCGAGGTCCTGGTTGGCCGGTGTGAACGGGCTGTGCGGGGCGAAGGTCGAGACCTCCAGCAGGAAGGGTGTGTTGGCGGCCGCCGAACGCTGGATGAAGTCCTTGCCCTTGCGGGACAGCACGTTTGTCAGATAGTCGGCCGGTTGGCTGCCGTAGTGGACAACTGTGTGGTTCTCGTTGAGGTCGTAGTTGTACTCGGAGTATCCGTTGCCCGCCACGTACCACTCCGACCAGCCGGGTGGGACGTACGGCAGCGCGCCTCCCTGGGTGTCCGCCGGCAGGTAGCCGTTGAGGTACTTGCCCAGGAAGCCGGTTCGGTAGCCCTTGGCCTGCAAGGCGGTCGCGAAGGTGCGGTTCTCGTTGCCCCGGCCCTTGAAGACCGCGAACCCGCCATCGTCTCCACCGTTTGTGAACACGCCGGTGTCGTGCGGGAACTGCCCGGTGAGGATCGACGAGCGGGAGGGGCAGCACAGCGAGTCGGTCACCGTGTAGTTGGTGAAGGTCGCTCCTTCACTCTGTAGTCGCTGCACCTGCGGCAGGTATTGCACCAGGTTCCAGGCGAGGTCGTCGACGAGAACGAAAATGATGTTGGGTGCGGTGGCGGCGGGCGCCGGAGCGGGCTCCGCGCCGCGTGCCGGTGTCCAGGCCGCGAGCAGGGTCAGCGCGGCCACGAGGGTGGCGGCGAGGAGGCGTCGGTGTGTGATAGCCATGCCGCCAAGCCTGGCCAAAATTTGTCAGCGTCTATTCAACAAGTGGTGATGATCCGATCAACGCGCCGTTGGCTCCACCGCCCGGCTCGCGGGCCCGACGAGCGGCAGTCCGGAAGGCGACGGATACTCACCTGATGACTGGACCGGATCTCGACCCCGAACAGTATCCGCCTATCGACCCGCGTGAACCGGTGCCCGACGACGCGGGCGACCTTCTGCCCGGCGCGCCGGACGAACTGCCCGAAGCCCCGGCCGAACCGATGCCGGACGACGGTGGCAACGCCGGCGGCGTGCGCGAGCCGGCATAGATCCGGTCTGGCCGACCTCGTCGACGATGGCGAGGTCCAGCACGGCTTAGAAGGTGATCTTCGCGGCGCTGCTCGGCAGGCCGGCGGAGGAGCCGATGAAGAGGTGGTCGGCGTCCTCGGCCGGTAGGTGCATCGAGTGGGTCACCCGACCGGTCAGGTCGACCACGAGCAGGCGGTCGTACTCGTCATCACCCGGTCCGAGGACCGGGGCGGGCTGGTCCGGTGCCGGTATCCCGCCCGCGTCGTGGAAGACGCGGATCAGCAGGTGCTGCTCGTCCGTCCAGCCGATCAGGCCGCCGGCAAGGGGCACCCTGAAGCTGTGCTGGAGCGCCCCGGTGACCGGATCGACCACCGTGACGGAAGTCTGCCGCACCCCGTCGGAGTACGGCGCCAGCGCCAGTTGCCCGCCGTCCGGGAAGAAGCTGACCTCGTCCAGCCGGCCGCCGCTGGCGGGAACGGTGCGCACCACTCTGCCAGCCAGGTCGTAGATGCGGATCCCGGCCACCGTGGGCTCGTCGACAGACGTGGAGAGCGTCAGCGCGAGCCCGTTGCTGTCCGGCGTCCAGATCAGGCCGGTGGCCTGGTCGTTCTGCGCGGCCAGGTCGGGCAGTGGGACGAACGTTGTCGTGAGCGTCTCCGGATCCACAAGCACGAAGCCGGGCGTACCCGTGCGCGGCAGGTGGGTGAAGAGGATGCGCTGCCCGTCCGGCGACCAGCGCCCGTCGTTCGAATAGCCGGGGAAGCGGGCGTCGCTGGTGCTGCCGGAGCCGGCGATCCACCGTACGTTCCCGCTGGCCCGGTCCAGTACGCCCACCCGGTTTGGATAGCGTGGACTGTTGTCACCCGTCGCGACCAACACCTGGCTGCCGTCCGGGGACGGCATGGCATAGCGGTACGGCAGCCGGTCGTACCGGCCGGTCTTCGCGTTCAGCAGGAGCGAGTACAGAAAGTGCGGGCTCGGATCATCGATTTTCGGATCGCGGATGCCGCTGTACGCGGTCACCACGAGTGGCCTCAGCCCGCTACCGGCGAACTGGTCGCCGGCCGTACCGCTGAGCGGGGCGATGACGGCGACCACGCCGATCAGCGCGGCGCAGATCGCCGCCGCGAAGCCACCGCCGACGGCCAGCCGGGTGACCCGTTGCCGGCGGGCGCTGACCAGTGCGGCCTGGGCCAGCCCGACCGGCGCGGGCGCGGTCTCGGCCAGTTCCTCGAATGCGGTCCGGAGCGCGCTGGTGAGGTGCGGGTTCATCGGTCTGCCGCCTCCTTCGTGGTGAGGATGTCGAGCCTGGGGCAGAGTTCGCGCAGCCGGGTGAGAGCCCGTGCGGCCTGGCTGCGTACCGTGGATTGGGTGCAGCCCAGAATCTCCGCGATCTCGCCGTCCGGTCGGTCTTCGAAGTAGCGCAGCACGAGCACCGCCCGGTGTTTGGGCGCGAGCTGCGCCAACGCCTGTCTGAGCGCCAGGTTGAGGTCGACGGTGGCGGTGGCGTCGGCCGTCGTCGCGACCTCGGGCACCTGTTCGGCGCTCACCTCGCGCCCCCGCCGGAGGCTGCGCCACCAACTCGTCTGCTGTCGGTACAGCGCGGTACGCAGGTACGCCTCGGGGTTTCCGGTGCGGATCCGCCCCCAGTGTCGGGCGCCCTTGGTCAGTACGGTCTGGAGCAGATCCTCGGCCTGCTGACGGTGCCCGGTCAGGGCGAGCGCGGTCCGGAACAGTGCGTGCGAGCGGGCCGCGACGAAATCGCTGAACTCCCGATCGAGGTCAGCGTTCATGGATGTGCCTATTCCTCATACCGATAACAACGCCGGGCCCGCGGTGGCTGCTGCTTTGCCGGCCACGACACTTCCAACCGGCGTTGCGCGAGGCGTACCTGCTGGTCGGTCGGCAGCACGAGCTGCCTGCGAGTTCGACGACGCTCCGATCACCGACCCCGGCCCGCGTCCCCGCTCACCCCCAACGCGATCCCGGCCCACTTCGCCGCGGCACTCGATTGCGGTCGATACCCGGGGGAGGCCGGCGTGTGCGCCGACTGACCTCGACGGCGCTCGACGCCGTGCGGTGGGATGTACGTGAGAACCTCGGCGAGCTTGGCGGTGTTGCCGAGCCGGGTGAAGATCGCAGCGGCTTCCTCGAACGCCCGTCCTGCGGCCGACGGCTCAGTCTGCGCGTACGCCTTGCCCAGACTCGTGAGCGCCGCGGCCTGCATGGAGTGCCATCCGCGGGTCCGCCAGATCGCTACCGATTCCTCGAGGTGGTTGACCGCCCGTGCGGGGCAACCGTCGGCCATCTCGATCTCGCCCAGCAGCTGCAGTGCCTCCGCCAGGTGGTGGCCCATGTGGTATTTGCGGCTGAGCAGCGCCGACGTGTCGGCGGTGCCGCGCGCGGCTGCCGGATCACCCCGCCGCAGGTCCAGCCGAGCCAGTGCGAGCAACGTCAGGACTTCGGTGTACGTGTCGCCGAAGTGACGCGAGATGCTCAGCGCCTCGTGCAGCATGCTGTGGCTGCGCTCGAAGTTGGCGAGCTCGCGATGGGTGATGCCGGAGAACTGGAGGACGGTCGCGACCCAGCGCGGATTGTCCAGGACCCGCGCCTCGCCCAGGGCGTCGGCCAGGCCAGCGGCCGCGTCGTCGAACCGCCCCTGCTCGTAGTGGGCGACCGACATCGCCAACCGGGCCCGGATCCGGCCCCCCGGGTGCCCCGACCGGTTGGCCAACTGGAGGGCACGGGTGGCATAGGTGATCGCGGCAGGGCGGTCGCCCGCCGCGGTGAGCGCCCAGGAGCACATCACGGCGGCGTCGCTCATGCCCTGCTCGTGGCCCAGGAGGGTGAACATGTCCAACAGCCGGAACGCCCCGTCGTGCAGCCGGGACATCGCGTCGCCGTCGCCGTCGCCGTCGGTGATCCAGGTGGTCACGTCGATCAGGCCGCGGAGCATGACCGCCTCACCGAGCAGGTTGCCCGCCGCACGGCACGCGGACATGACCTCGGTGTTGGTGTCGACCCAGTCGCTGTACATGCCGCGCACGTCGAAGTACTTTTCCATGCACCCGGCCAGGTCGAACGCCACGTCGTCGAGGCCGAGCAGACACGCCTGCCGGATCAGGGACAGCAGTGCCGCCCTCTCGGCATCGAACCACAGGCCCGGGCCGATGCTCGGCGTGTACCGGTCGACCCAGCCCGTGGCCGGACGCGCCGTGGGTCCGCTGATCGCCGCGTAGCACGGCCCCGGGATGTGTCCAGCCATCCGCTCGGTGAGGGCCAGCCAGGCACCGAACCCGCTGGTGAGCGCAGCCGTGATCGACTCATCGGTCTCCTCGACAGCGGCGCGTTCACGAGCGAAGATCCGTACCAGGTCGTGGAAGCGGTAGCGCTGCTGTCCGGCCCCATCGGTGCCGGCGGCGGTCAGCAACTGCGCATCCACCAACGCCTCGGCGTGCTCGACGCCCAGGTCCAACCCGGAGTCCAGAATGGCCGCGGCGAACCAGGCCGCAAAGTCCGGCAGGTCGAAGAGGCCGAGCAGTCGGAACAGCCGCCGTGCCGTGGGGTCGAGCCCCTGGTAGCTCAACGCGAGCGAGGCGCGAACCGCCAGGTCACCGGCCGCCAACTGGTCCAGACGGCGGCGCTCGTTGCCGAGCATCGTCGCCAGGTGTCCGAGGTGCCATCTGGGCCGGGCGGCGAGGCGCGCCCCGGCGACGCGAACCGCCAGTGGTAGCCCACCGCACAACGCGATGATTCTTTCCGCTGCGGCCTGCTGAGCGGTCAACCGCTTGTCGGTGATGATGCGGGCCAGGAGCCGGATCGCCGTCGTCGGTGAAAACACGTCGAGGTCGACGCGGTGGGCGCCCTCGATGCTTGTCAGCCGTGCCCGGCTGGTAACCAGGACAGCGCAGGTCGCCGTGCCCGGCAGCAGGGGCCGGACCTGGCTCTCCGTTGCCGCGTTGTCCAGGACCAGCAGCACGGAACGGCCGGCGAGGCGGGTGCGGTACAGCTCGGCACGTTCGGTCTCGTCGGCCGGAATCCCCTGGTTCGGCACACCCAGCGCGCGCAGAAACCGGGCCAGGATGTCACCGGGTTGCAAGGGCGACGCGTCGGCGCCGCGCAGGTTCACGTACAGCTGACCGTCGGTATACGTCTCGGACAGCCGGTGGGCGACGTGGACGGCGAGGGCTGTCTTGCCGACGCCGCCCATGCCGCTGATCGTCGCGATGACCGGCGCGTGGTGGTGTTGGCTGGCACGCGTCGCGCCCGACAGGTGCTTGAGCAGCGACGGCACCTGCTCCTCGCGGCCGGTGAAGTCGGCGATGTCGGGGGGCAGCATGGCAGGCACGGGTCCGTCGTCAGGTGTGGGCTGCGGCGCGTCGTGCATGACGGGTGCCGCGTGATCCGACCGGGTCGGAGCGGCGGCGAGCGCGTTGCGCGTCGCGACCCACCTGGCGACGTCCGAGCCGTCGAGCCCGCAGGCTCGGACGAACGTCGCGACGATGTCGCTCCTGGGCAGGGTGGCGCGGGCAAGCATCGAGGCGGTCGTGCTCGCCGGGAGCACCTCACCGGCGGTCTCCGCCCGCTGGGCCAGCTGCCGGAATGACAGGTCTGCCCAGGCTCGCAACTGTCGGAGAGCGGCAGTGAACTCGCCCGGCTCGGTGACCCCATTCGGATTCGGCGGACCTCCACCATACTGAGTCATACGTCCCCCGTGTCGACGTCGCTCTGTGTTTGATCATCGTGGTTCTCGATGGGTCGTGGAACCAACGGCGTTCGAGTCTGTCCGGGACATACTGGCTCTACGCGGTTTAGCGGGGGTCTATCGACACCCTCGGATGCTGGTCACCGTCTGGGTCCTGGCCGGCCCGCAACGGCTCGTACACCCCCGCCGCTGGGTCGCAGATTGGACCCCTGGCGCGCCCTCCGGCCGCGTACGGCGCACTCTCCCAGGGCCCCATGAACGCCAATACTGGTGGGGCCACCTCACCAGGGAACGGCGGATCTCCGCCATGTCCTGCTGTCCGAGACACGATCGGACACGGCTTTGATCAGCGGGGACAGCTCGCGTCTGTCCGGGACGGTCGGTGGCCGTTGCTCCGGCCCGTTGGCGGGAAGCAGTATCGGTGTCACCCCCGTTCAACAACCACCGCCAGGGGATGGCGAGCACGTGATGTGCCCGCATGACGGACCGGTCGGATGCTGGGCAACCACCGGGGCCACGGGGGAAACGCCCGCGGAGCAGGGCGTTTGCCGGGAGGAATGGGGTGTGCCGACGGTGCGGACATTGTCGTTTGAACGGAAATTCGCCATCGGTGTGGCGGCGCTGTGCGCCAGCAGTTGGGCGATCGGTGCGCGGACGCGGTTTGTCGGTAGGCGTCGGCGGATGGCGATGTCTTCCACGATGCGTCGTGCCGATGGCAGTCTCGTCGAGGTCGATCACACGCGTCCGACGGACGCCGCATTTGGTGTGGTCTTCTTCAACGGGCTCGGCTCTCCACCCGAAGAGTGGGCCTGGGTGCGTGAGTACCTGCCCGAGAACGCCGCCTGCGTCGGATACAACAGGCCTGGCCACGGACTCAGCAGCCCGCTACCCGGGGCCACCCTGGAGGAGCAGTTCCAGATCGTCGACGAGCTGCGTGGGCACTACCTCGAAGGGCTGCCGGTGGTGCTGGTGGGGCACTCCCTCGGCGGCTACCTGGCCGCCGCGTACGCCGAGTCGCGCGGCGGTGCGGGGTTGTCGCACGTGGTGATGGTCGATACCACGATCATCACCGACCTGAAGGCCTTCGCCGGCACGCTTCCCGACTCGTGGGCGCGGCAGCACCTGCTGCTGGAATCCCTGTGGGCCGCCACCGGCCTCAACGTCCTACGGCCGATAGGAGCGTTCACCGAGTCGTACGCGGACGAGGTCAAAATCAGCTTCATCGAGTACCACGCCTTGCCTCGCACGTGGACCACCGCGTACCGCGAGTACATGGCCGCACGCACGTACCCACCCGTCCAGAGGCTGACGGTCCCATTGCAGGTGGCGACGGCGACGAAGGGTACGAATATCGCGAAGCACCGGGCGTCGCAGGAACGGATGTTGAAGCTGTCGGACCGCTCCTGGCACCACGTGTACGAGGACGCCACCCACATCGGGATCGTTGCCGAGCAGACACACGCCAAGCAACTCGCCGAACTTATCGTCCCTGGGAGTTGGGAGTGAACAGACAACGTGTCCTGTATGCCGCGCTATCGACCGGACTCGCGGCGTGGCTGGTCAACACCGCCGCCGGTCAGCTTCCCGACCAACGGTTCGACCACCTGCTCGAGCGGGGACCCCTGCGACTCCTCCGGGCACCCAACTGGAGGTTCTTCGGGCCCAATCCCGGTGTGTCGGACATGCACCTGCTCTACCGTGACCTCACCAGCGGCACGGCGACTGAGTGGAAAGAGATCGAGCTAGTCCCGGACCGGCCCTGGTACGGCCTCTTCTGGAACGCGACAAACCGCGTTCCCAAGGTCATCTTCGACGCGCTCCAGGTCACCGTCAAGGCGTCAAATGAGTCGTCCGCCGACCTGCCGCACATCGTCGCCACCTCCGGCTACCAGCTTTTGAAGCGTTACCTGCTGACGCAGGTCCCGCACCAGCCGGGCGCCGACCACACCCAGTTCATGATGCTGCAGGGTCACCCCGAGGATGAGGGGAAGTACACGGTGAAACCGATGTTCGCTTCCGAACACATTCCCCTGACTCCCGCGCTTCCGGCAGCCGCCACCGCACAGTAGGCCACATCGGCTGAGAGCCCCGTCCTCAGGCCGCCGTACGCGCTGTGAGGGCGGTACCCCCAGCCGAAGTGGGCGTCCTGCCCCACTGGGGAGCGGCCGCTGTTCTTTCGGAAGGACCACCAAGGGATCCAACAAGGATCAGGAAGAAGGGATCCAGATGTCTCTCGTCGCCCAGTACGCCAATGAAACCCTGCCCGACGTCTCGCCGGGGATGCTCACGCAGATCGAAATCGTCTCCCCGTTCGACGGCACCGCCGAACCCGTCTTGTTCACCCCCCTCACCGTTACCTGCCCGGAGGCGGTTGCGCTCTTCGCTGCTGGGGTGGGGGCGCTCGCGGCGAACGTCAACAACTACGTCGCACGGAACGCCTACTGAGATCCGGGAGCGGATTGAGTACCGCTGACTGAGAGCGGGGATATCGCCGGCGGTGGTGATGCGGAATGCGCCCCACCACCGCCGGCGATGCCCAGGCCTGGCAGTCAAATCCAGCAGAAGGAGATCTTGTGTTTCGTCGTCTGACCCGGGTTGCCTCGTTCCTCAACGCGCTGGACCCGGCCATCACCGCGCGCCGCATCGCCTCCGCGGGGACGTTCATCGCGGCGTTGGAGACGCTCAGCCAGCACAAGCGTTTCGCGAAGGGCGATCTGCTGGGGAGCCAGATCGATGCCTTCGAGCCGACGATGGCACAGGATCACCCCGGGCTGCACCGCGTGTTGGCGTCCAGAGCGCTCCCCTACACGATCTTCGGGGCGCAGGCCGCACTGTCGGCGGCCACCTTCATCTGGCCCAAGAACCGGCCGCTGCGGATCGCGGGCGGCGCGACGCTGGCCCTTCTCCAGAGCGTGCAGGGCCAACTCATGCCGTTCGGCCGGGACGGCGCCGACCAGTTGCAGTTGGTCATCAACGCCACGATGGCCACCACCGGCCTGATCCGCGACCAGGAGCGGGCCGACGACCTCGCGATGCGGACGCTGGCACTGGAGACATCGCTCTCCTACGTCGCGTCCGGATTGGTGAAGGTCGTGTCCCCGGTCTGGCTGAAGGGGGACGCCGTCGCCGGAGTGATCCGGACGAAGAACTACGGGCACCCGCACGCGCACAAGCTTCTGACCCGCTACCCGGTGATGTCCAAGGTCCTGTCCTGGGGCACGATCGCCATCGAGTTCGGATTCCCCCTCATCTACGTGCTTCCCAAGCCCGCCGCCCGCGCCTACCTCGGCACCATGACGGCGTTCCACCTCGGCATCGGCGCGTTCATGGGGCTCAACCGGTTCGTTCTCGCGTTCGGCGCCACTCATCCGGCGATCCACTACGTGCTGTCGCAGCGTCGGCGTGAGCTTGCCCTCGTGCCCCGGCCCGCCACACCCCGGCCGGACGCTGCCCTTGCCGCCTGAGCGGTGCACCACGCCCCAGCGATCTGCGCATCGCCCGAGACGGCAAGCCCTCACCGCGAGGGCGCTTCGACAACCGAGCACTGGGACGGAGAACCCATGACGATCGCGGACATCGGCTACGGCAGACAGTTCGGAGGCTGGTACGACCGCATCTTCCGGGACGGTGGCGCCACTGGGGTCACCGTCGACGCCCTGGTCGAATGTCACCCGGAGCCCGCCTGGGGGACCCTGGAGTTGGGCGTGGGGACGGGCCGCGTCGCGTTACCGCTGTCGCGCCGTGTCGGCCCCGTCACCGGGGTGGACTCCTCTCCGGAGATGCTGACAGCTCTCGAGAAGAAGTCCGACGAGGGTGAGGTGATCGCCGAGCTCGGCGATATCCGGACCTACCGTGGCGACCGGCAGTACGGCCTCGTCTACTGCATCTGCGCCACGCTGGCGCTGATCCTCGATCCCGAGGAACAGCGAAACGTCATCGCCCGTGCGGCGGAACACCTGCGGCCCGGTGGCAGGCTGCTGGTCGAGACACACAACCGTCCCGGTGTCGAGGCGTTGCATCAGGGCTTGGCACGCAGCACAGCTTTCCTGCCGTTGTCCGAGCCGGACACCGGCATCCAGATGAACGCCCTGCTCCTGGGGGAGAACCGGATCTGGCAGGTGTCCACCATCCTGTTCGAGTCGGATGGCACGCACCGCATCGGTACGGAGATCACGCGCCTGCTGACGCCCAGCGAGGTGGATGTCTACGCCCAGGACGCCGGGTTGCGGCCGGAGGGCCACTACAGCGACTGGCACCGCAACGAGTACCTTCCCACCGCCGGTGTGTTCGTTTCGTCGTACACGAAGCCGGCATGATCGGTCGCGCTACTGTTCGCGGGCGCGGCGCCGGCCTCGCCGACAAGCGGTTCCTTACTGACACCGCACCGGCATGACGCGCGCCGACGTCGCCGTCGTCGGCAGCGGACCGAACGGGTTGGCCGCCGCCGTCACCATGGCGCGTGCCGGGCTGACCGTGCACGTTCACGAACAGGCCGCCACGGTCGGCGGTGGCCTGCGCGGTGCGGCGCTGTTCGACTCCGAGATCTGGCACGACACGTGCGCGGCCGTGCACCCCATGGCTGCCGCGTCGGCGTTCTTCCGGGAGTTCGACCTCGCGGCCCGCGGCGTTGCGCTGCTGCGGGCGCCGATCGCCTACGCGCACCCCTTGGACAGGGGCGCCGCCGCGTTCGCCTACCACGACCTCACCAGGACCTGCGATCGGCTCGGCCCGGACGGGGGCCGCTGGCGGCGGCTGATGGCTCCGCTGGTGCGGCACAGCACGGGCGTAACCGATTTCCTGCTGTCCGGCCAGCGGTCCCTGCCGCACGACCTGGCCGCACCGCTGCTGCTCGGCCCGCGTCTGCTCGGGCATCTCCTGGGGAGCGACGGGTTGCGCACCGAGGCTGCCCGGGCACTGCTCACCGGGGTTGCGGCGCACGCGGTGGGCCGGCTGCCCAGCCTGCCCGCGGGGGCCATCGCGCTGCTGCTCGGGCACCTGGCGCACGCCACCGGCTGGCCGCTGCCCCGGGGCGGCAGTGTCCGCATCGCCGAAGCCCTCGTCGACGATCTGCGGGCGCACGGTGGCATCGTGCACACCGGCCGTCGGATCACCGACCTCGCGGAGCTCGACGCTCAGGTGATCATGCTGGACACCACACCGCACGGCCTGCTGGCGCTGGCCGGCGACCGGCTGCCGCCGCGCTACCGCCGGGCGTTGGAGCGCTTCCGTTACGGCCCCGGGGCGGCGAAGGTCGACTTCCTGGTCAGCGGACCCATCCCGTGGGCCAACCCGGAGGTGGGCCAGGCGGGGACAGTGCACGTGGGTGGCGCTCGCGCCGGCATGGTCGCGGCGGAGAACGCGACGGCGCGGGGCGAGGCAGCCAAGGAGCCGTTCGTGCTCGTCGTCGATCCGGCCGTGACCGACCCCGGCCGCGCGGTGGGTGGCCGTCGCCCGGTGTGGGCCTACGCACACGTGCCGAACGGCGATACCCGGGATCCGGTGCCGCTGGTCACTCGCCGTATCGAGCGGTACGCGCCCGGCTTCGCCGACACGGTCATCGCGGCGCGGGGTGTGTCGGCGGCCGAGTACGAGACGTACAACCCCAACTATCGCGGCGGCGACATCGGCGCGGGGGCTGTCACGCTCACCCAGGCCGTGTTCCGGCCGGTACCCGCCTGGAACCCGTACCGCACGCCCCTCGCGGGTGTGTACCTGTGCTCGGCGTCGACGCCTCCTGGCCCCAGCGTGCACGGTCTCTGCGGACACCTGGCCGCCCGGGCCGCCCTGCGCAGGGAGTTCCACCTGGCCGCGGCCCCGCCGCTGGGGCCCACGGACGAGACGAGCAGCCCAAGCACCATCGTGAGCCGTGCTCCCGGGGACAGCGGTTCGCCGAGTCGTTAGCCGAGGGGACGCGCGGGCTCACCCTCAGCTGTGGTTGTCGAACCGCAGGCGCACCCACGGCAGCGCCGCCCGCCATCCGGCCAGCTCGAAGGCCCAAGCCGTGAGCACGGAGTGGACGAGCCGCTTGTCCTCGGTGAACGCCTGGAAGTGACTGTCTTCGCCACCCTCGCGGTACTCGACCTGGTATCCGTTTGCCTCGGTGCGGGCAACCTGCGCGAACGTCTGACCGGTGGCATCGGTGAGACGTTCCACGACGAGGAACATTTCCTCGCCGCGCTCCATGTCCGACAGCAACTCGAACAGCAGATCCTCTGAGGGGTCGTGCCAGATCTGGCCGGACTCCATCGTGACGCGAAGCAGCGGAGCAGTCATACCGTAATGATCCAGGAGCCCGGGTTGCCGGTGTGTCCGCTCCGTACCCGATGAAGGGGTGGGCCGGGACCAACGGCGGGCTTTCGCATGCCGGCGGCCGTCGCTCGAGGCAGGGGCGCGGATACCGATTAATGCCTATAGGAGCAGTAGAGTATGCAGAAGGGGGCATAGGGGTCGATGTGTCCGATTGGGGGTCCACGTGACGCCCGTTGCTTCCTAGCGTCGAGGAACGAGCCGCCGAGGCCGTCGACGGAACCGCGGCGGCGCCTTGCGACGAGCATGGAGGCGTTGATGGTTGTCACGTTCATCGTCGGAAGCGGCCGCTGCGGATCGACACTCATGTCCCGGCTGCTGCGCAGACATCCCGCGGTGCTCAGCGTCAGCGAGTTCTTCGCCGCGCTGACTGTGCGGCGCGACGCGATCCCGCTGGCACCCTTGGACGGGGCCGCGTTCTGGGAGATGCTCTCGGCCAACGACCCGTACCTCGACGCGATGGTGCGCGACGGGTTACGCGCGCCGGAGCTGACCTACCCGTACGAGAGCGGGCGCTTCGGCCCCGCCGCCGGCGTACCGATGATCTCGCACATGACGCTGCCGATGCTCAGTGACGACCCCGACCGGCTCTTCGACGAGCTGGCCGCGGAGGTGCCGGCCTGGCCGCTGCGCCCGGCCGGCGAGCAGTACTCCGCGTTCTTCGAGCTGATGGCCCGCCGCCTCGGCCGGCCCGTGGTCGTCGAGCGCTCGGGCGCCTCACTGGCCCTGGTACCCGACCTGCTGGCGCACTTTCCCGGCGCGCGGTTCGTCCACATCCACCGCAACGGCCCCGACTGCGCCGAGTCGATGAGCCGGCACATCGGCTTCCGGCTGACCGCGCTCGCCCGGCACGCCGCCCGGCTGGCCGGGGTCGCGTCGCCCGCCCAGCTCAATCCGGAGACGATGAAGCGCGTGCCGGCGGAGCTTGTCGATCTGCTGGTGCCGCCCTTCGATCCCAGCGCGTTCCGCGACTACCGGATCCCGGTCGAGGTCTTCGGTGAGATGTGGTCCGAGATGATCACCGAGGGGTGTACGGCTCTCGCCGCGGTGCCCGCCGAGCGTCAGGCCGAGCTGAGCTTCGAGGCGCTGCTCGCCGACCCGGACGAGGAGCTCACCCGGGTGGCCGGCTTCCTGGGCGTCGACGCGGACCCGGCCTGGCTGGCGGACGCCCGCGGCGAGATCGACCCCAGCCGGATCCACGGCGCGGCCGGGCTCGACCCGGCGGCCGGTGAGGCTCTGCGCGCCGCCTGCGAACCCGGCGAGCGGTCGCTGCGCACGCTCGTGGGCTGAGCGGCGCGAGCCCGGCTACGCGCCGGATCCCACCATGGGGTCCGGCGCGTTCTCCGCGCGTACCGCAAACGGGGTGGCGGCGAAGCCGACGACCTGGCGCCCGAGCAGGTCCAGGCGCATCGCCGCCTTGGTGTCCGTGCACGTCCCGTCCGGCTCGAAGCCGATCCGGCCGCTCTCCAGGCACACGCTGACCGGCACCGGCCACCCGCGCAGGGCGTGGATCACCGCGCGAAGCGAGTCCAACGTGGAGCCCAGGGCCTGCCCACCCAGCGCCGCCACCACGCAGCCGACCGCCCGGCCGTCCAGGTAGGGCCGCTCGTCGAGGCTCAGGTCCTCCAGGTAGTCCAGCGCGTTCTTGACCAGGCCGGAGACGCCGGCGTGGTAGGCCGGAGTGGCGACGATCAGACCGTCCGCGGCGCGCACGGCCTCGACCAGCCTGATCGCGGCGGCGGTGCGTTCCGGCCGCTCCGGGGCGTACGCGGGCAGGTCCGCCAGGAAGCGGCCGTCGAAGCACAGCGTCCGTGCGCCCAGGCGCTCGGCCACGCCCAGCGCCGCCCGCAACCCGCGCTCCGACGTGGAGCCGCTGCGTGTCGTGCCGCCCAGGCCCACCACCAGCGGCGCCGGTCCCGAGGACTCCGTCAATACGGTCATCTTCCCGCCTCGCCGCTCGTCCGGGTGTGCCTTCGCCATGGTGCCCGTGGCCGGCGGAGCGGAGAACCCCTTAAGGGGAGCGGCCGCCCGTTTTAGGTGTCCCTAGGGGTGTGGGTGCAGTTCGCGGCGACCGTAGCGTCCGGGACGGACCTGGTGGTCCCACCGATCCCACGAAGAAGGGTGCCGCCGTGACGAGCGTGTTGCAGGTCGACGACCCAGCCGTGCGAGGCGACCGCCTCCCGCCGGAATCAGTTCTCGCCGGTGCGCTGCCCCGCATCGCCGGCGTCGGTACCGCGGTGCCGACGTTCAGCTACACGCAGGAGGAACTGCTCGGCATCTTCCGGATCGCCGACCCCAAGATCCGCTCGGTGTTCCGCAGCAGCGCGATCGACCGCCGCTACCTGACCCTGCCGCCGAACGGGCCGGACGGCAACCCGCGCATGGAGTCGCAGGGTGAGCTCATCGCCAAGCACAAGCGACAGGGCATCGATCTGGGCGGCCGGGCTCTGCAGGAGTGCCTCAAGAACGCGGACCAGACGCTCGCGGACGTGCGCTACCTGTGCTGTGTCTCCTCGACCGGCCTGCTCACGCCCGGCTTCAGCGCCCTGCTGATCAGGGAGCTCGGCCTGCCGGTCGGCACGTCGCGCCTCGACGTCGTCGGCATGGGCTGCAACGCCGGGCTCAACGCGCTGACCGCCGTGGCGTCCTGGGCCTCGGCGCACCCCGGCCAGCTCGCGCTGATGGTGTGCGTGGAGGCGTGCTCGGCGGCGTACGTCTTCGACGGCACCATGCGTACGTCGGTGGTGAACAGCCTCTTCGGCGACGGCGCCGCGGCCGCCGCGATCATCGCCGGCCCCGACCCGCGCGAGGCGGTGCAGGGACCGACAGTCCTCCGCTTCGCCAGCTGCATCATCCCCGACGCCGTGGATGCCATGCGCTACGACTGGGACGACGAGGCCGGCAAGTTCAGCTTCTTCCTCGACCGCGACATCCCGTACGTCGTCGGCGCCCACGCCGAGACGGTGCTCGCGGACCTGCTGGCGGACACCGGCCTGCGGCGCAGCGACATCGCCCACTGGGTCATCCACTCGGGCGGCAAGAAGGTCATCGACTCGATGATGGTCAACCTCGGCATCACCCGGCACGACGTACGGCACACCAGCGGCGTCCTGCGCGATTACGGCAACCTGTCCAGCGGCTCGTTCCTCTTCTCCTACGCGCGGCTGCTGGAAGAGGGCGTCGCGCGCCCGGGTGAGTACGGCGTGCTGATGACCATGGGACCGGGCTCGACCATCGAGACCGCGCTCATCCGCTGGTGAACGACGCGACCACGAGCCAAGGAGACAGCCGCATGACCGACAGCGTGGCACCCGCCCTGGTCCTGGACCGGGAGGAACCGGTGCGGATCGAGACCACCGTGGACACGGCGCAGCCGCTCGGTGCCCCGCTCATCGCGGACGTGGAGCGCCTCTGCGACCGCATCGAGGAGGCCGGCGGGGCGGCGGTGGCGCTGCTCCACCTGACCGGCGGCGCGCTGGCCGAGTGGCCGGGCGGCCCCGGCATCCACGTGGTCAACAAGTGGGAACGCGCCCTGCGCCGGCTCGAACGCTCCGCCGCGGTGACCATCGCGCTCGTCGACGGACCCGTCGTCGGGGGCGCCCTGGAGATCCTGCTCGTCTGCGACCAGCGGATCGCCGGTCCCGGCGCGACCGTGACGCTGCCGGGCACCGGCGGCGCCTGGCCCGGTATGGCGCTGTACCGGCTGGCCAACCAGATCGGCGCGGTCGCCGCCCGCCGGCTGACACTGTTCGGCGCGGACCTCAGCGCCGAGCAGGCCCGTGCCCTCCACATCATCGACGAGGTCACCGCGGACCCGACCGCCCGGGCCGCCGAACTGCTGGGCGCTCGGCCAGTCGACGGAGCCGAACTGGCCATCCGCCGCCGGCTGCTGCTCGACGCGGTGAACACCAGCTTCGAGGAGGCGCTCGGCGTCCACCTCGCCGCCTGCGACCGGACCCTGCGCGCGAGCGCGGGCGAGCCGCGATGACCGCCGCGCTCACCGTGCCCACACTGCGCGGTGACCGGGCAGCCGACGCCCGCGCCCTGACCGAGGTCACCGCCGGCGCGGAGGAGATCCTCGCCGGCCTGCCGCCGCGCGTCGACCGGGACGCGGGCCAGCAGGACCTGGCCGCCCGCGTGCACGCCGACTGCCGGGCGCTGCGCGAGGAGTTCCTGCGCGCTCACGCCGCGCAGTTGTACCGGGAGCTGACCGGCGACCACACCCGCCGGCCGCGGCTGCCCGAGGTGGCGTACGCCGCTGCCGACCTGGTTCCGGGCCTGGTGCCGACGGCCGCCCAGATCGCCGCGGAGCTGCGCCACGAGCAGGCCGGCAAGGAGGGGCGCGAGATCGACCAGGGCATCCTGTTCGGCGCGCTGCTCGCTCTGCCGGACGCGGGCGAGCACCTCGTCGAGTCGATGCTCGGCCCGGTACCGCGCTCGCTCGAGCTCGCCGACCTGTTCGCGCGTACGGGCCAGCTGGAGTTGGGCAGCGTCCGGCTCAGCCGCACCGGCGGGGTGACCCGCCTCGAGGTGCACAACGACCACTGCCTCAACGCGGAGGACAACCAGCTCGCCGAGGACATGGAGACCGCTGTCGACCTGGTGCTGCTGGACGGCGAAACCCGTGTCGGCATGCTGCGCGGCGCGCCGATGTCGCACCCGCGCTACGCCGGACGGCGCGTCTTCAGCGCCGGGATCAACCTGCGCGACCTGCACCGCGGCCGGATCTCGTACGTCGACTTCCTGCTGGCCCGGGAACTCGGCTACCTCAACAAGATCGTGCGCGGCCTGCACCCGGGCGACGGGTCGCCGCCGGTGCAGAAGCCGTGGGTCGCGGTCGTCGAGTCGTTCGCCATCGGCGGCGGCGCCCAGCTGGCCATGGTCTTCGACCGGGTGGTCGCCGCGGCCGACGCGTACTTCAGCCTGCCCGCGGCGCAGGAGGGCATCGTGCCCGGCGCGTCGAACCTGCGCCTGATCCGGCGGGCCGGCAGCCGCCTCGCCCGGCAGATGATCCTCGGCGGCCGCAAGGTGTGGGCGCACGAAACCGACGGCCGGCTGCTCTGCGACGAGGTGGCCGATCCCCGCGAGATCGAGGCGGTCGCCGCCCGCGCCGCGGAACAGCTCAGCGCGCCCGCGGTCGTCGCCAACCGGCGGATGCTGGGCCTGGCCGAGGAGCCGCCACAGCGGTTCCGGGAGTACATGGCCGCGTTCGCCGGTGTCCAGGCGTACCGGATGTACAGCGACGACGTGCTCGGCAAGGTGGAACGGGCCGCGCTGCACGGGATGAACGGATGACCCCGCTGCAGGCGCTCTTCGCGGTGCTCCGCGAGGAGGGCGTGACCCGGATCTTCGGCAACCCCGGAACCACCGAGCTGCCGCTGCTCGACGCGCTGACCGAGCTGCCCGAGTTCGAGTACACGCTCGGGCTCCAGGAGGGCTCGGTGATGGCGATGGCGGACGGGTACGCGCGGGCGACCGGCCGTACCGCCTTCGTCAACCTGCACGTGGCCGCCGGGCTCGCCAACGGCATGGTCGGCATGCTCAACGCGGCCCGGTCCCGGACGCCGCTCGTGGTCACGGCCGGTCAGCAGGACCGGCGGCACCTCGCGCAGGACCCGATGCTCGCCGGCGACCTGGTCGGCATCGCCCGGCCCGTGGCCAAGCAGGTCTTCGACGTGCAGCACGCCTACGACCTGCCGCTGCTGCTGCGCCGGGCGTTCGCGCTCGCCGCGCGGCCACCGGCCGGCCCGGTGTTCCTGTCGCTGCCGATGGACCTGATGGCCGAGCTGACCGAGGTGTCGCTGCCGTCCCGCTCGGTGGTGGCCCCCGCCGGCCCGGCGCCCGGCCTGGCCGACGCCGCCCGGCTGCTCGCCGCCGCACGGTCGCCCGTCATCGTCGCCGGTGACGGCGTCGGCCGGGACGCGGCCGTACCCGCGCTGGTGGCGGTCGCCGAGGCGCTCGGCGCGACCGTCTACCACCAGCCGATGAACGACGGCGTCGACTTCCCCGGCAGCCACCCGCTGCACGCCGGCACACTTCCGGCCCGGCACGCGGGCATCCGCGCCGCGCTCACCGGCCACGACGTCGTGCTCATCGCCGGCTGCCACGCCTTCACGCCGCACCACTACACGCCCGAGCACCCGCTGCCGGACGGGATCACAGTCGTACAACTGGACAGCGACCCGGCGGAGATCGGGCGCAACTTCGGTGCCGACCGGGGCCTGGTCGGCGGCATCCGGGCCTCGCTGCAGGGGCTGGCCGCACTGCTCACCGGCACCGCCGACGGGTCGGCGGAACGCCTCGCCGCCGGACGTCTCGCCGCCGAGCGTCGCGACGCGGAACTCGCCCGGCAGTTGGGCGGCCTGCGCGCGGTCGCGCCGATCGACCCACTCGCCGCCGCGGCCGCGGTCGCCGCCGGGCTGCCCGACAACGCCGTCCTGGTCGAGGAGGCCATCACCACAGGCGTCCTGCTGCGCCGGGTGCTGCGGCTCGACCGGCCCGGCTCGTACGTGCACACCGTCGGTGGCGGTCTCGGCTCCGGCATCGGGGCCGCCGTCGGCCACCGCCTCGGTGACCCGCGACGGCCCGTGGTCGCCGTGCTCGGCGACGGCTGCACCATGTTCGGCCTGCAGGGGCTCTGGAGCGCCGTCCGCTATCGGGTGCCGGTGACGTTCGTCGTGATGAACAACGGCGAGTACCGCACGCTCAAGCACACGCTCGACGACATCGACGGCCCCTCCGCGCGGCAGCGCCGCTACCTGGGCCTTGATCTCGGCCCGCCGGCGCTGGACTTCACCCGCGCCGCCGCGTTCTTCGGCATGGACGCGATCCGCGTCCGCGACACCAACGAGCTGACCGAGACCCTGGCCAAGGCCGGAACCCGGGACGCGCCGCTGCTGATCGACGTGCCCATCACCGGGCACCGACACCCGGAGGAGGACGCATGACCAGCACCGACCAGCGGCTGCGGATACCGGCCGCCACGGTTTTCAGCGACGGGTGGCGCACCGCCGCCGGCGGCACGCTGGAGGTCACCGCACCGGCGACGGGCGCGGTGCTCACCACCGCCGGCCGGGCGAACCCCGGAGACATCGATGCCGCCGTACGCCGGGCACAGGTCGCCCAACCCGCCTGGGCGGCCCGGCCCGCACCCGAGCGGGCGGCGATCCTGCGCCGCGCCGCCCACCTGCTCACCGAACACCGCGCCGACGTCGCCGGCTGGCTGACCCGCGAGGGCGGCGCCGTGGCGGCCAAGGCCGGCTTCGAGATCGACTCGGCGCTCGACGAGCTGTGGGCCGCGTCCGCGCTGCCGACGCAGCCGTACGGCGAACTCCTCGCCACACCGGCCGGCGCGCACAGCGTCGCGCGCCGGATCCCGCTCGGCGTGGTCGGTGTGATCACCCCGTGGAACTTCCCGCTGATCCTCGCGCTGCGGGCGGTGGCGCCCGCGCTCGCGCTCGGCAACGCCGTGGTGCTCAAGCCCGACCTCAACACCCCTGTCGCCGGCGGGCTGGTGATCGCCCGGCTGTTCGAACTCGCCGGGCTGCCCGCGGGGGTCCTGCACGTGCTGCCCGGCGACGCCGACGAGGGCGCCGCGCTTGTCGACCACCCCGACGTCGCCATGATCGCGTTTACCGGCTCCACCGCGGTGGGCCGGGTCATCGGTGAGCGGGCCGGTCGCGCGCTTAAACGCACCGCGCTGGAACTCGGTGGCAACAACGCGCTGATCGTTCTCGAGGACGCCGACCTGGACGCCGCGGCCGCTGCCGGCGCGTTCGGCGCCTTCTTCCACCAGGGCCAGATCTGCATGGCCGCCGGACGACACATCGTCGTCGAGGCGGTCGCCGACGAGTACCTGGACCGGCTCGCCCGGCGCGCCGACAAGCTGCGCGTCGGCGACCCCGCCGACGGCGACACGGACCTCGGCCCGCTGATCAACCGTGCGCAGCTCGACCGGGTCCGCCGCCTCGTCGACGCGTCGGTCGCCGCCGGCGCCACGGTGCGTGCCGGCGGCAGCCACGACGGGCTCTTCTACCGGCCGACGGTTCTGGCCGGGGTCACCACCGCCATGCCCGTCTTCGCCGAGGAGGTCTTCGGCCCGGTGGCGCCTGTCGTCGTCGTCCGCGACGAGGACGAGGCCGTGGCGGTCGCCAACGACACGCCGTACGGGCTCGTCGCGGCCGTGCAGACCGGCGTACCCGCCCGCGGCGCCGCGCTCGCCGACCGGCTGCGCACCGGCATCGTCCACGTCAACGACCAGACGATCTACGACGACGCGTACGTGCCGTTCGGAGGTCGCGGCGCCTCCGGTGACGGCAGCCGCTTCGGCGCCACCCACAGCCAGGACGAGTTCACCCAGTGGCAGTGGCTGACCGTACGCGACAGCCCGCCCCCCTACCCGTTCTGATGCACCCCGGAGCAGGGATGAGACCGCGGTGACCGGCGAACCGCGAGTCCGCTACGAGCGCCACGGCGGGGTCGCCCGGGTGACCATCGACCGGCCCGCGGTGCTCAACGCCATGGACCGCGCGACCCACGCCGAGCTGGCCCTGATCTGGGACGAGGTGGAGCGCGACGACGCCGTCCGGCTGGTCGTGCTCACCGGCGCCGGAGACCGGTCCTTCTCGGTGGGCCAGGACCTCAAGGAGTTGGCCACCCGCAACGCCTCCGGCACCGCGCCGAGCACGTTCGGCAGCCGAGGTCAGCCTGGCTGGCCCCGGCTGACCGAACGGTTCCGGTTCAGCAAACCCCTGATCGCCCGGGTCAACGGGTACGCCCTGGGCGGCGGCTTCGAACTCGCCCTGGCCTGCGACATCGTGGTCGCGGCCGAGCACGCCGAGTTCGGTCTCCCGGAGGCGCGGCTCGGCCTGGTGCCCGGTGCCGGCGGGGTGTTCCGGCTGGCTCGGCAGGCGCCGTTCCGGGTGGCACTGGGCCACCTGCTCACCGGACGGCGGATGAGCGCCGCCGACGCGCTGCGGCACGGCCTGGTCAACGACGTCGTCCCCGCCGCCGACCTGGACTCCTGCGTCGACGGCTGGGTGCGTGACGTGCTCGCCTGCTCGCCGCTGGCGCTTCGGGCGATCAAGGAGGCCGCCACCGCCTCCGTCACCATGCCGCTGGAACAGGCATTCGCCACCCGCTTCGAATGGGAGGAACGCCGCCTCGCGGGTGAGGAGTGGCGCGAGGGCCCGCGCGCCTTCGCCGAGAAGCGCCCGCCGCACTGGGTAGGGGAGTCTTAGGGGTCCCGGCCCCCGGTCACGCGCACCTACTTTCGCTTCAGAACGCGGAGCGAAGTCCACTGAGGAGACACATGCGCGAGCACGGGGACAATCAGGGCGTACGCCGGGCCGCCCAAGCCACGGCCTTCACCATAGGCGCCGCCATCGTCGGGACGACCGTGCTGCCCGCGGCGGCCCTCGCGGCCGGCTCCAGCTTCGCCCCCGCGGCGGTCGCCGCCGCCGGGCCGGGCGCCACCTCCATCGTCGCGGCCGACCTCGACCGGGACGGCCGCGCCGACCTGCTGACTCCCAACTTCGACGCCGGCACCCTCAGCGTCCTGCGCGGCGACGGCACCGGGCGGATCGTCGCCGACCCACCCATCGCGGTCGGCGCGGGCGCCGCCGACGTCGTGGTCGCCGACCTCAACCACGACCGCATCCCCGACGTCGTCGTCGCGAACCTCATCGACAACACCGTCGCGGTGCTGCTCGGCACCCGCGGCGGTGGCCTCACCGCGCCCGTCGCCCACCCGGCCGGAGCCCGCGCCGGCGACCTGGCGGTCGGCGACGTCACCGGGGACGGCGTACCGGACGTGGTCGTCACCGACCACGACACGGTCGGCGTGCTCGCCGGCGACGGTCACGGCGGCCTCGCGCCCACCCGGACCTTCGCGGCCGGCACCGACCCGACCGACGTCACCATCGCCGACCTCAACCGCGACGGGCGGCCCGACCTTGCCGTGTCCAGCGTCGCCACCGGCTCGGTCAGCGTGCTCCTGGCGGACCGCACGGGTGGCTTCACCGCACCGCGCACGTTCCGGGCCGGCACCGGCCCGGTCGGTATCGCGGCCGCCGACGTCGACCGTGACCACGACACCGACCTGGTCGTCAGCGACTACCTCGGCAACGCGGTGGTCGTCCTGCTCGGCGACGGCCGGGGCGGATACCCGCTCACCCGCACCTTCGCCACGGGCGCTGGCCCCGCCGACGTCGTCGCGGCTGACCTCGACGGCGACCGCAAGCTCGACCTCGCCACCGCCGACGTGCACACCAGCACGATCAGCGTGCTCAGCGGCGACGGCCGCGGCGGCTTCTCGGCCGCCACCAGCCTGCCCGCCGACGGCATGCACCCGTCGGAGATCGTCGCGACCGACCTCAACCGCGATCGGCGGCTCGACCTCGCCACCGCCAACTACACGTCCGGCGACGTGACCGTCCTGCTAAACACCACCACCCGCGGCTGACCAGCGCGTAGCAGTTCCAGGCACGACCGCTGACACGAGGGGGATCCATGGGAGAGCTCGTCCGCCCGATCTCGGAGCTGCTCCGCGACCAGGCCGACCGGCACGCCGACAAGGTCGCCTTCGAAGACGACCGGCGCGCGGTGACCTACCGCGGCTTGGAACTGCGATCCCGGCGGCTCGGCGGTCATTTGGTCGCCGGTGGTCTGCGCCGCGGCGAGCGGGTGGCGATCTTCCTGCCCAACGGCGTCGCGGTGCTGGAGAGCTACTACGCCGTGGCCCGTGCGGCAGGGGTGGCCGTACCTGTCGACCCGGCCACCACCGAGGCCGAGCTCGCCCACCTGCTCACCGACAGCGGCGCCCAAGTGGTGATCACCGACCGGACCCGGCTCGACCGGGTCCGGCGGGTCGCCCCCGGCGTGCGCACGATCGTCGACGACGGCACCGGACCCGGCTCGTTCGAGGCGCTCGCCCGGTTCGAGCCGCCCGAGCCCGCCCCCGACGACCTCGGCCTCGACGAGATCGCCTGGATGCTCTACACCTCCGGCAGCACCGGCCGGCCCAAGGGCGTGCTCTCCACCCAGCGGGCCTGCCTGTGGTCGGTCGCCAACTGCTACGCGCCCATCCTCGGGCTCGGCGAACAGGACCGCCTGCTCTGGCCACTGCCGCTGTTCCACAGCCTCGCCCACGTGCTCTGCGTGCACGGCGTGCTCGCCGTCGGCGCCACCGCGCGCATCATGGACCGGTTCGCCGCCGAGGACGTCTTCGACCTGCTCAACGCGGGCACCTACACGATGCTGCCGGGCGTACCCGCGATGTTCCACTACCTGCTGCGCGCGGCCGCCGACACCGGCGCTCGGCTGCCCGAGCTGCGCGCCTGCCTGGTGACCGGTGCCGTCGCACCCGCCGCGCTGCGTGCCGAGTTCGGCCGTACCTTCGGCATCTCCCTGCTGGACAGCTACGGCAGCACCGAGACCTGCGGTGCGATCACCATGAGCGTGCCGGCGGCCGGCGCGCCGGACGGCTCCTGCGGGCGGCCGGTACCCGGCCTGTCGGTCCGCGTCGTCGAACCCGAGAGCGGGCGCGACGTCCCGGCCGGCACCGAGGGCGAGGTCTGGGTCAGCGGCCCCAACCTGATGGCCGGCTACCACGACCGGCCCGAGGACACCGCCAGCGCGGTGCGCGACGGCTGGTACCGCACCGGCGACCTGGCCTGGACCGACGCCGACGGCAACCTCACCATCAGCGGCCGCCGCAAGGACATCATCATCCGCGGTGGCGAGAACATCCACCCGACCGAGGTGGAGGAGGCGATTCGCGGTGCCGCCGGCGTGGCCGACGTGGCGGTCGCCGCCGTCTCGCACGACGTGCTCGGCGAGGTGCCGGTGGCGTACCTGGTCACCGACGGCCCGGTCGACCCGGACGAGATCTTCGAGCGCTGCGAGCGGGTCCTCACCGCGTACAAGCTGCCCGAACGCCTCTACCAGGTCACCGCGATACCCCGCACCGGCTCACGCAAGGTACGGCGGCACGCGCTCGCCGGTCATCCGGCCCGGCTCATCGCCGTACGCGGGCAATTGCCGGTCCTGCTGGCACGGCGCTGGACCCGGCCGCCCGCCGCGCCCGGCACCACCGTGGCCAAACTGGTGATCGCCGGCCCACGACCTGACGCCCTGGCCGCCGCACCGGTGCGCACCGACCTGACGGACCTGCCGGCCGACGCCACCCACGTCCTTTTCCCCTACCCGGGCGGCGACCCCCTCGCCTGGGTGCACGACGTGCTCGCCCGGTGGCAGGACACCGCCACCGGGCGGGCAGGTCCTGTCCTGATCGCGCCCGAAGGGTCCGGAGTGGACCGCGCCGACCGCGGCCCCGCCGTGCTGGTCGAGACCGCCGGCGACCCGCGCTGGGCCGACCTGCCCGGCCTGCTCGCCGGCGACGAGCCCCACATCGTCCTGAGCGCGGACGGCGGCCGGGTGCCACGGCTCGTGCGGATGGCGGCCGGCACCACGACACCTGTGCCCATCGACGCCGCCACCACAGCAGCGGTCACCGGCACCGCCGGGGAACTCGGCCGGCTGGTGGCCCGGCACCTGGTCACGGCATACGGGGTACGCCGTCTGATCCTGACCGACGCCGGCCCGGAGATCGCCGCCGAGCTGGCCGCGGCCGGGGCCGAGCCGATCCTGGCCGCTCCCGAGCAGGTCGCCCGGCTCCTCACCGAGTCACCGGCCGGCACCCGCCTGGTCGCCGAGACCGGGCTGGTCCTGCCCGGCGACCTGCCTGCCGACCTCCTGCTCGCCTGCGCCCCGCTCGGCTCCGGCGACGACCTCGCCGCCGAGGCCCGGGTCCGTGACCACCGGGCCGCCGGCCGGTCGGCGGTCTCGCTGGCCGCCGGCCCGGTGACCGAACGTGACCTGCTGGCCTGCCTCGACGTCGCGCTGGGCGCCACCGAACCGCACGTCGTCGCCCTCGCCACGGACGCGCCGCAGGCGATCACCGCGGTTCCGGCGGCCCAACTGCGCGACCTGACCGGCCGACCCGCGACCGGGCCGGACACGGGCGTCCTCGTCGCGCTGCGTACCCGCCTGGGCGCCGTCGGCCCGACCGAGCAGGACCGGATCCTGCTCGACCTGGTCCGTGGCCGCGTCGCGACCGTGCTCGGCATGACCGAACCCGGACGGGTCGCCGCCGACCGCAGCTTCACCGACCTCGGCTACGACTCGCGGATGGCGGTGGAGCTACGCAACGCGCTCACCGCCGCCACCGGCCTGCGCCTGCCCGCCACCCTCGCGTTCGACCAGCCGACGAGCCGGGCCGTCGCCACTTACCTCGCGGCCGCACTGCTGCCGGAACGGGCCGCCCACATCGCGGCCGCGGACAGCAACAGCGCCGGCGCCGCGCCTGACGAGCCCATCGCCATCGTCGCGATGGGTTGCCGCCTGCCCGGCGGCGTCACGTCGCCCGCCGACCTCTGGCGGCTGGTCACCGACGGCGTCGACGCCGTCTCCGGCCTGCCCGCCGACCGCGGCTGGAACCTCGACGCCCTCTACGACCCCGACCCGGACCGCGCGGGCAAGAGCTACGTCCGCGAAGGCGGCTTCCTCGACGGCGCCGGCGACTTCGACGCCGCGTTCTTCGGGATCAGCCCGCGCGAGGCGCTCGCCATGGACCCGCAGCAGCGGCTGCTGCTCGAGGTCGCGTGGGAGACCGTCGAGCGGGCCGGGATACCCGCCACGGCACTGCGCGGCAGCCGCACCGGGGTGTTCGCCGGCCTGATGTTCCACGACTACGGCGCGGGAGTGATCGATGCTCCGGACGGCGTGGAGGGTTACCGCGGCATCGGCGGCGCGGGCAGCGTGGTGTCGGGGCGAGTGGCGTACACCCTCGGCCTGGAAGGCCCCGCGATGACGGTGGACACCGCCTGTTCGTCGTCGCTTGTCGCGATCCACCTGGCCGCGCAGTCGCTGCGGTCCGGGGAGTGCTCGCTCGCCCTCGCCGGCGGCGTGGCAGTGATGGCCACCCCGTCCGTGTTCGTCGAGTTCAGCCGGCAGCGAGGACTGGCCCCGGACGGGCGGGTGAAGGCGTTCGCGGCGGCCGCCGACGGTACGGCGTGGGGTGAGGGCGTCGGCGTCCTGCTGCTGGAACGGCTCTCCGACGCGGAGCGCAACGGTCACCAGGTGCTGGCCGTGATCCGTGGTAGCGCGGTCAATCAGGACGGTGCGTCGAACGGCCTGACCGCGCCGAACGGGCCATCCCAAGAGCGCGTCATCAGGCAGGCGCTCGCGGCGGCCTCGCTCTCCGCCGGGGACGTGGACGCGGTGGAGGCGCATGGCACCGGTACCACGCTGGGTGACCCGATCGAGGCGCAGGCGTTGTTGGCCACGTACGGCCAGGATCGGTCCGAGCCGCTGTGGCTGGGGTCGCTGAAGTCGAATATCGGTCACACGCAAGCGGCTGCGGGCGTCGCTGGGGTGATCAAGATGGTCGAGGCGATGCGGCACGGGGTGTTGCCGGCGACGTTGCACGTGGATGAGCCGTCACCGCATGTCGACTGGTCGGCGGGAGCGGTTTCGCTGCTCACCGAGGCGCGGGAGTGGCCTCAGGTCGGTCGGCCGCGGCGGGCGGCGGTGTCGTCGTTCGGTGTTTCGGGGACGAATGCGCATGTGATCGTGGAGCAGGCGCCTGAGGCCGCGGATGTGGTGTCGCCCGAGATGCCCGCTGTGCCGTTGGTGTTCTCCGCGCGTGGTCAGGCGGCTTTGTCGGCGCTGCGGGAGCGGGTTTCTGGTGATTCGGCGGCGGTTGGTGCTGCGTTGGTGCGGCGGTCGGTGTTCGAGGATCGGGCGGTGCGGGTCGGTGACGAGCTGATCGAGGGCACTGCCGTGGTGTCGCGGGATCGTGTGGTGTTGGTGTTCCCCGGTCAAGGGGCGCAGTGGGTCGGTATGGGCGGCCAGTTGCTTGATGAGTCGTCGGTGTTCGCCGCCTGGGTGGCGGAGTGTGAGCCGTTGGTGGATTTCTCGCTGACTTCGGTGTTGCGTGGTGGTGATTTGGATCGGGTGGATGTGGTGCAGCCGGTCTCGTTCGTGGTGATGGCCGGTCTGGCGCGGGTGTGGCAGTCCCTCGGCCTGCCGATCGCGGCCGTCGTCGGGCATTCACAGGGTGAGATCGCCGCCGCCTACATCGCCGGTCGGTTGTCGTTGGAAGACGCGTTGCGGGTGGTGGTGCAGCGGTCCCGGATCGTTGGTCAGCGGTTGGCCGGTGCCGGGGCGATGGCCTCAGTCGGCCTGCCCGCCGCTGAGGTGCAGGTGTTGTTGACCGACGGGTTGAGTGTGGCTGCGGTCAACGGCCCGTCGCAGGTGGTTGTTGGTGGTGATCCTGCCGAGGTGCAGGCGTTGGTTGCCGGGTGTGAGCAGCGGGGGGTGCGGGCTCGGTTGGTGCCGGTGGATTACGCGTCGCACACCGCCCAGGTCGACGTCATCCGCGAGGAACTCCTCACCGCCCTGGCCGGGATCACGTCACAGCCGGGTGTGCTGCCGATGTACTCGACCCTCACCGGGGCTGTGCTGGACGAGAGCGTGCAGCTCGACGCCGAGTACTGGTTCGCGAACCTCCGCTCGACGGTGCGCTTCGCCGACGCGGTTCAGGCGTTGGCCGGTGACGGGTTCGACGTGTTCGTGGAGTCCAGTGCTCATCCGGTGTTGACGTACAACGTTGATGCCCCGGTGGTGGTGGGGACGTTGCGCCGTGCTGAGGGTGGTTGGGATCGGGTGGTGCGGTCGGCGGCGGAGGCGTGGGTGCAGGGCGTCCCGATCGACTGGGCCGCCCAGTTCGCCGGTATCACTCCCGCTGACCTGCCCACCTACCCCTTCCAACACCAGCGCTACTGGCTGACCTCTGGCGGCAACCGCGGCGACGTCACCGCCGCCGGACTCCAGGCGGTCGACCATCCCGTACTCGGTGCCGCGATCCCGGTCGGCGACGAACTCGTGCTGACCGGGCGCCTGCCCGACAAGGCCCGAGACTGGCCGGCTGGCGCGCTCCTGCTCGAACTCGCCATCCGAGCCGGCGACGAGACGGGGTCCACTCACGTGCGCCGGCTCACCGTCCACCGGGCGCCGGCGAGCCCGGCGGACGTGCAGGTGCACCTCGGCGGTGACGACGGCACCGGCGTGCGTTCGGTGCGCATCTCGTCCCGCGACGAGGGCACCGGCACGTGGGTCGAGAACGCCACCGGAACACTGACCACCGAGACACCGGCAGCCGCCGCGACCACCGGAACCTACGCCGAGGTCGTCCTACCCACCGACGACCACGACCAGGCCGCAGGCTTCGCACTGCACCCGGCCCTGCTCGGGCTCGCCCTCCAACTCGACGCGGGATTCGAGGCCACCGACTGGCAGGGCGTGACGCTCCACGCCGCCGGTGCCACGGTGCTACGCGTCCACGAGACCGCCCGCGACGACCGTACGAGGCGGCTGGACCTGACCGACGCCGCCGGCGTACCGGTCGCCACCGTCGACGCGGTCAGCGTCGCGCCGCTGAACGAGCCCACCCGGCTCCACGACCCTCTCTACGCGGTGCGGTGGGTTCCGGTGGAGTCGGGGGGTGTGGATACGTCGGGTGATGTGGTGTTGCGGGTTGGTGGTGGT
>NZ_JBNCNO010000022.1:0-59991 GCF_049847025.1 Micromonospora sp. DT231 | reverse complement strand
AACCCGATCTGCTCCCGCTCCAGCGGGCTCAACCTCGACGCCATAACCACCCCAACGAAGATCACGGAAGGGTGTTGGAACCACCAGTTGAGCCCGCCTCCGGGGCCGAATCCTTCCAAGATCTCTGTGCACGAGTTCGCCGAGCCGCTCAGCGGCGGTTGTTCAGCTGCCTCGCGCGGGTTGACTCGATGAAGGCGGCCCAGGCCGACTCGGTGAAGGTCAACGCCGACCCCTGCCGGTCCTTGCTGTCCCGTACGCCGACCGCGTCCGCGAACCCGGCCACCTCGACGCAGTCGCCCTCGCCGCCGGACCGGGACGACGTGCGCCAGACTCCGTCACGCACCATCTGTCATCTCCTTCGCTATCGCCGCGATCAGCTCACGGGACTCGTCGGCGCTCAGCGCCCGCTCGCCGAGGGAGCGCCACGCGTCCTCGTAGATCTCGATCTCGTGGGTCTTGTCAAGGTAGACCGCGCCGCACGGCCCGTCCATGTAGATGGTGGTCGGCTCCGGCTCACGCACCTCGGCCGGGAAGTCGAGCATGGTGAAGGTGCCGGTCTGCGCCCAGCGCACCAGGCCCACATCGAACGGCAGCACCCGGATGCCGATGTTGTGCTGCCGCGACGACACCGCCAGCGAAGCCAGTTGCCGAGCCATCGCCGCACGATCACGCAGCGGCCGGCGCAGCACCGCCTCGCTCAGGATGACGTCGAGGCGGGGAGCGCGAGGAATCGCCCGCGCCAGCAGGCGTTGGCGGCGCAGCCGCACGTCGACCTTCGCCTGACGTTGCTGCTCGTCCATCTGCGGGTGGTCGGTGGCGATGACCTCGGTCATGTACTCGACCGTCTGCAACAGCCCTGGAATGAGGTCGGCTTCGTACTTCCGGATGCGGGTGGCGGCGGCTTCCAGGCCGACGTACAGCTTGAACCAGTCCTTGATCGCTTCGCCGTAGCTGTGCCACCAGCCGTGCGCCTTGGTCTCCCGCGCCAGCGCCCGCATCGTCTCGATCGTCTCCGGGGACGCGCCGTAGACCCGGCACATCGCCGCCACGTCGTTCGGATGCATGGGGACCTGGCCGGTCTCGTAGCGCCAGATCCGGGGTGCCGACCATTCCAATTCCTTGGCCGCCGCGGAAACCGTCACATACGCGTTTTCGCGAAGCTCTCTCAGATATCTGCCGAGTTGCCTCCGTGGAACTGTGCTGCCGGAGTCGTCCACGTCATCTCCCTGGTTGTCGTCGCGTAAGACACCTCGCCCCTTGGTCCGCATTCTGCCGCGAAACATTGCGTTGGGCCAGCCTCAGAATGACCATCGTGGATGACCAACAAAAAGCGAGCCCAGCCGAAGGAGGGTCATGGACCCGGTTGACGACAGCACCGAAGACCTGCCGCTACCGCCCTACGTGACCAAGGAGGACGTCGTATTCGCGCTGAGGGCGGTGATGGTGCACGCTCCCGACAAGCGGGCCGATGGCGAGCGTTGCCGCAAGGATGCGTCTGCCCACCCGTGCCGGCTGTACCGCTGGGGCCGTCGCGTCCTGGAACGGCGCGGCCTGACCGACGCACAGGTGCAGACGCTGATCGCCGGCGGAACGGTGGCCCTGCGATGAGCCGGGTCATCGGAGATCACCTGCCACCATCACAGGTGCGTGCCGCAGCCTTCGACACCCGGTGGCGTGGCCTGCACCCCGGCCAGGTGCGCGACTACCTCGGCCGGGTGGCCGACGAGTTGGAGCGGCTGCACCGCGAACTGATCACCGCCACCACCGAGACGGAACGGATTCGCCGAGCGCTGGTCCAGTGGCAGGCTCGACACACCAGCCGCCGCCACTGTGGCCCGACCACGCCCGACAACCGGCGACCGCGGTGACCGCCCCGCGCTGATCATTCACCTGCCGACCGCGCTGACCAGCCTCGACGAGGTCACCGCCCTGGCCGTGGCGCTGCGGGACTCGCTCGGCCACCTCGCCGTTCTCGACTTCGGCGAGATCACGGTGAGCGAGGAGGACGCGCAGTTTCTGCGTACCCGAGTGTGGTGTGACGCCGTGCTCGGCGGTGCCGGCCGCTGCCGGCGGCGCGACGCCCACGACGGACCCTGCGGCCCCACGCGCACGACGGACCTCGCGGCACGACGCGCACGACGGACCCTGCGCCGCGACCGATGATCGACTCGGGCTTACGGAAGTCGGGGTGTCCGCACGCGGCGGACACCCCGACTTCATGGAAAGCGTGTTGATCAAGCGGCGAGCGGGACGGTCGGGGGCTGGCGGAGCGGCCCCCGACGGGGACTAGCCGCCGTTGATGACGAACTGCGAGCCCGGCTGGATGACGATGTTGCCGTCGGCCGAGTTGGTGATCGTCACGTTCGTCAGGTTGGCGTTACCGCGTGCGCCGCTCATCGCGAGGATGCCCGCGCCGTTGTTCGACCTGTCGATCTTCACATTGGTGATGGCGAGGTTCGGTATGTTGCCACCGCCGTTCTTGAACTGGATGCCGTCGAACGTGGAGTCGATGATGTCGGTGTCCCGGATGGTGACCCCGACGATGTCCCGGGTGGCCGGGAAGATCGTGATGGCGCCGAACTCCTGGTCCTCGTTCCAGAACGCCCCACCGGTGCGGTAGAGCCCGTTGTTGGCGATAAGCGTCGTGCCGGAGAACGGCAACGGGTCGTGGTCGGTCGCCAGCATGATGCCCGGGTAGTTCGCGGTGTCGTAGATCAGGTTGTTCTCGATCGAGTTGTCGTAGCCGCCGTAGATGGCGATGCCGTTCGCCCGCCAGGGCAACTGGATGGTGTTGTTGACGAAGTGGTTGTCGTGGGCGATGTCGACGCTGCGGTCCTTGACGTACGGGTTGGCCCAGACGGCCAGCGCGTCGTCACCGGTGGTGCGGAACGACGAGTTGAACACCCGCGAGTTGCGCGTGCCGTTGCTGAAGTTGATGCCGTCGGCGTACGTGTTGCGGATCCGCATCCCGGTGAACTCCAGCCCGTCGGCCGGCCCCCACAGGTCGGGGATGTTGTCGTAGTCACGACCCACCCAGACACCCACGTTGGCGTGCTCGATCCACACGTTGCTGATCTTCGTGCCGGTGCCGAAGCGACCGTTCAGACCGACGCCGCCCTCACCGTTGCCGTCCCCGCCGCGGATGCGGCCCGAGCCGAAGATGGCGATGTCGGAGATCTGGGTGTTCTTGTCGATGTCGAAGCCGAAGTTGCCCTCGTGCGGGTGGTTGATGCCGCCCACCACGTTCTGCGGCTCGGTCAGCGTGTAGAGCTGCGAGTGCCACATGCCGGCGCCCCGGATCGTGACGTTGCTGATGCCGACCTGGTTGTGCGTACCCCGGTTCAGCGGGTCGTCGGTCAGGATCTTCTGCTCCTGCCGCCACTGCCCGGCGGGGATCCAGACGCAGCCGATGACACCGTTCTGGTCGTCGGTCACCGCCCGCTGGATGGCGGCGGTGTCGTCGAGCCCGTCGTTGGGGACCGCACCGTACGACGTGATCGAGGTGCAGCCGGCCGGTTGGCTCGCCGCCGGGGCCACCTGCTCCAGGTCGATCGTGTCGATGACGTAGAAGGACGCGGTGTCACCCGAGTCGCGCTGCAACTTGAACCGGGTGCCGGCCGGGTACGACTGCGCCAGCAGCGCGTTCGACTCGTCGAAGAGCCGTCGGGCGTCGGCCTGCGGGGTGTTGGTGAGCGCCTCCGGCCCGTCGGTGTTGCCGTAGAGCCAACTGTGCTTCGACGACAGGGTCAGCTTGCGGGAGAACACGTCGTTGACGTAGAGGCTGATGGTCGCCTCGATGCCTCCGCCACCCGCAGCGTCCGGGATGGAGTTGCGCACCACGATCGAGTTGGCCTGGTTGGCCGAGGTGAACTCGACGAACTGGCCGGTGCTGCTGAGCCGTACCGACTTGCGGCCGGACGACTCGCTGGCGAAGTTGGTGTGGCCGAAGGTGCGCAGCGCGTCGGTTTCCAGCAGCGTGCCCTGGTAACGGCCGGCCTCCGCCTCGTAGGAGACGTACGGGACGGCAGCGCCGCGCCCGACCACTATCGACTGGCTGAACGCGTTGTTCGTCTCGTTGGTCTCGGCTACCACGTTCGTGGCGTCGGCGGTGGCGGTGATGGTGGCGCCGCCGCTGGTGGCGGTCCAACTGCCGCTGACGGCCACGGTGGCCGTCGCGCCGGCCGCGATCGAGGCGGTGGTGGTGTTGAGCGTGGTGCCGCCGGCCACCAACCGGGTGACAGTTGTCGCGCCGGTCGCGGTGGTGCCCCGGTTGCGAACCGTCACGGTGAAGGTGACCGATGCCCCGACGGCCGGGTTCGGCGGGTTCGAGGCGATGCCGAGCACCTGCAGATCCGGCCCCGGGGCCTGCGCCACCACGAGCGGCGACGCCGCCGTCAGGCTGTTGTTGCCGTTGTTCTGCTCGACGATCGTGTTCGTCGGGTCCACCACCGCCGTGACGGCGTAGCTGCCCATCGGGCGGGTGCCCGCGTTCACCGACACGGTGGTCGAGGCACCGGCGGCGAGCGCGCCCACCGTGGCACTGCCGACGACCGCGCCGGCCAGACTGAAGTTGACAGTGGTCGCGCCTGCGGACGCCGAGCCGATGTTCTGCACCACTGCCGAGAGCGTGACCGCGCTGACCTCGCTGGGCGACGTCGGCGACCAGGTCACCGAGCCGACCACCAGGTCCGGGTTGGGCGCCGGCGTGCCGCACACCTCGAACTCGGCCACCTGGCCGGACGGTGCGCCGGTGTTGCCGGTGAACCGCAACTGCACGTCCGCCGTGCTCGCGCTGACCGGGATGGTCACCGCGTTGGTGCCCTGGACGAACTGGTAGGCCGCCGCCGACACCAGACTTGTGTACGAGGATGACGCCTGGTCGCGGCCGAGGACCTGGATGGTCTGGGTACGGGTGCCCCAGGCCGAATCCGGGTTGAGCCGCACGGTGACGCCGGAGATCGAGTGGTTGGCGCCGAGCGCCACGGTCAGGTTCTGCGGGTAGCTCGCCGCGCCCTCCCAGTAGGTGCCGAGCTGCCCGTCGTTCGCCTTGTCCGGGGTGAAGCTGAAGGTGGAGCCACTCGCCGTCATGGCCTTGCCCGCTGCCACGTTCGTGCAGGCGGGCGGGTTGCTGCCGGTGCGGGTGACGGTGTTGCTGTTGCCGGACAGGTTGCCCGCGCCGTCGCGGGCGCGGACGTAGTAGGACACGGTGGCGGTCGCCGGCTGGGTGTCCTGGTACGTGAGGACGGTGCCCAGCGTCGCGATCAGGTTGCCGCCCCGGTAGACGTTGTAGCCGGCCAGCCCGCTGCCGCCGGAGTCGGTGGAGGCGCCCCAGGTGAGCGTGATCGTGCTGCCCGACGTGCTCTGCGACAGCGTCCCCGGGGTGCTCGGCGCGGTGGTGTCACCGCTGCCGGTACGGGTCACCGTGTTGCTGTTGCCGGAGAGGTTGCCGGCGGCGTCGCGGGCCCGGACGTAGTACGACACGGTCGCCGTGGCCGGCTGGGTGTCGTTGAAGGTTGTCACGTTCCCGATCGACTGGAGGAACGCGCCGTTGCGGTAGACGTCGTAGCCGGCGATGCCGCTGCCGCCCGCGTTGTCGGTGGAGGCGACCCAGGTGAGGCCGATCGTGGTGCCCGACTGGGTGTAGGAGAGGTTGCTCGGCACGCTCGGCGCGGTGGTGTCCGGGGTGGTGCCGCCGCTGCCGTACACCTCCAGCTCGGAGAGCTGTCCGGCCGGCCAGCCGCTGTTGGCGGTGATGGTGATCCGGACGTACCGGGTGGAGGTTGCACCGACGTTGATCGTGACCGTGTTGCCGGTCGCCGGGTTGAAGGTGTACGTCTGCGACCCGACCAGGTCGGTGAAGGACGAACCGTTGGTGCTCCCCCGCACGCTCAGCGTCTGCGTCCGGGTGCCCCAACCGGAGGTCGGCAGCTTCAGCACGACCTGGTTGACGCTCTGCGACGAGCCGAGATCGACCTGCACCCACTGCGGGAAGGCGTTGTTGACGCTCTCCCAGTAGCTGCCCGCGTTGCCGTCGACGACCTTCGACGAGTCGTAGACGTCGGCGTGGCCGCTCTCCTGGGTGGGGCGGCCCTGGGCGAGGTTTGTGGCCGCCGCGGCGAACCCGCTGCTCGGTGCGGCCGCGGCTGCGGTGGCGGTCGGGCGGGCGGCAGCCGGGTTCGCGAGGGCTGTCGCTCCGGCCGTGGCGATCAGCGTGGCGGCGGCCGTGGCCGCCACCATCCTGAACAGATTCGTTCGTCTCATCACTGTCCTTGTCGTCGGGGGACGGTTGCCGCGCGGTGGCGGGACCACGGGGTGGGGGTGCGGCGGTGCGGCGCCGGCAGATGCGAGGCCGGTGTCGAGAGAGACGGGGTGGCACGGGCGGCGCGGGGGTGCCGCTCGACCTGCAAAACCGGGCCCCCCATGGAGGCCCGTTGAATCTTCCGAGGGCATGCACAGAACCGTGCATGCCTTTGTCGAAATCTTGCGCTACTTTGGCCAAAGGTTACTGACGTGCTACGGGAGCGTCAACACTTCGACCACCGTGACTATTGATGGGCTTGCCTGCCCTGCGGGCCACTGCCCGCGCCGACCTGCGCACACGTCGGGGAAGGTGCCGCCTCCCGACGACTGGAGGCCACACCTTCCCCTAGGCTGCTCGGATCTTGCGTCAGCTCGTACGGGAACGATCAGGCGTCTGTAGACCTCCGGACGAAGGTCTCCAGCAGCTCCCCGCCGTACCAGTCGGAGCGCTCGCCCACGTGTGTCATGCCCAGCCTCCGGGCGACGGCCATCGACGGGTCGTTGCCCGGCGACACGAGCGCGTAGATCTCCGAGGTGCCGGTGGCGAACTCCCGCGCCAGGAGCGCCCGGGCCGCCTCGGTGGCGTAGCCGTGACCCCACGAGTCCGGGTGCAGGTGCCAGCCCGTCTCGATGTCCTCGGTGAGCTCCGTCTCGGGCGTACCCGGCAGCGGCTTGAGCAACACCGTGCCTGCCACCAGCCCGGTCTCGCGTACCTCGATCGCCCAGGTGCCGTACCGGCCGCCGTCGTCGGCGTGCCGGTCGCGCCAGAACCGCAACCGCTCGACGGCCTGGGCCGGGTCAGTCATCGGCAGGTCCGGCGACACGGCCAGCCACCGGGTGATCTCGGGACGGGAGTAGATGTCGTAGATCCGGGCCAGGTCGGCCGGATCGTCGGTCCAGTCGCGCAGGATGAGACGGTCGGTGGTGAGAACAGTCATGACAGGCGATCTTAGGAGTGGCGGACCCGACGAGGGGGAAAAGGATCACGATGGGCAGCGGTTGGCAACGGGCGAAGCGGATCACCAGCGCCGCGTTCCGTCCGATGCGTGGACGGGACCTGTCGCTGCACGCCGCCGCGATCACCTTCTACGGCGCGATCGCGGTGGTGCCGGTCGCCCTGCTGGCGATCTGGCTCACCGCGCTCGTGGCCGGGGCCGATCGGGTACGCCGGCTCACCTCGTACGCCGTGGAAGCCCTGCCCACCGCGATCGGCGCACCACGGGCGGTGGACGCGCTCGTCGGCGCCGGGGTGGAGCTGACCCCGCTGCTGGCACTGGCCTCCCTGTTGCCCGCGTCGCTGTACGGCGAGGGTCTGCGCCGGGCGTTCGTCTCGGTTGCCGCACCCCGCTCCGACGAGCACCTGATCGGCTGGCGGGGTCGGCTGCTGCTGCTGCCCCTGCTCGCGCCGGCCCCCGCCCTGCTGCTGTCGATCCTGCTCGCGCTGCCGCTGACCACCCGCCTCGTCCGCCAGGGCGGCTGGCTCGGCGTGCTCGGCGTGGTGCTGTCGTTCCTGGCCGTCTGGCTGGTGCTCACGCCGGTGCTGGTGTGGGTGTTCCGGGTGGTCGGCCCGGCATCACCGGACTGGCTCTCCACACTCGCGGTCGGGTCGTTCACCGCGGCGAACCTCTCCGGCTTCCTGCACGGCTTCGTGCTCTTCGCCTCCCTCCCACTGGACCTGGGCGTGCCGTTCGGCGGCTTCGACGAGATCGGCGCCGGCGTGGCCGTACTCCTCTGGCTCTACCTGTTCCACGTGATCGTCCTGGCCGGCTACTCCGCCACCCTGGCCCTCTCCCGCTGGCGCACCCCCACCCCCACCCCTGACCCCGGTTGATCATGAGGTTATCGCTGCGACACGCCGCGGCGGGTGGCAATAACTCCATGATCAACGGGGCTCAGGGCGGGGCAGGGAGGGGCGGGGCAGGGAGGGGCGGGGTTAGGGGGTGTTGAGGGCTTTGGTGGGGGTTTGGCGGGCGGCTTGGATGGACGGGTAGACGCCGGCGACCACGCCGACCAGGAGCGCGCCGGCGACTCCGCCCAGCACCGCGATCACCGGGACGGTGGGCGGCCAGCCCTGATAGCTGGCGTAGCCGATTGTCGCGAGCAGCCCGAGGGCCGCCCCGGCCGTGCCGCCGAGCGCGCTGAGCAGCACCGACTCGGTGAGGAACTGCACCCGGATCTGGCCGCGGTTCGCGCCGAGCGCCCGGCGCAGGCCGATCTCCCGACGGCGCTCCAGCACCGAGATGACCATCGTGTTGGCCACGCCGATCCCGCCGACCAGCAGGGCGACCGCCGCCAACCCGAGGAACAGCGCGGAGAAGCTGTTCTCCGTGGCCCGTTTCGCGGCGAGCGCGTCGGAGGGGCGGCTGACCTGCACCAGCCCGGGAAGCTGCGGGTTGAGGGTGGCCGGCAGCACGGCGCGGACGTCCTCCAACGCGTCCTCCCGGGCCCGCAGGTAGACGACAGTGGGGTGACCGTCGAAGCCGAGCATGGCCGTGGCGGCGTCCCACCCGACAAGCACCGAGCGGTCGAGATCCGGGGAGAGCGGCAACGGGTCCAGGATGCCGATCACGGTGAACCAGCGCTCGCCGATGAACACCTGGGGTGGTTGCCGGGGGTCCACGCTGTCGAATCCGAGCCGGCCCGCCGCGACGTACCCGAGGACGGCCGTCGGCAGCCCGGCCGTTCCCGCGTCGAGGGGCCGGCCGCTGCGGACCCGGCCGTTCACCGTCTCCAACAGGCCGGGCCGGGACGCGAGCACGCTGAGCCCGGAGGTGTCGTACCTGTCCACCAGGTCGTTGCGGCGTACCACCGTGTGGGTGTTCGCGACAGCGCTCGCGGTCAGGACCGGGCCGATCCGCTTCGCCATGGCGTCGGCGTCCCCGGGCAGCAGCACCTGCGGGTTCTGGTCCGGCACCGGCTCCGCGCGCAGCAGGTTGGTGCCGAGGGCGGAGAGTTGATCCATCAGGTCACGGTGGCTGGACGCAGGGATCCCCACCACGACGACGAGCGTGGCGATGCCGATGGAGATGCCCAGGGCGGAGAGGACCGCCCGCATCCGGCGGGTGGTGATCCCGAGCAGACCAAGCCGGAGTACGTCGACAGGGGCGAGCCGGGTCGGCCGACCACCACCCGGCGTGGCGTTCACTCCCGGCTCCCGGCACCGGTGTCGGCGACGATCCGGCCGTCGCGGATCTCCACCTGTCGAGGCGTACGGGCGGCGAGATCGCGATCGTGGGTGATCACGGCAATTGTGGTTCCCTCCGCGTTCAGATCCGTGAGCAGGGACAGGACCGCCTCACCGGTGACCGTGTCGAGGGCGCCGGTCGGCTCGTCGGCCAGCACCAACGCCGGTTCGTTGACGAGTGCGCGGGCTATCGCCACCCGCTGCCGCTCGCCGCCGGACAGCTGGTTCGGCAGATGGCCGACCCGGTGCGCCAGGCCCACCCGGCCCAACGCCTCGACGGCGGTACGACGGCGGCGACGGCGGGGCACCCCGGCGTACAGCAGACCGGTGGCGACGTTCTCGGCGGCGTCCAAACCGTCGGTGAGGTGGAACTGCTGGAAGACGAAGCCGAGCCACCGACCCCGCAACGCGGAGAGCCGGCGGTCGGACAGCGCGGTGACCTCCTGCCCGGCGATCCGGACGCGACCGCTGCTCGGCAGGTCGAGGGTGCCCATGATGTTCAGCAGGGTGGACTTGCCGGACCCGGACGGCCCGACGATGGCGAGCATCTCCCCGGCGCGGACGGTCAGGGAGACGTCGTCCAGGGCGGTTACCCCGCCCGGGTACGTCCGGCTCACCCGCTCGACGCTCAGCACCGGCTCCGCGATCATGACGCCGTCACCACGTCGAGGCCCTCGGTCACACCCGCGCCGGTGATCTCGACCAGGCCCCGGGCGAACATCCCGGTCTCCACGGCCACCAGCCGACCGTCGGGCAGTTGGAGCGCGTGGCCGCCCTCGCGAAGCGCCACGAGTGCGCCGACCGGCACCGTGAGCACGTTCTTGTGGACGGTGGTGGTGAACCGGACCTGGACTGCCGCCGCGTCCAGCTTGGCCACGTCCGCCGCCCGGACCGGCGCGACGAGGACGTCCACTGTCGGCGGGCTGTTCTGCCCCGTCCCATCGTCCGACCCTCCGCCCCGCACCGTGTGCGAGACGGAGGCGACCTTGGCCGGGATCTCGGAGCCGTCGGGCAGGGCGACGGACACCGTCGCGCCCACCGCGATGGCGCCCACCTCGGTGGCCCCGACCGGCACGGTGACCAGCTTGACCTTCTCGGTGACCGACAGCAGCGCGCCGGCGACCGGGTCACCGGGCAGCGCCTGCACCGCGCTGACCCGGACCGGCCCGGTCAACACGGCCACCTGCCCGACCCCGATGGTGCCTGTCGGTTCCAGACCGACGGACTGCTGCCACTTCTTGATCGAGGCGATCAGGCTCTCCGTGAGCAGGGCCTGGCCCGCGCCGATCTTCGTGCCGTCCTTACCCCGCGACGGCTGCGCGCCGGTGTGGAAGCCCAACGCCTTCAGGTTGTCCCCGACGATTCGTACGTCGCTGCCCACCAGGCCGGGCTTGTCGAGCGTGCGGAACAGCGGAGTCCCGCCGAACAGCACCGGCACCGGTCGGTCGTTGACCCAGTAGAGCGGTTTGCCCCGCGCCACCGTGTCGCCCACCTTCGGCAGCCGGGTGACGACGCCCTCCCCGGCCCCCTTCACCAGCCGCTCCGGACCGAAGCCGAGCGCCCCGCCGAGCGAGCGGCTGTCCGACAGGTCGGCGCGGGTCACAGTCGTCGTGGTCAGCGTCGGTGCGGCGGTCGCGGCGTCACCGCGAGGTTCGTGGCGCAGGGCCAGCACCCCGACGCCGACGGCGACCACGAGCGTCACCGTCGCCACGACGAGCGCGGTACGCCTGGTCGTCCGCGGACCGCGTCCGTCGGTCGGGCTACCTGTGGGCACCGAAGACCTCCATCGTGCATTCCTTGTCGACCTTGGCCAGCGCGGGACCGTCAAGACCGTTCGACGGGTTGGCGACTCCGTCGTCGTAGGTCCACCCGGAGCCGTCCGGCAACGAGTGGATCTTCATCCCGCGCCCGCGCAGGCACTGCACGTAGTCGTTCCACTGGCTCACGTAGTTCGGGTTCTTGTCCCGGTCCAGCTCCGGCGGCTGGAGTGGCAGCTTGTTGGCGCAGGCCACGTACGCCGCCTTCGGCTCCCCGCTCTGGTCCAGGGAGAGCCCCGGGCCGTCGCCCACCGCACCGGCCGACCGTCCCTTGTTCTCCTGCACCCCGTGGTCTCGCAGACAGACGTTGTAGGTCATCCAGAACTGCTGCCCCTCCTCCTCGGTCGTGTCCAGGCGGAGCTGCGGCCGACCGTTGGCGGCACCCCCGGTGGGGGTCCCGCTCGTCGGGGCGGACGGGGTGGTGAGGGAGGCCACGTCGCCCGTACCACTGGCGGTGCCCTGGTCGGCGTCGGACGCCCCGCCGCAGCCGGTCAGTGCGGCGAGCAGGGTCACCGCGGCGAGTCCGGCCGCGACTCGATTGGTTGCCTTCGTCATGACAGCCAGCCTCACGCGTACCTGTCAGAGACCTGTCAAGATCCGGTCGTGATCCGGTAGTCCCAGCTCAGCGGCACCGGAGGACGACACCACTGTCACGTACAGTCGCTGCCGTGTGCGCGTACGTGCTGGTAGCCGAGGACGACCAGAAGCAGGCGGAGCTGGCTCGCCGCTACCTGGAACGCGAGGGGCACGAGGTGCTCGTGGTGGGCGACGGGCGGGCCGCGCTGGAGCAGATCCGGCAACGGCCGCCGGCACTGCTGGTCCTGGACGTGATGATGCCGAAGGTCGACGGGCTGGACGTCTGTCGCATCCTGCGCCGGGAGTCCGACCTGCCGGTGCTCATGGTGACCGCCCGATCGACCGAGGACGACCTGCTGCTCGGCCTCGACCTGGGCGCCGACGACTACCTGACGAAGCCGTACAGCCCGCGTGAGCTGGTCGCGCGGGCCCGCAGCCTGCTGCGCCGGACCCAGCGGACGATGCGGCAGACCGACCCGGTGCTGCGGGTCGGCGCCCTGCACGTCGACCCGGTCCGCCACGAGGTACGCAGCGACGGACACGTCGTCGACTGCACCCCGGGCGAGTTCCAACTGCTCCAGGCGATGGCCGCCCAGCCCGCCCGGGCGTTCACCAGGGATCAGCTGCTGGGCTACCTGCACGGGTTCGACAGGTACATCACCAACCGGACCGTCGACATGCACGTGATGAACCTCCGCCGGAAGATCGAGCCCAATCCGCGTAAGCCGACCCGCCTGGTGACCGTGTACGGCGTCGGCTACAAGCTGGTCGAGGAGCCACACCGTGGCGCGTGAGGTGCCGTTACGCCGCAGCCTGCTGCTCCGGCTGCTGGCCCTGGCCGTCCTCATCGCGGTCGGGTCGATCGCGGCCACCGCCTGGCTGGCCGTCCGCACCACCACCGGGGCGATCCGCCAGGAGCAGGGCCAGGCCCTCGCCGACGACGCCCGCGTCTACGACACGCTGCTCGCGTACGCGGCCACCCACCCCAGCTGGGACGGGGTCGAGGAGACCCTTCGACCGCTCGCGCAGTCCGTCGACCGGCGAATCGCCCTGACCACCGAGGCCGGCGCGCCGATCGCCGACTCGGCGCCCGGGGCGGGCCCGCTCCCGACGACGTCCTCCGCGACCGTCGACGCGCTCGCCGTCGACACCACCCTGATGCCCGGCACCACCCCCGCGACCGGAGCGGACGGCGGCACCAGCCGGATCGACCCGCGCACCACCGGGCCGTACCTGCTCCGGCCGGAGGAGCGCGCCGCGCTGCGCGCCAGGGCGGCCGAGGCGGTCCAGTGCCTGCGCCTGCGGGCGCAGATCGACGCCACAGTCGTGGACGGGCCCACCGGCCGCCCCCGCATCGACACCCCCGGCACCGACCTCGCCGACAGTGCGGCCTGCGTGCAGCAAAGGGATGATCTCGCGAGCCGTACGGCCACCGAGGGCAAGGCGCTCGCCCAGCTCAACGCACTTGTCAACACCTGCCTGGCGCGGCGGCGCCTGCCCCCCGTACAGGTGGACCTGAACTGGACCTGGACGAGACAGCCGGCGGCCAGCGCCGCCGGCGACTCCCGTGGCGCGGCCGAGGTCGACCAGGAGCACAACCTCGCGGTCAGCGCCTGTGTCGGCACCAGTCGCCGGGAACAGTTGCTCCCCTACGTGGCCCCGGCGGCAACCCTCTTCGTCACCAACCCGGGTGGCGCCCCGTCGACCACCTTCGACCTGTCCCGCGCCAACCAGGCCCGCATCGTCGCGGTCGCCGGTCTGGTCCTGCTGGTGGCGGTCGGCTGCACAGTCCTCGCCGGCATCCGGTTGACCCGGCCGCTGCACGCCCTGACCGGGGCGGCCCAGCGGATGCGCGACGGCGACGGATCCGCCCGGGTCCGGGTCACCGGCCGCGACGAGATCGCCCGGCTGGCCGAGGTCTTCAACGACATGGCCGAACGGCGCGAGCGGCTGGAGCAGCTACGCCGGGCGATGGTGAGCGACATCGCCCACGAGATGCGGACCCCAGTGAGCAACATCCGCGGCTGGCTGGAAGCGGTCGAGGACGGCGTCGCGGCCCCCGACCGCCGACTGCTCTCCTCACTGTTGGAGGAGGCCACCCTCCTCCAACATGTGATCACCGACCTTCAGGACCTGGCCCAGGCCGACGCCGGCGCGCTGCGGCTGCACCGCGAGCAGGTCTACCTCGCCGACCTGCTGGCCCAGGTGGCCGACGTGTCCCGGGTCCAGGCGGACCGGGCCGGCGTCACCCTGCTGCTGCGGACCGACGCCGACCCGCAGGTGGACGCCGACCCGGTGCGGCTGCGCCAGGCCGTCGGCAACCTGGTCGGCAACGCCGTACGACACACCCCGCCGGGCGGGCGCGTGACGATAGGCGCCGACGCGACGGACGCCGAGGTCGTCATCACCGTCACCGACACCGGCAGTGGAATCAGCGCCGAGGACCTGCCCCGGGTGTTCGACCGCTTCTGGCGGGCGGAGAAGTCCCGGAGCCGGCAGACCGGCGGCAGCGGCCTGGGCCTCGCCATCGTGCGCAAACTCGTCGAGGCCCACGGCGGCACGATCACTGCCGCCAGCGCCCCCACCCGAGGCTCCACCTTCACCCTCCGCCTCCCCACTACTCCTGAAGGTTCACGGGCTGTTTCGTAAGAACTGGCCGGCCTGCGGAGGGGTGACCGGGACCGGTGGCCCGGACTAGGCTGCGGCGGCATGAGCAGTGCGATTCCGGCCCGCGCCGACGTGGTGATCATCGGTGCCGGGCACAACGGTCTGGTCTCCGCCGTGCTGCTGGCCCGCGCCGGCCTGGACGTGCTCGTGGTGGAGGCCGCCGACGTGCTCGGCGGCGCGACCCGCACCGAGAACCCGTTCCCGAAGGTGCCCGCGCTGCGGCACTCCACCGGCTCGTACCTGCTCGGGCTGATGCCCCCGGAGCTGCTCGCCACGCTCGACGTCCGGATCCCGGTGCTGCGCCGCGACCCGCACTACTTCCTGCCCACCCCGGGTGGCCTCGGCTCGCCGTACCTGCTCTTCGGCCGCGACACCGCCGCCACCCGGGCGCAGCTCGCCGAGTTCTTCTCCCCCGCCGACGTGGCCGCCGACGACGCCATGCAGGCCGAGCTGGCCGCGCTGCGCGACGACCTCGCCCCGGCCTGGCTGGCCGAACCGCTGAGCGTCGAGGAGACCGCCGAGCGGCACGTCCGCCCGGCGCTGCGGCAGGTCTTCGTCGACCTCGTGCGGGGCTCGGTCGCCGATTACCTGGCCCGGTTCGAGTTCCGCTCCGAGCTGCTGGTCAGCATGTACGCGGTCACCGACGGCCTGTCCGGGCTCAACGCCGGCCCGGACGACAGCGGCACCGGCCACAACTTCCTCGTGCACAACATGTGCCGGCTGCCCGGCTCCGGCGGCACCTGGATGATCGCCGAGGGTGGGATGGGCACGGTCTCCCGGACGTTCGCCGAGGCCGCGCGCGCCGCCGGAGCGACGATCCTGACCGGTACGCCGGTGAGCGCGGTGACGCTTGACGGCGGCGCGGCCAGCGGAGTGGTGCTGGCCGACGGTCGGCAGGTCGCGGCGCGTGTGGTGCTCGGCGCGTGTGACCCGTACCGGCTGATCGACCTGTTGCCCGACGGCGCGCTCCCGGCGCCGCTCGGCCAACGGATGGCGGCGGTCCGCCGCCCCGGCACCACACTGAAACTCAACCTGGCGCTCAGCGGGCTGCCGCGGTTCTCCTGCCTGCCGGCCGGCGCGCCGAGCCCGTTCGGCTCGACCATCCACCTGCTGCCCGGCTCGGCCTCGCTGGTCGGCGGGGACGCCACCTCGCCGATGACCGCGCTGCGCGACATGTGGGCGGACGTGCGGGCCGGGCGGCTGCCGGCGGAGCCGACAATCGAGTGGTACCTGCACACGACAGTCGACCCGTCGCTCTCCGACCCCGCCGGGCACCACTCGTCGGCGCTCTTCGTCCAGTCGGTCCCCTACGAGCTGGCCGACACCACCTGGGACGCGGCGCTGCCCGGCTACGTCGACCGGCTCATCGGCATCGTCGAACGGTACGCCCCCGGCACCGGTGACCTGATCGCCGACGCGGTGCCGCTCCCCCCGCCCGGCATCGAGGCGCACTTCGGCATCACCGGCGGGCACATCCACCACGTCGACAACACCGTCTCGTTCACCGACCGGATGCCCTACGCGACAGGCATCGACGGCGTGTACGCGGGCAGCGCCGGCTGCCACCCGGCCGGCAGCGTCATCGGCGCAGCCGGCCACAACGCCGCCCGCCGAATCCTCTCCGACCTAACGCCCTAACCCCACCCCCGCCCCCCCACCCCGCCCCCCGCCCCCGCCCCCGCCCGAGGCGGTTGATCATGAGGTTATTGTCACGACACGCCGCTGCGGTCGGCGATAACTCCATGATCAACGGGGCAAGGTGGGGTGGGGGCAGGGTGGGTGGGGGTTAGATTGCCGCTTCGCCGGCGGGGGCTGGGGTTTCCGCGTCTACGCGGTGGGCTCGCACCTTGTGGCCGACGCTCGTCAGGCAGCGGCCGGAGGGGAGGTCGAACTTCCAGCCGTGCAACTGGCAGGTGAGCTGGTCACCCTCGACGATGCCGAAGCGGGTCAGGTCCGCCTTCAGGTGCGGGCAGCGCCGCTGCACCACCCAGTCGCCCAGCGTGATGTCCTCGGCGTCGGTGCTGCGCTCGTGCTCGTCGTACCAGCCCTCGGCGTACTGGAGTCGCTCCTCGGAGAGGCACTTGAAGAACGCGTAGACGAACTCGTTGTACTGGCCGATCCGGGCCGCCGAGAAGCGGCAGGACAGGAAGAGCGAGTTGACCCAGTCCACCTCGTCGATGAAGAGCAGGTGCTCGATCAACGACCGCTCGGTACGGAACCGGTAGCGGACCTTCTCGTCGGCGTACGGCCGGACCTCCTTGCCCGGGAAGTCCACCACGATCGACTCGACGCTCTCGCCGTCGTAGCCGACCAGGTCGAAGCGAACCGGACCCCCCACGCCCTTGGCCAGGTAGATCGACTCGTCGAGCAGCGGCTCGATGCGGCGCTTCATCTCACCCAGGACGTCCACCTCGGGGTGCCGCCAGGACGCCTTCTCCGCCTCGATGATCGGGCGCTTGCGCTCCCGCATCTCCTCCAGGTGGGCGACCTTGTTCGCGAAGAACTCCTCGACCGGCACCGGGTGCGTGGTGCTCGCGCCCTCGGTGGTGACCTCGGCGACGCTGCCCGGCAGCAGCACGATGCCGTTGGTGCCGCCGACCTTCGCGTACTCGGACAGGAAGACGGACTGGTCGGGGAAGATGTTGCCCTCGTCGCCGTGGATGTCGTTGAACTGCCACAGCGCGTCGTCGAGGAAGCACGGCGGGCCGGCGATCGGGAAGACGTGGTCGGCCTTCAGGTCGTCGATGTAGCGCCACGTCCGGTCGAACTGCCGGTCGCGCTTCTGCTTGCCGAACGCGGTCTTCGCCGCCTGTGGCAGCTCGTAGACCATCGGGTACCAGATCGCCCCGGAGAACTGGAGCAGGTGCGCGTGGACGTGCCCCAACTCGGCGAAGACGCTCAGGTCGGTGGGGCGGGCGTCGTTCTGGTTGAGCAGCCGCACCCCGTCGTGCTCGACCCAGAGCGACGAGTCACCGATCGGTCCGTCGGTCGGGCTGGTCAACGCCTGAATCATGATCTTCAGACCGCCGGGCAGCTCCACCACCTGCTCGTTGGGGGTCTTCAGGAACTTCGTGAAGCCCAGCGCCCGGAACTCGTCCTCCATCTCGGAGGTGGGGAACTCCGGGAGCAGGACGGTGGCGTCCTTGGAGACGAAATCTCGCAGGTGCTTCGCGTCGAAGTGGTCCCGGTGCAGGTGGGAGACGTACAGGTAGTCGACCTGGCCCAGGGTGCCCCAGTCGAGCAGGGAATTGTCCGGGAAGGGGAACCACGACGCGAAGTAGGCCGGATTGACCCACGGGTCGCAAAGGATGCTGCCCGCGGCCGTGTCGATCCGCATGCTGGCGTGCCCGGTTCCGGTCACTCGCACCGCACAGTCCCCCTCAAACAGACAATCAGGTGTACGCCAAACGCTACCGGAGTGGCTCTGACCGCCACCCCGCGACGCCGGTAGTGCCGTTCGACCAGCCAGGAAGAGGCGGAGACAGCGGGCGCACCGCCCGTCCGGACACGGCCGGGGACGCCCTGCCCCGCCGTGCCGACGCGGGCCGCGCACCACCCGTTCAGGAGCGGGGGGTTCTTCTGGTCGGACCCTGCGCCGGGGCCGGCACGAGGCGTGCCAGACTAACCAAAGATCCGATCGCGAGGGAAGGACCAACGGTGGCAGGAAGCGAGCCGGTAACGTCGCCAGACCAGCACAAGCCCGGGCACCGCAAGGCCGGGCAGATCGGCGCCGTGCTCTCCGCACTGGCGCTGCTGGCGATGATCTGCGGCAACCACGAGGGCAAGGTCGAGGACATCTGGCTGATCGGCCTGGCCGCACTGCTGCTGATCATCGTGATCGGCGACATCGTGCTGCGGCGCAACGGTCTGCGCTCCTGACCCGACCCACACCCGGACGACAACGCCGAGGGCCCGCCCCCAACCCGGGGGACGGGCCCTCGTCCGTACGCGTCGGGGTCAGCGCCCGAAGAGGATGTCCTGCACGTCCTTGAGCGCGGCGTCGACCTCGGCCTCGAAGTAGCCACCGGGCACCAGGCCGAACCGGAGCGTGTCCAGGTCCTTCGGGTCGACGGGCATCGGGTTGCGGCGCTGCATGCCGCCGAGCAGGGTGTCGAAGAACCGGTCCACCTGGTCGGGGTCGTACCCGCTGCCGAAGCGGCGCACCTGGAAGCTCCGGCGGATCTGGTCGACCCGGTAGAGGTCGCTGCCGGGCGGGCCAGCCATCGGAGGGCCACCCATCGGCGGACCGCCCACCGGGGGGCCACCCATGGGCGGACCGGCGACGGCGGGCGGACCGGCCATCGGCGGCCCACCGATGCCCTGCTGCGGGAGCGCGGGCGGGCCGGCGGGGCCACGACGCATGTCGCGCAGGTCCCGCTCCGGCATCCGGATCTCCGCGGTCATGTCGCTGCGGCCGTGCCGCCCGGCCTCGAAGCCGTCGAAGCGCGGCTCCTCCGGGGGGTAGCCGCCGGGGGAACGCTTGTCGTCCGGGCCGTAGCCGCCAGGCGCGCGCTGGTCGTCCGGGCCGTACCCACCGGGAGAGCGGTGATCGTCCAGGCCGTAGCCGCCGGGCGCGCGCTGGTCGTCCGGGCCGTACCCACCGGGAGAGCGCTTGTCGTCCGGGCCGTAGCCGCCGGGCGCGCGCTGGTCGTCGAGGCCGTAACCGCTGGGGCCGGCGGGCAGGCCGCGCGGCGGAGCGCCGTGACCCGCCATCGGGCCGGGACCCATCGGGCCGCCGGGGCCCATCGGGCCGGGGCCGGCCGGGCCTCGCGGCGCGTCGTAGCCGCCCCGGGGGGCGTCGTACCCACCGGTGAAGGCACCGGTCGGCTCGTCGTAGCGGCCGTAGCGATCGGCGGGCGGGCCGGCCTGCGCGGGCATCGGCCGGGGCGGCATCGGCTGCGGGACCATGCCCCGGTCATCGCGCATCGGTGGCCCCATGCGGTCCGGCGGGCCCATCCGGTCACCCATCCGGGGGTCGCCACCGCGACCGGCGCTGGTGCGCTCCTCAAGCTCGGCCAACTGCCGCTCGACCCGGTCCAGGTGCAGGTCGACCTGCCACTCGTCGTAGCCGTTGAAGCGGACCCGGAAGACGACGTCGTGGACCTCCTGGGAGGCCACCGGCGCGCCGACCTGGCGGCCGTCGAGCGTCGCCTCGACCCGGTCGAGGAAGGCATCCACCTCGTCGACCTTGTATCCCCGGCGGAGCGCCTTGCGCCGGAAACGCTGACCCTGACTCGCCACTATGTCTCCTGGTCTCGTTCGCCACGCCCGGTCACGCCGGTGCCTCTCCGGCGCGGTCGGTGTTTGTGTCGTTGTCCTCGGCGGCGGCGAGCTGACCACACGCGCCGTCGATCTCGCGACCTCGGGTGTCCCGTACGGTGGTGGACACCCCGGCGTCGCGCAACCGACGGACGAACTCCCGCTCAACCGGCTTCGGGCTCGCGTCCCAGCGGCTGCCCGGCGTCGGATTGAGTGGGATGAGGTTCACGTGGGCCAGTTTGCCGGCCAGCAGCCGCCCGAGCAGGTCGGCTCGCCACGGCTGGTCGTTCACGTCCTTGATCATCGCGTACTCGATCGACACGCGACGGCCCGTCCGGGCGGCGTAGTCCCACGCTGCGTCCAGCACCTCAGCTACCTTCCAGCGCTGGTTTACCGGCACGAGTTCGTCGCGCAGATCATCATCGGGGGCGTGCAACGACAGCGCAAGGGTCACTGAGAGGTCTTCGCTGGCCAGTCGGTGGATGGCCGGAACCAGGCCCACCGTGGAAACGGTGATGTGCCGCTGGGACAGACCGAGCCCCTCCGGAGCTGGGCTGACCAGGCGACGGATGGCCGCGACGACCCGGTTGTAGTTGGCCAGCGGCTCACCCATGCCCATGAACACGACGTGTGACAGCCGCGGCGGGGAGCCGGACACCGCGCCGGAGGCCGCCACACCGGCCAGATAGACCGCCTGGTCGACGATCTCGGCGGTGGACAGATTGCGAGTCAGCCCGGCCTGGCCGGTCGCGCAGAACGGACAGGCCATGCCACAGCCCGCCTGGCTGGAGATGCAGACCGTCACCCGGTCCGGATAGCCCATCAGCACGCTCTCCACGAGCGCGCCGTCGTGCAGCTTCCAGAGCGCCTTGCGGGTCGCGCCGTCGTCGCAGGCCAACTCGCGCACCGGATTGAGCAGCGTGGGCAGCAACTGCTCGGACAACCGTTGCCGGGTCGCCGCGGGCAGGTCGGTCATGGCCTGTGGGTCGCGGACCAGCCGCCCGAAGTAGTGGTTCGACATCTGCTTGGCGCGGAATGCCGGCTCACCCAACTCGGTCACCAGCGCCTGGCGGCCGGCCAGGTCCAGATCGGCGAGGTGTCGGGGCGGCATGGAGGCCCGGCGCGCGGCGGGGGCGTCCGAGAGGGCGGGGATCAACGGCAGGCTCGTCATGGCTGGTCCAGTGTGTCACGCCCTCGGCGGCAGCCGCCGGTGCGGAGGTGTCGGGCGGGCCGCGGTAGCCGGAGCCGAATGACCAGGACGCCGTGATTCATACCTCAGTTCACCACCGGCACGAAGATCGCCAGCAGCAGGTAGGCGGTCGGCACGGCGAACAGGATCGAGTCCAGTCGGTCCATCAGGCCACCGTGGCCGGGCAGCAGGTTGCTCATGTCCTTGACACCGAGATCCCGCTTGATCATCGACTCCGCCAGGTCGCCGAGGACCGCGGCGCACGAGATGGCCACCCCGAACAGGGCACCCCACCAGGGCGCCAGCTCGAACATCAGCCACAGCAGCAACGCGCTGCCCACGGCCGCGGCCGTGACCGAACCGGCGAAGCCCTCCCAGGACTTCTTCGGGCTGATCGACGGCGCCATCGGGTGCCGACCGAACGAGACGCCGGCCGCGTACCCGCCGGTGTCGGAGAGGACCACCGCGATCAGGGTGGCCAGGATCCGCATCCAACCGTCGTCGGGGGCCGCCGCGAGCAGCGCCGCGAAACCGGCGAGGAACGGCACGTAGACGGCGATCAGCGTGGCCGCGGTGACATCCCGCTGGAAGCCGGCCGGACCGTCACCCAGCCGCCAGACCATGGTGCCGAGCACCGTGACCAGCAATCCCAGACTGAGCGCGTCGGGGCCGGCGAACCAGGCCAGACCCACGGTCAGCACCCCGCCGGCGAGCAACGGCACCAGCGGCGGGTGCGCGCCGCTGCGGCGGACCGCCCGCGCCATCTCCCAGCTACCGACGGCGACGGCGGCGGCGATCACCGGCAGGAACGCCAACGGGTAGAAGATCAGCGGCACCACGATCAGCGCGCCGAGGCCGAGCCCCACGCCGATCGCCGCCGGCAGGTTGCGACCGGCCCGCCCGTTGCCCACCTGCTGGGTGGCCGGTCGGTCGACGCTGGCCCGGCGTCGGCCCTTCGGCCGTCGGCCGCCCGGCGGCTCCGGCTCGGTCACCGGCGGCAGGTCCGGTGCCACCTCGGCCCCGATGGGCGCGAGCTGCGCGGTCGGGTAACCGGCGTCGTCGTCGAAGCGGACCGGACCGTCGAACGGCTGCGGACCGTCGAACGGCTGCGGGCCGTCGAACGGCTGCGGGCCGTCGTAACGGCCGGGCTCGTCGTGCCGCTGCGGGCCGCCGGGGCGGGGCGGGACGCCCTCCGGGGCCGCGGGCGGACGATCACCGTACCGGCCGGCGCGACCCCGATCGTCGTACCTGTCGGGTTGGTTCCGGTCGTCCTCGTAGCGGTCGCGGTCGTCGAAGCGGTCGTCCGGGCGGGGGGCGCGGCCACGCTCGTCGTACCTGTCCGACGGCTGCGGGTCGACGTGCGGCCGGGGGTGCGGGTCGGCGTACAGCTCAGGGCCGGCGGTGGGACGGCGGTGCCACTGGCCGGCGTCCAGGTCCTGCTCGGGCCAGGGCAGTGCCACCGGGTGTTCCGGGCGGTCCCAGCCGCGAGGCTCGCCGCCGTAGGGGTCGGGGTGGGACATCACGCACCGCGACGGGGCGCGAGAACCACCACATGACGCAAGACCACAAGCATCCCCTACACGTGCGATGTTCCTCCGATTGACCGCCCCGACGGTCGGTCGATTCCCGGTGTTCACCACCCGGTGGCCGGGAATCCTGCCGAGCCTACTGCACCCGCCGCCGGGGCGAGGCGGACGATGGCGCCCCTGCCCGTCGGGCCCTCTGCGGGGGTCGCGGTGGGCGGGATCCGGCGAGTCGCCGCGCTGGCCGGGGCGGGTGTGGCCCGACGGCGTCCGGAGAATCACGCCCGCCGCCCGCACGAGCGCCGGCGGCGCACCGACGCCTATCCGACCGTGCATCCGGGCGAACAGGGGATGACCCGCACTGCCCATCGATGGTCGGCTGTCGGTGTGCCGGCGTCCGCCGGAGCTTTCCAGCATGACAGCGGAGAAGGAGCGTTCGTGCGCAGAATCAGCCTGGCGGTGTTGACGATGGTCGCCCTCGTCCTGACGGCGGCCACACCGGCCACCGCGGCGACGCGGAACGCCAGCATCAGGATCGACCACCGCACCAGCGAGATCTACCTGTACGACGGGAGCCCCGACGGAACCGGGCCGGCGTTCCCGGCCACGATCGCCCGGGGGGAGGTGCGCAACTGCCCGGTCGGCGTGTACTTCCTGTCGGCGTCACTGACCCAGGACGGCCTACCGACCTCCTGGGCCACCAGCGGCCTCGGCGCCGGCGAGATCGTCTGCGACGGCGGCACCGCCAGCATCTCGATGGGTTTCTACCGGAGTGGCCCGGTGGTGCACCCGGGTCGGGCGACCGTGCGCTTCGAACTGCACGACGCGTACGTCGGAACGACCCTGACCGAGACGACCCGTACCGTCCGGATCCCCCGCTGACGCTCGAACAGCACGAGGCCCGTCCCCGAATCGGGGGCGGGCCTCACGTCGGCTGCTGTCCCGGCGGACGCCGGGTGGGGCCTCAGACCTCCAGCAGCTCGGTTTCCTTGTGCTTGACCAGGTCGTCGACGGTGGCCACGTAGCGCTGGGTCAGGTCGTCGAGTTCCTTCTCGGCGCGGCGGCCGTCGTCCTCGCCGGCCTCGCCGTCCTTGACGATCCGGTCCAGCTCTTCCTTGCCGCGGCGGCGGACGTTACGGATCGCCACCTTGGCCTCCTCGCCCTTGTGCCGGGCCACCTTGATCATGTCGCGGCGGCGCTCCTCGGTCATCTGCGGGAGCAGGATGCGCAACTGGTTGCCCTCGTTGTTCGGGTTCACCCCGAGGTCCGAGTCGCGGATCGCCTTCTCCATCGCATTGATCTGCGAGTTGTCGTACGGCTTGATGATGGCCATCCGCGGCTCGGGAACCGCGATGGACGCCATCTGGGTGAGCGGCGTGGGCGTGCCGTAGTAGTCGATGATGACCTTGCCGAACATGGCGGCGTTGGCGCGACCGGTACGGATGGCGCCGAACTCCTCCTTGGCGTGCTCAACCGCACGATCCATCTTTTCCTCGGCCTCGAGGAGGGTGTCGTCGATCACCGGTCTCCTCGCCTCCTTCTGTGCTCGTGGTGGGCTCTGCTGAAAGTCGTCAGGACCGCCGTCGCCGTCGCCGTCGGCGGGGCTCAGGCGGTGATCAGGGTGCCGATCTTGTCGCCACCCACCGCGCGGATGATGGTGTCGTCACCCTGCGCGCCGAAGACCAGCATCGGCAGGCCGTTCTCCATGCAGAGGCTGAACGCCGCCGCGTCGGCCACCCGCAGGTTGCGGCGCAGAGCCTCGGAGAAGGTGATCGAGTCGAGCTTGCTGGCGGTGGGATCGATCCGGGGATCGGCGGTGTAGACGCCGTCCACGCCGTTCTTGCTCATCAGCACCACGTCGGCCCGGATCTCCAGAGCCCGCTGGGCGGCCACCGTGTCGGTGGAGAAGTACGGCATGCCCGCGCCCGCGCCGAAGATGACCACACGGCCCTTCTCCAGGTGCCGGATCGCCCGCAGCGGAATGTACGGCTCGGCGACCTGGGCCATGGTGATGGCGCTCTGGACCCGGGTCTCGATGCCTTCCTTCTCCAGGAAGTCCTGTAGGGCGAGGCAGTTCATCACGGTGCCGAGCATGCCCATGTAGTCGGCGCGGGCCCGGTCCATCCCGCGCTTCTGCAGCTCCGCACCGCGGAAGAAGTTGCCGCCGCCGACCACCACGGAGACCTGCACGCCGCGGCGCACCACCGTGGCGATCTGCCGGGCGATCGCCTGGACGACGTCCGGGTCGACGCCGATCGCGCCGCCGCCGAACACCTCACCGGAGAGCTTCAGCACCACCCGGCGGGCCCGCCCCGGCGGCGGTGCCGTCGGATCGTCCACCGCCAGCGTCCGGTCACTCACAACCTGCGTCATCCGCCCCGCCCTTCCCCACGCGCACGCCCCGTGCGGCGCGTACCGCGAACCTGCCGCTGCCGACCCTATGTGACGAGGAGGCCGCGGTGCCTGTCACGTACACCGGCGGCCTCCTCGTTGACGTCTTCTGCCCACGGGCGCACGCGGCGCCCGGTGGCGGCTCAGGCCTGGCCGACCTCGAACCGCACGAAGCGGGTGACCTCGATGCCGGCCTCGGCCAGCAGCTGCTTCACCGACTTCTTGTTGTCGGCGACGGACGCCTGCTCGATCAGGACGAAGTCCTTGAAGAAGGAGTTCACCCGACCCTCGATGATCTTCGGCAGGGCCGCCTCGGGCTTGTTCTCCTCGCGGGCGGTCTGCTCGGCGATGCGCCGCTCGGACTCGACGACCTCGGCCGGAACCTCGTCCCGGGTGAGGTACTTCGGCCGCATGGCGGCGATCTGCATGGCCACACCACGGGCGTCGGCGTCGCCGGCCTCGTCGCTCTTGCCGGTGTACGACACCAGCACACCAACGGCCGGCGGCAGGTCCTGGGCCTTGCGGTGCAGGTAGACGGCGGTGGTGCCCTCGACCCGGGCGAACCGGTTGAGGACCAGCTTCTCGCCGATCTTGGCGGACTGCTCCTGGATCAGGTCCGCGACGACCTTGCCGTCGAGCTCGGTGGCGAGCAGCTCCTCGGCGCTGTTCACGCCGGCGCGCTCGCCGTGCTCGACCAGCTGCTGGGCCAGCGCGATGAACGACTCGGTCTTGGCGACGAAGTCGGTCTCGCAGTTGAGCTCGAGCAGCGCCTTGCCGGAGTGGGCGACCAGGCCGTTGGCGGCCGTACGGCCGGCCCGCTTGCCGACGTCCTTGGCGCCCTTGACGCGCAGGATCTCGACGGCCTTGTCGAAGTCGCCCTCGGCCTCGGTCAGCGCCTTCTTGCTGTCCATCATGCCGGCGCCGGTGAGGTCGCGGAGCTTCTTGACGTCCGCGGCGGTGATTTGGGACATGGCTCTCTCTTCGGTGTTGAGACGGCGTGTGGATGGTCAGAGGTGCCGGTTACCCGGATCCGGGCGGATCGTGCCCGGCGTACCGCCGCTGTCCCACCGTCTGCGAAAACGGACGGTGGGACAGCGACGGTGCGATCACTCCGCGGTGGCGGCCGCCGGCTGCTCGGTGGCGGCCTGCGCCGGCTGCTCCGGGCTGGCGGGCTGCTCGGCGGCGGCAGCGGCGGGCTGCTCGGTCGCCTCGGCGGCCGGCTGCTCGGCCGGGGCGGCCGACTCGTCGGCCTTCTTCGGCTCCAGCAGCTCGCGCTCCCACTCGGTCAGCGGCTCGTCGCTCGCGACACCCTCGGGCTTCTCGTCGTTGCCCCGGCGACGGCCGGAACGCGCGATCAGACCATCCGCGACGGCGGCGGCGACGACCTTGGTCAGCAGCTCGGCCGAGCGGATCGCGTCGTCGTTGCCCGGGATCGGGAAGTCGACCTCGTCCGGGTCACAGTTGGTGTCCAGCACCGCGATCACCGGGATGCCCAGCTTGCGGGCCTCGTCGACGGCGATGTGCTCCTTCTTGGTGTCGACGATCCAGACCGCCGCGGGAAGCTTCTGCATGTCCCGCAGACCACCGAGGGTGCGGGTCAGCTTGATCTTCTCGCGGGAGAGCTGCAGGGTCTCCTTCTTGGTGTAACCGGCGGCGGTGCCGCTGAGGTCACCCAGGCCCTCCAGCTCCTTCATCCGCTGGAGCCGCTTGTACACCGTCTGGAAGTTGGTCAGCATGCCACCGAGCCAGCGGTGGTTGACGTACGGCTGGCCGACCCGGGTCGCCTGCTCGGCGATCGCTTCCTGGGCCTGCTTCTTGGTGCCGACGAACAGGATGCTGCCACCCTCGGCGACGGTCCCACGCACGAACTCGTACGCCTTCTCGATGTACTCGAGGGTCTGGCGCAGGTCGATGATGTAGATGCCGTTGCGCTCGGTCATGATGAAGCGCTTCATCTTCGGGTTCCAGCGCCGGGTCTGGTGCCCGAAGTGGACACCGCTCTCCAGCAGCTGGCGCATGGTCACGACGGCCATGGTTGGGGTACTCCTCAAGATCCCTGGTTGTCACGCCCGGCCGGTGGCCGGGCGTCCTGGCGCCTGGTCGCCGACCCATGGTGGACCCGATCAAGATCGGGACCAGGGAGGCCGTCGCTCCACGACGATTCGTGAAGAGGGCGCGCGAGGTCGACCGCACGAGGCGGTCGCCAGTTGGCCAGTGTACGCCCCTCACCCGTCCAGCCGCCCCGGGGTGCGCGGGTACGCGCAGGCCCGTCGGGGCACACCCTCAGGACGGCGTCCGGCGCAGCGCGACCTCCGACCCAGCGCGACGTCCGGCACCGACGCCGCTCGGCGCGGCATCCCGCCATGATCGACTCGGATTCCTGGAAATCGGCGCGTCCAGCCGATCCGGACACCGCGACTTCATGGAAACCGAGTCGGTCATGGCGCTGGGGCGGCACACCCCCGGCGCGGGACGCAGCGAGAAGGCCTGGCCGCGACGGTGGTGGCGGAGACGGTAGCCGGCTGTGTGCCAGGGTCAGCCGGCGGCGAGCGCGGCGGCCACGAAGAGCACCAGACCGACGGTCAGGTAGGCCGTCGGTGGGCGCAGCCAGCCCCGACCACCGTCGGCGAGCGCCAGACCTCCGGTTCGCAGCCCGTACAGCCCGGTCGCGAAGATCGGCAGTCCGGCGACCAGGGCGATACCCACCACCACGTTCCCGGCGTCCACCGGATCACCGGTCACGCCGGCCAGCAGCACCCGCAGCGCGGGAATCTCGAAGATCAACACCAACACCGCGAAGAGTACGGCCAGCACCGGTCGACGGGTCCGATAGACACCGTCGGCAGTCGGCGGATACACCGGCGGGTCGGCTACGGGCAGGTCCGGACGAGGACCGATCCCCGGCATCGGACCGGTCGGCATCTCCAGCGGGTGCGGCGCGTCGCCGCCCCGGGTCGGCTCGATGATCGGGTACCCAGCGAGCGGAGCGGGACGAACCTGATCAGCGAGCACACCGGCCGGCGCGACAGCCGCCGTGGTGTCGCGGGCGGTCTCCGGCGCGGTGCCGGTCAGCGGGGACCCGGCTGCGGTCGCCTCGCGGGCGGCCCGGCGTCCCGGCAGCTCACCGGAGGTCTCCGAGGGGTCCCGGTCCGCCCGCCGCGACCGGGTGGCCCGATAACCGTCCGCCTCCGGCCGTGTGGCACCCAACGGGTCGACCGCGCCGAAACGCCCTGAGTCAGCCTCACTCGCCCCGAACCGACCGGTCTGGTCGTCCAGGGCGCCGAAGCGACCCGAGTCCGACTCCGGCGTACCGAAGCGACCCGAGTCCACCGCACTCAACCGACCCGAGTCGGACTCCGGCGCAGCGCCGAAGCGGCTCGCGTCGACGGCACCGAAGCGTCCCGAGTCCGGCTCGCGGCGGCGGCGAACGCCGGTGTCCTCGACGGAGCGGGCGTCTTCGGCGCCACGCTGCTCGGGGATCTCGCTGTCCCGGTACCGCGATTCGCCCGCGCCGCGCCACTCCGACTCGTCGTAACCGCGACCCCGCTCGTCGGGGTACCAGCGCGACTCCTGATCTTCCGGAAAGCTCCGTCGTCCGTCCACGTCAGGCACCGTATGCGACCGGCCACGCCCGCGCCATTTCAGTCCCGTCGCGCCACGCCGCCACCGGTCCCCGCCAGCGCGGGGCAGGAGTGGCGTCGAGGTGGCGCCGACGCGGGCCGGCACCGTGATCAGGTGATGAAAAGTAGGTCGACGGCGGTCCGGACACCTACTCCTCATCACCTGATCATGGCGGCCCCGCCCGGGAGCGCGGCTGGCCTCGGGTGGGGAGGCCCGCCGCCGGTAGCACACCGTGGGCATGATCGGTCGACTGTCCACAGGGACCCCGTTGTCCACAGTTCGGCAACCGTTGGAGTAGCCACGGTGGCGCCGGGCGGGCACGGTTCCGGCCATGACGAAGCGGAACCAGGCGGTCGGCGCGTACGGCGAGCGGTGCGCCGCCCAGCACCTGACCGAGGCGGGACTGCGCCCGATCGCCCGAAACTGGCGCTGCCCCGCCGGGGAGATCGACATCATCGCGTGGGACGGGCCGGTGCTCGCCTTCTGCGAGGTGAAGACCCGCCGGGGCGACGACTTCGGCACCCCGGCCGAGGCGGTCGTGCCGGCCAAGGCCCGTCGGCTGCGAGGGCTCGCCGCGCGCTGGCTCACCGAGACCGGCACGACCGCCGACGAGGTGCGTTTCGACGTGCTGTCGGTGCGGCTGCCCGACGCCGGTCCGGCGCAGGTCGACCACCTCAAGGGCGCGTTCTGAGATGCGCGACCCGAGGGATCGGTGACGCGGCCGTGAGCTACGCGAAGGTGCTCTGCGTCGGGCTGGTCGGGGTCACCGGCCACCTGGTCGAGGTGGAGGCCGACCTGGCCGCCGGCCTGCCCGCGGTGGTGATCTCCGGTCTGCCGGACACCGCCCTGCACGAGGCCCGCGACCGCGTCCGCGCGGCCGTGGTCAACTCCGGCCAGCGCTGGCCCAACCGGCGGATCACTCTCAACCTGCTGCCCGCGACGCTGCCGAAATCCGGTTCGGCCTTCGATCTGGCCATCGCCGCGGCACTTCTGGGCGGCTCGGGTGAGCTGCCGCTGCTCCCACTGGAGGGGGTGGTGGTCCTCGGCGAGTTGGGGCTGGACGGCACGGTCCGGCCGGTGCGCGGCGTACTCCCGATGGTCGCCGCCGCGGCCCAGGCCGGCATCGCGCGGGTGATCGTCCCGGTCGGCAACGCCGCCGAGGCCGCGGTCATCCCCGGGGTACGGGTGCGAGCGGTGGACTCCCTGCACCGGCTGGTGGCATTCGTTCGCGACGGCGCCCCACTGATCGAGCCGCCGGAGGCCACCTCGGCGCCGGCCGTCGACGGGCCGGATCTCGCCGAGGTCGCCGGGCAGCAGTTCGGCCGCCGCGCACTGGAGGTCGCCGCGGCCGGCGGGCATCACGTGGCGCTGCTCGGGCCGCCGGGCGCCGGCAAGACGATGCTCGCCGAGCGGCTGCCGTCGATCCTGCCCGAGCTGGACGACGACGCGGCACTGGAGGTCACCGCGCTGCACTCGGTCGCCGGGCTGCTGCCGCCGGGTGGCCGGCTGTTGCGTCGCCCACCGTTCCAGGCGCCGCACCACACCGCGTCCGTACCGTCGCTCGTCGGTGGTGGCTCGGGGCTGGCCCGACCCGGTGCGGTGTCGCTGGCACATCGCGGCGTGCTGTTCCTCGACGAGGCCCCCGAGTTCAGCAAGGGCGCGTTGGAGGCGCTGCGCCAACCGCTCGAAGACGGCCGCGTTCGGCTCACCCGCAGCGGGGGCGGCACGGTCTATCCGGCCCGAACCCAGTTGGTACTGGCCGCCAACCCGTGCCCGTGTGCCAAGCCAGCGGGCGACGCGCACTGTGAGTGCAGCCCGCTGGCCCGCCGCCGCTACCTCGGCCGGCTCTCCGGGCCGCTGCTCGACCGGATCGACGTACAGGTGCAGTTGCGGCCGGTGCGGGCGGCGGAGTTGCTGGCAGCCGACGGCGGCGTCGAGTCCTCGGCGACGGTCGCCGCCCGGGTCGCGGCGGCCCGGCAGGCGGCGGCCACCCGCTGGGCCGGCCTCGGCCGGCGGCTCAACGCCGAGGTGGAAGGCCCGCACCTGCGCCGACCGCCGTGGCGGCTGCCCGCCCGGGTCACCGCCGAGCTACGCGGCCGGCTCGACTCCGGCTCGCTGTCGGCCCGCGGCTTCGACCGGGTGATCCGGATGTCCTGGACCATCGCCGACCTGGACGGCCGGGACCGACCAGACCTGGACGACGTCCGGGAGGCGCTTCAACTACGGACGGGAGAGGCGACGTGAGCGCCGATGACGAACGCAGGATGGCCCGGGTCGCACTGACCTGGCTGGCCGAGCCGGGCACCCGCGTGGTGCACCAACTCGTCGAACGGCTCGGCCCGGCGGCGACCCTGGACCTGCTGCTCGACGGCGGCAGCCCGGACAGCCGGCTACAGACCGCGGTGGCCGCCCGATCGGCGGCCGGCGACGCCCGTGCGGTGGCGGCCGAGGCGCTGGAGCGGGCGGACCGGCTCGGTGCCCGCCTGGTCACACCCGACGACGAGGAGTGGCCGGCGCGGGTGGCCGGCCTGTCCGCGCTGCGCCTGCCGGACGTCAGCCGCCGGGTGGACGGCGAGACCGCCCCACCGCTCTGCTTCTGGGTACGCGGGGCCTGGCCGCTGGGTGAGGCGCTGGACCGCTCGGTGGCAGTGGTCGGGGCGCGGGCGGCCACCGGCTACGGCCAGCACGTCGCGACCGAGCTGGGATACGGACTTGCCGAACGGGACTGGACTGTCGTCTCCGGTGGCGCGTTCGGCATCGACGCCGCCGCCCACCGGGGCGCCCTCACGGCGGACGGTCTGACCGTCGCGGTGCTCGCCTGTGGGCTCGACCGTCCGTACCCGATGGGCAACGCCGCGCTCTTCGACCGGATCGCTGACACCGGGCTGCTGGTCAGTGAGTGGCCGCCGGGCGCCGAACCGCTGCGGCCCCGGTTTCTGATCCGCAACCGGGTGATCGCCGCCGGCACTCTCGGCACCGTCGTGGTGGAGGCGTCGGCGCGCAGTGGCGCGACGCAGACCGCTCGGCGGGCCATCCACACCCATCGGGTGGCAATGGTGGTGCCGGGGCCGGTGACCTCGGCGATGTCCGTCGGCGCACACGAGTTGCTCCGCGAGTACCCCGACAAGGCCCGGCTGGTCACTGGGGTGGCACACGTGCTGGAGGAGGTGGGTCGGATCGGCGCCGACCTGGCCCCGCTGGCGCGTGGACCACAGCGGGCCACCGACGCGCTGGACGACGACACGCGGTCGCTGCTGGAGGCGCTACCCCGCCGAGGTGCAATAGGCGTGGACCGGCTCGCCGCCCGCGCCGGTGTCGACGTACGGACCGCGTTGCGCAAGCTGTCCCTGTTGGAGGAGCTGTCCATGGTGGTCCGTCGAGACAACGGCTACACCCTCGCCCCACCTGCGATCAAGGCGCAGGCTCGATGACACTCATCTTGCTGACGTCGCTGAACGGACTTCGGTACGACACGCACGTGCTCCCGGGGGTCATCGACGATAGGCTCACGGGTACGCGATGACGTGCGCACAGCCGCTATAGCCGCTCTTGACTGCTGCGGAGGTCGCGGATCCGGTCGGCCCACTGTCGGAGGCGCCGACCGATGTGCGACCGACAGGGACCGAAGAATGGCTGACCCGGATACCACCCGTCTCGATCACGGTGCCCCCTCCGACGAGGACAGCAGCACGGCTGACCGCCGGTTGGCCCGTCGGTCTTGGATCACCCTCGTCGCCGGGTACGGCGCACTCGTTGGGTTGGTGGCTGCGGCGATCGGGATCGGGGTCACGCGTGTCATGGTTGGTTCGGACGGCGGCACCGCCGCGCTGACGGTGTTCCTCGTCGCGGTCGGTGCCACGGCCGCCGCGGCCGCAGTCGCCGGAGGCCCGCTACTGCTCCGACTGGAGTCCGGCTCCGGTCGGCCAGCCACACCGTCAGCGAGTCGGGCGTATCAACCTCGCCGTTGACCGCGACTCCGACCTTGTTGGCCACGACCTTGCCGCCCGCCGCGAGGAGCCGCTCGCTGTGCCCGCCGCTGCCGGTGGCGCCGCAGCGCGCGGGCTCCGGCCGCCGCGCCAGTCGCACCAGCGGTGCCGGCAAGAAGCGCGCCGGTCATCGTCACGACGCCTGGGATGCTCGCCAAGAAGTATGCGACGACCGCCAGCACCGCGAGCATCATGGCCACTGCCACGCCGGCGGCGAGGATGATGCGGGAGAGGTTCTGGCTCCGCTCGGTGTCCAAGTCCTTCCACATCCTGGCGATAAGCCACACCACGCCGCCTTGGGAAGGTAAGTCGCCCTCCGAGGACGACTGCGAGGAAGCTGCCTGCCGTGCCTCCGTCAGCGGCCGGTCCAGGGGACCAACGTCAGGCAGCCGGTTCACTGTGCTCGACGTTGGCGCGCTGGCCTGCGCGGGCAGGACATCATCCGGCACGAGTGGGGCCTCGGGTGTCTGGCCCGCAGGCCGCGTCTGCGTCGACCGTCGTTGGCGGCCGACGGCACGCCCCTGTCGAGGGGGTTGACCGGCCGGAACGGCATCGCGGCCTCCGCCGTGACCAGTCGAACGGTCGTTGTTCGTCGTCACGGCCGACTCCTGCGGTGAAGGGAAGAGGCATAGGCGGCGTAGGCGTCAACAGAGGTTCGTCGTGGTTCCTGTCGACGAGCAGCGCGGGCCATGGCCCGCCGAAGGTAGAAGTCGCGATCGGCCCCGAAGCTCTCGCGCTGGTCCGGCGGGCGTTCGGCGAGGCGCGGCTCCTGCCCGTCCAGTCGGGAAGCGGCCCAACTGTCGCCGGCGGCGGCTCGGGCCCTGAGCTCCTCGAATTCGCCCCGCTCGGCCAGTAGCCAGGCCAGTTGCCCGGCCGCGATCGGTAGGCCGCTATCGGCTAGGGCACGCAGGTCATCGATCCGACCTTCGACGGCCAGCAGTTCGGCGACCCGGCTCACAGCGGCTGCGTCACCGGCGTGGAAATGAGGTGCCAGAATCCGGGCCACCTCATCGAAGCGACCCGAGTAGAGCGAGTCGTCCGCAATTGCCACCGCCGCAGAGGGGTAGAACTCCGCGAACTCGCGAAGCCACTCGCCCACTTCACCAGCGTGCCCGCGGTGCACCAAGACGTCGACCATGCGGGAAGCCGCGATGGTGTCGCCAGCTTCGACCCTGCCGCTCAGGGCCTCGATCGCACCCGCGACCAGGCCGCCTTGGATCAGAGATTCGACCAGGTGTACTGCTGCGGCCGGGTCAGCGGCCTCGACTCGCGCCTGCAGGTCGGCAGGATGTGCGAGGGGGCCGACCAGCCGAGTAGGGCGGGTCTGCGGCACCTGCGCCCCGAAGCATCGGGCCAACCTGTCCCGCTCGCCTACACGTCCCTGAAGGTGCAGGATCTCGACGAGACAGGCGGCCGCTTGGTGCAACCCCTGCGCCAGGGCTGCCGTGTACAGGGCCTCAGCATGCCGCAGTCTCATCCGCTTCCGAGCGGCATGACCGACGGAGAGCAGGTCATGCGCGTCCGTCAGGTGGCGACGGAACGCCCTCCAGACAACCTCTGGGACGGCCACGGCGTACGCCGCGGCCTCTCCCACCAGCGCATCGGCAACACGGTACCCGGTTACGGCACCCATTTCCTCTGCTACGGGTACCAGTAGCCCCGGGCCAGCGGAGACGTGTGCGCTGGCGTAGTCGAGAGCGGCATCGAGCCAGTCGGACGGAGCAGCAGCCCTGTCCTCCAGGGTGAGGTAGCCCGGTGCGGCGGCGGCGAGCAGCGTGCGATTGACCGGACCCTGAACCCCAAGGCGGTGTGCCTCCACCAACGTTAAGATCACCGCCCTTGCGTACGAGTTGGCGTGCCTCCAACGGTTGATGATCTGCGGCAGATGGGCGAGTTCCTGGACCAGATTGGTCTCGCCGCTGCGCAGTGCGGCCCGGATTCGGTGGTCGCGTGCCGCGATCACCTCTGCCCCCTCTACCTCCCGAGCCGTGAGGTGCGCGGGCACGTCGACCACCGACGCGAGGCCCAGGAGTTGCCGGTCCGCGGTATACAGGTCATCCCAGCCTGACCGCGGAACGACGAGTCGTCGGGCGTACTGCTCAGCCCGCATCGTGCCCACGACCACGGTGCCCCGATGGACCAGTTTTCGGATGGCACCGGGTATGGCGGGAGGGCCGAGAAAACGGTCGAGATCGTCGAGCCAGACCACTGTGCGCATGGTTCGGTGCTCAACCAGCGCAGCGAGTTCGTCGGAGTCGGCGGGATGGATCAACCACCATTCGGGCAGTTCGGTATGCACCGCCTCGTACAACGACCGGCTCTTGCCCGCGGCCGCCGGTCCGACCAGCAGGACTAGGCCACCTTGCTCACTGCTTCGGCGCAGTAGATCGCGGACGTCCTGGTCGAACTTTCGCCCGACGTACTCGGGTAGCGTTTCGCCCGACATTGCGAGGTGCACACCGAGCTGATGGGGCCACGCCTCGCGCACGCGCAAGGCTCCAGACGACTGGGTGGGCTGAACAGAGGAAGCACGTTCCCACGCGTCCAACCACGGCGCCGTCTCGGCTGCTCCGGCGACCCCGCAAGCCGCCAGAAACGTCAGCAGCCTCTCTTTGGTGGGCAGCCGAATGCCTGTGACCATCTCACCGACGGTGCTCTTACTCAGGTGCGCACCTTGCGTCCCCGGCTTGGTGGCAGCCTTCTCGACCGATTTATACGACAGACTCAGGCGGCGACGGAGCGTCTCCAGTGCGGCGGCCAGTTCCGCTGGCGTCTGCACTGCTCTTACATCCACGGCGGCGGCCGATGTTTGCGGGGAAGGGACGCTGGCGTCCCGCCGGACACCGGTGAACCGAACGGATTCGGTTTCGCGGTGACCGGCGTCGACCGGCGAGGTCCTTGTCAGGTCCCGCAAGCGCTCCCACCGGGACCGCCACTCCACAGACGGCTCGCCGCAGGCACGAAGGTATGCCTCGACCGTCTCCCAGGCGGGGAGGTGATCACCACCAGCGGCCTCGGCGAGGGCCGTCCTCGATCGCCCGGTTGCCTTGGCCATCTGTAGGTACGTTGGATTTTGTGCTTTCGCCCGAACCTGACGTAGTTGATGGGCGAACGCCGCGAGTGGTCCCCCACGCGGATCGATCGGCCGTTCGGGGCGGGGCATGATCAGCTCCCGTTCCGACTCGAGAACCGGGCCTCGTCAGCGCGCGGCGCGTCGCCGGCTGGGCAGCCGGGGGCGACGGTGGATCCCGGCTTGACCCGATCGGGCCTTCCCGCGGACCGTGTGTGTACCTGAGTGAACAGCGAAGCCGGGCATAACGCCCTCCTTGGTCTTGTGGCCAGACGCTCCACGCTCCGCGAAAGTCGCTCATGACACGCGGCCGTTGGCGCGGCCGCATCCCTCTTCTGCCGAACGTGGGGTCCATGGTGCACTAACGCTGTAACCCCAACACCTTGGGGGTGACCTAGTGCCACCATCCGGGCACTCGCACGCCTCGATCGACTGTTCGAAGTTTGCTGGTTGTCCGGCGTAGACACCGGTCAACCGACGGCGGACAACCTCGTTTTCTGAGCTAAAGCAGGTCTCGTATGACTTGCTTCGTCCGAAACAGTCCGAGGGAGTTGCAGGGCCGTCAGGTGCCGGCCCAAGATTGCGCCATCGAGATGGGGCTTCCCCGTCTCCGTCGAAGCAGTGTCTGTGGCCAGACCGCTCGACTTTGGAGGGGTCTCCCGTTGGCGCGGGAGACCTTCTTCGTATATCTGCCCGCGCTCGCGCACGGAGCTGCACGACCCCCAGGCACCCGATGACGACGGTACTGTGCGCGGCCATGGGTGCTATCAAGCCGTGGCATATCGCGGTCCTGCTGTGTCTCGTCACGTCCACCGCACTCATCGGTGGCTTGATCGCGCTCCTGCTCAAGAGGGGCAACCGCAGGTGATCCGGGCCGATGATCACCGGCACCGACGGAGCCGGTGATCCACGACGCTGGGCCGTAGGCTGGTGCCGTGCCAGCTGTCCGTGCAGGAGCCTGGGCCGGTGGACCGGTCCGCAGACTGGCGCGGCCACGATGAGCCGGCCCGACCGAGGCACCCGGTCCATGCACCAGGCGCTGCCGCCCGAGCTGCGCAACGCCGTCGACGACTTCGCCGAGCACCTGTCCCGGGTGCGTAACCGCTCGGCGCACACCGTCCGCGCGTACGTCACCGATCTCGTCTCGCTGCTCGACCACGCCGTCCGGATGGGCTGCGTCGACCTGGCCGAGCTGGACCTGTCGGTGCTGCGCAGTTGGTTGGCGAAGCAGCGCACCACGGGTGCGGCCCGCACGTCGTTGGCCCGGCGGGCCGCGTCGGCACGGGCGTTCAGCGCCTGGGCGCACCGGGCTGGGCTGATCCCTGCCGACGTGGGGGCCGCGCTGGCCAGCCCTCGGGCGCACCGGGAGCTGCCCTCCGTGCTGCGCGCCGACCAGACCGCCGCCCTGGTCGAGGCACCGGCCCGGCCTGGTGTCCCGCTCACGGCCGCGCCGCAATCGGGCGCGGCGGCCGAGGCCGAGGCGGTGTCGCTGCGCGACCGGGTGCTCCTGGAGTTGCTCTACGCGACCGGGGTACGGGTCAGCGAGGTCTGCGGGTTGGACGTCGGCGACGTCGACCATGGTAGGCGGGTGATCCGGGTTTTCGGAAAGGGTGGGCGGGAGCGCTCGGTGCCGTACGGGGTGCCCGCCCAACGGGCGCTTGACGACTGGCTGCGCCGGGGCCGCCCGGCGCTTGTGGTCGCCCGCTCCGGTGACGCGCTGCTGTTGGGTGCCCGCGGCGGACGGCTCAACCCGACGACCGCGCGTCAGATCGTCGGCGGCTACGCCGAGGCCGTCGGCCTCCCCCGGACCAGCCCGCACGGTCTGCGCCACTCCGCGGCCACCCATCTGCTGGAGGGTGGTGCGGACCTCCGCGCCGTGCAGGAGTTGCTGGGCCACTCGTCGCTGGCCAGCACGCAGATCTACACGCACGTCTCGGTGGAGCGCCTGCGCGCCGCCTACCGACAGGCACACCCACGCGCCTGACGTCCAGCGCCGCCTATCGGCAGGCGTACCCGATCAAGCACCGGGTCCGAGCACGCCCGGCGGTTACGATCATCGAGTGAGCGTCCCGCAGCCCCCTGAGCCGATCCCGGGCGCCCGCCTGCTCTTCTCGCTGGACCCGGCGGTCAGCCATCTCAACCACGGCTCGTTCGGCGCGGTCCCGATCGCCGTGCAGCGAGCCCAGCAGCGGCTGCGCGACGAGATGGAGGCGAACCCGCTGCGCTTCTTCACCCAGGGCCTGGTCGACCGGATCGCGCACACCCGCCGGCACCTCGCCGGGTTCCTCGGCGCCGACCCGGACGGCAGCGCCCTGGTCGGCAACACCACCACAGGCGTCGCCGTGGTCCTCCAGTCACTGGGCCTGCAACCCGGCGACGAGGTGCTCAGCACCGACCACGGGTACGGGGCGGTGAGCCTGGCCGTCCAGCGCGAGTGTCGCCGTACCGGGGCGGTCGGCCGGGTCCTGCCGATCCCGCTGGCCGCCACCGACGAGCAGATCGTGCAGATCATCCGTGCCGGCCTGCGCCCCGGACGGACCCGGCTGCTCGTCGTCGACCAGCTCACCTCGGCCACGGCCAGGCTGTTCCCGACCGCCGCCATCGTCGGGGTGGCCCGCGAACACGGCGTACCGGTCCTGGTCGACGCCGCGCACGCCCCCGGAATGCTGGCCACCCCGGTGAGCGACATCGGCGCTGACTTCTGGGTGGGCAACCTGCACAAGTGGGCGTACGCCCCGCGCGGGACCGCCCTGCTGACGGTGACGCCGCACTGGCGGGACCGGATCGAACCGCTTGTGGTCTCCTGGGAGCAGGAGTCGGGTTTCCCGGCCCGGATCGAGTGGCAGGCAACTCTCGACTACACGTCCTGGCTGGCCGCCCCGGCGGGACTGTTCACGTTGCGCAGTCTCGGTGTCAACCGGGTGCGGGCGCACAACGCCGCGCTCGCCGCGTACGGCCAGCGGGTGGTGGGGGACGCGCTCGGGGTGGCTCCCGCCGACCTGCCCGACCCCGGCGGGCCGGGGGTGTCCCTGCGCCTCATCCCGTTGCCGGCCGGCATGGCCGCCACCATCGACGCGGCGCGGGCGTTGCAGACGCGGGTCGGCGAGCGGATCGCCACCGAGGTCGCGGTGATGAGCTGGAACGGCCGTGGGTGGTTGCGGCTCACGGGTCAGGTCTACAACACCGCCGACGAGTACGAGCGGCTGGCCGTGCGGCTGCCGGCGCTGCTCGCCCAGCGCTGACCGGACCGACCGGCAGCAGTCGCACCGGGCCGAGGCCGAGCAGTGCCAGCGGGTCGAGGTATTCCTCGCCCCGGCGCAGGCCCCAGTGCAGGCATGCCGCAGCCGGGCAACCCGGATGGCCGGGCAGCAGCTCGCCCAGCGGCGTGCCGGCGGTGACCTGCTGGCCGGGACGTACCGCCGGTTGCACCGGCTCGTGGGTGGTCCGGAGCCCGCCGGCGTGGCCCACGGTGATCACCGGTCGGCCGGCCACCAGACCGGCGAAGAGCACGGTGCCGGATCCGGCGCTGCGGACCACCGCGCCGGCCGGGGCGGCCAGGTCGACGCCCCGGTGCCCGGGCAGCCACGGCCGGGGCGGCGGGTCGAACCGGCGTACCGGCAGGGGTGACCCGTCGATCGGCCAACGAAACCGCTCGGCGGGCGCTGGGGCGGACGCCGTGACGGTCGCCAGGGCCGCGACCGGCAGCGGTGCACGGCGGGGCTCCGCCGTGACGAGCACGACCAGCCCGCAGAGCTGGACGATCAGCGCCAGGGCAGGCGCGGCGTGAAGCGGCAGGGCAGGCCCGGCGTGAAGCGGCAGGGCGCGGCGGGAGGCGGGAGGCTGTCGCATGCTGGCAGCCTTCCGCCGAGGCGGGACGGTCCGCCAGCCCGGCCGACGCGGCTGTGGACAACCGGGCGTGCTGTGGACGACCACCCACGGCCCTCGATGATCTGCTATGCCAGGGCGAGTGCACGTCTTCGCTGCTGAGGCGCTCGACCGTCGCGGTATCGGCCAGCGCGGCGGGGCCGTTCTCCTGTGCTGACCGAGGGCCTAGGCTGGGCCGCGTACGGCGGGTGACGCCGTGTGGACCGGGGAGGCCCAGGCATGACCACTGTCGATGACCGGACGCCACCACCAGCCGGGCCGACGGTGGCCGACGTGAGCGGTCCGTCCCGGCTCGCGGCGCCGGACGAGGCGATCAGCGCCGAGGAGTTGCAGCTCGCCGCCCGCAACCACGGCATCCCGTTGGAGGCGCTGCGCTACGACGTCACCCCTGCCGGGCTGCACTACCTGCTGATCCACTACGACATTCCGGAGCTGGACCCGGCGACGCACACGCTGACCATCGGCGGCGCGGTGGACCGGCCGCTGGCGGTCACGCTCGCCGAGCTGCGCGAGCGACCGCGGGTCACCCACCAGGTGACGCTCGAGTGCGCCGGCAATGGCCGGGCCCTGCTGCACCCTCGGCCGGTCAGCCAGCCGTGGCTGGTCGAGGCGGTCGGCAACGCCGAGTGGACCGGCACCCCCCTCGCTCCGCTGCTGCGGGAGGCGGGGCTCGGGCCGGACGCGGTGGACGTGGTCTTCACCGGCGCCGACCACGGTGTCGAGCGCGGGATCGAGCAGGACTACCAGCGGGCGCTGCCGGTCGCCGACGCGCTGCGCGAGGAGGTGCTTCTGGCGTACGAGATGAACGGCGCTCCTCTGCTGCCGCAGCACGGCGCGCCGCTGCGGTTGATCGTGCCGGGCTGGTACGGCATGGCGCACGTGAAGTGGGTCCAGTCCGTCGAGGTCCGGACCGAGCCGTTCGAGGGTTATCAGAACGCGGTCGCCTACCGGGTGCGTACCGACGCCGACGACCCCGGCGTGCCGGTGACCCGGATCGAGCCGCGTGCGCTGGTCCGACCGCCCGGCTTTCCCGACTTCATGTCCCGCCGCCGGGTGCTGCGGGCCGGGCCGTGCACGGTGGACGGTCGGGCCTGGTCGGGGCACGCGCCGGTGGTCGCCGTGCAGGTCACCACCGACGGTGGGCAGAGTTGGGAGTCGGCCGAGCTGGACCCGGCGGACGGGGGCGACTTCGCCTGGCGGCGCTGGCGGTACGAGTGGACGGCGACTCCGGGCCGGTACGTGCTCGGTGCGCGGGCGACGGACGCGTCCGGGCGGACCCAGCCGGTCGAGCAGCCGTGGAACCGTGGCGGCTTCGCCAACAACCTGGTGCAGCGGGTCGAGGTCGTGGTGCCGGCCGAGTGACCGGTTGGCGTCACGCCACGGGTGGGGGCCCGCGGTGCGGCCGAGCGGCAGGGCCGCGGTCAGCCGCCGAAGGGCAGGGCCGCGGTCAGCCGCCGAAGCCGGAGTCGGCGGGCAACGAGATGTCGGGCTTCTCCAGCTCTTCGACGTTGACGTCCTTGAAGGTCATCACCCGGACGTTCTTGACGAAACGGGCAGGACGGTACATGTCCCACACCCAGGCGTCGTGCATCTCGACCTCGAAGTAGACCTCGCCGTCGGAGTTGCGCACGTGCAGGTCGACCTGGTTGGCCAGGTAGAACCGACGCTCCGTCTCCACCACGTACGAGAACTGGCGGACAATGTCGCGGTACTCCCGGTAGAGCTGCAGCTCCATCTCGGTCTCGTACTTCTCGAGATCTTCCGCGCTCATCGCACTCCGCCTTCCATGGCCACATCTTCCCCCACCGGCGTCTGAGGCCGAGGCTGCTCGCCCAACGCCACGCCGACGGTACCCCCTGACGCCCCGGAGCGCTCCATCGGCTCTTGCCGGCCGGGACCGCCGGGACGTCTGGCGCGCGGCGGCCGTCCGTCGCGGCCGGAGACCGCTGCGACATTGACGTACGAGAACCGGTGCTCCCGGCACGGACCGTGCTCGCGCAGCGCCGCCGAGTGCTCCGGGGTGATGTAACCCTTGTGCTCGGCGAAGCCGTACGCCGGGAACACCCCGTCCAGCTCCACCATCATCCGGTCCCGGGTGACCTTGGCGAGGACGCTTGCCGCCGCGACGCACGCCGCCACCCGGTCACCCTTCCACACCGCGAGCCCCGGCACGCCCAGGCCGTCCACGCCGAAGCCGTCGGTCAGCACGTACTCGGGCCGGGTGCTGAGCGAGGCGAGCGCCCGGCGCATCGCGGCCAGGTTGCACACGTGCAACCCCCGGGCGTCGACCTCCTCGGCGGGGATGACCACCACGGCGTACGCGAGGGCCCGATCCACCACCTCGGCGTACACCCGTTCCCGGCTGGCCGGGGTGAGCAGCTTCGAGTCGGCCAGGCCCTCGATCTCGCCGCGCCGACCTTCGGGCAACACGGCGGCGGCGGCGACGAGCGGACCGGCACAGGCGCCCCGGCCCGCCTCGTCGGCGCCGGCGACGTGTCGGAAGCCGCGCCGTTGCAGCGCCCGTTCCAGGGCGTACAGGCCCGCCTCGCGGCGCACGACGGTGCGCGGTGGGGTCAGCACGACGCCTCGTTCCGGTCGGTGGCGGTCGACCGCGCCAACCGGCTCAGCAGGGCGGGCAGCTCGGCGGGGTAGAAGCGGTCACCGCTGGCCGCCAGATCGTCGGGGAGCCACCAGCGGTGGCCGGCGATGCTGCGCTGCTCGATGTCGTTGAAGCCGGCGGTGTCCACCTGCCAGGACGCCACCCGGAGGAGGAAGAAATCCTGCGCCTGGCGGTACCACACCCCGTCGAACGTGAACTCCGTCGTGTCGGACCAGACCGGCTCGCCCAGCTCGGCCGGGTCGAGCCGCAGCCCGGTCTCCTCGGCCAACTCGCGGGCCGCGCCCACTGCCGGCGACTCCCCCGGATCGAGCCCGCCGCCCGGGGTGAACCAGTAGCGGTGCCCTGGTCGGGCCGGATCGAAGCCCTCGAAGAGCAGGACCCGGCCGGCCGCGTCGACGAGCAGCACGCGGGCCGCGCGTCGAGGGGTGTAGACGGTCACCGCACCAGCCTGCCAGACCGACGGCGGATCGCCCACGCCCCGTCGGCCTACGGCTTGGGAATGCCGTCGAACCCGTCGGGCACCGTCAGCCAGGTGGCCCGGTTGACCGGCCAGAAGACGGTGAACGCCCGCCCGACCACGTCGTCCTCGCGGATGGTGGCCTCGGTGATGTTCTGCCCGGACTGCTGCCAGTGCTCCAGCGAGTCACCGGACGCCGAGCGGTGGTCACCCATGACCCACAGCCGACCCTTCGGCACGGTGATGTCGAACTCCTGGTCGGCCGCCTTGTCGCGGACGCCGTCCAGGGAGAAGATGTACGGCTCGTCCAGCGACTTGCCGTTGATCATCAGCCGTTCCTGCGGGTCGCAGCAGACCACGTGGTCACCGGGGATGCCGATCACCCGCTTGATGAAGTCCTCGCCGTCGGGGTTGCCGCTCCACTCGATCGGCGCCTTGAAAACGACCACCTCACCGCGGTGCGGCGACCGGAAGTCGTAGACCAGCTTGTTGACCAACACCCGGTCATCGATCTTGAGAGTGTTCTCCATGGACGGGGAGGGGATGAAGAAGGTCTGCAGCACGAAGGCGCGGACCAGCACCGCGACCAGGATCGCCACACCCAGCAGGATCGGCAGTTCCTTCCAGAAGGAGCTGCGCGGCTTGTCGGTCTGCTCGTCAATCACGCCAAGGAGCCTACGTTGCCGAACTGGACGTCACCGACCGGAACGCGCGGGAAGCACGCAGCGCGGCCGCCAACGGGAGGATCAGCAGCACACCGCCCTGCGGGCTCGGTCGCGCCGGGGGTGCGCCCGAGGAGGCCGCGCCCGGCCCGGGCACGTCGTCGAACGTCGCCGGCACCGGCAGCGGGTTCCACCGCGACGAGGGCCAGACCACCATGAAGGCCCTGCCGACCACGTTGTCGATCGGCACCGGGCCCTGGCAGCGCGCGTCCTGGGAGACCTCACGGTGGTCGCCCATCACGAAGATCTGACCGGGCGGTACGACGACCTCGTCGAAGCGCCGGGAGCGGCACTCCGACGGATTGGGCGGCAGGTCCAGCGGGGAGTCCCGCAGGACGTACGGCTCGTCGAGCGGCGTGCCGTTGACCGTCACCCGTCCCTGACTGTCGCAGCACTTGACCCGGTCGCCGGGGACGCCGATCACCCGCTTGATGAAGTCCTTCTCACCGGGGCGGCTCACGCCGATCAGGTCGCCGACGGTGCGGGTCAGCTTGCCGACGAAGCCCGGCTCCGGCTGGTCGTCGACCTGCGGCGCCCAGCGGTCGGTGCCCCGGAAGACCACCACCTCGCCGCGGGCCGGGTCACGGACGTCGTAGACGACCTTGTTGACCAGCACCCGGTCATCGACGAGAAGCGTGTCCTCCATCGAGCCGGACGGGATGTAGAACGCCTGGAGCAGGAAGGTGCGGATCAGCACCGCGAGGCAGAACGCCACCACCAGCAGCAGCGGAAGCTCCTGCCACAGCGGCATCTGCCGGCGGCCACGGCGCGCGCGCCGGCGCCACGGATCGACGGTGCCGTCCTCGTCAAGCGTCTGCACCACGCCACTCCCCGGTCCGCAGAAACACCACCGCCCGGGAGCCTCGTCGAGGCTCCACGGGCGGCAGTGGACAGCTACCCGCCCACGTGGGCGGGCTCGCCGCCGTGCTGCGCCCGTGACGACCAGGGTAGTGCGGTCTGGTCGTTACGGCATACGCGCAGCTCGGGCGGCGTGGCGAGCGGGAAGTCAGCTGGGCTGCTTCTCCCGCTTCTCCTTGATCTTGGCCTTCTTGCCGCGCAGCTCGCGCAGGTAGTACAGCTTGGCGCGACGCACGTCACCGCGGGTCACGACCTCGATCCGGTCGATGCCCGGGCCGTTGATCGGGTAGGTCCGCTCGACGCCGACGCCGAAGCTGACCTTGCGGACCGAGAAGGTCTCGCGCAGACCGTCACCCTGGCGGCGGATCACGACGCCCTGGAAGATCTGGACACGGGACCGGTTGCCCTCGACGACGCGGGCGTGCACCTTGACGGTGTCACCGGCCCGGAAGTCGGGAAGGTCGGTCCGCTTCGACTGGGCGTCAAGGGCGTCCAGGATGTTCATCGCTGCGTCCTCGTAAGGCTCACGGCGCACCGTCACTCGGTGCGCGGGTGGGTGATTCTGATCCCCGGGTGGTGGTCGGCGGACCGACCCCGGTCGGTGATCCTCGCAGCCGCCCGCGGGCGCGGACGGATGCGGCAACCCCCCTACTTTGCCACATCCCCCGGTGGCAGCTGAAATCCGGCCCGGTCCAGGGCCGCGATGTCCCGTTTGTCGAGCCGATCTCCGGGCAGCGCGGCGAGCAGATCCGGGCGGCGGGCCGCGGTTCGCAGCAGACCCTCCTCGCGCCGCCAGCGGGCGATCTTGCCGTGATCACCGGAGCGGAGCACCTCCGGCACGTCGTGCCCGCGCCAACTCGGCGGCTTGGTGTAGATCGGCGCCTCCAGCAGCCCGTGCGCGTGCGACTCCTCGTCCAGCGAGCCCGCGTTGCCCAGCACCCCCGGCAGCAGCCGGGTCACCGCCTCCAGCATCACCAGGACCGCGACCTCGCCGCCGAAGAGCACGTAGTCACCGAGCGACACCTCGGTGACCGGCATCCGGGTGGCGGCGTGCGCCAACACCCGCTGGTCGATCCCCTCGTACCGGCCGCAGGCGAAGAGCAGGTGCGACTCGGCCGCCAGTTCGTACGCCATGGCCTGCGTGAACGGGGCGCCGGCCGGCGACGGCACCAGCAGCCGGGGCGGCGGGGCCTCGGCCGGCGCGAGCGCGTCCAGCGCCTCCCCCCACGGCTCCGGACGCATCACCATCCCCGGTCCACCGCCGTAGGGGGTGTCGTCGACAGTGCGGTGCACGTCGTGGGTCCAGGTCCGCAGGTCGTGCACGGCGAGCTGGAGTACGCCGTTGGCCCGCGCCCGCCCGATCAGCGACAGGTCCAGCGGGGCGAAGTACTCCGGAAAGATCGACACGACGTCGACGCGCATGGAGGTGGTCCTAAAGATCGAGCAGTCCGGCCGGCGGGTCGACGATCACACGTCCACCGGCCAGGTCGACCTCCGGAACGATCGCCCGGACGAACGGGATCAACGCGGTACGCCCCTCGGGGCGTCGCAGCACCAGCAGGTCCGAGGAGGGCGCGTGGTCGATGCGGACGACCTCGCCCAGCGGTTCGCCGGCCGGGTTCACCACGGCCAACCCGACCAGCTGGTGGTCGTGGAACTCCTCCGGGTCGTCCGGCGGGTCCACGTCGGCGCTGTCCACCACGAGCAGCGTCCCGCGCAGCGCCTCGGCGGTGTTGCGGTCCGGGATGCCCTCGAACGCGATGAGCACCCGACCCTGGTGGAAGCGGGCTTCCTCGATGGTCAGCTCCGCCGGAACGCGGAACGGCACGCCCGGACCGGTCGCCGGCGCGGGCGGCGGAACCGCCCCGGGCTCGGTGCGCAGCACCGAACCCGGGACGAACCGTGCTTCAGGCTCGTCGGTCCGCACTTCCACGGTGACCTCACCGCGGACGCCGTGCGGCTTGCCGATCCTTCCGATGACGAGCTGCATCAGTACGAGTCGACGATGTCGACGCGTACCCCGCGCCCGCCGATGGAGCCGATCACCTGGCGCAGCGCCTTGGCGGTCCGACCGGACCGCCCGATCACCGTGCCGAGGTCCTCGGGGTGCACGCGGACTTCGAGCCGCTTGCCCCGACGGGAATCGACCATCCGCACCCGGACGTCGTCCGGGTGGTCGACGATGCCCTTGACCAGGTGCTCCAACGCCGGACGCAGAGGCATGTCAGGCCTGCTCACCGGCGTCGGCAGTGGCGGCGGGAGCCTCGGCCGGGGCCTCGGTCTTCGGCGCCTCGGCCGCAGCCTCGGTCTTCGGGGCCTCGGCAGCCTTGGCGGCCTTCTTGGCCGGCTTGGCCGGGGTCTCCGGGGCCAGCCCGGCGGCGGCCTTCGCCTCAACCTCGTACGCGGCCTTGCGGTCGGCCCGCTCGGGGGCGACGAGCAGCGGCGGCGGGGCCGGCAGGCCCTTGTACTTCTGCCAGTCACCGGTCAGCTCCAGCAGACGCTGCACCGCCTCGCTCGGCTGAGCGCCGACGGACAGCCAGTACTGGACCCGCTCCGACTTGACCTCGATGATCGAGGGGTCTTCCTTGGGCTGGTAAATCCCGACGAACTCGATCGCCCGACCGTCACGCTTGGTGCGCGAGTCAGCGATGACGATGCGGTACTGCGGGTTGCGGATCTTGCCCATCCGCAGGAGCCGGATCTTTACGGCCACAGTTGTTTCGCTCCTGTTGCGATCTCACCGGCCCGTGTGGGCGGTGTGCATGGGTGAGCGCCGACCGGACCCGTGGGGTTGGGCCGGAGACTACTCGGTGGACTAGCGACGTGCCCGGGTTAGAGGGCGCCGGACGCGCGCCGGATACCAGCGACCCATTCTGCCAGATCGGCCGCCGATCACTCGCACCGGAGCCCCAGACGTGCCCATCGAACGCCACTACGTGACCGACATCACTCTGCCGTCGGGGTCCACGGCACCCGGCAGCCCGGGGGTGGCCAGCCGAGCCAGCAGCTCGCGGGCCGGGCCGGCAGGCACCAACCGCAGCGCCTCGCGCGCCCGTTGGGCATGCTCGGCCACCAGGCCGAGCAACCCGGCCACCCGAGGGTCGTCGTGGGTAGCCGCCCCAGGCTGTGCCGACCCACCCCACCGGGACGCCCCGACCAGGTCCCGAAGCTGCTCGCCGAGGGTATGGGCCGCGCCGATCTCGCGACCGTACGCGGCCAACGCGTCCACCACCGGAACCCGGGCGCCGCCGAGCCGACCGCCGAGCCGACACGGCAACTCGAAAGCGATGGCGGCCCGCCCGGCCAGGACGGCACCACCGGCGCCCCCGCCGGGCGACGGGTCGTCACGCAGTTCCAGAGCCCGACCCTCACAGGCCACCGTCAGTGCCTCGGCGAACTCGGCGACGACCGGGCCACCGCCCTGCGCGGCGAACTCGTACGCCCGGGCCAGCAGGAAGTCCGCGACCAGCACCGCGAACCGGTTGCCCCACGGCGTCGGCCGAGGCCCGGTCGACCGGGCCTCCTCCCGGGCGCTGTCCACCGCCAAGCCGGCGAGCAGACCCAGGTCCACCGCCGCGGCGAGGGCGTGCCGCAGCGGGTGTTCCCGGCCCCCGACCGCCGCGGCGACAAGCAGCAGCACCGCCGGACGCAGCGAGAGGGTCGACAGGTCCTCGTCCACCCCGGCGAGCCGGACGAACATCGGCCAGTCCTCCCGCACACAACCGGCCAGCAGTTCGCCCACCGCCAGCAGATCGCGCCGCAGGTCGCGGGCGAGTTCCGGAGTTGGCTGGGGCAGCGGGTCCAGCAGGACACCGGCCCGCGCCCCGTCCGGGAAGAGCGCCAGCCGGCGGCAGAGGGCGAAGAGCGGGCGGTCGTCGTCGAAGGTGGCGTCGAGCACCCGCCAGGCGAGCAGGTACCGGCGCACCGAGTACCGGCCGGTCTCGAAATAGCCGGACTGCCGGGCGGCCAACTGCCGGGCGTACGGAGCGGGATCCACAGGTCCCGCCCCGGCGCGACGAAGCGCCGTGTCGATCCGGTCCGCGGCGAGCAGGCCCGACTCCAGGGCGAAGCTGATGCCCTCACCGGTGAACGGGCTGACCAGACCCGCCGCGTCGCCGACCAGCAGCAACCCCGGCACACCGCACCGGGACGGGTCGAAGTCCAGCCGCAGCGGCGCCCCGGTCATCGGTCCGACCGGACGGGCCGCCCGGAACCGGTGGTCGGTCGTTGCCAGCTCGGCGACGAAACGCTCGTACAGCAACCGCACGTTCTCCCGGTGGGTCGGGTCGAAGAGGCCCACGCCGACGTTCGCCGTCCCGTCGCCGACCGGAAACACCCAGCCGTAGGAGGGCAGCACCCGCCGGTCCGTGACGTCCGCCAGCGGGAGGTGGATCTCCAGCAGCTCGTCGAGGCCGGCCACCTCGGTGAAGTAGCCCCGGGCGGCGAACCCGGTCCACTCCCGGTCCGGACTCCGCAACCCGGCCTGGTGAGCGAGCCGCGAGGAGGCCCCGTCCGCGGCGACCACAGCCGGGGTGCGCAGCGCGAACCGGCGGCCCTCGTACTCGACCTGCACACCGTGGACCCCGGCGGCACCGCCCAGCAGTCGGGTGGCGCGGGCTCCGGTCCAGAGCACCGCGCCAGCACGCACCGCCCGCCGGCACAGCACCGCGTCCAGCTCCAGCCGGGGCACCACCATGCCGTACCCGGTGCCGTCGGGCTCCTCGTAGTGGAAGTCGCGACTGCCTCGCCCACGCATCCGGATCCGCACCCCGCCCACCCGCTGGGCACCCGTCAGCTCGTCGAGCACCCCCATCTCGGCGAGCAGACGCACGGCGCTGCGGGTCAGGCCGTCGCCGCAGCACTTGTCGCGGGGGAACTCGCGCCTGTCGATCAGCAGAACCCGGCGGCCCAGGACCGCCAGCCGGTACGCCGCGGCCGCACCGCCCGGCCCGGCGCCCACCACCACCGCGTCGAAGCCGTCGAGCCGGTCCGGAACCAGCGTCGGGGCCGGCGTGACCACCTCAGCCCGCCCGACTGACGGCGAAGTCGGCGAGCCGGACCAGCGAGTCCCGGGCCGGGCCGGGCGGTAGCGAATCCAGCCGCCGGGCGGCCTGTGCGGCCCTGCTCCGGGCCTCGGCGAGGACCTCGTCCACCACGCCCGAGGCGACCACCAGCTCCGCCACCTCGGCCAGCTCGGCCGGGGTGGGCTCGCGTACCGCCAGGAGGTCGCGCACCCGGCCGGCCGCCGGTGTGTCGCGGGCCAGCAACCGCAGTACCGACATGGTGTAGACCCCTTCCCGGACGTCCGTCAGCGGCCGCTTGCCGAGAGCCGCGTAGCTGCCGCGCACGTCGAGCGCGTCGTCGGTGAGCTGGAAGGCGACTCCGAGGTCGTGGCCGTACCCGGCCAGCGCCTCGACGGTCGCCGGCGGCGCCCCGGCGAGCAGCGCGCCCAACCGGCAGGGCAACTCGAACAGGGTCGCCGTCTTGCCAGCGACGATCTCCAGGTGCTCGGCCTCGGTCAGGCCGGTGTAGAACGCGTTCTCCGTCTCGCGGAGCTGGCCCGTGCAGAGCGCGACAAGCGCGGCGGCCGCCTCCCGGCCGTACCGGTCGTCGAAGACGGCGAGCAGGGCGATGGCCCGGGCGACCAGGAAGGTCCCGGCGACCACGGCCGCCGGCTCGCCCCATTCGGCGTTGACGCTGGGGCCGTGCCGCCGGGTGACGGCCCGGTCCATCACGTCGTCGTGGTAGAGCGAGGCGAGGTGCAGCAACTCCAACGCCGCGGCGGCGTCGAGCAGGTGTGCCGGTCGGACGGTGCCGAATTCGGCCGCGACCAGCAGCAGCGCGGGACGGATCCGCTTGCCGCCTCGGCGTTGCAGTGCCGTCGCCATCGCCCACAGCACCGGGTCGGACGCGGCGACGGCCTCCCGCATCCGCCGGTCCAGGCCGGCCAGCGCCTCCCGGGCACGGGCGCTGGCCAGCCAGTCCGGGTCGGTGGCGTTGCTCACCGTCACCGCTTCCGCTTGGGCTTGGGCTTCGGCTTGGTGGGTTTCTCGGCAGCCGGCTGGGCGGCGTCACCGCCGCTCCCACCGCCACCGCAGCCACAGCCACCGTCGCCGCGCCGCCCACTGCCGGGAGCACACAGGGTGGGCACCCGCTCGACCAACTCCTGCGCCTTGTGCAGCAGCTGCTCGTCGTCGAGCATCCGCAGAATCTCCACCGGGGTACGACCGACAGCCTCGTTCGCCAGCGCCAGCACCTCCTCGGCGGCGGAGATCTCCTCGGCGGTCAACCGGTCCGCGAAGCGGCGCAGCGTCTTGCGGGCCTCGTCGAGGTGCTCGGTGGTGAGCGTCGCCTCGGAACGCTGCGGCTGGAGCAGTGCCGCACGGGCCGTCTCGGCGTAGGTGTCGTAGAGCTTCTGCAGGTGCCGCCGGTCGGCGTCGGAGAGCTTCGTCGCCCGGACCCGGGCCACCAGCCCGTCCTCGTTGGCGAAGTAGGTGTCGACAGCGAACCGGCCGACCCTGGTCTGCTGCAGGTAGCGCTGCCGGAACTCCTTCTCGACCGCCACGTCGAGGTCGACGTCCCGGTCCAGGACCCGGCGGGCGGTGCTGCTGGAGGCGCAACCGCAGGCGCTCTCGTTGCCACCCTCGCCGCCCAGGTAGACCACCGACCCGGAGTCGCCACCCTCGGACAGGTGGGCGGTGGCGATCTGGCCCTCGAAGGTGGCCACGCCGACGCCGGGACCGTAGTCGATGCTCGCGCTGACATCCAGCTCGGTCACCGTGGAGGTGGTGTACTCCGTGGTGCGGCCGACCTTCTCCACGTTGCTGCCGATGTCGACGCCGGCGATGGCGCCCGCGCCGCTCAGGAACGTCACGTCGAGTTGGCGCAGCACCTCGTCGATGGGGTTGATCAGGGTCCGGTTGCACGAGCCGGCGAAGAGCAGACCGATCGCCGGATGGTTGCCGTTGGCCACCGGGTAGATGTTGTCCTTGACCTGGTCGATCACGTCGTTGGGCTGGGAGACCTGGCCGATCGCGCAGTCCACCCGGTTGCCGGCCGGGTTGATCATCACGAACCGCTTGAGCGTGGCGATGGTGTCGGCCGGCGCGGTGCCACCGTCGTACGCGCCGGGCTGCACGATCGCGTCGCCGATCGCCCCGGCGTTGGAATTCGCCAGCACGTGGTTGTTGCTCAGGACGCAGAGCGAACCGTCGGTGTTGTCGGTGACCAGCGCGCCGAGCGTGCCGGCCGTGACGTCGATGTGCGCGATGCTCACCCCGTTGGGCGCCGGACGTTCCCGGGCGGTGAACTCCTGGGCGAAGAACGGGCCGGTCTCCACCACGTCGACCTCGACGAAGTCCGGTCCGAAGTAGACCCTCCGCGGCAGCAGCCGGGTGGTGGGGAGGAACTGCCTCGGCACCTTGCGCACCACGTACACGACCAGGGCCGGCTCGTCCGTGCGGCGCCCGCTGACCTCCCGCCGCCCGTAGGCGAGCCCGCTGACGTTCGGGTCGCCGAGCAACCCGGCAAGTGGTCCCTGCCGGGCCGCCCGAGCCAACGCACGGGCCTTGACGTAGCTGTCGTTCGGATTGGACATGGCCGCCTCCTGCCGGTGCAACAAGGTGATGGATCAGGTTCGGCGGGCCTCGAACGGCCCGGTGAGCACGAAGCGCAGCGCGACACCGTCGACGCGCTCGCTGGTGAGGGCCACCAACACGGGATCGGTGACGTAGACGGTGATGACGTACGGGCCGGACGGGTCGGGCCGGCCGATGCCGGTGCCGACGGCGGCGAACCGCCTGGTGAGGTCGGCCCGGTGCGCGGCCAGCACGGCACGGACGGCGTCGAGCGAGTCGGGTTCAGCCACAGCAGCCGCCACGAATCGGCGGGTCGGTCCGGCGCGTCGGACCGGTGGCACCGGGGTCGATCGGAACCGGGTGCGACGTGGGGTCGCCATGTTCGTCACCGGACCCGCTGTCGTCCGGCCCGCTGTCGTCCGGCCCGCTGTCGTCGGGCCCGCTGTCGTCGGCGTACTCGGCGCAGAGCCGGACCAGCAGCCCTTCCGCCGACCGACCGACGATCCGGACGGAGACGATGCCGGGACCGGTGAGAGTCACCGTCGCCAGGCCCGGTGGTGAGTTCGCCGGCACGTCGACGCGGTCGAGCTGCGTACCGTCGTCGTCGAACGCGGTCAGCTCGACCGGTTTGCCGCCCTGGTTGGCCAGGGTGACGACGACCCGGTCCGCCGGGTGGGGCAGTGCGACCCGGACGCCGGCGCCGAGTTGGAGGGCCGCGCCGCCGGTGGGCGGGCCGACCGCGACGACCACCCGGCCGGCGCCGTCCAGGGAACGGATGAGGAACTCGCCGTCCGGCCACTCCGCCGGGTACTGGGTACCGGGCTGACGGTCGGCGAAGTCGAGGCAGTCGCGCGGCCGTGGCGGCGGGGGCTCCGTGGGGCAGTACGGCTGCGCGGCCAACAGGTCCACGTCGTCGAACCACACCCGTCCGCCGTCCCTTCGGGGTTCGGCCCCGTCGGCAGCGGCCTCCAGGAAGACGGTCACCGCGACGGCCTGGGCGGCGACGCGTACCGTCAGCGGGCTCCACCGCTGGGCGCTCGTGCCGTCGCTCCAGACGACGGCGGCGGAGGTCGGATCGGTGCCGCCGGTGGGGTCGACGCCGAGCCGCGCGGTCGAGGGGTCGGCCTGGTCGAGGTCGTACCAGGCGGTGAGCTGGTAGGCCCAGCCGGGATTTGCCCCGATCTGCTGCCGGACGCCGACCCGCTGCCGTGGGCCGGGCACGAGCCCCTGGGAACGGCGGCCACCGTGCACCACGAAGTTGCTCGCGGCGTGCTGGCCGGTGCCGCCGGCCGCCGAGCCGGCCAGCACGTACGGCTCCCAGCCGTTGGCGACCTGTCCGGTGGTGCGCTGGGCGAACCCGTCCTCGAAGTGCCTGTTGACCACGTCGACGGCACGAACCACCAGCTCGTCGATCCCGGTCCCACCGTCGTCGTCGGTCACCGTGCACCGGGCCAGGAACGTGCCGCAGTCCGGGTAACGGTGGGACACCACGGCGGTCCCCCGGCCGGCCGGCGGCTCGTGCGTCTCGGTGACCACGGCCGGCAGCGGCGGGGTGCAGTCGCCGAAATCCCAGACGGCGGTGTGCGTGTCGCACCAACCGGGATCGGTGAACGCGGCGCTGAGGGTGAGGACCGTGCAGGGATAGGTGAACAGATCGGGGCCGGCGTCGACCACGGGCGGGACGTTGCGCACCGTCACGGTCCGGGTGTCGGTCGCCATCCCACCGTTCTGGTCCCGGACTCGCAGGGTCACCTCGTACACACCGTTGTCGCACCAGGCGTGCTGGACGGTGCTGGTGCCCTCGGCCCACGGCGGGGTGTTGGTCTCCACGACCGTGCCCGGCTCGGTGGGTTGGGCGTCGCCGAAGTTCCAGGTGGTCTCGTGGGTGTCGACGTACTCGACGTCGCTGAAACGGCCGACGAGGGTGACCATCTCACCCTCGTCGACGGTCAGGTCCGGGCCGGCGTCGACGGTGGGCGGCACGTTGGCGACGTACACCAACGCGAAGTGGCGGCTGGTGGCGCCGCCGGGCTGGTTGATCGTCAACGAGTGCGCCGCCAGGTAGGTGCCGCTGGCGGCGTAGACGTGGTTGACGTCCGCGGTGGCGGCCGGCAGCGCGCCGTCGCCGGTCAGCCAGGTGTAGCCGGCCGCGGCGCTGGTGTGCCCGGCGGCCAGCAGCAGGGCCGACTGGGCCGTCCCGGTGTACGGTCCGCTGCTGCGGGCGGCGAGCACCTCGGTGCTCTCACAGGGGCTGAGCACCTCCAGGTCACCGGCGAGGACGAGCCCGTCGGCGTTGATCACGACCGGGTCGAAGAAGACGGCCCTGACCCGCCCGATCCGGGCCAGCTCGGGCGGCCAGCCGGTGATGCCGCTGACCGCTCCGGTGATCGGGTCGACAAGGCGCGACCCGCCGATGTTGTTGACCACGGCCGTGATCACCGCGGCGACCACGATGATGATGATCCCGATCAGGATGCTCCCGGCGCCGAAGCTGATGATCGCCAGGATGATGGCGATGACCCAGAACAGGACCGACTCCTCGGGGTCGACGTCCGGGTCGCCGATCAGGTGGTTGTCCATCCGCTGGACGCCGTCGGAGTTGAGATCGCCGTTCGGGGTCCAGTGCAGGCCCACGTCGGCCCGGAAGCTGGCGTCGACGTCGATGCTGCCGAGGATCGCGTCGATGACCGTCAACTCCCCGGTCATCCGGATCGACCCGTCGCGGAGTTCGACGTCCAACTCCCGGACGTCCGCCTTGTCGTCGCCCTGGTCGACGCGGCGCGGCAGGTCGCTGTCCGCCCAACCGTTGCTGACCCGGGCGGAGTCGATGTTCTGCTGCACGATCGTCCCGTCGAGCAGGATGGCGAAGTCCCGCCCGGCCGGTACGACGTTCGTCACCGCCCCGATGTCGGCGCCCTCGCCGGCGTTGATCGCGATCACCAGGAGGTCGGCGAAGACCCGGCTGGCGACGTTGTCGGCCTCGAACACATCGCCACCGACCTCCGGCGTCCACAGGGCGAGGAAGCCCCGCCCGGTCAGGTCGTCGAAGAGCAGGTCACCGATGGCCGTCTCGATCTGCGCCACCGTGGGCACCACGATGCTCTGTGACCCGAAGCCGTGCACAAGCGTTGCCCCCTGCTGGTTGAGCTGGGCCTGCAGCGCGTTGTCGAGGAAACCGAAGAGGGTGGCGTTGTTGGTGGTGAAGTGGGTGCCCTCGATGCCGGGCGCCGGGCTGATCGGCCCCGCCGCCACTGTCGCGGTGTCGAAGCGCAACGTGTACGCGCCCGGTGGGGTCTCCAACGGCACGGTGATGGCGAGCCGGGTTTCCACAGCCATCGGGTCGGCCAGCGAGGGCGCCGCGCCACTGCCCACGATGTGGAACATCCGCAGGTAGATCGGCATGCTGATGAGGACGTGCGTCGGATCGGGCCGACTGACGTCGATCCGGTGGGCGGGGTCGGCCTGGTCGTCGTAGATCTCCAGGTGGGTGTCGAGGGTGTAACTGCCGACGCCGAGGCCCAGCACCACCCCGGTGTCGTCCTGCTCGTGCGGGATCGCCGGGATACCGGGATGCAGCACGCCCCCGAGGCCACCGTTCTCGTAGGCGAAGTGGATGTATTCGCCGAGGATCTGAACGAGCTTCGGGGCGAGAGGGTCGCCGCTGGTCAGGGTGGCGGTGACCGCGCTGCGGGGCAGGCCGTCGAAGCGCAGCCCCACGTTCTTCGAGTCGGGCAGCACCCCGATCGGCACGGCGGCGTGCGCGATGGCGGTGAGATCCAGCAGTTGCGCGGACGGCACCGGCGGGTCGGCGACGGTCACCTGGATGACCAGGCCGAAGGTGAGTTCACAGCCGTCGATGTCGGGTCGTGGGGTGGCGTCGAGTTGGTCGCGGGGGATCTCCACCTGGCCGCCGGCCGTGGTGAAACCGCCGATCCCGAGGCCGGCCGGGACCGGCAGGAATTGCGGGATGCGTCCCTCGTCGGTGCTCGTGTCGCCGCACTCGGCGGACTTCCAGGCGCCCTGCAGCGCCTTGCGGAGAACGGGCGAAGTCGCCTCGACGACGACCTCGAAGCCATGGGTGTCGGCCATTGGTCCCCCTTCGGGGCCGGTGTGGTGGAGGCCGGAGAGTGTGGACGGCCGGATGCCGGGCCGGACGTCAGGAGTTGCCTGGGCCCCGTCGCCGCGATGGGCAGCCCGTTTGGTCAGCGGGGGTGGGTGTCGGGTGCCGGGTCCGGCGACTGGAGCCGGCCACTCACGGCCGTCAACGGCGTGGTCACCGCACCGCTGAGAATCGCGGCGAAGGCGCGCGGGGGCGCGAACCTCGGCCGGCGGGCGGAAATCCGCCGGTACTCCAGCAGCGGGCCCAGCACCGGGTGCCGGTCCCGGAGCGGTTCCAGCGGGTCGGCACCGGCGCCGCCGGGCTGCCAGCGCGGCGGGTCGGTGTCCGGTTCATCGCCGTCGGAGCACGGGAGCACGCCCAGGTCGGTCAGGAGCCGGCGGACCGCAGGGCCGTCGTCGGGGTCGACCTGGCGATCGACAAGCCGGGCGATCGTCGTACGCAGGTCGGCGAGTTTGTCGGCGGCCGTGGGTCCCAGCCGGATGCGGTCACCGATGCCGGTACGGGTGTCGGGGTTGAACTGGTAGCCGAGGTGCTCGACGGCCAGCAGCGGATTCGTGGCTGCCGCGATCGCGACGGCGGGGTCGGCATTCAGCCGGGCGAGGATCACGCCGGCGCGAGCCTGGAGGTCGGAGAAGGTGTTGATCTGGTCGGCCATCGGGCCTCCCACCACTGGTGGTGTCGTTGCCTGAACCCTAGGCCGCCACACCGCTCCCACCACACTCTATGTCCGCAGGATGACACAGAGTAATCGACGCAGGTCAGCGGACTGGTGGACGGTCCCAGCCGTCCGGCAGCACCGCCGGTACGTCCCATTCCGCGGGCGGGGTGAAGTCGCACCAGGTGCCGTCGAACGGGAACTCACCGGCCTCGGCGATCGCGATCACCCGCTCCCCCTCGGCGCGGACCGCCTTCTCGTCGGTCACCCAGTAGTCGGCGCCGAAGGCGAGCCGCTCGACGAACTCGTCCTCGTCCTTCCAGTCCCAGCCGAGGTCCGGGCGCACCACCACGTCGAGATCCTGGTCCACCACGTCGACACCGGCCACCGGGCCGTCGTCCCAGCGGACACCGGGCTCCTCCAGGTTGACGTACCAGTGGGTGAACCGGCCCTGCGCGTCGCGGAACCACCAGACGGAGTGCGCCGCCCCGGTGGGCAGGAACTTCAGCAGCGGTGGCCCGTTCCAGCGCCCGTGCGCCATCCGGTAGTCCGAGGCGACCCACTGGGCGAACGGCACCGCGCGCATGGTGAGCCCGGCCTCGGTCACCTCGTGGGCCACCGGCGAGTCCCGGGCGATCCACACCAGCAGACCGCGCTCGTCGTCGCTGACCACGCGGCCCGGCCGGACCCAGCCGAGCCGGCCGTGCCGCACGTTGCGATGCAGGATCAGCCGACCCGGCTGGAACCGGCCGACGAGCACCTCAGTAGGCGCGGGCGAGGATGGCGACCAGGTCGGGCTCGTCCTCCGAGTCCGGCACCGAGCCGTCGGCGCGCAGCAGGCACCGCACCGTGACGCCCTGCCCGTTCGCCTCGGCCTCGCCGGCCACGCCGACCGCCGACCACGGCACCCGGGCCCAGCCGGCCGCGGCGGCCTCGATCGCCTCGGCCAGGGTCGCCACCTCCACCGTGCGCGACTCGCGGTTGGCCAGAGCCTGGTCGTGCAGCACCTGCTGGTCGGTCTCCAGCGCGGCCAGCACCGCGGCGACCACGTCCGCCACCGGCGTCGGGGTCTTCGACCCGTCGGTCCGGCGCACCACGGTCGCGTTGCCGACGGCCAGATCACGCGGGCCGACCTCGACGCGTACCGGATAACCACGCAGCTCGGCGTCGACGGCCCGGCGGCCGAACGGGGTGTCGGTGCGGTCGTCGAGCGCCACCCGGACACCGGCGTCGCGCAGGCCGTCGCGCAGCTTGGCCGCCGCCTCGCCCACACCGTCGCCGTCCTTGACGACCATGACGTACGCCTGGATCGGCGCCAGCCTCGGCGGCACGCGCAGACCGTTGTCGTCGCCGTGCGCCATGATCAGGCCGCCGAGCATCCGGGTCGACGTGCCCCAGGAGGTGGTCCAGGCGTGCTCCCGGCCGCCCTCCTTCGAGGAGTAGCTGATGTCGAACGCCTTGGCGAAGTTCTGGCCCAGCTCGTGGCTGGTGCCCAGCTGGAGGGCCTTGCCGTCACCCATCATGCCTTCGCAGGTGTACGTGGCCGTCGCGCCGGCGAACCGCTCCCGCGTCGTCTTCAGGCCCACCACGACCGGGATGCCGATCACGTTGACCATCAGGTCCTCGTACGCCTCGTGCAGGATCCGCCGCGCGTACGCCCGGGCGTCCTCGCGGGTGGCGTGCGCGGTGTGCCCCTCCTGCCAGAGGAACTCGCTGGTACGCAGGAAGATCCGCGGGCGCAGCTCCCACCGGACCACGTTCGCCCACTGGTTGAGCAGCAGGGGCAGGTCCCGGTACGAGTCGATCCACTTGGCCATGAACTCGCCGATCACCGTCTCGCTGGTGGGACGTACCACCACCGGCTCGGCGAGGGGCTTGCCGCCACCGTGCGTGACGACCGCCAGCTCCGGCGAGAAGCCCTCGACGTGCTGGGCCTCCCGCTTGAGGTAGCTCTCCGGGATGAAGAGCGGGAAGTACGCGTTCTCCGCACCCGCCGCCTTGATCCGGGCGTCCATCTCGGCCTGCATACGCTCCCAGATGGCGTAGCCGGCCGGTCGGATGACCATGGTGCCGCGAACCGGGCCGTTGTCGGCCAGCTTCGCCTTGGCGATCAGGTCCTGGTACCAGCGGGGGAAATCCTCCGCACGGGGAGTGAGCACGCGTGCCATGACCGCACATCCTATGCGCCGCTCGTCAGGGCAGTGCGCTCGGGCGCGGCATCGTCCGCATCTGCCGTCACGACCTTGCTCAATCCGCCCCGCGGAGCCGAGATCGAGGCGCACCGAGCCGACCTACACTTCGACCAGAATGATTGAGCAGAGGGACCCCACCCCGGTACGGACCGGCATCGTCGACGCCGCCCGCGCGCTCACCGTCGCGACCGGATGGGACGGCGTCCGGATGGGTACCGTCGCCGACGCCGCCGGGGTGAGCCGGCAGACCGTGTACAACGAGTTCGGCAGCAAGGCAGGGCTGGCCGAGGCGCTCGCCCGCGCCGAGGTGGACCGCTTCGTCGGCGCCGTCCGGACCGCCCTGCTCGCCCACGACACCGACGTACGGGCCGGCGCGTACGCGGCCATCGCGCACACCCTCACCACGGCGGCGGAAAACCCCCTGGTCAAGGCCATCCTGACAAGCGCCCGAGGCGGCTCGGACGAGCTACTGCCGTACCTCACCACCCGGGCCGAGATGGTGCTCACCGCGGCGTCCGGCGCGCTTGTCGACTGGGCCGGCGACCACCTGCCCGGAGCGGACCGGGCCGCGCTGGCCTTCGCCGCCGACACCATCGTCCGCCTGGTGGTCAGTCACATCGTGCTCCCCCGCGAACCGATCGAGCAGACCGCCACGGCTCTCGCCGACCTCGCCGTAACCCTCTTCAGCGCCGCCGCCCGCCCAGCCCCCTGACCCCGCGCACCCGCCCACCGACCGATGCGCGCCCGCCCGCCCGCGTGCCCGTGCCCCGCACCGTGGGCGCACGCCCGTGCCCCGCACCGTGGGCGCACGCCCGTGCCGCGCCCGCACGTCCGCGCCCCGCACCGTGGGCGCACGCCCGTGCCCCGCACCGTGGGCGCACGCCCGTGCCCCGCACCGTGGGCGCACGCCCGTGCCGCGCCCGCACGTCCGTGCCGGCCCTGTTGGCGCACGCCCGTGCCGGCCCCGTTGACGCCCGCACGCCCCGTGCCCGCACGCCCCGTGCCCGCACGCCCCCGCGCCCGCACGTCCCTGCCGGCCCCGTGCCCGCACGCTGGTGCGCCCGTGCGCCCGCCCCGTGGGCAAACGCCCGCCGGGCGCCCGCATTACCTCCCGCACCCCGCACCCCGCACCCCGCACCCCGCACCAAGATCCGAGCAACATCAGGGATGTTGCTGCCTGCTGCGCGCCTGAGGCAGCAACATCCCTGATGTTGCGGCGGGATCTTCGTCTTTGAGTGTGCCAGGGGCGGGCTCAACCGGTGGTTGCAACACCGAGGAGCTGGGTCATCTTCTCACCTGGGGTGGCCCAGCCCAGGGTCATG
>NZ_JBNCNO010000021.1:0-92134 GCF_049847025.1 Micromonospora sp. DT231 | reverse complement strand
CTGCTCTGCGGCCACCACCACCGACACCTCCATCACAACGACTGGACAGTGCGGTTGGCAGGCGACGGCCACCCCGAGTTCATCCCGCCCGCCTGGCTCGACCCCAACCAGGTCCCCCGCCGCAACCACTACCACCACCGAACGTGAGCACAGCCAACCGCCGCCAACCCGCGCACCCCGAAGCCAGATCCGGCGGCATCAGAGGCCAGATCCGCCCAGCTACCCGGCGTGCAGACACGACCCGAAGCCACGAACACCGGCCCACTCCCACGCGACCCGGCCCCGTCGCGCCCTCCTGGGGCACGGTCCGCTCCTCTGTGACCAGGTCCCGTCGCGCCCTCCCGGGGGCCAGGCCCGCTCCCCCGCGGACCAGGTCCCGTCGCGCCCTCCTGCGGCACGGCCAGCCCTCCGCCATCAGGCCCGTCGCGCCCCCTGCGGCACGGCCAGCCGCCCGTCGCACCCTCCTGCGGCACGGCCAGCCGCCCGTCGCGCCCTCCTGCGGCACGGCCACCCCTCCGCCATCAGGCCTGGCCCGCCCCATCGTGGCCAGGCCAGGCCCGCTCCCCACCGTGACCAGGCCAGGCCCGCTCCCCACCGTGACCAGGCTCAGCCGGCACGATCCACCGTCTAGCCCGGACGGTGCCGGTGGTGGACACCGTCGGCGTGGGTGACGCGTTCGTGGCCGGACTGCTCTCCGGTTGGCTCGACGGCGTCGACGCGCCGACCCGGCTGGACCGGGCGGTCACCACCGGAGCGTTCGTGGTGGCCACCCGGGATGACTGGGAGGGCCTGCCCGACCGCGCCGAGCTGACGCTGCTCGACCACGGGCCGGGCGGTACGGTCCGCTGACCGGTACGGCGGCCGGCGCGGGCCGGCGACGCGGACGCCGGCCCGACCGCCCCACGCAACCGGCGCGGCCCGGCCACCGCCGACCGGAGATCGTTTGGAGGAGCACCATGGAGCTGACCGAACCGACCGTCTGGAGCGCCGACCTGCTGGAGCTGGGCGAAGGCCTGCGCTGGGTCGACGACCGATTGGTCCTCGTCGACCTGCTGGCCGGACGGCTGCTGGAGACCGACGGCGACGCCCCCGCCCCGCTGCGGGAGGTGCGCCGCCTCGACGTTCCGCTCGGCGCGGTCGCCCCGGTGGCCGACCGACCCGGCGACTGGCTCGCCGCCGCCGGCACCGGCGTCACGGTGCTGCCCGCCGGCGGCGACCCCCGACCGGTCGCCGACCTGGTCGCGGACGCACCCGAACCGACCCGGATGAACGACGCGGTCGCCGACCCGCACGGCCGCTTCTGGGCCGGCAGCATGACGTACGCGATGGTGCCCGGCGGAGGCACGCTGTTCCGGCTGACCCCGGGTGCGGCACCGGTGGCCGCGGTGACCGGGCTGACAATTCCGAATGGGCCCGCGTTCGACGCCACCGGCACCACCATGTACCTGGCCGACACGCCGCGCGGCGAAATCGACAGGTTCACCGTCGACCCGGACACCGGTGACCTGCGCGGGCGGGAGCCGTTCCTGCGGCTCTCCCCCGACGACGGGGGCCCGGACGGCATGACCGTCGACGCGGCGGGCCACCTCTGGGTCGCGTTCTGGGGCGGCTCGGCGGTCCGCCGCTACCGGCCCGACGGGATGCTGGACCGGGAGATCCGGCTGCCGGCGAAGCAGCCCGCCGGCATCTGCCTGGGCGGCCCCGACCTGCGCCGACTCTTCATCGGCACCGCCCGGGTCGGGCTGAGCACCGCGGGTCCGCAGGACGGCGCGCTCCTCGCGGTGGACGTCGAGGTTCCCGGCCTGCCCGCCGCGTACGCCGCCGCACCGGTCAGCTGACGCAGGCATAGAGGTCCCCGGCCTGCCCGCCGCGTACGCCGCCGCACCGGTCAGCTGACGCAGGCATATCGGACGCCAGGGCGGGAACAACCGCACCGGAGCGCGCAACCCGACGGCAGGAGGCGAGACGGTGGGCATCGTGAGGTGGGCGTCATGAACGGGCCGGTGGGCGACGAGCCGGTTGGCGAGTTGGAGTTGGTGCACACCTTCATCGGACCGATGCCGACCGGGGTGAGCGTCTCGCACCGAGGCCGGATCTTCGTCAACTTCCCGAAGTGGGGGGACGAGGTGCCGGCCACAGTCGTGGAGCTGCGCGACGGCCGGGAGGTGCCCTACCCCGACCAGGCGTGGAACGACCCATCGGGCGACGACGATGCGGGCGCGTTCGTGTCGGTGCAGAGCATCGTCGTGGACCCGGCCGACCGACTCTGGGTGCTGGACACCGGCAGCCCGATGTTCCAGCCCACGAAGCCGGGCGGCCCGAAGCTGGTCCGCATCGACCTGGACACCGACACGGTCGCCCAGGTGATCACCTTCCCGGCGGACGTGGCGCTGCCGACGACGTACCTCAACGACGTCCGCTTCGACCTGCGGCGCGGCGAGGCGGGGGTCGCCTACATCACCGACTCGGCGGACTCCGGGCCGAACGGCATCATCGTCGTCGACCTGGCCAGTGGCGCCTCCTGGCGGCGGTTGCACGACCACCCGTCCACGAAGGCGGAGCCGTTGACGTCGTTCCGGCCGGTGGTCGAGGGCCGGCCGTTCCTCGAACGGCCGGCCGACGGGCCGCCGAAGCCGGTGAGCATGGGCTCCGACGGCATCGCCATCTCGGCCGACGGCAGCCGGCTCTACTACTGCCCGCTGGCGTCGCGGCGACTGCACAGCGTCTCCACCGAGGCGCTTGCGGACCCGGGCGTCACCCAGGAGGCGGTCGCCGCGACAGTCGTCGACGAGGGGGACCGGGGCAGCGCCTCGGACGGGTTGGAGAGCGACGACGCGGGGCGGCTCTACCTCACCGCGTACGAGCACAACGCGGTGCTGCGCCGGCTACCGGACGGCGAGTACGAGACGCTGGTCCACGACCCGCGGCTGCTCTGGCCGGACACCATGTCGGTGGCCACCGACGGGCACCTCTACGTCACCGCCAACCAGCTGCACCGGCAGGCGCAGTACCAGCGGGGCAAGGACCTGCGGCGCAAGCCGTACGCGCTGTTCCGCACCCGCATCGACGCCGGCCCGGTGCTGCTGCGCCACTGACCGGGCCGTGCGCCGATGGTCAGCTCGTTGGCAGGGTGCGGTCGAGGAGGTCGAACAGGGCGGTCCAGTGACGCTCGGTGGCCTGCTCGTCGTACGCCGGGGTGTCGGCCATGGTGTAGCCGTGATGCGCGCCCGCGTACACCTCGGAGCGGTAGCGCACGCCGGCGGCGTCGAGCGCCTTCTCCAGCGTGGCGATCTGCTCGGGCGTCATCGACCGGTCGGCGTCGGCGTGCCCGAAGTACACCTCGCCGGTGATCGAGCCGACGCCCAGGTGCGGGCTGTCCGGCGCGTCGGTGACGATCCGCCCGCCGTGGAAGCTCGCCACAGCGGCGATACGGTCCGGGTGCGCCTCGATGGCCCGCAGCGCGTTCGTGCCACCCATGCAGTAACCGGTGATCGCGACCGGCCCCGGCCGCACGTCGTCGCGGGCGGCCAGGAAGTCGAGGTACGCGGTGGTGTCCCGGTCGAACAGCTCCGGGGTCAACGCGTTGACCAGCGGCATGATCTGCTCGAAGAGCGCGGCGCGCTGGTCGGCCTCGGCGAGGCGGGACAGGTCGAAGAGCGGCGCCCGCCCGGCCCGATAGAAGAGGTGGGGCGTCAGCACCAGGTAGCCCCGGGCGGCGATCCGTTCCGCCATCTCGACCAGGCGGGGGCGCGGCCCGAAGGCGTCCATGAAGAGCAGCACCGCCGGGAACGGGCCCTCGCCGTCCGGTCGGGTCAGACTCGCGTCCGCGATCCCGTCGCCGGTCGGGATGTCCACAGTCGTCGTCTCCACCGCGCCTCCTCGTCCGAAAGTCCTTGATCGTCAAGAACGCTACTCGCCGGGCAGCCGGCCCGGTCCGGCAGCCGGGGACCGTCGATCCCTGGATAGGCCGACCCTGGGTGGTGGCCGGCGAACGACCCAGGCTTGTCCTCGACCGATGAGGAACACGACCGACCTGGGAGATGGTGTGCTCGACCTGACAGTTCCGGACCTGACTGGAAGACTCGCCGTCGTCACCGGCGGCAGCGACGGCCTGGGCCTCGGCCTGGCCACGCGGCTGGCGCGCGCCGGGGCCGAGGTGGTGCTGCCGGTCCGCAACCCGGCCAAGGGCGCCGCCGCGCTGGACGCCGTCCGGGCCGCCGCGCCGGACGCCGTCGTTTCGACCCGGAAGCTGGACCTCGCCTCGCTGGACTCGGTGGCGGCGCTGGCCGACACGCTGCTCGGCGAGGGGCGACCGATCCACCTGATGATCAACAACGCGGGGGTGATGACGCCGCCGACCCGGCACGCCACCGCCGAGGGCTTCGAGCTGCAGTTCGGCACCAACCACCTCGGGCACTTCGCGCTGACCGGGCGGCTGCTGCCGCTGCTGCGGGCCGGCCACGCCCGGGTCACCACCATGTCGAGCAGCGCCGCCCGTTCCGGCCGGTTCGACTGGGACGACCTGCAGAGCAACCACCGGTACGCGGCGATCCGCGCGTACAACGCCTCCAAGCTGGCCACCCTGCACTTCGGGTTGGAACTCGACCGACGCAGTCGGGCCGGTGGCTGGGGCATCGTCAGCAACGTCGCCCATCCGGGCACGACGATGACGAACCTGTACGCGTCCGGTCCCAACCTGGGCCGCAGCCGGCCCTCGCTCCACCACTCGATCATGAGCCGGCTGGCCCGCTGGGGCATCCTGGTGCACTCGGTGGACGCCGGGCTGCTCCCCGCCCTCTACGCCGCCACCAGTCCGCAGGCGCGGGGCGGACGGTTCTACGGCCCGGACGGGCTGGGACAGTTCACCGGCAAACCGACCGAGCTGGCCGTCTACCGCTCGGCGCGCGACACGGAGGACGCGGCACGGCTGTGGGCCGTCTCCGAGCGGCTGGTGGGTGTCGAGTTCACCGGCAACTGACCGGGGTACGCGTCCGCGGCCGGTCAGGCACGGACGAAGCGCACCGCGTCGGCGACCACGTGGCCGTCGGTGTCCTCGGTACGGATCAGTACGCTCCCGCCACTGCCCGCCGTGAACGGGTAGGTCCCCAACGGCACCCACTGGCCGCCGGCCTGCCGCTGGTCCACCGTGCGGGTGACGAGCCCGCCGGAGTGTTCGATGTCGACAGGCACGTTCGTGGCACGGTTCGGGTTGGCGGTCCAGCGCATCTGCACCGTCCAGGACCCGGCGGCGGGCAGCGTCGGGCGGAACCGCAGCCGGTTGACGCCCTTCGCGGTGTTGCCGTCGTGCTCGTAGTCCGGGCCGTAGAAGCCGCCGACGCTCGTGCTGCGCAGCCACGTCCCGGCCCGGGTGATCCCGCTGGCCGCCGCGTTGTCCAGGATCACCTCGTCGGTCGAGCCCCACTCCAGGACCGCGCCGTCCTGCCGCAACCGGGCCTGGAGGGTGGGCACGGGCACCTCCTGCACGGCGAGGTTCCCGGCGAGGGCCAGCGTCGCGGCGGTGGCCGCCGCCTGCCCGAGGATCATGAACACCGGTTCCATCCGGATCGAGCCGTACGCGATGTGGCTCGCCGAGAGGCAGACCGGCACCAGCAGGTTGGCGCACTGCGCCCGGTGCGGCACGATCGCCCGGTAGCTCACCGGGTAGGGGGCCGGCACCCCGATCTGCACGTCCCCCTCGTTGCGCACCCGCCCGTCGACCACCACCCGTTGACAGTTGTGCGAGTCCATCGTGTAACTGGCCAACCCCACCGAGTCGGCGGCCCGTACCCGGCCCCGGCAGTCGGCCTCGGTCATCACGTACGCGGAGATCATCCGGCGGGCCTCCCGGATGTAGAGCAGGGGCGGCCAGCCACCGGTGCCGGTGAACTCGTCGATCGGCAGCCCCCACCTGGCGGTCGAGTCGCGGACCGACGCCGGCAGCCGGGGATCGTTGGCCAGGAACCACATCAGCCCCTGCTGGTAGGTGCGGTGCTCGGCGATGATGCTCTCCCGCGCGGCCCAGCTCGCCGTCGGGTACGCGTAGTTGAAGCCGATGTTGTCGGTCGACACGGCCCCGTTGTTGTTGGAGTCGGTCTTGCCGCCGCCGATCGATCCGGTGGTGAAGTACGGCCCGGCGTAACCGGCCTGGATGTGGCGCAGCAGCAGCTCGTACCGGATCGGGTCGTAGCCGGACGGCTTGCCGAACGGGATCCGGTTGGCCGCCTGGGTCAGGCACATCCGGAAGCAGTACGCCTGGATCCGGTCGTCGGCGCTGCCGCGCGGGGCGAGTGGCGTGGCGGAGATGCCCGGCAACAGGCCGCTGGCGGGCGAGCCGGCCGTCACGTACGGGTCGACCGGGTAGACGAACTGGTGGGTGTTGCCGGACTGCACCCCGTTTATCGTCTCGCCGTAGGTGTCGTTGGACTCCCGCCCGACGGTGAACCCCACCCCGGCCATGGCCAGCAGGTCACCCTCGTAGGTGGCGTCGACGAACACCCCGCCCCGGTAGATCGAGCCGTCCTCGGTCCGCAGCTCGGTGATCCGGTCGCCGCTGCGACCGACGCCGGCGAGCCGGGCGTTGGTGATCACCGGCACGCCCGCCTCGGCCAGCAGGTCGGCGAAGACGGCGACGGCGACGTGCGGTTCGAAGGTCATCCGCAGCGGCGACGTCGGGGTGAGGGTTCCGCCGTGGTACTTCACGTACACCCGGCGGTAGAACTCGGCGGCGAGCCCGCCGATGGACGCCTGGACGCCGGTGTCGGTGGCGCCCAGCCCGGCGGTGCTCAGGCCGCCGACGTGGCCGGTGGGCTCCACCACCACGGCGGTGCGACCGAGCCGGCGCATGGTGATCGCGGCGGCCAGCCCGCCGGAGGTGGCGCCGTAGACGACCAGGTCGGCGGTGGTGACGGCGGCGCGGGCGGGGCCGGCGTGGAACGGGTCGGTGAGACCGGCCAGGACGAGGCCGGCGCCGCCGGCGGTCAGCAGCCGACGACGGGACAGGGGCAGGGACACGGCGGGCTCCCGAGGGGTAACCGGTGGAGGGGACGGTTACAGAAGCACGCCGCTGCCGCTGCAGACCGAAATTCTTCAATGTCTGCAAGCGTGTGTCAACGGGTCAGGGGCGGTAGCGGTAGCCCATTCCCGGCTCGGTGACGAGGTGCCGGGGGCGCGCCGGGTCGTCCTCCAGCTTGCGCCGCAGCTGGGCCAGGTACTGCCGCAGGTAGTTGGTCTCGTTCAGGTATTCCGGACCCCACACGTCCTGGAGGAGCTGACGTTGGCTGACCAGCTTGCCGGGGTGGCGCAGCAGCTTCTCCAGCACGCTCCACTGGATGGGGGTCAGCTTGACCTCGGAGCCGTCGTCGTGCCGTACGCGGTGGTCGGCCAGGTCCACGGTGTGCTGGCCGATCCGCAGCGCCGGCACCGCCTCGCTGGGGCCGCCGAGGCGGCGGGTGACGGCGCGGATGCGGGCCAGCAGCTCCTCCACCCCGAACGGTTTGGTGACGTAGTCGTCCGCGCCGGCGTCGAGGGCGGCGACCTTGTCCGCACTGCCGGCCCGACCGGAGAGCACGATGATCGGCACGCTGGTCCAGCCGCGCAGGCCGCGGATCACCTCCACCCCGTCGATGTCGGGCAGGCCGAGATCCAGCACCACCAGGTCGGGCGGGTGGCTGGCGGCGGCCTTCAACGCGGCGGCCCCGGTGTCGGCGACGTCCACGTCGTAGCGGCGGGCACGCAGGTTGATCCGCAGGGCGCGCAGGATCTGCGGTTCGTCGTCGACGACCAGGATGCGCGTCATTCCTGCGACCCCTCCGAGCGGGTGGGCGCGGCGGGTAGCCGCAGCACCATGGTGAGCCCACCGCCGGGGGTGGTCTCCGGGGTGATGCTGCCACCCATCGCCTCGGCCAACCCCCGGGACAGGGCGAGCCCGAGGCCGACGCCTGTCTGGTTGTCCCGGTCACCGAGGCGTTGGAACGGCAGGAAGACGTGCTCCCACTGGTCCTCGGGAATGCCCGGCCCCCGGTCGATCACCCGCAGCTCGACCTGGCCGGCGTGCGCGCTCGCGGTGATGGTGGGCGGCTGGCCGGGCGGGCTGTACCGCAGCGCGTTGGCGACGATGTTGACCAGCACCCGTTCCAGCAGGCCGGGGTCGGCGGTGGCGGCCGGCAGGTCGGCCGGGATGTCCGTGCCGACGGTCGCGGCCGCCGGGCCCAGTTCGTCCAACGCCAGGGGTACGGCGTCCTCCAGGCCGATCGCGGTGGCCGTGATGCCGAGGACGCCGGCCTGGAGTCGGCTCATGTCCAGCAGGTTGCCGACCAGCCGGGCGAGCCGGTCCAGCGACTCCTCGGCGGTCTCCAGCAACTCCTCCCGATCGGACTCGTCGAACTCGATGTCGTGGCTGCGCAGGCTTGTCACCGCCGCCTTCGCCGACGCCAGCGGCGTACGCAGGTCGTGGCTGACCGCGGCGAGCAGCGCGGTGCGCATCCGGTCCGCGGCGGCCAGCGGCCGGGCGGTGGCGGCCTCCTCGGCGAGCCGTTCCTGGCGCAGCGCGACGGCGGCCTGGGCGGCGAACGCCTCCACGATGCGCCGGTCGGCGGCCTCCAGCCGTCGGCCGCTGAGCACGACGGTGATCCGCTCGTCGACGGGTACCGCCGTCTCGCCACCGTCGGGCGTGCAGGCCGGCTGCTCGCCGACGCTCGCCACGACGCACCAGGCGTGCTCCTCGCGGGCCCGCTCCGGGCGCCCGCTGGCCTCCTCGGCCAACTCCAGCACGCTCACCGCGCGCAGCCCGAAGGTCTCCCGGAGCTGGTCGAGCAGGGCCGGCAGGGGGCGTTCGCCGCGCAGCACGCCACCGGCGACGGCGGCGAGGGTCTGCGCGTCGGCGGCGGCCCGCGCGGCCTCCCGGGTGCGCCGGGCGGCCACGTCCACGATCCAGCTCACGGCCAGCGCCACGCCGACGAAGACGGCGAGCGCGAGCAGGTTGTCCGCCTCGGCGATGGTGAGCGTCCGGTACGGCGGGGTGAAGAACCAGTTGAGCAGCAGCGACCCGCCGAGCGCGGCGACCAGGGCGGGCCACACCCCGCCGACGAGCGCGACCCCGACGACCCCGGCGAGGAACAGCAGGATGTCGTTGGTGAGCGTCAGGTCGGGCAGCGCCTTGAGCAGCAGGGTGAGCAGCGGCATGCCCAGCGCGGACAGGCCGAAGCCGAGCAGTCGGCGACGCCGGGACAACGCCGCCGGCACGGCTGCCGCCCGACGACCCTTCCCGGCCTGCCGGTGGGTGACCAGGTGCACGTCGATCGAGCCGGAGAGCGCGGTGGTGGTGACCCCGACGCCCCGGGCGAAGATCTGCGCGAGGCGACCACGCCGGCTGGCGCCGAGCACCAACTGGGTGGCGTTCACGCCCTGGGCGAAGTCCAGCAGCGCGGCCGGCACGTCGGTGCCGAGCACCTGGTGGTACGTGCCGCCCAGGCTCTCCACGAGCACTCGTTGGCGGGCCAGTTGGGCCGGGTCGGCCCCGGCCAGGCCGTCGCTGCGGGCCACATGCACGGCGAGCAGGTCGGCGCCCTTGCTGCGGGCCGCGACCCGGGCGGCCCGACGGATCAGCGTCTCGCCCTCCGGGCCACCGGTCAGCGCCACCACGACCCGTTCCCGGGCCTCCCAGGTGGCGGCGATGCCCTGCTGGCTGCGGTAGCGGTCGAGCTGCTCGTCGACCTTGTCGGCAAGCCAGAGCAGCGCCAGCTCGCGCAGCGCGGTGAGGTTGCCGACCCGGAAGTAGTTGCCCAGCGCGGCGTCGATCTTGTCGGGTCGGTAGATGTTTCCGTGCGCCATCCGCCGACGCAGCGCCTCCGGGGTCATGTCGACGAGCTCGACCTGCTCGGCGGCGCGGACGATCTCGTCCGGCACGGTCTCCCGCTGGGTGGTGCCGGTGATCTGGGCGACGACGTCGTTCACCGACTCCAGGTGCTGCACGTTGACCGTGGACAGCACGTCGATCCCCGCGTCGAGCAGCTCCTGGACGTCCTGCCAGCGCTTGTCGTGCCGGGAACCTGGCACGTTCGTGTGCGCCAACTCGTCGATGATCGCGATCTCGGGCCGACGGGCCAGCACCGCGTCCAGGTCCATCTCGGTGAACTCGGCGCCCCGGTAGTCCATCGTGCGTCGGGGCACCTGTTCCAGGTCGCCGAGCATCGCGGCCGTCTGCTGGCGGCCGTGGGTCTCCACGAAGCCGATCACCACGTCGGTGCCGCGCGCGGCCCGCCGCTGGGCCTCCTCCAACATGGCGTACGTCTTGCCGACGCCGGGGGCGGCCCCGAGATAGATGCGCAGTTCTCCGCGTGGCACGGGACCCATCCTCCCTGGTCAGGTCAGCGGGCGGGGCCGCGCCCGGTCGGCTCGGCCCCGCCCGCGGTGTGTGCTCAGCGCGCGGCGAACCGCTTGTCGAGGGCGAGGTTGAGCTCCAGCACGTTGACGCCGGGCTCACCCATGAACCCGAGCCCCCGCCCGCCGGTGTGCTCCTCGACCAGCTCGCGGACCGCCGCCGGGTCCGCGCCGCGCTCGCGCGCGACCCGGTTCACCTGCAACTCGGCGTACGCCGGGCTGATCTGCGGGTCGAGGCCGCTGGCGCTGGCGGTGACCGCGTCGGCGGGCACCGCCGGGTCGGCGGGCGCGTCGCCACGGATCGGGGTGACCACCCCACCGAGGGCCACGTAGTCCTCGCCGGGCTGGGCCAACTCCACCGCAACCCCCTCATAAGAGGTGACGAACGGCGTGGCCGGGGCGGCCTGGTTGACGCTCACCACCCGGGTGACCCGGCCGGTCAGACCGTCGGCGCGGAAGACCGCCAGCACGGCGCCCACCCCGTCGTCGGTGCAGTACGGGCGTCGGCCGTCGACGCCGTTCAGCTCGCCGACAGCCTTGCTGCGCCCGCAGACCTGAGTCAGCAGGCTCTCGCTGGACTCCTCCGGGTCGGTGGCGATGGTGTCGACGACGCTCTCCGGGCCCAGGTTGCTGGCGGACGTGGACGTCGGGTCGTAGCCGTCGCCGGCGGCCGAGGGGCGGGACTGGAAGTAGCGGGCGACGGGGTTGCCGTCCGCGTCGGTGAAGGGCTGGCCGATCAGCGCGCTGCCGACGGTGTTCCCGCCCGCGGTGATCAGCGAGCCGTCGGCCCTGTGGTGGAGGCCGGGTAGCTGACCGAGCGCGACCAGCGCCAGCGGGTAGACCAGGCCGAGCAGCACGGTGAAGACGAGCACGGCGCGCAGCGCGGCGAGGTGTTGGGCGATCCAGGTGGGTAGACGCATCACGAAATCCCCGGGATGAACTGGATGAGCAGGTCGATGAGCTTGATCCCGATGAACGGCACGATGATGCCGCCCAGTCCGTAGACCAGCAGGTTGCGGCCGAGCAGCTTCGACGCGGCGGCCGGCCGGTACCGCACGCCCCGCAGGGCGAGCGGGATCAGCGCGATGATCACCAGGGCGTTGAAGATGACGGCGGACAGGATCGCCGACTCCGGGCTGGACAGCCGCATGATGTTCAGCGCGTCCAGGCTCGGGTAGAGGCCGGCGAACATGGCCGGGATGATCGCGAAGTACTTCGCGATGTCGTTGGCGATGCTGAACGTGGTCAGCGCGCCCCGGGTGATCAGCAACTGCTTGCCGATCTCCACGATCTCGATCAGTTTGGTCGGGTCGGAGTCGAGGTCGACCATGTTGCCGGCCTCCTTGGCGGCCGACGTACCGGTGTTCATGGCCACCCCGACGTCGGCCTGGGCGAGGGCCGGCGCGTCGTTGGTGCCGTCACCTGTCATCGCGACCAGCCGACCGCCCTCCTGCTCCCGCCTGATCAGCGCGAGCTTGTCCTCAGGCGTCGCCTCGGCCAGGAAGTCGTCCACCCCGGCCTCGTCGGCGATCGCCTTCGCGGTGCGCGGGTTGTCGCCGGTGATCATCACGGTCCGGATGCCCATCCGGCGCATCTCGTCGAACCGCTCCCGCATGCCGGACTTGACCACGTCCTTGAGGTGGATGACGCCCAGGGCGCGGGCGGGTTCACCGTCGACGTGCTCGGCGACCACGAGCGGGGTGCCGCCGGTGCCGCTTATCGCGTCCACGATCTCGCCGACCTGCTCGGTCGGGTGGCCGCCGTTCTCCCGTACCCACGTCATCACCGCGGCGGCGGCGCCCTTGCGGACCCGGCGGGCCGCGCCCACCGCGCCGCCGTCCACGCTGCCGTCCGGGGTCAGGTCGACGCCGCTCATCCGGGTCTGCGCGGTGAACGGTACGAACGTGGCGTGCGGCATCACGCCGGGCTCCCGCTCGCGCAGCCCGAACTCGTTCTTCGCCAGGACCACCACCGAGCGCCCCTCCGGGGTCTCGTCGGCCAGGCTGGACAGTTGCGCGGCGTCGGCAAGCGCCGCAGGGTCGACCCCCTCGACCGGGACGAACTCGGCAGCCTGCCGGTTGCCCAGCGTGATGGTGCCCGTCTTGTCGAGCAGCAGGGTGTTGACGTCGCCGGCCGCCTCGACGGCCCGGCCGCTCATGGCCAGCACGTTGCGCTGCACCAGCCGGTCCATGCCGGCGATGCCGATGGCGGAGAGCAGCGCGCCGATGGTGGTGGGGATCAGGCAGACCAGCAGCGAGATCAGCACCACCCCGGTGACGCCGGAGCCGGTGATCGCGCCGCTGTCCGGTGCGGCCGCCTGGTACGCCTTGGAGAAGATGGCAAGCGGTTGGAGCGTGACAACGGCCAGCAGGAAGATCACGGTGAGCGCGGCGAGCAGGATGTTCAGCGCGATCTCGTTCGGCGTCTTCTGCCGGTTGGCGCCCTCGACAAGGGCGATCATCCGGTCGATGAAGCTCTCACCGGGCTTCTGGGTGATCTTCACGATGATCCGGTCGGAGAGCACCTTGGTGCCACCGGTGACCGCGCTGCGGTCACCGCCGGACTCCCGGATGACCGGGGCCGACTCGCCGGTGATGGCCGACTCGTCGACGCTGGCGATGCCCTCGACGATGTCGCCGTCGCCCGGGATGATGCCGCCCGCCTCGACGAGCACGACGTCGCCCTGGCGCAGCTCCGGCGCGGGCACCGCCTCGTCGCGGTAGGTGTTGGCCCGCGCGCCCGGCTTCCAGTCGACCAGCCGGGTGGCGATGGTGTCCTTCTTCGCCTGGCGCAGCGTCGCGGCCTGGGCCTTGCCCCGGCCCTCGGCGACCGCCTCGGCCAGGTTGGCGAAGACCACCGTCAGCCAGAGCCAGATGGTGATGGCCCAGGCGAACACCGACGGGTCGAGCACCGCCAGGACCGTGGTGAAGGCCGCGCCGACCTCGACGATCAGCATCACCGGGTTGCGCCACAGCGTGCTGGGGTTGAGCTTGCGTACCGCGTCCGGCAGGGACCTGATGAGCTGCTGGGGGTCGAGCAGGCCCCCGCCGATCCGGTTGCCCTGGGTGGCGGGCGTGCCGGGGAGTTGCTCTGTGGGGGCGGACGTGACGGACATGTCCTCGTTCCTCATGATGGTCAGAGCCCCTCTGCCAGCGGACCGAGCGCGAGCGCGGGCAGGAAGGTCAGCGCGACGAGGACCACCGTGACGCCGACGACCATGCCGATGAACAGCGGTCGGTGGGTCGGCAGGGTGCCCTCGGACGCGGGGGTGGGTGCCTGGCGGGCCAGCGAGCCGGCCAAGGCGAGCACGAAGATCAGCGGTAGGAACCGGCCCAACAGCATGCACAACCCGAGCGCGGTGTTCCACCAGGCCGTGCTGACCGTGATGCCGGCGAAGGCCGAGCCGTTGTTGTTGCTGGCCGAGGTGAACGCGTACAGCACCTCGGAGAGGCCGTGCGGGCCGACGTTGAGCGCCGTGGAGTTGTTGCCGGTGCCGAACGCGGCAGCCGTGCCGACGAGCACCAGGATCGGCGTGATCAGGAAATAGAGCGAGGCGAACTTGATCTCGCGCGACCCGATCTTCTTGCCCAGGTACTCGGGAGTGCGGCCGACCATCAGCCCGGCCACGAAGACCGTGATCACCGCGAGGATGAGCAGGCCGTACAGCCCCGAACCGGTGCCGCCCGGCGCGACCTCGCCGAGCATCATGTTGACCATCGTCATCATGCCGCCGAGCGAGGTGAACGAGTCGTGGAACGAGTTCACCGCACCGGTCGAGGTGAGCGTGGTGGCGGCGGCGAAGGTGGCCGAGTTCGACACGTCGAACCGCACCTCCTTGCCCTCCATCGCCGCGCCGACCGCCTGCGGCACCGTGCCGTGGCCGGCCAACTCGAAGATGTTGGTGATGGCGACGCTCGCGAACGCGAGGATGCCCATCACCGCGGCGATGGCGTAGCCCTGCCGGTTCTGCCCGACCATCCGGCCGAAGACCCGGGGAAGACTGAACGGAATCAGGAGGATCAGGAAGATCTCCAGCCAGTTCGTCCAGGTGGTGGGGTTCTCGAACGGGTGCGCGCTGTTGACGTTGTAGAAGCCGCCACCGTTGGTGCCCAGCTCCTTGATCACTTCCTGGCTGGCGACCGGACCACCGGTGATGGTCTGGGATCCGCCGGTCAGCGTGCTCACGTCGGTGCCACCGGAGAGGTTCTGCACCACGCCGCCGATCATCAGCGCGATGGCGCCGAGCACGGCGATCGGCAGCAGGATCCGCAGCACGATCCGGGTCAGGTCGACCCAGAAGTTGCCGAGCTGCCCGGTCCGGCTCCGGGCGAAGCCGCGTACCAGGGCCACCGCCACCGCGATGCCGACCGCCGCCGAGACGAAGTTCTGCACGGCCAGGCCGGCCATCTGCACCAGGTGGCCCATCGTCGACTCACCCGAGTACGACTGCCAGTTGGTGTTCGTCACGAACGAGACGGCGGTGTTCCACGCGCCGTGCGGCACCACCGGGTCGAAGCCCAACGACAGCCACAGGTGGTTCTGCACCCGCTGGAAGAGGTACAGGAACAGGATCGAGACCGCGGAGAACGCCAGCACGCTGCGGGCGTACACGCCCCAGGTCTGCTCGGCGGCCGGGTTGACCCCGACCAGCCGGAAGACTCCCCGCTCGACCCGGGACTGCTTCGTGCCGGCGACCGCCCGGAACATGTAGTCGCCGAACGGCTTGTAGACGGCGACGAGGGCCGCCACCAGCGTCACGATGAAGATGACGCCCGCTGTTGTCATGGTCATCAGAAGCGCTCCGGAAACAGCAGGGCGAACACCAGGAACGCGCCCAGGCCGATCGCGAGCACCAGACCGACGGCGTTTACCGCGTTCACAGCTTCTCCACCGCCCGGACCACAAGGGCGAGCACTGCGAACAGCACCACCGTCAGGACCACGAACACCACGTCAGACACGCTGACTCCTCAGCCGGAAAGGTTCGTCGCGACCGCCTTCCGGTCGCGCCGGGCAATCAAAGCCCCACCACCCGCCGGACGGCAGGGGTCATAACGCGACCATGACGGGGCCGAACCCTTTCTTGACGTGGTTTTCACACCCGCCCACTGAACAGGTGAAATGCGGCACAGACTCTCGCTGGGTCCGCGAGGTCAAGGCCGGCTGCCCGCCCTTTGCTCTGCACCCGCGGAGGCGACAGACACGGTCCGTAGCTGGCGCCTCCGCGGGTGCAGAGCAAAGGACATACGAGAGAGACCATGCGCGACCCGGATGGGCGGCGCGTGGCGCGGGCGGTGGCCTGGCTCAGGCCGGGCGGTGGGCCGGGTCAGGCCGGGCGGCGGGCCACCAGCACGTCGCGCATGATCGACTGGTCGACCCGGTGCCGCAGCGCGCGGTAGGGCTCCTCGTCGACCACGGTCAGGCCGGCGTCGGCCAACGCCGCCGCCGCGTCCTCGCGGCTGGCGACGTGGGTGTTCCACGAGATACCGAGCGCACCGCCGGGACGCAGCAGCCGCGCCCAGACCGGCGCGGCGTCCGCGAGCAACGCCAGCGGGTCGCGGGTCAGGCCCTTGTCGGCGGTACGACTGCCGTGCTGCACGCCGTACGGTGCGTCCGCGACGACCAGGTCGACGGTCTCCGGGCGGAAGAACTCCGCCGAGCGGGCCGTGTCGGCGTTGACCACGTCCAGCAGTTGGGTCTGGCCGGACTTGTGCTCCTCGCGGGTCGGCGCCAACTCGATCCGCACCCGCCGGCCGACCACCTTGCGTTCGCGCCGCACCGGCCCCGACTCCAGCACCCGGTGCTTGACCCGCTTCTGCTTCAGCCAGGTGGTGATGAACGCCCGGTACGCCTCGACGTCCTTCTGGTCGCGCTCGATGCCGGCGGCGTCGAACCCGTACATCAGGGCCTGGTTGAGGGTCGTACCCCGGCCGCAGAGCGGGTCGAGCACCCGGAACCGCCGACTGGTCAGCTCGCCGGCCCAGTCCGAGGCGAGCAGCGTGACGTTGAGCAGCAGCTTGGTGAACTGCTCGTTGGTCTTGCCCGGGTACTTCTGGATGGTGAGCAGGTCGTCGTCGTAGCGGTCCAGTCGGCTCCACTCGATCGGCCGCAGCAGCTCACCGACGATCTCGAACAGCGCGTACCCGGCGGAGAGATTGCCCAGGACGGCCAGGTCCCGCTCGGTCAGCCCGTCCCCGGTGAAGGTGACGTAGGACGCCCCTCCGACGACCTCGGTGTCCAGCTCGCCGATCTGGCCGTCGAGCGCCGAGCGGCCGAAGATCTCCAGCTCGGCCCGGGTCAGGTCGACGGCGGAGCGGGCGTACACCCGGTTGGTGGCGGGCAGGATCAGCAGGCCGTAGCGCGTCATGATCCGGCGAGTATTCCACAACCCGACCGGGTCGCCGGGAACCGGAGCGGCTCTCGGAGCGACTACCGGTACATGGGGTGTGAGCAGTGGCGGGAGGTCCTGTCCGCGCAGCTGGACGGGGAGGAGACCGCCGCCGAGCTGGCGGCGGTGCAGGGACACCTCGACGGGTGTGCCGAGTGCCGGGCCTGGTTCACGGCGGCGGCGGCGGTGACACGTCGGGTTCGTACCCGATTGGTGGCTGATGTGCCCGACCGGACCGCGGCGATCCTGGCCGCCGTCGCGGCGGAACCGGCCCGTCGGCCGTGGTGGCGGCGCGCTGGTTCGGTCGCGCGCGGCGGGTCGGTCGCCGGGCTGCGCGCGGCGCTCGGGCGCGCTGGGTCGGTGGCCGGGCTACGCGCGGCGTTCGGGCGCGCTGGGTCGGTCGCCGGGCTGCGCGCGGCGTTCGGGCGCGGCACGCTGGTCGCCGGGCTCCGCGCGGCGCTCGGGCTGCTCGGCGCGGTGCAACTGGTGCTCGGCCTGGCCCAGGTGGGCCGAGGCGCGACCGCCGATCACCTGCACCCGTCCGGCCAGCACCTGTGGCACGAGTCGGCCGCGTGGAACGTGGCGGTGGGTGCCGGCTTCCTCTTCGTGGCGGTCCGCCGTAGCCCTCCGGCCGGGCTGCTGCCGATGCTCAGCGCGTTCGTCGGCACGTTGCTGCTGCTCTCGGTAAACGACCTGGCCACCGGATCGGTGGGCGGGGAGCGGCTGGTCAGTCACGGGTTCCTGGTGGTCGGCTACCTGATCACCGTGCTGCTGTCCCGGCCCGGCCTGCGCCCCGGTGGACCTTCGCCGCAGCGGCAGCCAGCGCCGTCACGCTGGCGGTTCGGCACCGACGAGGTGGACCGGCCGCTGCGGGTGGTCCGCACCGAGTCGTACCCGGCGCAGGCCGCCGACCGATTCGCGGCTCCGGCGGCGCGAGCTGATCATGCCGCCGCGGCGGCGCGTGCCGACCTCCCGGCCGCGGCGGCGCGTGCCGACCGCGGTGGGCGGGCCGGCGGACGCCGCGCCGCCTGATCGCCGGCGGCGTCGACTGGCGCGTCGCCAGCCCGGCGCGAGCAGGTCAGTCCGCCTGCCGCAGGCGTGCGCGGTGGGCGCGCAGGTTGCTCGGGTACCCGCAGACGCGGACGGAGTGCCAGACGCCGCTGTTGTTCCGGGACCTGTCGTAGAACGCCACCTGGCAGCGCGGATTGCGGCAGGTCTTGATCCGACGCACGGTGTCGGCGAGTTGCGCCTCGAACAGCGTCGCGAGCACGAGCGAGATCAGCAGCTCCGCCCCGACCCCGGCGGGGTCGAGCTGGACGGACCCGTTCCGGTCGAGTCGCAGCGTGGCACCGGCGGAACGCAGCCCGGTCGGGGGCGGATCCTCGGCGGCGGGCTGTCCCGCTTCCGCTGCAACGTGGACCCGGGAGTGGATCTCGTCCCGCAGGTCGTCGCGAAAGATCCGTAGCGCCCGGAGTCCCGCCGCGTCGAGGGCGACGTCGGGCGCCGGCCGCCCGGTGGCCGCCGACCACCGGGCGGCGGCAGCGTGCGCCCACGCCGTGGCGCTGGGCAACTCGTCGAGGAGATCCGGCTGCCGTGGCGCCCCGGCCGAGATCGTGTTGAGCAGATCCTGGACCAGCCCGAGGCCGCCGGGAGCCTGGTCCAGGTCGTATCTCACGGTGGCGGGCCACGGCGTGGGGTGCGGTGCCGAGGGCATGATCAGATCACTTACCGATCAGGCCGAGCGCCCCGTACCACGCCGGTCCCGGGTTGACCCAGTCCGGGTAGAGGCTCGTCAGTTCGTCGAAGAACTCTCGGGCTGTCGACTTCTCGGCCAACAGCCGCTCCACGTCGAGCAGGTACCGCCGGGTCTCGTCGATGCTTGCCGGATCGTCGGGCCGGTCCCGGTTCTTGTGGCCGGCGACGACCGCACGGGGTGCGAGCGCCTCGACGCGATCGAGAGCTTTCAGCCATTCCCGTAGGCCGCCATCGACGGTCTCCAGGAGGTACTGGTGGACGCCGTTGTAGACGACGTCACCGGCCACCACGAGACCGATCGACGGCACATGCAGAACTGTGGTCTGGTCGGTGTCGGTGTGCCCGGTCTCGACCGGCTGGACGAGATTGCCCTCCAGCAGGAACCCCTCGGCCGGCACTGGCACGGCGACGACAGGCGTTTCCGGGATCAGGCCGGGGAAGACCTTGTCGAACAACTCGCTCCGCCCGACGGTGGCCTGCTGGTGCATGACCTCGATGGTCCCGGGTGTGGCGTAGCTGACGGCGTCGGGGAAGCGCTTGAGCAGCTCACCGGTGCCGAACCAGTGGTCGCCGTGACCGTGGGTGGCGTAGATGTGGGTCAGCCGCCTGCCCGACTGTGCGATCCAGTCGCCCACCTTCGCGATCTGCTCGTGGGTGAACGGCGGGTCCACCAGGAGCGCCTCCTCGGCTCCGAAGATCAAGGTGGACGAGATCGGGTTCCAGTGGATCCGCGATCCGTCCGGCATGCGCTGGTCCCCCGCCCGTACCGGGCCGTCCGAGACGAGAACCTCATAAGATAGGGCAGACGTGGTCATAAGTCCTCCTCGGCGTAGGGGTCGCGGCACCTCCCGACCACTGAAATAACCGTAACGCCGATACCTATTGCATGACCGCTGTTCTCCCGTGCTCCGCGTCACCCACAAGCCGGATACGCGATCCCGGGTTCCCCCGTCTCGTCGGGCTGACATCGGGGGCCGTGGGCTGCGAAGAGCGCTGACAGCTGCCGGTGGAGCCGGCGTCGCGGCGGCGCGACCATCCCGCCCAGAGCGGGATCGGGCAGCTCAAGCGGGCGGCGCTGGCCGGGTCGGGGCGGCGATGGCCTGCGGGATGACCTGTTCGACGATTGTCAGCAGGGTGGTGGCGAGCAGCAGGTGCACCTGGGCACGTGTCAACGCGCCGCGCTGGAGCCACTCCCGGGCGGTCGACGTGGCCAGCCCGCCGTACGCGCGGACCATGGCACGCAACTCCTCCCGGTGCTCGGCCTCGCCGGCCAGGCCGACGGCGACGAGCATGCGGTCCGCGGCGACCTCCTCGGCTTCGGCGAGCACCCGTTCCACGTCCGCGTCGCCGCCCATCCCCCGGGCGGTGACGGCGGCCAGCCAGGAGGTGCTGTGCCGGGACACCACGTCGAGGAACCAGGAGACGCTGGCGTCGACCCGGGTGCGCAGGTCGCCCTTGGGCAACCGTTCGAGGGCGACCTCCGGGATTGTCACCATGACCCGGACGACCTCCAGGTAGAGGTCCTTCTTCGCACCGAAGTAGTGGTTGACGAGGCCCCGGGCGACACCCGCCTCCCGGGCGACGTCGGTGGTCGACACGTCCGCGTACGGGCGCTCGCCGAACAGCCGGACCGCGCAGGCCAGGATCTGGCCGCGCCGGGCGTCCGGCTCCAGCCGGCGGCGGCGCGGAGCCGTCTCGACACTCATCTGCCCGACCCTAGCGGCAGCCGCCCCCCTCACCTTGATCAAGCGATGAGAAGTAGGTAAAGGGCAGCCGCGAGTCCTACTTTTCATCACTTGATCAAGAGGTGCCGCAGGTTGGACATCTCGCTGGTTGCTGAGCCATGGCTGCGTCAACCTGGTCAGCGGCCGAACTTCGCGATCGCGTCGGGGGTCACCGGGGTGAAGAAGTTGACCAGGTTGCCGTCGGGGTCACGGAAGAGCAGGGCTCGGTTACCCCAGGGCATGGTCATGGGCTCGTTCACGAAGTCCTCCACCACGAGTTGCAGCTTCTCGTAGAGCGCGTCCACGTCTGCCACGAGGAACTCGATGATCACGGTGTGGTTGTCGGCCGGGCGGGCCGACCCTGGCGCGAACAGCGGGACGGTGCGGGTACTGCCGATCGCCAGCGTGCCGTGGGCGGTACGCAACTCGGCGAAGTCCTCGTTGCCCCAGGCCGCCTGCACGCCCGTGATCTTCTCGTAGAAGCCGACCAGGCGGTTGATGTCGCCGGTGATGATGCGGATCGATACGAAATCCATGCCTTCTCCCTGCTCAGTACGGTTGGTGCCGGTCTGTCGTCAGCACGCTAACCCGAATACTGGACAGATCTGGTCCAGTATTCGAGGTAGGTTCAGACCGTGGCACGGCCGACAGCCCAGGTGCTCGCACTGCTGGGGCTCCTACAGTCCGGCGGCGTCCGGACGATGGCCGAGCTTGCCGAGCGCCTCGGTGTCGAACCACGCACGGTGCGGCGCTACGTGAGTCACCTGGTCGACCTCGACGTGCCGGTGGAGTCGGTGCGCGGTCGCTACGGCGGGTATCGGCTCGCCGCCGGCTATCGTCTGCCGCCGCTGATGTTCAGCGACGACGAAGCCCTGGCCGTCCTGCTCGGCCTGGTTGCCGGCCGCCGTGCCGGGCTGTCGACGGCGACCGGTACGGCGGGCGAGACCGCCGCCGCGAAAATCCGGCGCGTCCTGCCGTCGCGGATCGCGGACCGGCTGGACGCCGTACTCCAGTCCCTCGCCTTCACCACCGAACCCGGCGACTTGCCCGCGCCGCGGACGGACGTACTGCTCACGGTCGCCGAGGCGGTCCGCCAGCACCGGCCGATCTCACTCCAGTACACCTCGCGCAACGGCAGGCGTAGCGTCCGCACGCTGCATCCGTTCGGGCTGGTCAACCATGCGGGCCGGTGGTATGTCACCGGAGCCGATCCGGATATCGGTGCGGATCGGACCCTTCGGCTCGACCGCATCGCGGACGCGAGAACGCTGCCCGGCTCGTTCGAGCCGCCCGCCGGGAACGATCCCGCGGGGCAGCTCCTCGCCTCGATGGCACAGGCGCCGTACCAGCATGCGGTGTCGCTGCGGATACAAGGAACACGTGAGCAGATCCGCAGGCGGCTACCGGCCAGCATCGCCGAGGTGCGAGAGGGTGCGGACGAAGGCTGGCAGGGCGTCGAGATCCGGGCGGAGAGTCTCGACTGGTTACCCGGTGTGCTCGCCACACTCGACCTGCCGTTCGTCATCGAACGCCCCGACGAACTCCGCGACCGTGTCGTCGCACTCGCCGAGCGGTTGGCGGCCTCCGGACGACGTGAGTCGACCCGCGGCTAGTCGCCCGTGGCACTGGCGGGCTGCGGACATCTGCCCTTCGCGGACGACCCGGAAGGACGACCCGGAAGGGCGACCCGGAAGGGCGACCCGGAAGGGCGACCCGGACGCTTGTGCCGGCTGCGGACCACGACTTATTGACATGCTGCCAACAGGGCGCGAGGGTGGTGGACATGCCGACGCCCCCGCTCGACGGTTCTCCCTCAGTCTGGCGTGAGCCGGAGCACGACGACCTCGCCGACCTGGCCCGCAGCTTCTTCACCAAGGAGGTGCTGCCGCACGCCGACCGATTGCTGGCGCAGGGGCATCCGGACCGGGAGCACTACCGCCGCGCCGGTGAGCTGGGGCTGCTGGGACTGTCCGTTCCGGAGGAGTACGGCGGCGGAGGCGGCCGGTTCACCCACGAGGCGGTGCTGCTGCACGAGCAGGCGTACACCGGAGAGAGCAGCCTGGGGTTGGCCGTCCACAGTGGCATCGTCACCGGCTACCTGGTCGCGTACGGCAGCGAGGAGCAGAAGCGGCGGTGGCTGCCCGGCCTGTGCAGCGGTGAACTCGTCGGCGCGATCGCGATGACCGAGCCGGACGGCGGCTCCGATCTCCAGGCGATGCGTACCCGGGCGGTCCGCGACGGGGACGACTACCTGATCACCGGTGCGAAGACGTTCATCACAAACGGTGGCCTGGCCGACCTGATCATCGTGGCCGCGAAGACCGATCCCGAGCAGCGGGCGGCGGGTGTCTCGCTGCTGGTCTGCGAGGTCGGCGGCGATCCGGAGGGCTTCCGTCGGGGCCGGCTGCTGTCCAAGATCGGGCTGCACGCCAACGACACCGCCGAGTTGTTCTTCGACGAGTTGCGGGTGCCGGCGGCCAACCTGCTCGGCGACGCCGAAGGGTTGGGCTTCATCCAGCTCATGCAGCAGCTTCCGCAGGAACGGCTGGTCATCGGCGTCGGCGCGGTCGCGGCCATGGAACGGGCCGTCGAGTTGACAGTCGCGTACGCCAAGCAGCGCACCGCCTTCGGCAAGACGCTGATGGGCCACCAGAACACCCGGATGGTGCTCGCCGAGTGCGCCACCCGCGCCCGGGTCAGCCGGGTCTTCCTGGACGACTGCATCGTCCGGCACACGCGCGGCGACCTGGACGTGGCGACCGCGGCGATGGCGAAGTCGTGGCTCACCGACGGGCAGTGCGAGGTCGTCGACAGGTGTCTCCAGATCTTCGGCGGCTACGGCTACACGACGGAGTATCCGATCGCCCAGATGTACGCCGACGCCCGCGTCCAGAAGATCTACGGCGGCACCAACGAGATCATGAAGGAGTTGATCGCCCGTGCCCTCTGAGGCGTACGTCTACGACGCGGTCCGCACCCCGCGCGGACGCGGCCGGGACGCCGGCGCGCTGCACGGGGTCAAGCCGATCTCGCTTGTGGTCGGCCTGATCGACGCGCTGCGCGAGCGCAACCCCGGCCTGGACGTGGGCCGGCTGGAGGACCTGCTGCTCGGCATCGTGACCCCGGTCGGCGAGCAGGGCGGCGACCTGGCCCGCGCCGCCGCGCTGCTGGCCGGGCTGCCCGACCAGGTGGGCGGGGTGCAGCTCAACCGGTTCTGCGCCTCCGGACTGGAGGCGGTCAACTCGGCCGCCGCGCGGATCCGCTCCGGCTGGGAGCACCTGCTGCTCGCCGGCGGGGTGGAGTCGATGTCCCGGGTGCCGATGGGCGCCGACGGCGCGGCCTGGGCCACCGACCCGCAGACCGCGCTTGCCACGTCGTTCGTGCCGCAGGGCGTCAGCGCCGACCTGATCGCCACCCTGGAGGGGTTCACCCGCGACGACGTGGACGGCTATGCGCTGCGGTCGCAGGAGCGGGCCGCCAAGGCGTGGGCCGGCGGGCACTTCGCCCGCTCGGTGGTCCCGGTACGCGACGGCAACGGGCTGGACATCCTCACGGCCGACGAGCACCCCCGCCCGGAGACCACCCGGGAGGCGCTGGCCCGGCTCACCCCGTCGTTCGCCACGATTGGCGAGTCGGCCGGGTTCGACGCGGTCGCGTTGCAGAAGTTCCACTGGCTGGAGGCCATCGAACACGTCCACCACGCCGGCAACTCGTCCGGCATCGTGGACGGCGCGGCACTTGTGCTGATCGGCTCGGAGTCGGTGGGCCGGGACCTCGGCCTCACCCCGCGCGCCCGGATCGTCAGCGCGGCGGTCAGCGGCGCCGACCCGACGCTGATGCTCACCGGCCCGATCCCGGCCACCCGCAAGGCGCTCGCCGTCGCCGGGCTGACAGTCGACGACATCGACCTGTTCGAGATCAACGAGGCGTTCGCGGCGGTGGTCCTCACGTACGTCCGCGACCTGGGCCTCGACCCGGACCGCGTGAACGTCAACGGCGGCGCGATCGCGCTCGGCCACCCACTCGGCGCGACCGGGGCGATGTTGCTCGGCACGGCGTTGGACGAGTTGGAGCGCCGCGACCTGCGCCGCGCCGTGGTGACCCTCTGCATCGGCGGCGGCATGGGCGTCGCCACGGTTCTCGAGCGCTGCTGACCCGGGGGACGACAATGACAAACACCATCCGGTACGACCGCGACGCCGACGGCATCGTCACGCTCACCCTGGACGACCCCGACCAGTCCGCGAACACCATGAACCGGGCGTACGCCGCGTCCATGAGCGCCGCGCTCGACCGGTTGGAGGCGGAACCCGATCTCGTCGGCGTGATCGTGACCAGCGCCAAGTCCACCTTCTTCGCCGGCGGGGACCTGCCGGCGATGGTCCGCGCGACCCGAGCCGACGCCCCCGAGCTGGCCGAGTTGCTCGGCACCATCAAGCGGGACCTGCGCCGGTTGGAGACGCTGGGCCGACCGGTGGTCGCCGCGATCAACGGCTCGGCGCTCGGCGGTGGCCTGGAGATCGCCCTCGCCTGTCACCACCGGATCGCGCTGGACGCGCCGGACAGCCGGCTCGGGCTGCCCGAGGTGACCCTGGGCCTGCTGCCCGGGGCCGGCGGTGTCACCCGGACGGTACGAATGCTCGGCCTGGCCGCGGCACTGACCACGGTGCTGCTCACCGGTCGCCGGATGCGCCCCGCCGACGCCCTGGCCGCGGGGCTTGTCGACGAGGTGGCCGCCACCCCGGCGGTGCTGCTGGACCGGGCCCGCACCTGGATCGCCGCCAACCCGCACCCGAGCCAGCCGTGGGACCGGCCGGACTACCGGATGCCCGGCGGCACCCCGGCCAGCCGCTCGCTGGCCGCCCAGTTGCCGGCCTTCCCGGCCACCCTGCGCAAGCAGCTCAAGGGTGCCCGGCTGCCCGCGCCCGAGGCGATCCTGGCGACCGCCGTCGAGGGGGCGCAGGTCGACCTGGCGACCGCGTTCACAGTGGAGACCCGGCACCTGATCGGCCTGCTCACCGGGCAGGTCGCCAAGAACATGATCGGCGCCTTCTTCTTCGACCTGAAGGCCGTCAACGGCGGCGCGGCCCGGCCGACCGACGTGGACGCCCCGCCGGTGCGCCGGGTGGCGGTGCTCGGCGCCGGCATGATGGGCGCGGGCATCGCGTACGCCTGCGCCAGCGCCGGGTTGGACGTGGTGGTCAGGGACGTCACGCCGGAGGCCGCCGGCCGGGCGCGGGAGCACGCCGAACGGTTGCTGGCCCGCGCGGTACGCAGGGGCCGCGCGACGGAGGCGGACGCCCGAGCGGTGCTGGGCCGCATCACCACCACCGACCAGGTGGACGCCCTCGCCGGCTGCGACGCGGTGATCGAGGCGGTCTTCGAGGATCCGGCGTTGAAGAGGGCGGTCTTCGCCGAGGTGCTGCCGGTGGTGGCGCCGGGTGCGCTGCTCGCCTCCAACACCTCCACCCTGCCGATCAGCGGACTGGCCGAGGGTGTGGACCGGCCGGCCGACGTCATCGGCATGCACTTCTTCTCCCCGGTGGACCGGATGCCGCTGCTGGAGATCGTGGTCGGCGAGCGGACCAGCGACACCACCCTGGCGCGGGCGTTCGACCTGGGTCGGCGGATCGGCAAGACCCCCATCGTGGTCAACGACGGCCGGGGCTTCTTCACCAGCCGGGTGATCGGTCGGTTCCTGGACGAGGCGGTCGGCATGGTCGCCGAGGGCGTACCGGCCGCGTCGGTGGAGCAGGCCGCGTTGCAGGCCGGCTACCCGACCGGGCCCCTCGCTCTGGCCGACGAGGTCAGTCTCACCCTGATCCAGCGGATCCGCCGCCAGTTCGAGGCCGCCAGCGAGGAGTACCTGCCGCTGCCCGCGCACCGGCTCGTCGACGAGCTCGTCGACGCGTACGACCGGCCGGGGCGTACCGCCGGGCGCGGCTTCTACTCCTACGACGACGGCACCCGGGGCCGGCTGTGGACCGGCCTCACCGACCTGGTCACCGACGCCGGACGGGCGGTGCCGTTCACCGACCTCCAGGAGCGGATGCTCTTCGCCGAGGCGCTGGACGCGCTGCGCTGCATCGACGAGGGGGTGCTGCGCACCGAGACCGACGCCAACATCGGCTCGATCTTCGGCATCGGCTTTCCCGCCTGGACCGGCGGGGTCATCCGCTACGTCCGGCAGTACGCGGGCGGTCCCGCCGGCTTCGCGACCCGGGCCGCCGAGCTGGCCGACCGGTACGGCGACCGGTTCACACCCCCGACCGACCTGGTCGACCGGCTGGCCGCCCGTTCCGGCGAACCGGCAGGCGTCGCGTGACGGGGCCCGCAGCTCCGTCCGAGTCGCCCGCCGACGAGCCTGGCACTGACGGCGGGCCTGGCAGCGGCGGCGAGCCTGCCGGATCGGCGCGCAGCGAATCGGCGAACGGCCATCCGGCGCACAGCGGCTCAGCGCAGGCCGGGCCGGCGCAGGGCGGGCCGGCGCAGGGCGGGCCGGCGCGGGGCAACTCTGCGCGCAGCGGGCCGGCGCGCGGTGGGCCGCTCGCCGGGGTGCGGGTGGTCGAGTTGGCAAGCCTCGCGCCGGCGCCGTTCGGCTGCATGGTGCTCGCCGACCTCGGCGCGGACGTGGTGCGGGTGGACCGGCCGGGCGCCCCGGGTGCGGGGCGGCTGGCCGCGCCGACCGGCGGGCCGTTGCAGCGCGGCCGACGGGTGACCGCGCTGGACCTGAAGTCTCCGGCGGGCGTGGCCGACCTGCTGCGCCTCGCCGAACGGGCGGACGTGCTCGTCGAGGCGTACCGGCCGGGGGTCGCCGAGCGGCTCGGCTTCGGCCCGGAGGTGTGCCAGGCCCGCAACCCCGGGCTGGTGTACGCGCGGATGACCGGCTGGGGACAGGACGGCCCGCTGGCGTCGCGGGCCGGGCACGACATCGACTACATCGCGGTGGCGGGGGCGTTGGAGCCGCTGGGCCGGGCCGGCGAGCGCCCGTACGCGCCGACGAACCTGCTCGCCGACTTCGGCGGGGGCGGCATGCTGCTCGCCGTCGGTGTGTTGGCGGCGCTGCTGGAACGGGAACGTTCCGGCGTCGGCCAGGTGGTCGACGCGGCGATGGTGGACGGGTCGGCGCTGCTCACGTCGTTCCTGCACGGGCTGCTCGGCAGTGGCCTGTGGTCCGCGCCGCGCGGGCACAACATGTTCGACGGGGGAGCGCCGTTCTACGACACGTACGCCACCGCCGACGGTGGATTCATGGCCGTCGGCGCGATGGAACCGGCCTTCTACGCCGTACTCCTCAGCGGCCTCGACCTGGCCGACGACCCGGACCTGCCGGCGCAGTACGACCCGAGCGGCTGGGAGGTGTTGCGCCGGCGCTTCACGGCGCGGTTCGCCGAGCGGACCCGGGACGAGTGGACGGCGGTCTTCAGCGACCTGGACGCCTGCGTCGCGCCGGTGCTCGCCCCGGGCGAGGCGCACACACACCCGCACAACGCCGCGCGGGGCACCTTCGTCGAGGTCGGCGGCGAGATCCAACCGGCCCCGGCGCCCCGCTTCGACCGGACGCCCACCGCCCGACCGGCCCCCGCCCCGGACCCGGAGCGGGACGTCCTGCCCGCGGCGGAGATTCTCGCCACCTGGCCGCGACGGACCTGACGGGTCTGCACGTCCCGGAAAGTGGTGGCACGCTCGGCAGAACCGATCCCGGCCGGGACGGCAGCCACTTCTCAGGGAGTCGACGAGCATGGCCACTGACCTGTGGAAGGGCCACATCAACGGAATTCTCTACGGGATCCAGTTCGAGCAGGTGCTCGACGACTCGGTGGTGGCCTGGGTCGCCCGTGGCGTGGTCGAGGGGCGCTACCCGGGCGACCGGACCGCGACGCTTGACGCGCTGGACGAGGCGCTGCGCTCCGAGGTCCCGCTCAACGACGAGATCGAGACCCGGCACAGCGAGGAGAGCATCCGCACGTTCCTCCAGCACCTCGCCACCGCCCTTCGATCGGGCACCTCCGCACCCCGGCCGCGCTGATCAGGAGCTGTGCGTCACGGCACCGCTCTCCGTCGACGCAACCCTCCTGATCACCGGGCGGCGGCGGTTGTACCACCTCGTGAAGAGGGCCGTGGCGAGCAGGATCTCCGCCAGGTCGCCGCCGTAGTACACGAGCTGGGCGGCGGAGCGGAACGCCTCCGGATCCGGGTTGTCGAGGCCGGGCGGGAGGGTGCCGGCCTGTGCGTACAGGTACTTGGCCAGCACAGCGTGGCCGGCCGCCGCGCCCAGGAGCGCGCCGACCCGTACCGCCAGCCCCGGGCGGCGCGGCGCCGGGTCCGGCCCGGCGAGGGACCAGGCGAAGAGGTAGCCGGCGGCCAGGTAGTGCAGGTGCAGGGCGTGGTGCAGCACGGGTTGCCGCTCGGCCGCCGCGTAGAGCGGGGTGAGCAGCACCAGCGCCAGCCCACCCGTGCTGAGCAGCGCGGCGGTCACCGGGTGCGCGAGCAGGTGCAGCGGGCGGGCGCGCAACAGCCGCCCGACCGCCCGGCGTACCGGCGGCGACGCGACCCGCAGCAGCAGCGTCACCGGGGCGCCGAGCACCAGCCCCAGCGGGGCCAGCATGCCGAGCAGCAGGTGCTGCGCCATATGCCCGCGCGGATCGTCGGGGACCTGGGCCAGCGGCCCGACGGCGACCGCAAGCCCCGCGCATCCGGCCAGCCAGGCGGCGGTCCGCCGATGACCCCAACCCCTCCGGTCGCGCGCGGCGGCCAGCAGGTAGCCGCCGGCCAGCAGCGCGACGGGCAACAGCGGCAGCCAGGACGAGCCGTCCGTCGCGGGCCCACCGTGCGCGAACGGCGGCACGGACCAGGCGGGCGGACCGGGCAGCGGCGCCGTCATCGAGGGCTGTCGCGCGACCCGGCACGCCAGATCAGCAGGGCGCCGGCCAGCAGCAGTGCCGCGCCGGCCACGTTCCACACCACGTCGTACGGCACGAGGTGTACGCCGTAGCGGATCTGGTGCAGCCGAAGGACCTTGTGGTCGATCAGCCCGTCGAAGAGCTGGAACCCGCCGGCGCCGAGCAGGAAGCCACCCCACGCGAGCCCTGTCGACAGGGCGTGTCGGCGGCGGAGGTCGGCGAACCAGAAGAACCCACCGACCAGGGCGATCACCTCGGCGGCGTGCAGCAGCCCGTCCGAGAGCAGCGCCACCGACGGGGTCGACAGGTCGTAGAAGTGGTGCCAGGCCAGCAGTTGGTGGAAGACGATCTCGTCCACCGCGGCCATGATCGCGATGCCGATCAGGACGCCGGCGAGCGCGGAGGAGCGCTCGTCCGGCACGTCGGCGGTGCGCCCACCCGGCAGGCTCGAACCGACCACCACGCACCTCGCATCCGCCAGTCAAGGCCAAAAATACCCCCAACCGTGACGAATCACCGCCACCACGGCCGGCGTGGCGATGCGCCCCGCCAAGGTCCACACGAGTTCGGTGAAATCGGGGTGTCCAGCCCGGCGGGATGCCGCGCTTTCAAGGAACCCGTGTTGATCAAGCACGGCCCGGCGGGTGCGGCGGCGGCAACATCCCCGTTTCGTGCCTTCGGGGCCTCGCGGGGCATGATCATGGAGCTGAGGCGGGTCGGGAAGCCTCGCCGGCAGCGGAACCCGAGAAGGAGGTGCCCGTGCCGGACGCGGACGAACTCGTCGCCAACGCACTCGCGGCGGTGCGCGGCGCCGACGTACGGCAGGCCGAACGGCAGCTGGACCAACTGATCGTCGGCACCGGCGCGGCGGACGGCACCACGGCGGTGGACGCGGCGTTGCTGCGCCGCCTGGTCCGCGGCCTGACGCGGCTCTGGCCGCGCGGCTGGCAGCCCGTCGACCTGGACCGGATCACCGCGCGGCGACTCGACGCCCGCGCGGCGCGACTGGTCCGCGACGCGATGGCCGTCCAACGGCGCGAGCAGCCGGATCCGGTCCCGGCCTGGTTCGACGAGCAGCTCCGCGAGGTCACCACCGAGGGGCGGGCGAACGCCGAGAACGTGCTGGCCGGCTGGTCCGCCCGAGAGTCGCTGGATCGGGTCGACGCGCTCCGTACGGCCGTGGACGTCCTCGCGCTCGTGGAGAGCCTGCCGCCGATCGCGGTGCTGCGCCCGCCACCCGGGTCGAGCGGTGCGGCGACCGCCCGGTCGGCCGGTCCGGCGCGCAGCGGGTCGCCGATGCTGGATCGGGTCCGGGCGCTGCTGGCCAAGGCCGAGTCGACGACCTTCCCGGCCGAGGCGGAGGCGCTGACCGGTAAGGCGCAGGAGCTGATCGCCCGACACAGCATCGACGAGGCGCTGCTGGCCGCCGGGTCGGAGCGCGGCGACGTGCCCGGCGGGGTACGCCTGAGCACCGACACCCCGTACGCGGGCGCGAAGGCACTGCTGGTGCAGGAGGTGGCGGCGGCGAACAGGTGCGAGGCGGTCTGGTCCGACGATCTGGGCTTCGCCACAGTGCTGGGCTGGCCGGCCGACCTGGTGGCGGTGGAGTTGCTCTACACCTCGCTGCTGGTGCAGGCCACCGCGGCCATGCTGCGCGGGCGGGCCGAGCGTCGGCCCGGATCGGGGCGGCGGACGAAGGTGTGGGACGAGTCGTTCCTCAACGCGTTCGCGCTGCGGATCGGTGAGCGGTTGCGCGCGGCCACCGAGGCGGCCACCGACGCGGCGGACCAGGCAGCGGCCGAGACGGCCGGGGCGGAGCGCCTGTTGCCGGTGCTCGCCGCCCGGGGCGAGGCGGTCCGGGAGCGACTGGACACGCTCTTTCCCGGCGTGACCCGGCACCGACTCAGCGTGCGCGACGCCGAGGGCTGGTCGTCGGGCACCTCGGCCGCCGACCGGGCGTCGCTCGACGTCGGCGGCGGACGCAAGCCCCGCCAGGTGCCGGGCCGACCCGATCGGCGCTGAGCAGCCCGGCGTGGGGCCCCCACCGGCGACGATTTCTACGATTTTCTTCGGTACGCCGTAGGGAACGGGTTGTCGGCTCCGACCCTGTGGTGAGTCGCGCCCCGACCGGGGTGCGAACAAGGCCTGAGGAGCGTCGCCGTGAAGTACATGCTGCTGATCTGGAACCGGCCCGGCTTCACCGAGGAGCTTTCCGAGCAGGACCGGACCGCCCTGTTCGGCGAGGTCGACGAGATCATGAAGGAGTTGACCGAGACCGGTGAGTTGATCGGCGGCCAGGCGCTGGCCAATCCGTCGCAGACGGTGACGGTCCGGGCCGTCGACGGCCGGGCCGAGGTCATCGACGGGCCGTTCATGGAGAGCAAGGAGCAGTTCGCCGGCTACCTGGCGGTCGACTGCGACAGCCCGCAGCGGGCCGCCGAGATCGCCGCCCGCTGGCCGGACGTGCGCTTCGGCGGCGCCATGGAGGTTCGCCCGATCATGGACGAGGCCGGAGCGGAGATGTGACCGACGACCGGACGGTCGAGGATCTGCTGCGCACGGTCGCGCCGCAGGTCCTCGGCCTGCTGGTCCGCCGGCACGGCCAGTTCGACAGATGTGAGGACGCGGTCCAGGAGGCGCTGCTCGCCGCCGCGACACAGTGGCCCACGCAGGGCGTACCGGACAGTCCGCGCGCGTGGCTGCTCACCGTGGCCACTCGGCGGCTCACCGACGAGTGGCGCAGCGAGAACGCCCGCCGGGACCGCGAGTTGGCGGTGACGCTGCGCGAGCCGGCGTACGCCGGGGTGGCTCCGGCGGCCGACGCGGAGCCCGCGGTGGCGGACGCCGACGACACTCTCACCCTGCTGTTCCTCTGCTGCCACCCGGCGCTCACCGGGTCGGCGCAGGTGGCGCTCACCCTGCGCGCGGTCGGCGGTCTCAGCACCGCCCAGATCGCCCGGGCGCACCTGCTGCCGGAGGCGACGATGAGTCAACGGATCCGCCGGGCCAAGCAGCGGATCGAGGCCGCCGGCGCCCGGTTCACCATGCCCGGTCCGGCCGAACGGGACGAGCGGCTGCGCACGGTGCTCCGGGTGCTCTACCTGATCTTCAACGAGGGTTACACGGCGTCCAGTGGCCCGGACCTGCACCGGGCGGAGCTGACCGGCGAGGCGATCCGGCTGGCGCGCATCCTGCACGGGCTGCTGCCCGACGACGGCGAGGTGAGCGGGCTGCTGGCGTTGATGCTGCTCACCGACGCGCACCGGGCGGCCCGGCTCGGCCCGGACGGGGAGCTGGTGCCGCTCGCCGAGCAGGACCGCAGCCGGTGGGACGCGGCCGCCAGCGCGGAGGGGATCGCGCTGATCACCGACGCGTTGACCTGGTCGCCGCCCGGCCCGTACCAACTTCAGGCGGCGATCGCCGCGGTGCACGCCGAGGCGCCGACGGCGGCGGAGACGGACTGGCGGCAGATCGTCGCGCTCTACCGGCTGCTGGCCCGGGTCGCGCCGAACCCGCTTGTCACCCTCAACCAGGCGGTGGCGGTTGCCATGGTGGACGGGCCCCGGGCCGGGCTCGCCCTGCTCACGTCCCTGGACGCCGACGAGCGCACCGCCGGGCACCACCGGCTCACCGCTGTCCGGGCGCACCTGTTGGAGTTGGCCGGGGAGGCCGGCGCGGCGCGGGAGGCGTACCTGGCGGCGGCCCGGGGCACCACGAGCCGGCCCGAGCAGCGGTACCTGGAGCTGCGGGCCGCCCGGCTGGCGGGAGTGCGACAGCCGCCGGCCGCCGGGCAGGTCTGACCCCGGCGGCCGGCGGCGGCACGGTCACACGTCGGGGTCGACGGCTGGGCAGGTGGCGCCCCCGGCCGGCACTACCTGGTCGATCAGGTAGGCGTCGACGGCCCGCTCGACACACGGGCTGGTGGTGTAGCTGCCGTGCCCCCAGCCTTCGTAGGTGAGCAGCACGCCGTGCCGGCCCAACTGCCGCACCACGTTCGTGGCCCAGTTGTACCCGCTGGCCGGATCGTGCACGGTGGCGGCGACCAGCAGCGGCACGTCGGTACGCACCCGCAGCCGGTGCTGCGGGTTGGCGACCGGCGTCGGGGTGCCCAGGCAGGTCGCGAGGGCGAACACCGCCGTCGGATACCGCAGGTCGGGCGCGAGCCGGGCCACCCGGCGCAGGTGTCCGTCGTACTCCCGGTAGTCACGGACCGGCAGGCTCCAGTCCTGGCAGAAGACCGCGAACGGGTACGGCGCCACGGCGTCGCCCGTGGACGGGCCGGCGCTTCGCGCGGTGGCGGGAGCTTCCATCTCGCCCAACCACTCGGCGAGCCCCGGCCAGCGCCAGGTGTCGTAGAAATACCTGTGGGTGAGCCGGCTCAACTCGAACGGGGTCAGCACGACGCCTGGCCGTTCCGGGTCGGTGAGCGTGCCGGCCTCGGCCCGGGCGCGCAGCCTCTCCCAGAGTGCCCGAAAGTCCCGCCCGTGCAGGGCGCAGGCCGCGGACCTGTCGCACCAGGCGACGAACTCGTCGAACGCGTCCTCCGAGGTGACGGCCTGGGTGTCCAGGAACGCGCGGGTGCCGACGCTGTGGTCCACCGCGGCCTCCAGCACCATGGCCCGGACCCGGTGCGGGAACAGTTCGGCGTACTGCTCGCCGAGCAGGGTGCCGTACGAGCTGCCGTGGAAGGTGAGCTGCCGCTCGCCGAGCGCGGCGCGGATCGCGTCCAGGTCCCGGGCGGCGCTGATCGTGTCCACGTGGTCGTAGAGCGGCCCGGTGCGCGCCCGGCAGTCGGCCCGCAGCAGCGCGTTGCCGGCCAGCGTGGCGTCGAACTGGGCCTGGTCGGCGATCAGTTGCGGCTGCTGGGCGAGCAGGGCGCGCGAGCAGACCACCGGGTTGCTGCCGCCGGTGCCACGGGGGTCGAAGCTGACGATGTCGAACCGGCGGCGCAGGTCGGCGCTGAACCGGGAGCTGCCGTTGACCACCCGGTCGACGCCACTGTCGCCCGGCCCGCCGGGGCCGAAGACCAGCGCACCCTCGCGGGTGGCAGGTGTGGCGACCCGGCGGGCCAGCGCGAGGTCGAAGCGCTCCCCCCGGGGCCGGTCCCAGTCGACAGGCAGTGACAGGGTGCCGCACTCGGCGGAGTCGTCGGCGGCACAGGGATGCCAGTCGATCGTGGGGTGGGCGGCGGCCGGACTCGCCGGGGTCAGGCCGGCGGCCGCGAGGGCCAGGGCGACCGCCCAGCCGACTGCGGATTTGCGTACACGCAGCATGAAGTGCTGTCCTCTCCTCGAAGGAGCGTTGCCGGTGAAACTCGCCCAGTGGGCGAGGTGATGCTGCTTCCGCCCGGGTCGTCGAGTAGCCGCTCGACGGCCCGGGGTCTTCGGCCGTGGTCAGTCGACCTCGAGCAGGACGCGTTCGAGCTTCGTCATCCGGGTCTCCATGCCGCCCAGCCGGCCGTCCATGGCCGCGAGCAGTCGGGCGTTCTCCGCCTGCGCCTGTGCGGCGGTCTCGGCGAGCCGGCGGTAGTCGTCCGCGCGGGACGCCTCGAACCGGGCCCGCCGGGTCTTGGCGAGCTGCACGATGGTCACCGTGGCCACGCTGACCAGGAAGGCGAAGATGCCGATCGCGCCGACCACCTCGGTCCAGTCGTGTTCGCTCATCGGTTCGCTCCCTACTGGTCGACCGAGGTGGGCACGGTCAGCGTCTCGGCCGCCGCCGCGATGATCTCGGGGGTGAGGGTGAGCACGAACGGCTGCACCTCGTAGTAGTTCATGGCCTTACCGTCCTCCGACAACTCCAGGCTCGCGGTGACCAGACCGGCCGCCGCCAGCTTCCGTAGGTGTACCTGCAACAGCGCTCGGCTGATGCCCAGTTGCCGGGCCAGCCCGCTGACGTAGGCACGTTCGCGGGCCAGCGCGGCGACGATCCGCAGCCGGTGCGGGTTGGCCAACGAGGCCAGCACCCGCACCAGGTCGTCGCCGGTTGGCGACGGAGCACTGCTCACAACCGGCCCTCGCACATGCAAAAGGAAGTTAGCAGGTGTGCCGACGCGGCGATACAGGCCGAGGGCGGAATCAGGGGGTTCTCAGGGTCACGGCACGGGGCCGGACACACAGACACGCCGGGCCGGTGAATGATCACCGGCCCGGCGTGCGGGTTACGTCGTACGTCAGCTCTTGAAGGCGTCCTTGATCTTCTCGCCGGCCTGCTTGAGCTTGGCCGTGGACTGGTCAGCGCGACCCTCGGCCTCGAGCTGCTCGTTGTCGGTGGCCCGACCGGCGCCTTCCTTCAGCTTGCCGGTCGCGTCCTCGGTGGCGTTGTTGATCTTATCGTCGAATCCCATTGCCAACCTCCATTGCAAGCGTCGCTACACCACCACCAGTACCCCCGCCGTCGCCGGTCCAACCATTACCGCCGTCACAGTCTGCGATCGGCCGCGGCCGGACGGAACCGGCGCAACCGCAGACTGTTGGCCACCACGAAGACCGAGGAGAACGCCATCGTGGCGCCGGCGATCATCGGATTGAGCAGCCCGGCGGCGGCCAACGGCAGAGCCGCCACGTTGTAACCGAACGCCCAGAACAGGTTGCCCCGGATGATGCCGAGCGTGCGCCGGGACAACCGGATGGCGTCCACCGCGGCGTCCAGGTCGCCCCGGACGAGGGTGAGATCGGACGCCTCGATCGCCACGTCGGTGCCGGTGCCCATGGCCAACCCCAGGTCGGCCTGGGCCAGCGCCGGGGCGTCGTTGACCCCGTCACCGACCATCGCCACCGACCGCCCCTGCGCCTGGAGCCGCTTGACCACGTCGACCTTGCCGGCCGGCAGCACCTCGGCGATCACCTCGTCGATGCCCACCTCTGCGGCGATCGCGCGGGCCACCGTGGCGTTGTCCCCGGTGAGCAGGACCGGGGTGAGCCCCAGCGCCCGCAGCCGGGCCACCGCCGCCCGGCTGGTCGGCCGGACCACGTCGGCGACCGCGAGCACACCCCGGACCCGCCCGTCCCAGGCCGCGACGATCGCCGTACGGCCGGCGGCCTCCGCGTCGCGGACGGCCCACTCGACCTCCGGCGGTACGTCGATCCCCCGCTCCCGCAGCAGCCGCACCCGACCGACGAGCACGACCCTTCCGTCGACGGCGCCGGTCACGCCCAGCCCTTCGAGGTTGCCGAAGCCCGTCACCGGGGGCAGCGACCCCGCCTCGGCGGCGCCCGCCGCGACCGCGCGGGCGATCGGGTGCTCGGAGGCGGCCTCCACCGCCCCCGCGAGCCGGAGCAGCTCGCCCCGATCCGTGCCGCTCGTCGGCACCACGTCCACCAGGGTCATCCGGCCGGTCGTCACGGTGCCCGTCTTGTCCAGCACGACGGTGTCCACCCGGCGGGTCGACTCCAGCGCCTCCGGCCCCTTGATCAGCACACCGAGTTGCGCTCCCCGGCCGGTGCCGACGAGCAGCGCGGTAGGGGTGGCCAGGCCGAGCGCGCAGGGGCAGGCGATGATCAGCACGGCGACGGCGGCGGTGAACGCGGCGGTCGGGCCGGCGCCGGTGCCGAGCCACCAGCCGAGCGTGCCGACGGCGAGGGCGATGACGATCGGCACGAAGACACCGGAGATCCGGTCCGCGAGCCGCTGGACGGCGGCCTTGCCGCTCTGCGCCTGCTCGACCAGGTCGGCCATGCGGGCGAGTTGGGTGTCCGCGCCGACCCGCGTGGCGCTGACGATCAGCCGTCCGCCCGCGTTGATTGTCGCGCCGACCACGCCGTCGCCGGGGCCGACCTCGACCGGCACCGACTCGCCGGTGAGCATGCTGGCGTCGACGGCGGACGTGCCCTCGTCGACCACCCCGTCGGTGGCGATCTTCTCTCCGGGGCGCACCACGAACCGGTCACCGACGGCAAGCCGATCCACCGGAATCAGGGTCTCCACCCCGTCGCGCAGCACTGCCACCTCCTTGGCGCCGAGGTCGAGCAGGGCGCGCAGGGCCGCGCCGGCGGTCCGCTTGGATCGGGCCTCGAAGTAGCGGCCGGCCAGGATGAACACCGTCACCCCGGCGGCCGCCTCCAGGTAGATGTTGCCGGCCCCGTCGGTGCGGGTGATGTCGAAGCGGAACGGGTGCGTCATTCCGGGCATGCCGGCGTCACCGAGGAAGAGCGCCCAGAGCGACCAGCCGAACGCGGCCAGGGTGCCGAGCGAGACCAGCGTGTCCATCGTCGCCGCGCCGTGCCGCAGGTTGGTCCAGGCGGCCCGGTGGAACGGCAGCCCACCCCAGACCACCACCGGCGCGGCAAGGGTCAGCGACAGCCACTGCCAGTAGTCGAACTGCCAGGCCGGGACCATGGCCAGCAGGACCACGGGCACGCTGAGCACCACCGAGACCCAGAGCCGGGTACGCGGGCCGCGCAACGGGTCGGTCGGCTCCTCGACCGGCTGCGGGGTCGGCAGCGCCGCCGTGTACCCGGTCTTGCGCACGGTCTCGATCAGGTCGTCCGGCGTGACGCCGTCGGCGTACCGGACGGTTGCCTTCTCGGTGGCGTAGTTGACGGCGGCGCTCACGCCGTCCATCCGGTTGAGCTTCTTCTCGATCCGGGCGGCGCAGGCGGCGCAGGTCATCCCGCCGATCGCCAACTCGATCCGGTTGGGCGCCTCGGGCAGCGGTCTGCTGGTGGTGGTCATGGTGTGGGGTCCCGTCAGTTGTGCCCGTGCCCGGGGGTGCCGTGGTCGGCGCCGCCGCTGGGCGCGGGTCCGCTCGGTGCGGGTCCGCTCGGTGCGGGTCCGCTCGGGTTGTTCCCGGTCGGCGGGTTGCCGGCGACGACTGTGAACTCGGCGGTGTGCACCGTCCCGCCGTGCTGGAAGTCGAGGTAGAGCCGGTAGGCGCCGGTCGAGGGCACCTCGGCGAGGAAGCTGACGGCCGGGCCGGGCCGGGTCCGCCCGTCGCCCGGCGTCCCGTCCGGATGCACGTGCAGGTACGCGAGGTCGCCCCGGCGCAGTGCCACCAGGTGCCCGTACGCGCCCAGGTAGGGCTCCAGGTCGGTGACCGGCCGGCCGTCCCGGCTGACGGTGAAGGTGAGCGGGGCGGTGCGGCCGGGCTGCGGCGAGCCGGTCAGGGTGACCGTGTAGCCGTCGACGGTGGTGCTGGTCGCCGGGGCGGGCAGCGGTCGGTCGGTCAGCTCGCCGGGGACCGTCACGTCCACGCCGAGCGTCAGCGACTCACCCCCGGTCGGTGTGAAGTCGGCGAACGCCCGCCACTGCCCCGGGCCGGCCAGCGGCGTGCCGACCCGCCAGGTGCCGTCCGCGGCCAGGTCGGGGTGCACGTGCCGGAAACCGGAGAGGTCCCGGCGGACCACGATCAGGTGCATCCTCCTGTCGTGCGCCACGTCGTACCGGGTCACCGGCTGGCCGTCCGGACCGGTGATCCGGAAGGCGAACTCGTCGGCCGGGGCGTCGACCGGGTCGAGGGTGTAGCCGCGGTCGGAGACGAGCAGTCCACCGGGAATCCGGTCGGCCGGCTCGCCGTGCCCTCTCGTCGCCGGGTCGGCGTGGCCGTCGTGCCGGCCCTCGGCCACCGGGGCGCGGTCGACCACCCGACCGACCCCGTACGTCGCGCCGAAGATCGCCGCGAGGCCGACAGCGAACCCGGCCACTCTCGTCACGGTACGCATGTCGGCCCCCCGCTCACGCGTCGACGAGGTCGTAGCCGGCCTCGTCGACGGCGGCCCGGACGACCTGCACGTCGAGGGGCTGCTCGCTGTTCACGGTGACCTGCCCGGTCGCGAGATCGACCTGGACGTCACGTACGCCCGCGATGGCGCCGACCTCGGCGCTTACCGCGCTGACACAGTGCCCGCAGGTCATGCCCTGCACCTGGAACGTCGTGTTGACCATCGGATCGTCTCCCTCTGCGTACCGGTACCCGGTGGGGGTATCCCCCTCGGAAGTGCACCGTACCATACCCCCAGGGGGTAGGCTATCCTGGTCGGCATGAGCGCACCCACCCCGATCCGCGGGTACACCGCCAGCAAGGACCAGCTGCTCGCGCGGCTCCGCCGAGTCGAGGGGCAGGTCCGCGGCATCGAGAAGATGGTCGACGACGACCGCTACTGCATCGACGTGCTCACCCAGATCTCCGCGATCCAGGCCGCGCTCGACAAGGTGGCGCTGGGGCTGCTCGACGGGCACGCCCGGCACTGCATGCACGAGGGTGCGGCCGAGGGACGGGCCGACGAGATGGCCACCGAGATGATGGCGGCGGTCGGCCGGCTGATGAAGCGCGGCTGACGCAGCGCGGCAGATACAGCGCGGGTGCCGGCACCGCGGCGAGGGGCCGACTTCCGGGCAACCAGGGCCGGGCACTGACCGTCCGTGATCGCGTGGTCGTCGGTTCGCGATCCGCCGCGCCCCGCGCCGCCTTTCGGTGACGACACTGAACCGCGCGGCCCGCCGGCACGTATCCCGCACCGGATCGTTGGGAGTCTCGACTTGGGTTCCGACCACGCCCGCCCCGCTCCGTCCGCCCCACCCCGGGTGCGACGGATCCTCGTCATGACCGTGGTGCCCCTCTTCGTCGCCACAGTGGTCGCCGCGGCGCTGCTCTGGCCGCGCGGAGGAGCACCGCGGACCGACGGCGGAGCGGACGTGCCGCGCTACGCCGGCACGGTGACAAGGGTGGTGACCGAACCGTGCCCGCCGCTGCCGTCGAGCCCGGAGGGCACACCCAGGGTCGGCAACGGGCCGTGCGGCACCGTCGACGTCCGGGTGGACGACGGACCGGCCGCCGGCCAACAGGTGAGCACACCGGTGCCCGACGGCCCGGGCGCGCCACGGGTCGACGTCGGCGACGAGGTCGTCCTTGTCGAGTTGACCGACCCGACCGATCCCACGCTCAGTAACTGGAACATCGCCGAGCACCAGCGCGGCACCCCACTTGTGTGGTTGGCGGTGGTCTTCGCCGCCGCGATCGTCGCGTTCGGCCGGTGGCGGGGGCTGGCCGCGCTCGCCGGGTTGGCGGCCAGCTTCGCCATCCTGCTCACCTTCGTGCTGCCGGGCATCGGCGCCGGCCGGTCACCTCTCCTGGTGGCGGTGGTCGGCGCCGCCCTGATCATGTTCGTGGTGCTCTATCTGACCCACGGCGTCACCGCGCAGACCTCGGTCGCGGTGCTCGGCACCCTGGGCAGCCTGGTGCTGACCGGCGCGCTCGCCACCATCGCCACCGGGGCAACGCACCTCACCGGCTTCGGCAGCGAGGACGCGACGACTCTGTCGATGTTCCAGGGTGACGTGGACCTGCACGGCCTGCTGCTCGCCGGGATCATCATCGGGTCGCTCGGGGTGCTCGACGACGTGACGGTCACCCAGGCGGCCACCGTCACCGAGCTGGCGAACGCCAATCCCGGGCTGACCCGCAGGCAGCTCTACCGTGCGGCGACACGTGTCGGCCGGGCGCACATCGCCTCCACCGTCAACACGATCGTGCTGGCGTACGCGGGCGCGTCGCTGCCCCTGCTGCTCCTGCTCACCGCCGACGCGCGGCCGATCGGGCAGCTCCTCACCAGCGAGTTCCTCGCGCAGGAGATCGTCCGCAGCGCGGTCGCGACACTCGGGCTGATCGCCGCCGTGCCGCTGACCACCGGACTGGCCGCGATCGTGACCGCGGCCGGGCGCGCCGACACCACGCCGCCCGTCGATGCCACCCGGTCGCGCCCCCGGGCGGACGACCGGGCGGAGGCGCTGGCCGCCCTCAACGCGCCGCGATCGCGGCAACCCGACGAGCCGGACCAGACGCGGACCCGGCGCCCATCCACCGCCACCGACGGGTGGCCGGAGTCGAACAGGAGCACGGATACGGCATGGTGACACTCCTCAGCGTGACCAGATCGGGTCCCCCACCTGAGAACCGCGTCACTGGTTACCCACCGCTATGGCGAAATGACACTTTTGGTCGGCATCCAGGCGTAGCTCACCCAGTCGACTCTCGGGTAACCTCGCTGCCGGTTACCGATGAAGGCGCGAAGCGGCGCCTGCGGTGCCACCGCCCAATCGCCAACCGGCGAGCCGGGGACCCAGGTGTGTGGGGTGAATCCGCGTCAGCGGTAGGGGCCACTTCCGCCCCGAACCCGTCAGCTAACCCGGTCGGCGGTCGACGGAAGGGAACATTGTGACGGCACCCCTACGCCGCTGGATGACACCCGTGGTGGCCGTGATCGCCGCACTGACCGTGCTCGCCGGGCCCCTCCCGGCCCACGCCGCCCCGACGACCCCCACGCCGTCCGGGCACGAGGAGGACGGCGAGCCCCAGCTGCTCAACGACGTCATCGAGCAGGCCAACCGCGACTACTCCGCCGCCAAGTCCAGACTGGACAAGTCCAAGAAGCGGCAGCTCGAGTTGGCGCTTGAGGTGGACCGGGCCAAGGCCGACCTGGACGCGCTGGCGCCACAGGTCGGGGAGATCGCCGCCCAGTCGTACCGGACCGGTCGGATCGGCGCGCTGGCGATGCTGCTCGAAAGCGACGCTCCGGACACGTTCGTCCAACGTGCCGCGATGCTCGACGAGATCAACATGGTGAACGAGAACAAGCTCGCCGAGGTCAACGCGGTGAAGTCCCGCGCCGAGCAGGCCAAGCTGCTCCTCGACACCGAGGTCCGCGAGCAACAGAAGCAGACCGCCGTGATGGCCAAGCGGAAGACCGAGGCCGACAAGGCGCTCTCCCTGGTCGGCGGCAAGGGCTTCACCGGCGGCCTGGTGGACGCCACCTCGAAGGTCGCCAAGATCGGGCCGGGCCGCACCGCCGACGGTGACTGGAAGGCACAGTCCTGCAGCGAGAACGACCCGACCACGTCCGGCTGCATCACGCCACGCACGCTGCACGCGTACAAGGAGGTCAAGGCGGCCGGCTTCAACCGGTTCGTCGGCTGCTACCGCTCCGGCGGGCCGTGGGAGCACCCGAAGGGCCGCGCCTGCGACTGGTCGCTGCAGAAGAGCGGCTTCGCCCCGTGGCACAACAACGACACCCGGATGTACGGCAACAACGTCGCCGCCTTCCTCATCCGTAACGCCGACCGGCTCGGCATCTACTACGTGATCTGGAACCGGCAGATCTGGTTCCCGGCGAGCGGCTGGAAGTCGTACAGCGGGCCGTCGAACCACACCGACCACGTGCACATGTCGCTGCTCTGACCCACCGGATCCTTCGTCGAGGGCCGCTCCGCACCACGCGGGGCGGCCCTCGACGTGTCAGCCCCTAGGCGGCCGTGGCCGGGTCGGCCGACCCGGTCGGCACGTCGAGCGACGCGAAGCCGGCCGGGACGGCCGCCACCGGGCGTACGACTCCGGCGGCGAGGCGGTACGACACGCCCACCACCGCGCACCGCCCCTGCGCCACCTCGTCGGCCAGCACGGGCGACTGCCGGAGCAGCGTCTCGACGGTCTGCGCGATGTGGATGTCGACGATGCCGTCGATGTCGTGCACACCCTCGGCCTCGGCCCTGCGCAGACTGGGCAGCACGGCATCGACCACCGCGCCCAGGTGCCCGGGAGGTTGGGTGCCCGTCGCGGAGGACTCCCGCGCCGCCTGCACCGCCCCGCACGAGTCGTGGCCGAGCACCACCACGAGCGGGGTGCCGAGGACCGTCACCGCGTACTCCACGCTGCCGAGCACCTCCGGACCGGCGGTGTGCCCGGCCGTGCGGACCACGAACAGGTCACCGAGCCCCCGGTCAAAGATGATCTCGGCGGCCAGACGGGAGTCGGAGCAGCCGACGATCACCGCGAACGGGTGCTGTCCGTCGGCCACGGCGGCCCGGTGCCCGGCGTCCTGGTTGGGGTGGCGTGGGGCGCCGCTGACGAAGCGCCGGTTTCCGGCGGTCAGCTCGGCGTACGCCCGGGCCGGCTCACTGGGCGCGGACGCCCGGTCGGCGGTCCGCTGCGGACCCGGCTGCCCGCCGGGAGTTCCAGGACGACTCATCCCCGCACCTCGTCTTCACGCGTCTGACCTGGTCAGAGGGCTTTTCAGCCGGGCCGGCGGCGGCGCTGGCCCGGGCTCCACGGTCACACGCACCCCAAGACGCGTCAAGGTATGCGTGATTTAGATTTCATACGTTGACGTCGGGTCCGACCCCTGGGTGGCGCACCGAGCGCACGGCGGGCGAGACTCCCGAGGGCAGGACGGACGTCCGGAGAGGCGGTCACACGATGGCGAGCACTGCGACGGGTGACACCGGCGGCGGGCGGAACTGGACGTTCCTCACCAACCACGGGCACGTGCTGCTGGCCATCGCCCGCGACCCCACCGCCCGGCTCCGCGACGTCGCGGCCGAGGTCGGGGTGACCGAACGGGCCGCGCAGGCGATCGTCGCCGACCTGGAAGCCGGTGGTTACCTGCACCGCACCCGGGTCGGACGGCGCAACGAATACACCCTCAACCCGGCCGGCCGGTTCCGGCACCCCGCCGAGGCCGACCGCCAGGTCGGCGCCCTGCTCGCGCTGTTCGCCGAGACGCCCGCTCCGGAGGTCGGCACCGAGGCCTGACCCACCTCGCCGGGCCGCTGCCCCACGGGACGCAGCGGTAATCTCTGCGGGTGCGCGAATGCCCGCCGTTGAGCGCGACCCACCCGTTCCGCCGCAGCGGCCGTGCCGCTCGCGGTGTCCTCAGTGGAGCGCTCGTGGCTCTGCTCGGCACCGCCCTGGTGGCGCCCACACCGGCGCGAGCGGCACCACCGGCCTGCGGCCCGGCCAGCGAGGAGGCCCTGACGGCGATGCCGTGGGCGCTGCGCCGGCTGGAGCCGTCCGCCGCGTGGCCGCTGTCCCGGGGCGCCGGAGTGACGGTCGCGGTGATCGACTCCGGCGTCTCCGCCACCCATCCGCTGCTCGCGGGCCAGGTGCTCCCGGGTCGCGACTTCAACAACCTGCCCGCCCACCAGGGCCAGTGCGACCTGGTCGGGCACGGCACGATGATTGCCGGCATCATCGCCGGCCGAGAGGGCACCGGCGTCCCGTTCAGCGGCGTCGCTCCGGCCGCCCGCATCCTGCCGATCCGGGTCCTGCCGAACCTCAAGGACACCAGGGACCCCCAACTTCCCGTGCAGATCGCCGCGGCGATCGACTGGGCCGTCGAACAGGGCGCCGGCGTGATCAACCTGTCCCTCACGACCGTCCCCCTCCCCGAGCTGACGGCGGCCGTCGACCGTGCGCTGGCCAAGCAGGTGGTGCTCGTCGCCGCCGCCGGCAACCGGACGGAGGACCAGCAGGACCGGCCGGGCTACCCCGCCGCGTACCCCGGCGTGATCGCGGTCGGCGGCGTCGACGAGCAGGGCGGTCACGTGGGCAGCTCGATCAGCGGCGACTACGTCGACATCGCCGCACCGGGGCTGAACATCATCGGGCCGGCGCCACAGGGGTCCGGCTACCGCGGCGAGCCGACCGGCGGGACCAGCTATGCCGCCGCGTACGTCTCGGGAGTGGCCGCGCTGATCCGGGCCGCCTACCCGGGTCTCACCCCGCAGCAGGTCGCCGAACGGCTGGAACGCACCGCGGACAACCCACCGGAGGGCCACAACGGCGACATCGGCTACGGCGTGGTCAACCCGTACCGGGCGGTGTCGGGCCTGCTGGGCACCCGGGCGAACCCGCCGGCCGCCGCCCTCCCGGCGCCCGTCGCGCACGACGACCCACTGCGCTGGCAGCGCGTCGCCGCGATCTGGGCCGCGGCGGTCGGCGGGCTGCTCACCGTGCTGCTGCTGATCGCGCGACCGATCGTGGCCCGGGGCCGCCGACGCGGCTGGCGCCCGGGCCGACGCCCCGACGCGCCGGCCGCCGGCTGACCGTCGCTCCGCGCGCCCAGGGGCTTTGACGAAGGCCCTCAGTCGAGCCGAGGGCTTTGACTGACGCAGCCCTAGACACAACGCGGCTCCGGCCCGGATGAACCGGACCGGAGCCGCATCGGTGAATGCCTCAGCTCCACACCTTGGAGTTGCTCATCTCGGTGCTGAGGTAGTTTTCCCGGGCGATGCCGACGGCACCGCCGATCTCGTTCAGGATGCGGTTGATGTCCTGGACCGCCGCATCCCACTTCGCCTGGTGCTGCTCGTAGGCAACCCGGTCCTCGCCGTCCCAGTGGAGCTTGGTCAGCATCGCCCGCAGCGTGTCGAGCTTTTCCTCGAGCGTCTTCGAGATGGCCTGCATCTGCTGGTTGCTGCTCTCGAGGACCGCGTAGTCAACCTTGATCGTCACGATTTCCTCCTCTGCTGGCTGCGGATCACGGGTTGAGAGCAGAGTGGAACTTGTCCAGCATCTGCTGCTGATCCTGGTCGTTGACCTCGTGCGTCGTGCCCGACTTGTCGAGCAGGTCGGCGATGTTGTCCATCGCCGTCAGCAGCTTGCTCGTGTCCTCGCTCCAGCGCGTCATCAGCGACTGGAAGCCCGTGGACGCCTGGCCCTTCCACGCGATAGCCAGGTCGTCGACCACGTTCCAGAGCTTCTTCAGCTCGCCGTCAACCTCGCTGCGCGTGGACCGCACGTCACTCGCGGCGGTATGCAGAGTCGCAGCTTCGACCTCGAACGCCATGCTTCACACCCTTCCGTCATGTTGTGGTGGCGGCTTTGCCGCACCCCTCCCCCGCGGCAAGGCAGCAACACCCCACCGACGGACACTCCTGTGGAGACCGTAGCGGAATACGTCCAGCCCTCGCAGCCCTGGCCGATGCCATCCGATGGATCCCCGTGGATCGGGTCAGGCAGACCGCGAGTACGAGCGGACCCGCAGCACCACGCCGATCACGAGGAGGACCACCAGCAGCGCCACCGCCGGCCAGAGCGCCGGCACGTCAAGCGCGCGGTGCAGCACCACCGGGACCAGCGCGGCGATGCCCGTGACCAGCACCAACTCCGATGCTCGCCGTGCCCGCACCGATCCGCGGACCTGGCCCACGAACGCCAGGCCGAGGAAGACCGGGATGGTCAGCAGGAAGTAGACGAACAGGTAGAGCATCGCCTGCAGCATCGTCATCCCCTCTCCGGTCCCCACCGTCCCATCAGGACGGCTCGGCCCAGGCGGTCTGGATCAGCTGTTGGCCGTCGCGTCGGCGGACGAGGGTGCCCCGGCCCGGCGGTTGCGGGCTCGGTCGCAGGGTGCCGAAGACGGTGCCCTCCTCCCGGTTGCCCGACATCAGCAGGCCCGGCGAGTCCAGCTCGCGCAACCGCTGCAACACCGGCTCGTAGAGCGCCCTGGACACACCGCCCACGCGACGCGTGACGATCAGGTGCAGACCGATGTCGCGGGCCTGCGGCAACAACTCCTGTAGGGCGCTGAGCGGGTTGCTCCCACCGGAGGCCACCAGGTCGTAGTCGTCCACCAGGATGTAGAGGTCCGGGCCCTTCCACCAGCTGCGATCGCGCAGCTGCGCGGTGGTCACGTCCGGGCCGGGCAACCGGTTGGACAACGCGCTGCGGATCGACGCGAGACCCTGGGCGAACGCCTGGTTGGACGGGGCGTAGTCGAGCAGGTGGTCGCCCTCCACCACGCCCAGCAGGCCACGCCGGTAGTCGGCGATCACCAGCCGCGCCTGGGCGGGCGTGTAGCGCTCGGTGATGCCCCGGGCGATCAGCCGCAGCAGGTTGGTCTTGCCGCACTCGGCGTCGCCGAAGACCGTCAGGTGCGGCTCGTTGGCCAGATCCAGGTAAACCGGCGCGAGCGCCGACTCGTTGACACCGATCGGCAGACCCGGCGCCGACCGGTCGATGATCCGGGCCAGCTCGGCCACCGGCAACCGACGCGGCAGCAGCCGCACCTTCGGTGCCGGACGACCCGGCCAGTTCGCGGCCACGTGCCCGGCCAGGGCCAGCGACGCCTCGCTCAGGTCGTCGATGTCGCGACGACCGTCGAGCCGCGAGATGGCGGTGAGGAAATGGAGCTTGTCCCGGGTCAGGCCACGACCTGGCGACTTCTCCGGCACGTTCGTCGCGGCGCGGCGGTCGATCTCGGACTCGGACGCGTCGCCGAGCCGCAGCTCCAGCTTGGTGCCGAGCAGGTCGCGCATGTTGATCCGGATCTCCGCCCACCGCACGGCGGTGAGCACCACGTGCACGCCGAAGCCGAGACCCCGGTTGGCCAGCGTGGTGATCGTCTGCTCCAGCTCCTCGTACTCCTGGCGCACCGTGTTCCAACCATCCACCACCAGGAACACGTCGCCGAACGGGTCGTCGGCGAACTCACCGGCGGCCCGACGACGACGGTAACTGGCCACCGAGTCGATGCCGTGCTGGGCGAAGCGCGCCTCCCGCTCGTCGAGCACGGCGACCACCTCGGCCACCGTCCGGCGTACCGCCTCGACGTCCCGCCGACCAGCCACCCCGGCCATGTGCGGCAGACGCTCCAGGCTGCGCAGCGCGCCTCCGCCGAAGTCCAGGCAGAAGAACTGCGCTTCACGTGGCGTGTGGGTGAGCGCCAGTGAGGCGAGCAGCGTACGGAGCATCGTGCTCTTGCCACTCAGCGACCGGCCGACGATGACCACGTTGCCGCCGGCCCCCGCCAGCTCGACCATCATCGGGTCGCGGCGCTGCTCGTACGGGCGGTCCACCACCCCGACCGGCACGGTCAGGCGCCCACGCCCCGGCCAGGACGCGGTGCACAGCCCGTAGGTCGGGTCGACGGCCAGCGGGCCGAGCAACTCACCCAGGCTCGGCGGCTCGGCCAGCGGCGGAAGCCACACCTGGTGGGCCGGGCGGCCCCGACCCTTGAGCTGCCCGATCAGCACGTCGAGCATCGCCACGGCCTTGCCGTCGGCCGGCTGCTCGGGCTCCGGAGCGGTGTCCACCGGCAGCTGCGGGACCTGTGCCGCGATGAAGTCCAGGCCGTACGGCACGATCCGGCGCTGCACCAACGCCTGCGACGCGGCGGCCTGCTGCCCCGGCGCCCGATAGGCCCCGGACACGTAGGCGGCCCGGAACCGCAGCATGGTGCTGGTGTCGGTCTTCAGGTAGCCGTGGCCCGGCGCGTTCGGCAGCTCGTACGCGTCCGGCACGCCGAGCACGATCCGGCTCTCCACGGCCGAGAACGTCCGCAGACCGATCCGGTACGACAGGTGCGTGTCCAGACCACGCAGCTTGCCCTCTTCGAGCCGCTGACTGGCCAGCAGCAGGTGCACGCCCAGCGACCGACCCAACCGGCCAATCATCACGAACAGGTCGATGAAGTCGGGCTTGGCGGCGAGCAACTCGCTGAACTCGTCACAGATGATCAACAGGCTGGGCATCGGGGCCAGCGGCTCACCGGCCGCCCGAGCCTTCTCGTACTCGAAGCGGGAGACGTAGTTGCCCGCCGCCCGCAGCAACTCCTGCCGGCGCACCATCTCGCCGGCGAGCGCGTCGCGCATGCGGTCGACGAGCGGCAACTCGTCGGCCAGGTTGGTGATCACCGCGCTGGTGTGCGGCAACGCCTCCAGGGAGGCGAACGTCGCGCCGCCCTTGAAGTCCACCAGGACGAAGTTCAGCTCCTCCGACGAGTGGGTCACCGCCAGGGCGGCCACCACCGTACGGAGCAGCTCGCTCTTGCCGGAGCCGGTGGCACCGATCACCAGGCCGTGCGGGCCCATGCCCTCGTGCGCGGACTCCTTGAAGTCGAGTTCGACCACGTTGCCGTCCGGGCCGACGCCGAGCGGGATCCGCAACCGGTCGCGGTGACCGCGTGGACGCCAGGTGTGCTGCACGTCCACCGTCGCCGCGTCGCCCACGCCGAGCAGGTCCGGCAGCTCCGTGCTGCGCGCCAGCGGCTCATCGCTGCTGGCCTGCTGCTGGGAGAGGCGATAGGGGGCGATCTGCCGCGCCAGCCCCTCGGCCGCCTCGGCACTGAGCCGGTCGGGGCGACCCAGCGGCGACGACGAGGTGCCCCGGACCAGGTCGAGCGAGCTTCCGTCGGCCACGTCGAGGCAGAGCAGCCAGCGACCGGCGTCGCGGGGCACCGTCCCGGACAGGTCGATCACCGTGGTGCCGAGCAGCCCCGGGCCGACCAGTTGGCAGGTCGGCGAGATCTCGCCACCGTCGATCACCACGACCAGGTGCGGGGCGGTGGTCAGCGGCTTGGCCTCGGGCGCGAACCGAGGCCGCCCGGCCAGCTCGGCGGTGAGCGACGCCTCGGCCTCGGCCAGACTGGCGAAGACCAGCCGGCGGGCGCCCGCGGCGTCCGTACGCCCGCTGTGGTGGGCGTGCGGCAGCCACTTCACCCAGTCCCAGGACGGCTGCCGGTCCGGGGCGGCGACCACGGCGACCACCAGGTCGTCCGGGGCGTGGAAGGTGGCCAGCTGCCCGAGCGCCGCCCGGGTCAGGTCGAGCACCGGCGCCCGGTCGCCGCGCAGCGCCACCCGGCTGAACGCGCGCACCGACAACGCGGTCGGCAACTCGGGGACTGTGGAGTGGGCGCGGACGAACCGGCGGAGCGCGATGGCGCTCATCGGCTCCAGGTCCTCCACCGGCTTCGTCTCCGGCGGGACGATCTCCACGGCCAGTCGCTGCGGGCCGAGCGCGATCCGGGTCTCGCCGAAGTCGTCCTCGGTGGTCCGTCGCTCCCACAGCCGCCGGGACGCCGCGATCGACCAGAGCGCGTCGGGCTCCGGGTGCCGCCAGGTCATCGCCGCCCGCTGCTGCTCGGCGGCCCGCCTGGTGCGCTTGCGCATCTGGGCCAGGTAACGCATGTAGTCGCGCCGGTCGGCGTTCAGCTCGGCCTTGTCCTTGCCACCGTTGTTGGCAAGCGAACCGATCGCCATGCCGAGCATCGAGACACCGAAGAGGCCACCGGCGACGTACGTCATCATGCCGCCGCCCTTGCCGGCGTAGAGGAACGCCATCGCACCGACCCCGCAGAACATCGGCAGGATCATGAGCAGTTGCCCCATCCCGCGGGGTGTCGGCTCGGGCAGCTCGGGAGGAGACTCCAGCAGCACCTCACCACGCGGTAGAGCCGGTCCCGGCTGACGCGGGAGCCGGCGGAACACCACCGTGCTCACGGCTGTCTCCTCCCCAGAAGCGGCCTGATGACGTGCCGCCGCGGACCGGAGCCCGCGGGTGGGCATCGTACGTGCCCGCCATCGTAGGTAATCTGCCGTGGGCGCGGTGGACCCGGAGCGCGCCATCGCGGCCAGCCGAGCACCCGACGCACACCTGGAGGCCACTGTGGCGACGAAGACGGCGACCGGTGGTCTGAGCCGGATCACCATCGTGGCCCCGCGTACCCGGATGGATCTGGCGCTGCCGTCGGACGTCCCGTTGGCCGACCTGCTCCCCACCCTGCTGCGCTACGCCGGCGAGGACATGGCCGACGAGGGCGCGCGACACGGCGGCTGGGCACTGTCCAGGTTGGGCGGAGCGCCGCTGGACGGTGGCCGTACCACCGCGCAGCTCAGCGTCCGCGACGGTGAGGTGCTCTACTTCAACCCCCGGTCCGCGGCCGCGCCCGAGATCGTCTTCGACGACGTGGTCGATGCCGTCGCCACCGCTACCAACCAACGCCCCGGCGCCTGGCAGACCGGCGCGACCCGGTCCTTCGCTGTGGTGTTCGCAGCGTCGGCGCTCGGCGCCGGCGCGCTCGCCGCCCTCTTCGCCGGCCCGCCACACCTGCCCGGCGCGATGGCCGCCCTGCTGGTGGCGGTGGCGCTGCTGGTCGGCGCGGCGGTGCTGTCCCGGGCCGCCGCCGACAGCCGCACCGGCGCGGTGCTGGCCATGGTCGCCCTCGGGCATGCCGCCGTCGGTGGTCTGCTGCTGCTCGCCGGCGACCGGCCGCTCACCGAGTTGGCCAGCCCGCACGTGCTGCTCGCGGCGACCGCCGCGGTGGTCGCGGGCGCGGTCGCCGTGCTGGCGGTCGGTGACCGTTATCCGCTCTTCTTCGCGGCGATCGGAGTGGGTGCCGCCACCGGGCTGGGAGCGTTGCTCTGCCTGGTCCTCGGCCTCGACGCGCCGGCCGCCGCGGCGGCGGTGGCGGCCGTCGCCTTCGGTGTGGTGCCGGCACTCCCGATGGCGGCCTACCGGCTGGCGCGACTGCCGGTGCCCTCGATCCCGACCGGTCCGGAGGACCTGAAGACCGACAGCGAGTCGGTCGACGGCCGGCAGGTGCTCCAGCGCAGCGAACGCGCCGACCAGTTCATGACGGGTCTGCTGTGGACGGTCTCGGTGCTGGTGTTGGGCGCACAGATCGTGCTCGCCCTGGACGGGCGCGGGGCGGCGGTGCTGCTGTGCCTGGTGCTGGCCCTGCTGTCGTTGCTGCGGGCCCGACCGCTGCTGGGCCGCGCCCAGCGCACCCCCGTGCTGCTGGCCGGCACCGTGGGGTTGGGCCTGGCGGCCGCCGCCACGTTCGCGGGCGGGTCGCTGCCGGTTCAGCTCGGCCTGATCCTGGGCGGGCTGGTGCTGGCCGCCGTGGTCAGCCTGATCTACGGGCTGACCGTCGCCGGTAAGCGCATCTCGCCGGTCTGGGGCCGGCTGCTCGACATCGCCGAGATCATGCTGATCATCTCGCTGGTCCCGCTCGCGTTCTGGGTCTGCGGGCTCTACGGCTGGATCGTCAACCTCCGGCCGTGACCGGCGGCGCCGGCCACACCTGTCAACGCGGATGCCGGGTGGAGACACCCAGCGCCGACGCGACGGGCGCGGTGGCGTAGACGGCAGGTCCGTGCTGGCCGTCCATGGGTCGGGCGGACGTACCCGTCCGCTGTGCGATGTCGCGGACCACCTTGACCAGCGCCTCGACGTGGTTGTCCATCGCGGCGACCCGCAGCAGCGGTGACGCCACCCGACCGTCCACCGAGACCGTCACGGCCACCGTGTGCGACGGCGCGGAGGTCGCGGTGATCGCGTCCACGAGCGGGCCGAGCGGCACGTCCGAACGGCCGCGCAGCGCCAGGCAACGATGGGTCCAGCCACCGCCGCGCAGCTCGCGCCAGGTCTCCGCCGGCGCCTCCGGTCCCAGGTCGAGGCCGGCGGCCGAGACGACGGCCGCGCGCAGCTCGTCCCGGTTGAGCGGCCGATGGGCCAGCCCCGCCGAGGTCAGCGCCTTGCCCAACCGACCGACCCCGGCGGCCACCGTCCGGTGCACACCCGCGAGCCCACCGCCCCGGCTCACCGCCTCTGCCCGGGCATCGCCGACGGTCAGCCGCAGCGCCACCCAGACGGTCCGGTGCGCCGCCGGCGGCGCACCGGGCGTCGGGTACCACACCAGGGTGTGCGCGACCACCTGGGTACGCGAGACCGGGGCGCTGAAGTCCGCGAGCACCTGCACCACCCGGTCCACCGTGGACGCGGCCACCGAGCCGGCCGTCGCGCCGCTGGCGGGCTGCAACGCGACGGCCGCGAACCAGCCCTCGTCGTCACGCCCGATGCCGAGTCGGGTGCCGCGGTCGGTCAACTCGATCACGCTCAACTCGGGGGCGAGCGCCGCCAACCGCGGGTCGCCCGCGGTGCCGCCACCCACCACCGCGGACGCGCGCTCACCGCGCCGCCGCAGCCGCCCGCGCAACAGCAGGTACTCGAACCACCAGAGGCCTCCGTGCCGGGCGAAGGTGGCGCCGACGAGCAGCGCCCCGCCGCCGGCCGCCACGGCGAGCAGCCAGCTGGGCCCGGCCGACGCGGCCCAGACGCCGAGCACGCACAGCTCCAGCACGACGATCTGCCCGACAAGCACCGGGCCGAGCCGGCCACGACCGGGGCGGTCCGTCGGCGGCGTCGGCCGCGCCGTCACCTCGGTCGGGTCCGTGGCCGCTCGGGCGGGTCGCGCCTGAACCTGCGTCATCGCTGACTGTCCCTCCTGCACGGTACGGCTCTGCACCGGGTCGGTCCGGTGCCGACCACGAGCGGTGGTCCCAAGGAACCTCCGTCGGCCCCTTATCGTAGGGAAGCCCGCGACGGCACCCCGACCTGATCGTCGCGGATCCACCCCGCCGGAGGTAAGTCATGCGGACCCGCCGCGATCAGGTGCAGGCGTACCGCTTCGTCACCCGCCGGATCGTCTCCGCGCTGCTGTCGGGCGACCCGGAGACCACAAACCTGCCGATGCGACGGCTCGGCATGGCCGTCTTCGGCAGTGTCGTCGCCGCGGCCGTCGTGCTCGGTGGGGTCGGTGCCTACGGCCAGTTGACCGGCAACACGGTGCCACTGAAGGACCAGACGCTCGTCATCGAACGCGAGACCGGCGCGACGTACGTGTTCATGAACGGGCAGCTGCATCCGACGCTCAACTACACCTCGGCCCGCCTGGTGCTCAACCAGCCGGACGCGGAGGCCCGGACGATGTCCCAGGCGGCACTGCGGGACCAGCCCCGCGGGCTCACCCTCGGCATCGTCGGCGCGCCGGACGCCCTGCCGGGCCGCAAGTCGCTGACCGGCCTGCCCTGGTCGGTCTGCGACGTGCCCGACCCGGTCGACCCCGCGCGTTCCAGCACCCGGTTGGTGATCGACCGGGCGTTGCCCGGCGGCGTGCCGCTGGGCGACCGCGCGGTGCTCGTCGTGATGGACGATCAGCGGTATCTGCTCACCAACAACTCCCGCCTCCAGGTGCTCGACGGGGATCCGACGATCACGGCGCTGAAGATGTCCCGCGCCACTCCGCTGCGGGTGGGTCAGCAACTGCTCAACGCCGTGCCGGCCGGGCCGCCGCTGCGCAAACCGGCGCTGCCCGGCGAGGGCGAGAGCAGCGTGCGGACGGTGGCCGGCCGGCCCGCCATCGTCGGTCAGGTGTTCAGCGCCGCCGGGCAGCACTACGTACTGACCCGAGAGGGTCTCGCCCCGATCAGTGAGATCACCGCGCTGCTGATGGTGCGCGGCGGCGGCCAGATCACCGACATCACCCCGGATCAGGCTGGCGAGCTCTACGTCGAGCAGCGGGTGGACGAGGAGGGGCTGCCGACCGCGCTGCCGGCCGTCTACCAGGCCAGGCCCGGTCAGACCACGCTCTGCGCGACGTACCGGGCGGGCAGCGCGGGCGGCCAGCCGACCACCACCCTGGAGGTCTTCGACCGGGCGCCGGCCGAGTTGACCGCGGGCGGCCCGGTGCCGGCGCCCCAGACCAGGCGGGACGCCGTCCGCACCGCCGAGACGGTGCTGCTGCCCGGCGGCAAGGGCGTCATCGCGCAGGCCTCGCCCGGCGCCGGGACCAGTGGATCCGGCGCCGCCGGGTCGACGATCTACCTGATCACCCCGCAGGGCATCCGCTATCCACTCGGCTCGGCGGCGACACTCGACGTACTCGGGTACGGAGGGGTCACCCCGCTGGCGGTGCCCGGCTCGCTGCTCGCGCTGATCCCGACCGGGCCCACCCTCACCCAGGAGAACGCGATGGCGGTCTTCGCACCCGACGCCCCGGCTCCGGCCGCACCGCCAGCGGCCGCACCGCCGGCAGTGGTACCGCCGGCAGTCGTACCGCCGCCGTCCGGCCCGCCGGTCGGTGGAGCGGGCGGCGGGACGCCGGCGGGATCGACCGGGGGCAACGGCTGAGCAGCCGTGACGGGTCGCACCGAAGCGCGGCGGTGGACTAACCTGAATGCCGCTGACGGTTGTCAACCAGAACGACGGGGATGTTGCCATGGCCGGGCGTACGGAAGTCGACCTGTTGTCCCTCGAGGACTTTCACGATCACCTCGCTTCGCGGTTGAGCCAGGTCGAGTCGGTGCTGCGCAAGCTCAACAACGAGATGCAGTGCCGCCCTCCGGCGTTGGGCTCGTTCTTCGACGCCACCGACAAGGCGCGTCGCTACAGCGAGGTGCACCAGTCCTATGTGGATCAGGCCGAGCGGATCCGGCAGGCGGTGCTTGCCGCGCAGCAGGCCACGGGCACGATTCTGACCAACTACCGCACCGCCGAGGCGCGTAACGCCGCCAACGCCACCGACGTGTCCGCGGCGCTGACCGGGGTCGATCGGGCGTTGCAGCCGAAGGAGAACGGCCGTGTCTGAGTACACCGCGCGCTACCAGGACAGCAGCCACCAGCAGTTGTACGACGGCGTGATGGCCGGCAAGCCGGAGCAGATCGAGGGCGTTGCCGCCCAGTGGGCCGAGCTCAAGGGGATTCTCGACGGGCTCGGCCGGGAGTTGAGCGGCGACCTGGAGAAGCTCGGCAACACCTGGACGGGGTCGGCGGGTCGGGAGTTCCACCGGCGGCTCAGCCTGATCGTCGCCCACTCCGACGCCCTGAGCGACGGGATGTCGGGCATCAAGCAGGGGCTGACCATGATGGCCGACCATCTGCGCACTGCCCACAAGCAGGCGGAGAGCCCCGAGGAGACCGACGACAACGACAAGGCGATCTCCGGCACGATCAAGGGTGCCACCACCTTCGGTCTGCCCGGCGCGATGGTCATGGGCTTCGTGGGTCACCAGCAGGACAAGCAGGAGCAGGAGAAGGCCCACCAGCGGATGGTCAACCTGGTGGCCGAGCTGGCCAGCGGCTACGAGATCTCCGCGTACGACCGGGTGGTCGATCCGCCGCTGCCCGACCCGGACACCCCCAACCGGATCAACACGGAGCCGACGACGCCGCAGAGCGTTTCGGCCGTCGCCAGGGCGAGCGCCGGGCCCGGCAGCAGCAACGTCTCCGCGCACACCGGCGGCGCGACCATCTCGAAGCTTGAGCGCGCCGACCCACCACCTGTCCTCGGTGACGGCCCGGTCTCCGACCGGGGTGGCGCGGGCATCGGTGGCACGCCCGCCGTGGCCACCGGCCCGCTCGGCGCCGGCAGCGACGTCGACCGGGGCGGCACCGTCCTCGCCGGTGCGGATCCGCTGGTCAGCGGCGCGCTGCTCACCGGTGGCGCCGCCGCCGGGCTGGCCGGCCTGTCCGGCGCGGCTCCGGTGGCCACCGCGGCGAGCGCCGGCCCCGGGCTGCTCTACGGGGCGCCAGGTGGAGCACCGGCCGGTGGGGTCCTGCGCACCGCCGCGCTCGCCGGTTCGAGCGGCACCCCCACCTCCTCGGCTCGGCCGTCAGGTGGTGCGCCCCCGGCCGAAGGTCGGTCTGCCAGCGGCATCGGGCGCAGCGTGGACGGCCAGCGTGGCGGCAACGGCGGTCGGGCCGCGACGGGTGGTGTGGGTTCCGGCCGCAACAGCGCCGGCGTGCTCGGTGGGCGGGGTCGGCCGGAGGACGACGACTCCGACGAGCGGCTGACCTGGTTGACCGAGGACGAGATGGTGTGGCACGACGGCGAGCACGCCGCGCCGCCGGTGCTCGGCACCGGCAACTGACCACGACCCGCCGCAGGCCAACGCGCGGTGCCCCCGACCGGATCCGATCCGACCGGGGGCACCGCCTTTTCCGGGTGTCGTTCCCCGTCGTCCACAGTGCGCATGGTGGTGGCGGTCACGCCGCACCGGGCCGTCGCCGTGCTGCGGCACGGCGGGGCAGGCGATAGGTTTGTCGGGTGTCGTCCGCAGTGTTTGTCCGCCCGGCCCGTTGGGCTGTGCTGCGGTCACTGCGTGAGCTGACCCGACTGGCGATCACCGCGCTGGTGCTCGCGGTCGGCCTGGGCGGCGCCCTCGCCGCCTCCCCACCGCCCGCCTCGACGCAGCTACGGCCCAGCGCCGTGAGCAGCCGGGTGGCAAGTGTCCGTCCCGATGCCACGCCGGTCACCGAGCGGGCGGCCGAGCCCGCTGCCGCCCGGCCGGCCGGCACGACGGACACGGCCACGCTTGCCGGGCCGATCGCGGAGGGCCCAGGTCGGGCTCCCGCCGTCGATCCCGGCCGTGGCGCTGTCGCGCGACGCGGCCCACCCACCCGCTGATCCTGGCCCGGTGATCCCCGGGGCCCGGTCCCGGGTTGTCCGTCGCAGCCGCTGAGTCGCCCTCGACGGGATGACCCCGGCGCCCGGCCGACCGCCGCCGTCGGGTTCCTCCTGCCATCCGTCGATACCCGCCTTCGACCGCGAGGTGCTGATCATGCGAACCATCCTCTCCGCCGCCCTGCCCGACCTCTCCCGGGCCGCCGTCATCTGGCTGAGCCTGCTCGTGCTCGTCGCCGTCGCCGTATCCGCCCTGCTGCTGCGGCCCGGCCGGCTCCGCCTCGACCCGGGCGCCCGGATCCGCCGCGCGGCCATGCCGAGCCAACTCGAACAGGCGCACGAGGAGCGGGAGCAGAGCCGCTACGCGCAGGAGGTCGCGGTGGCCGCGACGCGGGCGACCACCACCGCTTCGCGCCGCCGGACGGAGTGGGTGGCCGCGCAGGAGGAGGTCGAGGCGGCCTGGCAGGCGTACGAGGCCGCCGAGGCCGCCGTCCGACGCCTCGACGCGGCAGCCGCCATGCCACTGCCGCAGACCGTCCGGACCCCCGCCGAGTACGCGGACCGCGAGCGCTACCTGCACCGTGCCGCGCTGGACGCGTACTGGCGGCGGGAGTTGTCGGTGGAGCAGCTCAGCGACGTCTTCGCGCACCGCGACGGCTGGGACCCGCGGCTGCACCCGGTCGCGCAGGAACTGGTGCTGCGGCGGGCGATCCGGGACAACCTGGCGGCCCGGCACGCCGCGGCCCGCGACCAGGAGCAGGTTGCCTGGCGGGCGGCCGAGTTGGCCGTCGCGGCGGCCCGCAGTCTGCGCGAGGAGGCCCACGCCGCGACCGGGCGGCGGGTCGCGGAGTCGGCGTCGGTGCTGCCGCTCAGCGAGGTTGCCAAGCCGCTGGTCGAGCAGACCCGGGAGAACAAGGTGACCGCTCGCGGCCGCGCGGCGGTGCCCGCGTTCTGAGCCGTACGGCTTCCGGTGGGTTAGCGTGACGGCATGTCCCGACAGGCGTGGGTCCTCGTGGTGGTCGGCGGCATCCTGGCGATCGCCACGCTTGTCGGCGCCGTGGTGCTGGCGGTGCGTGTGGTGCGTACGCGACGGATGTTGACCGGCCTCGGGGCGGGCGGCAAGGTCGCCTTCTACGGCGCGCTCGTCTACACGATCTTCCCGATCGACATCCTTCCGGATCCGATCTACCTGGACGACATGGGTGTCCTGGCCGCCGCGCTGATCTACCTCACCCGGCTTGTGCACAAGCGTCGGGCCGCCGGCCACCAACTGCCCGCCCAGCCGGAATCGTCGACCGATCGGGAGCGGGCACGCCGTCAGGTGCCATGATCGGGGTCGGTTCGGTGGACAGGGGACGAGCATGGCGGGCGATCATCGGTTGGACGTGCGCGACGAGCGTGTTGTCGCCTTCTGCGCGGAACGTCACCTCGCGACCCTGACCACGATTCGTGCCGACGGGACCCCACACGTCGTACCGGTCGGGGTGACCCTCGATCCGGCGGCCGGGCTGGCCCGGGTCATCACCTCCGGCAGCTCTCGTAAGGCCCGCCAGGTGGCCGCCGCCGGCGCGGCGGGCGCGGCGGTGGCGGTCTGCCACGTGGACGGCCGCCGCTGGCTGACAATCGAGGGCCGCGCGGTGCTGCGGTCGGATCGGGCCGCCGTGGCGGAGGCGGAGCGCCGCTACGCCGAGCGGTATCGGACCCCACGTCCGAATCCGGAACGCGTCGTCATCGAGATCACCGTGACCGGGCTGCTCGGCAGCCTGTGACGTAGCGCGCCGGAATCCCACCCCGCCGGCAGCGGTTGCACCTCATCGGCGACACCCGCACCCAGGGCGCGGCCCGGTCGTCGTCTGGGCCGCCGCAGGCCGGCCAGGGGCTTTGACACACGCCCGGGGGCCGGCGGAATGCCCGCCACCGCGGAGCCGTTGCCTACCCGGTACGCCCAGGGCCGAGACCGGCCGCTGGTCGTCGCCCCGTGCTGAGCCGAGCGCCATTCCCGGTGCTGCTGCCCTCCGACGGTCGGAGGCGCACAACCCCCGAACGGAGACTCGACAATGAACCCGATCATCCAGAAGAGCGGGCTGTCCGTCGTCGGCATGCTTGTCGCCGGCGGTTGCGCCCTCGGCCCGGCGGTGGCCGCCCAGGCCGCACCGGCACCTGCCGCACCGACCTCGTCGAGCCAGACCGACAGGTCCGCCGAGCGGATCCTCGACGTCGACTACCAGGCTCAGCCGAACTTCTTCTACTGCGGCCCGGCCGCGACGCGGATCGCGTTGTCCGCCCAGGGCAAGGCGCTCGACCAGGACGCGGTGGCAAACCTGCTCGGCACCACCGAGGCGGGCACCCCCTCGGCGCTGGACACCACCCGGGTCCTGAACCAGCTGACCGGCGGTAAGTACCGGACCACCGAGATTCGTGACTCGGTGGCCCGCCCGGACCAGGTCGAGCAGCTCCGCCGGGACGTACGGGCAGCGGTGGACGCCGGTCGACCGGTGGTGGCCAACATCAAGGGCACGACCGTGGACACCGACGGCAACCCGCACTCGTACGAGGGCGGCCACTACCTGACCCTCGTCGGCTACCGCGACGGTGGCGACACCATCCGGGTCGCCGACCCGGCCGACCCGGCGCTCGGCGAGTACTGGGTGAGCCTGCCGAAGGTCGCCAACTGGATCGCGGAGCGGGGCTACTCCGCCTGACAATCCGAGCAGGTCACCGGGCCGGTCGCTTCCTCGCGGGGCGACCGGCCCGGCCGTCGTCGCGCATTCGGGCGGCCAGGTGCGCACGACGGCGGACCCGGGCGGCCCGGGTCGGACGGATCCGCCGCAGGTGTCGCCGGACCGGCGGGTGCACCTGGGCTATGCCGACGCCCGCCGCCCGGCGCACGATCCGATTGGCGTCGTCGGGTTCACAACCGGACGCCCGGAGCAGGTCGCTTGCCGACGTCCGCAACCCAGTGACGAGCGACTCGCCGAACGACTTGACCCCGCTCGCGGAGGCTCGCCCGGCCAGCTCGGCGCACTGCTCGACCAACCGACGGGTACGCCGGGGGTCGTCACCGGTCCGGCTCTCCGTCCGCATCTCCGCCACCGCCTGACCCAACCGGCCCATCGCGTCCGGCAGCTCGGGCGGGATCGGCTCGTCGTACTGCAATGCTGTCGACGCCCACCGAGCCAGTGCGCGGGTGTCCAGCAGCAGCCGCTCCAGGTGATCGGCGCTGCGGGCGTACCTGTGGTACTGCTCGCGGCGGTGCCAGCGGGCCGGAGCGATCGTCACCACCTCCTCCGCGCCACTGAGCGCGTCGTGGAGCCGGCCCAGATCGTCGTCGGTGCCACGCAGCTTCTCCAGGACGCGCATCGTCCCGTCGCCGTCGCGCGCCCGCAACGCGGTCGCCAGGTCGCCGAGTTGCGCGCAGAGGGTCGCGTAGATCGGCGCCGCGGCCCGGTCCAGCACCCGCATCGGGTTGATCGGCAACAGCAGCGCGACCACCACCAGGCCGACCACCCCACCAACGAGCGCGTCGAAGATCCGGGGCACCTCCAGCCCTCGTTCCATCGGGGCCAGCGTGGCGATCAGCACGGCGGTACCGCCGGCCTGCCCGACGAGCGGCCCGCCCTTGCCGGCCACCAGCAGCGCGGCGGCGATGGCCAGCGCGACCACCACGCCGGTCTGCCACGGGCCGGAGCCGAGCAGGAAACGCAACGTGTCGCCGATGACGATGCCCAGGGCCACACCGGCCAGCAGCGCGAAGGTGCGCCGGGCCCGCTGTCCGATGGCGGTGGCGATCGTACCGACGGCGGCGGCGGGAGCGAAGACGTGCGATCCGGGGCCGAGCAGATTCTTGGCGAGCAGCGCGGCGATCGCGGCGGCCAGCCCGGCCTGGAGTGAGATCACCAAAGTGACCTCCCACTGCCGGGCCCGGATCCGTCCGGCCTGCCCGCTGCGGCGGCGCACCCGCCGGACCGCCCGGCCGCTCCGCTCGGCGGCGTCGTCGAGCCGCGACTGCTCGCGGTCGGCGGGTGGGCGGTCGTCGGCCATGGCGGCGGTTACCCCGACGACGGCCGGGCAACCGTGCCGGTCGTCCACCACGGGCACCGCGGGCACCACCGGTACCCATCGTCACCCATGGGTTTGTGCAGCCCCGTGGGGGTACCAGGGCCACACACCTCCCACCGATCCGCAACCGGTAAGGGGCCGTCAGATGCGTAACCGAGAGACCACCGACGACCATGACGTCGTCGACATCCTGGTCGCCGACCACCGCGAGGTCGAGGCGCTCTTCGTCGAGTTGGAGACCCGGCAGGGCACCCCCGAGCACCGCCGCCACCTCGTCGACGTGGTGATCGCCGAACTCGTCCGCCACACGGTGGCCGAGGAGGCGTACGTCTACCCGATCGCCCGCAAGGCGCTGCCCGACGGTGCGGAGATCGCCGACCAGGAGATCACCGAGCACGCCGACGCCGAGCGGACCATGAAGGAACTGGAGGCCGTCGACCCGTCCGACCCCCGCTTCGACGAACTCCTCGCCCGCCTGACCAGCACGATTCGACACCACGTACGGGAGGAGGAGAACGAACTCTTTCCTCGCCTGCGCGCCGCGACCGCCCGGGAGGAGTTGATCGAGGCGGCCGACCGGGTGGCGACGGTCAAGAAGATCGGCCCGACCCGGCCCCACCCGGGCGCACCTGACCATCCGCCGGCGAACCGACTGCTCGCCCCCGGCATCGGTCTGGTCGACCGGATCCGCGACGCGCTGAGCGGCCGGCCCAGCTCGGTGGACGAGCTACCCGGGAGGCAACAACACTGACGCCGCGCGCTCCGCGAACGCCCACCCGGTAGACGCCGGCCGGCGTACGATCCGCGCGGGCAGCGACCAACGCAGCGGTACGGGTGTCAGCGCGCCACCGGTTGGGTACCGACCTCGCCGAGATCGAGGAGGACCGACATGGCCGCAGACGGACCCGAGGCGACAACAGGCGGCCCCGGGCCGCGCCAGACCTGGGCGGCCCTGCCCTGGCTGGTCCGGACCGCCGTGTCGTGGAGCGCCTGCCTGGTGGTGGTCATCGCCGGTCTCTACCTCCTGGGCAAGATCGCCGTCCTGCTGGCACCACTGGCCATCGCGCTGGCCGCCACCATCTTCCTCACCGCGCTGCTCGACCCGGTGTTGCTGTTGCTTCGTCGGCTGCGCCTGCCGGCGGCGCTGGCCGCGCTGTGCACCGTACTGCTGCTGCTCGGCATCCTGGTCGGTGTCGGCGCCCTGGTGTGGAATCTGACGGCCAGCCAGTTCGACCAGCTCAGCCAACAGTTGACGGAGGGGGTCGAGCGCAGCCGGGACTTCGTGACGTCCACGCTGCCGGTCAGCGACGCGCAACTGGACCGGCTTGTCGACCAGGCCCGGGAGGGCCTCAGAGGCAGCTCGCCGGACCCGGTGGCCGGCGCCCGGACCGCCACCGAGGTGTTCGGCTCCGCGCTGCTCGCCCTGGTGCTGCTCTTCTTCCTGCTCAAGGACGGCCGGTCGATGTGGCACTGGGTGCTGTCGCGGGTGTCCGGCACGAACCAGCCGGTGCTGGCCGAGGCCGGCCGGGCCGGTTGGCAGACGTTGGGCGCGTACAGCCGGGGCACCATGCTCATCGCCGCCATCGACGCGCTGGGCATCGGGTTGGCGCTCGTGGTGCTGCGGGTGCCGCTCGCCCTGCCGCTGGCGCTGATCACCTTCCTCGGCGGTTTCGTGCCGATCATCGGGGCGACGGTGGCCGGCGCGGTCGCCGTGTTGGTGGCACTGGCCGCGAAGGGCCCCACCACCGCCCTGCTCACCCTGGCCGCCGTGATCGCCGTGCAGCAGATCGAGGGCAACCTGCTGGAGCCACTGGTCATGAAGCGACAGGTCCGGCTGCACCCGGCGGTGATCCTGGTGGCGGTCACCGCCGGCACGCTGATCGCGGGGATAGCCGGCGCGTTCGTCAGCGTCCCGATCACCGCCGTCCTCTGGCGCGTCATCGACACCGTCCAACAGCGTCGCGCCGCCTCCGCCCTCACGTCCTGAGGGTGATGGTCAGCGCAGCTTCGTGGTGAACCACGCGCCGGCCTGCTCGGCGACCTGCTCCAGGGTGCCGGGCTCCTCGAAGAGGTGGGTGGCGCCCGGGACCACCCGCAGCTCACCGACCTCCCCCAACTCCGCGAGCGCCCGCTCGTTCAGCGTGATCACTTCCTCGTCCAGGCCCCCCACGAGCAACAACGTCGGGGTACGCACCTGGGCCAGCGCCGCGCCGGCCAGGTCCGGCCGGCCGCCCCGACTGACCACGGCGCCCACCCGATCCGCGCGGGACGCCGCCGCAACAAGGGCGGCGGCGGCACCCGTGCTGGCACCGAACAGACCGATCGGAACGTCACCGGCGGGCCGCTCGACCGCCAACCAGTCGACGATCCCGGCCAGCCGGCTGGCCAGCAGTCCGATGTCGAACCGCAGCTCGGCGGTGCGGGCGTCCACCTCGTCCTCGGCGGGGCTGAGCAGGTCCACGAGCACCGTCGCGAGCCCGCGGTCGTGAAGCGTACGGGCCACCGCCACGTTGCGCGGGCTGTGCCGGGAGCTGCCACTGCCGTGCGCGAAGAGCACCACACCGACCGGCTGAGCGGGCAGCATCAGGTCGGCGGGGAGCGCAACGTCCCCGACCGGGATGGTCACCGTGCCGCGGTGCTCGTCCATGTCCCCACCTCCGCGGTGCTCGCCGGTGCTCCGGGTACCCCGCCCGCCGCTCGGCACGCCCGTCGGCGGCCGCGTCGGTCCGGGCCGTGGGCACGCGGCCGGGCCGCGTTTGCCCGCTAGGGCGCCGGGTACGCGACGAGCGACCGCAGCCCGTGTCGGCGCAACCGCGCCCCGACGGATCGCGAGGATCGCCATGGCCAAGCAGCAGATTTCCCAGCAGCAACAGCTGACCGAGCGGACCCAGCGGGAACAGGACGCCGAGCGCAATCAGGACGTCGGGGATCAGGATTTCGGGGACCAGGCCGCCTCGGCCCGGCTGCCCGACGACCCGAAGGCGGCGGCGCCCCGGGACGCGATCGGACGGCCGTCGACAGGCGAACCCGTCTGACGTGACGTGGTGGTGCCGGTCGGGGCGGGAGCACTCCCGCCCCGACCGTCACGTCACGTTCGCGCGTTCGGGCAACCGCAGCAGCGGTGACCTGCCCGGTGGCTGCTCGGGCGGCGGGCCGGCCGGCTCGGCCGGCGGCACCGGCACCGTCACCGGTTCGTCGCAGGTCACCCGCAGCACCTGGTCGTGGTGGCGCAACTCCACCACGTCGTCCGGACCGCCGTGCCGCAGCGAGTACGTCGTCTGGTGCGGGCGGACATCCACCCGCAGCGCCAGCCCCCGCCACTGCAGCGAGAACTCCAGCCGGCTGAGTCGGCTGGAGAGCCGGGGCGCGAAGGACAACTCGCCGTCGTGGTCCCGGAGCCCGCCGAGCCCACTGACCAGGGCGAGCCAGGCGCCGGCCAACGACGCCATGTGTACGCCGTCACGAGTGTTCTCGTTGAGGTCGTGCAGGTCCATCAGGGCGGCCTCGCGCAGGTAGGTGTGCGCGAGTTCCGGGTGGCCCACCTCGGCGGCGAGCACCGCCTGCGTGCAGGCCGACAGCGACGAGTCGCGGACGGTGCGGCGCTCGTAGTAGAGGAAGTTGCGGACCTTCTGCTCGGGGGTGAACGCGTCCCCCCGCCAGTGCATGGCGAGGACCAGGTCCGCCTGCTTGACCACCTGCTTGCGGTACAGCTCGAAGTACGGGTAGTGCAGCAGCAGCGGGTATTTTTCGGCCGGGGTGTGCGCGAAGTCCCACTCCTGCAGCCGGGTGAAGCCCTCGACCTGCTGGTGCACGTCGAGTTCCTCGTCGTAGGGAATGTGCATGGAGGTGGCGGCGTCCCGCCAGCTCGCCGCCTCCTCGTCGGTGACCCCGAGGTGGAACGCCTCGTCCCGGTAGCGCATCACGACGTCGGCGGCCGCGAGCAGGTTTCGTTGTGCCATCAGGTTGGTGTAGATGTTGTCGTTCTTCACGGCGGTGTACTCGTCCGGGCCGGTGACACCGTCGATGTGGAACTGGCCGTGCCGGTCGTGGTGGCCGATCGAGCGCCACAGCCGGGCGGTCTCCACCAGCAGCTCCAGCCCGATCTCCCGCTCGAACTGGGTGTCCTCGGTGACCATCACGTAGCGGCGCGCGGCGTCGGCGATGTCGGCGGCGATGTGGAAGGCAGCCGTGCCAGCCGGCCAGTAGCCGGAGGATTCCGGTCCCTCGATGGTCCGCCAGGGGAACGCGGCACCCCTGAGGTTGAGCGTCTCGGCGCGCTCCCGCGCGGAGTCCAGCGTGCTGTGCCGCCACTGCAACGCGCTGCGCACCGCGCTCGGCTGGGTGTAGGTGAGCACCGGGAGCACGAACATCTCGGTGTCCCAGAAGGCGTGCCCGTCGTAGCCGGGGCCGGTCAGCCCCTTCGCCGAGATCGGCCGTTGCTCGGCCCGCGCCCCGGCCTGGAGCACGTGGAAGAGACCGAACCGCACCGCCTGCTGCACCTCGGGGTCACCCTCGACGAGCACGTCGGAGGCGTCCCAGAACGCGTCGAGGTAGGTGCGCTGCTCCCGGTGCAGGCCGTCCCAGCCGTCCAGTCGGGCGCCGGCGAGCGCCGCGCCGACCTGGTCGCGCAGCGCGGGCAGCGATCGCCGACTCGACCAGCTGTACGTCAGATACTTGATCACCCGTAGCTTCTCGCCGGGCTTGAGCACGCAGGCGATCGTGGTGCGTACCCAGTCCTGGTAGCCCTCGGACTCGATCGTGGTGCGGTCCGGGCCGTGCACCTCGTGCTCCATCGCGGCGGCGACCCGCAGCCCGGAGACCTTGGTGCGGTGGATCAGCTGCCCCCCGTCCGGGGTGGTCAGCTCCTCCTCGGCCTGCAGTGGTGACTCCAGCACCGCGGCGACCCGGGGATCCTTGCTCTGCGCGGGCAGCGACTCGTTGGCCACCAGCTCGGACTGCACGATCAGCCGGAGCGGGCCGTCGACGGCCTCCACCTCGTAGCTGATCGCGGCGACCGACCGCTGCGTGAACGAGACCAGGCGGGTGCTGCGGACCTTTACCTCCCGGCCGGCTGGCGAGCGCCAGTGCAGCTCCCGGTGCAGGGTGCCGGCCCGCATGTCGAGGATGCGCTCGTGGGCCAGCAGCTCCCCGTATCGCACGTCGAGTGGTTCGTCGTCGACGAGCAGCCGGATCAGCTTGCCGTTCGTGACGTTGACGATCGTCTGCCCGGACTCGGGGAAGCCGTAGCCGGCCTCGGCGTACGGCAGCGGGCGCAGCTCGTAGAACGAGTTGAGGTAGGTGCCGGGCAGCCCGTGCGGCTCGCCCTCGTCGAGGTTGCCGCGAAGCCCGACGTGCCCGTTGGAGAGCGCGAAGACCGACTCCGACTGGGCCAGCACGTCCATGTCGAGCCGGGTCTCGCGGACGTGCCACGGCTCGACCGGATAGGCCCGCTCCCGGATCACGCGCGGTCCCGTTGGGTGCTCGGTTGGTGCGCGGCGGCGGTGCGGGGCGGCCCCGCCGACTCGGCGGCGTCGAGCAGCTCGGCCAGGTCACGTACCACGATGTCGGCGCCGTGCGCGAGCAACTCGTCGGCCTGCCCGACCCGGTCGACGCCGACCACGTAACCGAAGCCGCCAGCACGGCCGGCGGCCACGCCGGAGAGCGCGTCCTCGAAGACGGCGGCCCGCGTCGGGTCCACGCCGAGCAGCCTGGCCCCGGCGAGGAACGTGTCCGGTTCCGGCTTTCCGCGCAGCCCTTCGGCACGCGCCACCAGCCCGTCGACGCGGGCCTCCAGCAGCGGCGCGAGCCCTGCCGCGGCGACCACCTCGCCTCCGTTGGCGCTCGCGGTCACCACCGCCCGGCGCAGCCCGGCGGCGGCTGCCGCTTGCAGGTAGTGCACCGATCCGGGGTAGACCTCGACGCCGACGTCGTGCAGGTGTTTGAGCAGCAGCACGTTCTTGCGGTTGCCGACGCCGTTGACGGTGTCGGCGTCCGGTGGGTCGTCCGGGGTGCCCTCGGGCAGCACGATGCCGCGGGAGGCGAGGAACGACCGGACGCCGTCGGCGCGGGGTCGGCCGTCGACGTAGCGGTTGTAGTCCGGCCCGGGATCGAAGGGTTGGAACGGTTCGCCGGAGGCGGTGGCACGCTGCCGGAGGAACTCGTCGAACGTCTGCGTCCAGGCGGCGTTGTGCACACGGGCGGTCTGCGTCAGCACACCGTCCAGATCGAAGAGACAGGCGGTCACGTGAGCGGGTAGGCCCAGCACGGTACGAATCTATCCACCCCGCTGGGCCGGCAAACCCGTTTCGGCCTCCTCGACACGGTTTCAGTTGGGTCGCAGCGTCCAGATCACCGTCAGGGCCGAGGTCGGCGTGCCGTCCTCGGTCGTGATCTCCACGTCGACGCCGAACTCCGGCCGCCGGCCGGACTCGAACTCCTCGATCACGTCGAGGGCCGGCCGGCCGAGCCGGGCGGTGGCCCGCACCGGGCCCATGGCGAGCTTGCGGTAGGCGATCTCGGCGCGGACGGCGAGCGGCACGGCCCGGTCGAGCAGGTGCCCGAAGGCCGCCAGCACGACCGCGCCGGAGGCCGTCTCGCCGAGGGTGAAGATGGCGCCGGCGTGCGGGCCGCCGACGTGGTTGTGGGTGGCCGGCGAGTCGGGCATCCGGACGACTGCCCGGACCCCGCCCGCCGCCTCGGGCGCCACCTCGACAAATTCGAAGCCGAGGGTACGGGCGAAGGGCACCGCTTCGAGCATGCCGGCCGCCACCTGGCGGGAGTCGATTGTCATGAGCTGACGTTACTAGCCGGTAACGTGGCCGGCAACCAGGACTTTTCCGCTTTCGCCAGGCCGTCAGAGGTTGGCGATCGTCCGCAGGATCTCCGCGTAGAAGTTGCCGTCGATGCTGCGGAAGAACGCGAAGTCCTGGCCCGGGTCGCCGAAGAACGGGCGCAGCGTCCACGCTAGTTGGGTGCCCACGAAACCGAAGAGCAGGATCCAGATGTAGAGCAGTGTCATGCTCGCCGGCCGCTGCGTCGGCTCGCCGCGTCGGAGCGAGCGGTCATTCCACGAGGGCGGGTAGCCGGGCGGCAGCGTGCTCGCGGCACCCGCGGGCTGGCCACTCCACTGGGCCGGCACGTGCGCCGGCGCGGCGGTCGCGCCGTTCGGGGTGGGTTCCGCCACCGCGACCGCGGTCGGTGCGGTCGCCGGCTCGGCACTCGCGCCGGCGACCGGAGCGGCTGCCGGCGTCGAGGCGGCGGGCACCGCGGCCGGTACGGCCGGGGCCGGGGCGTTGGCGGGCGCGTTCACCTGGGCGTTGGCGGGCGACGGCGCGAGCAGGCCGTTGTCGTTGAGCACCTGCATGCCGCTGGTCAGGAAGCGCAACCCGACAAGTGCCGACAGGGCCAGGATCGCCACGTTGAGCAGCTTGAAGAACCCGTAGTCGTTCGCGGTGATCAGGAAGAAGAGGCTGATCGGCGCGAACGCCACCGCGAGCATCGAGGTGACGGTGATCGCCACCATCACCAGCGCCAACGACTGCCGCACCGAGAGCCGCGCGCCGAAGACCAGGTTGAACAGGTAGAGCGTGGGCAGGCAGATGGTCAACGTGACCAGGAACAGCAGGGGCAGCTTCAGCGCCGAGGTCAGCGCCATCAGCGGGCTGTGGAAGAAACCGAGCACCGCCCCGTAGCAGGCCAGCGCGATGGCGGAGCTGGCCAGCATCCGCCCGGTCAGCTTGTTCAGGTCACGCTCGGCCACGATCTGCTGCCAGATGCCCTCGCGGTCGCGCAGGATGCGCTCGATGACGAGCGGGCTGGGACGGTCACCCGACACGGGCGCACCCCTTTCGGTGGTCTGTCACTGTGGACTGGGTGGGCAGACGGTAGGGCACCCGGGACTCGGCCGCCACCCTGCTCCGGCGAGTCGTCAGCGCCAACCCACGTCGATCCGGGCGCCCCGCTCGTCGAAGAAGTGCAGCGCATCCATCCGCACCGAGACGGCGAGCGGGTGACCGGCGCTGACCGCCGGGTACGGCGCCAGCCGCACCGCCAGCTCCGCCGGGCGGCGGTGGTGCCGGCCCGGATCGGGAAGCACGCTGGTCTGGGCGCCGCTGCTCGGCGCCTCCTGCGGCTCCACGGGCTTACCGGTGAGGCGCTGCATCACCGAACCGAACCGCCGCAGGCCACGCTGGCCCACCGGCGGCGGGTCGAGCGGAGCGCCCATCTCGTCGACCATGATCGCGGTGGCGCCGATGTCGAGGAACGCCAGCGACTCGTGCCCGTGGTGCTCCAGGTAGCGGATCCGCCCGCGCAGCACGTCGCCCGGGCTGTCCGGTGCGACAGGGGTGAGCGCCTCGGCCCGCATGCCGACCACGATCCGCTCACCGTGGTAGTGCGCCACCGCCCGACTGCGGATGTCGTTCCAGGGCAGGTAGAGCGACTGGTCCCCGAGGTTCAGCGTGACGTACCGGTCGAGGTGGACGTAGACCGACGCCTCCAGCAGGTTCATCCGCGGGCTGCCCAGGAAGGCGGCCACGTAGAGCGTCGCCGGCCGGCCGTACACCTGGGTGGGTGTGCCCACGTCCTGGAGGACACCCTTACGCATGATGGCCACCCGGTCGGCCATGGTGAGCGCCTCGGCCTGGTCGTGGGTGACGTAGACGGTGGTGACACCCAGCTCCCGGGTCAGGCCGGAAATCTCCGCGCGCAGCTCCGCACGCAGGCCGCTGTCCAGGTTCGACAGGGGCTCGTCCATGAGGAACAGGCCGGGCCGACGGACGATCGCCCGGCCCATCGCCACCCGCTGCCGCTGCCCACCGGAGAGCTGGCCAGGCTTGCGGGCCAGCACGTCACCGATGCCCAGCGCGCTGGCCACGTCACCGACCCGCTCGCCGCGCGGCTCCGGCTCCACACCGGCCAGCCGCAGGGGAAAGGCGATGTTGTCGCCGACGGTCATGTGCGGGTAGAGCGCGAAGTCCTGGAAGACCATGGCGATCTTGCGGTCCCGGGGCGGCAGGTCGTTCGCCAGCTCTCCGTCGAGCAGGACCGCGCCGCTTGTCGGCTCCTCCAACCCGGCGATCATCCGCAGAACGGTGGACTTTCCACAACCGGACGGCCCGAGGAGCACCATGAACTCGCCGTCGTTAACATCAAGATTGATGCTGTCGACGGCCATGGTGCCATCCCTGAATACCTTGGTCACATCCTTGAGCGTGACGGTGCTCACCGTCGTCCCCCCCAGTTGGTCGGCCGAACCCCTGAAGACTGTGACCAGGATCATTGCTTTAGGACATCGGGTAAACGTCCTATGTTCAGCCGGTGACGCCGCTATTAAGCGACAAAAGTCCGATCAGCAACGCGCGGACCGCTCATCCGGCTCACCGAGGAACACCTGACGCACCACCCGCTCCGCCGCGTGCCCATCGTCCAGTGTGCAGAACCGGCCCCGAAACCGCGCACGGGCCTCGGCCGCCGCGTCCGACCGCACCGCGCCGGTCCGAAACAGGTCGAGCAGATCGTCGAAGGTGGCGGCCACCGCGCCCGGCGGCTCGGCCGTCACGTCGAAGTAGACACCGCGGGCCAGCCGGTACGCCTCCCAGTCCGGGGCGTACAGCACGATCGGCCGGTCCAGCACCGCGTAGTCGAACATCGCCGACGAATAGTCGGTGACCAGCACGTCCGCCACCAGGTAGAGATCCTCCACCCGCTGGTGGCCGCTGACATCACGGACCCGCTCCCAGTCCGCCGGCCGACCGGGACGCCGATCGCGGTCGTGGAAGTAGTGACTGCGCATCAGCAGCCGGCCCGAGTCACCGAGCGCCCGCACGAACCGGTCCGGGTCGAACGGCGGCCGGTAGCCGGGCAGGTGCTCGCGGTGCGTCGGGGCGTACAGCACGACCTGCTCGTCGGGGCCCAGGCCGAACTCCGCGCGCAGTCGGCGCACCTCGTCCGGGCCTGCGGTGACCAGGCGGTCGTTGCGCGGGTAGCCCACCTCCAGGGTCGTGTACGAGGCCGGGTACGCCCGGTCCCACATCTGGGTGGAGAAGCTGTTCGCGCTGACGCTGTAGTCCCAGCGGTCCACCCGGCGCAGCAGCCCGGCGAAGTCCATCCGTCCCGCGCCGATCGGGTAGCGCTGCTGATCCAGCCCCATCACCTTCACCGGCGTGCCGTGGTGGGTCTGGAGGTGCACCTGCTCGGCTCGCTTCCGGACGAAGTCCGGGAAGTTGACGTTGTTGACCAACCACCGGGCGCGGGCCAGCACCCGGTAGTACGCCGGGGTGCCGGCGACCACGTACTCCACCCCGGCCGGCACGGCGTCCACCCGGTCCCGACGCACGATCCACACCCCGCGCACCCCCGGCGCCAACCGGCGGGCCACCTCGTAGATCGCCGCCGGGTTGCAGGAGTAACCCCGGTACCAGTAGGCGGCGTACACCGCCAGCGTCGGATCGACCGGCCGCCGCAGCTCGGCCCGGTAGTACTCGCGCAGCAACCCGTCGCGGGTCAACCGAGCGCCGCGCCGAGCGACCGGCCCGACCCGACGCCGGGCGGTGCGCACCTGCCGGCGGGCGGTGTCCCGGGCCCGGCTCGCGGCCCGCAACGCGCTGAAGGTGTGCCACCGGCCGGACGCGACGAGCCGGTGCTTGATCCCCTCCACCCCGTCCGGCACGGGATAGCCGCCGGGCGGCAACCAGCGTTCGTAGTCGGCGGTGATCTGCGCGAAGAACGCCGGCCGCAGCTCCGGGGCGATCCGCTGGCCGTTGCCGAGCACGGTCAGGTAGTGCCAGATCATCCGCTCGAAGACCGCCGGTCGCAGGGCGTCCGTCGCCGACCCCCACGCGTCCATCAGGTGGAAGACCCGGTGCCACTGGGGGAAGACCTCGAAATGCCGGTCCCCCCGGGTCCGGGTGATCGCGCCGGCGCGGCGTTGCCGGTAGTTGACGCAGACCCGGTCCAGTACGCCGATCCGCTGCGCCGCCATCAGCACCGGGTAGCTGAACGAGACGTCCTCGTACCAGCCGGGCGCGAAGCGCAGCCCCAGGTCGGTCAGGAACTCCCGGCGGACCAACCGGTTCCACGCGGTGTGCAGCAGGCGCATCGCCGCCGGCCGCTCCCGCAGCCGGAACGTGTCCGTGCCGGGCGACTCGGGGAACACCTCGGCCATCGCGCTGCGGGTGGCGGTGTCGTTCCAGTGGGTGCGGACGTGGTCGACGAGCAGCACGTCCGGGCGGGTCGCCCGCAACCGCTCGGCGACCTCCGGCAGGCACTCCGGCGCCAGCCAGTCGTCGCCGTCGAGGAACCACACGTACTCGCCGACGGCCCGGTCCAGCCCGATGTTGCGGGCCGGACCGAGGCCGACGTTCTGCGGCAGCCGGACCGCACGGACCCGCCGGTCGCGGGCCGCGTACTCGTCGATGATGTCGCCGCTGGCATCCGGCGAACAGTCGTCGACGGCGATCACCTCGATGTCGGTCTCCGGCTGACCGAGGATGGAGTCCAGGCACTCGCGCAGGTATCCCTGCACCCGGAAGGCCGGCACCACGAAGCTGATCAGGGTCATCCGGCCGTCCCTCCGTCAGCGTGGCGCGGCACCTCCGGCGCCCACCGGCGCGACGAGCGCCCGCGCGCTACGGGCCGGTCGGACGAACCAGGCCAGGACGACGCTCACCACGAAAACCACGAGAAGGTACGCACCGAGTGTAGCCAGCCCGATACCCGCGATGCCGGCAATCGCCGCGAGGGCCAGCAGCACCGACCGCCCGTCCCAGCCCAGCGTGGCCGCGTGCAGCGGTGGCGCCGCCTGCCGCTTCTCCAGCCGAGCGGTCAGGTCGTAGTGGTGCACGGTGAGCACGAAGACGTACCCGAAGATCAGCCAACCCGGCACGTCGCCGACCACGCCGACCGCGATGGCGAACAGGTACTCGGCCGCCCGCAGCGCCGCCGGCACCAGCCAGTCCAGCGGCCCGTTGTGCGCGGCCCCGGCACCCAGCCCACCGACAAGCAGCACCAGCAGCGCCACCGGCACCGCCCAGCGCAGCCCGTCCGGCGCGTCGCCCAGCAGCGCCACGACCAGCAGCACCGCCGGGCCGAGCGCGGCGATCACCGCCAGGGTGAGCGGCCCCATCGGGCGGACCACCGGCAGCCGCCGGGCCAGCGGCCCGTCGTCGCGGTGCAGGGTGGCGTCGACCGTGTCCAGCACCGGCACCCACATCCAGCGGGCGCGCAGCGTCCGCAGAGCCCCGGTGTACGCGAACGCCAGCACCCCCCAGACCAGCACCGCGATCAGGCTGACAAGCGGGTTGAACAGCGCCACGGTCAGCGCGATCAACGCCCAGCGCTCGCCGATCGGAAAGACCACGGTCCGCTTCAGCCAGTACGACACCGACCCGGTGTCCGCCTGCACCCGGGTCGACGCCGCGTTGAGCCGGTCGCCGATCCCGCCGCTGGCGCTCGCTGCCGCCCGGGGCCGACGGGCCGCCTCGTCGTGCAGCACCCCGTACCAGGTGTCGGTCATGTGCCGGACGGTCTGCAACGTCATCGCCGCGATCGCGAGCGCCCAGCCGTTGCCCAGCCCGGCGTGGCTCACCCCGAAGCCCAGGCCGGCGTAGACCAGGTATTCCTTCGCCCGGTCCGCCATCGTGTCCAGCCAGCCACCCCAGGCGCTGAAGTGCCTGGTGTAGCGGGCCAACTGCCCGTCCACGCAGTCCAGCACGAAGCCGAGGTAGAGCAGCACCGCGCCGCCGACCAGGGCGGGTCGCCCACCGACGCCGAACAGCACCGCCGCGGCCAACGCGAACAGCACCGAGATCGCCGTGACCCCGGTCGGGGTGAGCCGGAGCCGGGCCGACAGCCGGACCAGGTACGGCGACCAGGTGCTGACGAAGTAGGTGGAGAAGAAGTCGTCCTTCTCCTTGACCGACAGCCGCAGTTCGGCCCGGTCCTCGTCGACGGCGGTCACCGCCGCCTCGGCAGCCGCCAGGCCGGGCGCGTCCGCGACCCGGTGCGCGACGAGCAGGCGTACCCGCTGGGCGAAGATCAGGGTGCCGAGCGCCGCGAGGCCCGCGACGAGCCGGTCCACGGCGGACCCGGGGCCGCCGGCTACCGGCCCGCCGGACCCGGCTCCCCCGGTCGCCGGCAGCGGCGCGACGTCGCCGGCCGGGCCGATCGGGGCGGCGACCGGGAGCGTGCCGCCCGCGGCGGCCCGGGCGGCGGCGGCAAGCGTCGGCAGGTCGTCCACGCCGACCCGCAGCGCGCCACCGAACACGCCAGTGGCGTCGCCGTCGAGGGCGTCCAGTGGGCCGGCGTCGACCACCTGGCCGCGTTCCTCGCGCACGGCGGTCCGACCGGGCACCGGCGGGTCGGTCAGCACCAGCGCCACCGTCGGCCCGACCGGGCTGGTGGCCAGGTGCCGCAGCACCGCCGTGTGGGCGACCAGGTCCGCGCCGGTGATCAGCAGCGGGCCGTTGGCGGCGTCGGCCAGGGCGGCCAACTCGTCGAGGTCACCGGCGAACCGCACCTCGTCCGCCCCGGCCCGGCGCAGTTGGGCGGCCAGCCGCTCGGTGAGCGGCTCGCCCGTCGACGTGGTCAGGCCCGCCGCGGGTGTCCCGGCGGCGAGCACGATCGCGAGCGTCACCGCGGAACCGCGGCGTGGTACGCGTCGAGCGCCTCGGCAATGGTGCCGTCGAGCGTCAACCGGCCCGCGTCGAGGTACAACCCCCGACGGCAGAACCGGGTCAGGTCCTTTTCGTTGTGTGACACCAGCACCAGCGTGCGCCCCTCCCCGAGCAGACGATCAATCGTCGCGTAGCACTTCTTGCGGAACTCCGCGTCTCCGACCGCGGTCACCTCGTCCATCAGCAGGATCGGGTGCGGCAGGTGCGAGATGATCGCGAAGCCCAGCCGCACCTTCATCCCCGACGAGTAGTGCCGCACCGACGTGTCGATGGCACCCTGCACCTGCTCACCGGCGAACTCGACGATCTCGTCGAAGTGCCGCCTCAGATAGCCCGCCGACAGCCCGTGCAGACCACCGACCAGGTGCAGGTTCTCCCGCCCGGTCAGGTCGTTGGAGAAACCGGCCGACAACTCCAGCAACGGCGCCACCGCGCCGTGCACCCGGATGCTGCCCTCGTCCGGGATGAGCACCCCGGCGATCAGCCGCAGCAGGGTGCTCTTGCCGGTGCCGTTGCGGCCGATCACCCCGACGGTCTCGCCCGGCTCGACGGTGAACGACACGTCGCGCAGCGGCCAGAACTGGCCGGGCAGGGCACCGCGCCCGCCCCGGTGGATGAACAACTCCCGCAGCCGCAACTGCCGGCGCCGGTTGCGGACGAAGCGGATACCCAGGCCGTCGGCCTCGATGATCGGCGCGGCCACGTCAGAGTTCCTTGAGCACGGCGGGTTCCAACCGGCGGAACGACCACCAGCCGGCGGCGAGCACCAGCACACTGCCGACGACGGTCGTGGCGAGCAGCCGGGCGTCCGGGAACTCGTCCGGGTACCAGATCGCGTGGTGCAGCTGGAAGATCCCGACCAGTGGGTTCAGCTCGTACACCACCTTCAGCCAGCCCGGCAGATCGGACTCCCGGACCAGGCTGAGCGGATAGATGATCGGCGTGGCGTAGAAGAGCACCCGGATGATCAGCCGCAGGAACCGTTCCACGTCGCGCATCAGCACGTTCCACGCGGACAACAGCAGGGCCAGCCCGGTCAACAGGACGGCCTGGACGACGACCGCGAGCGGCAGGGCGAGCAGCGACCAGCCCGGGTGGATCCGACCGTGCACCGCGTAGATCACCGCGATGGCGATCAGGATCGGCAGGCCGGCGGCGTACTCGGCGAACCGGCCGGTGACCCGCCCGATCGGGAAGACCTGACGCGGCACGTTCATCGTGGTGATCAACCGGGACTGGCCGGTCAGCGCGTTCGTCGCCTCGCTCAGCGCCGAGCTGGTCCACATCCAGGCGAAGATCCCGGTGATCAGGAACAGCGGGTACGACCCGGCCGCCTCGCCCAGATGCCGGCCGGTGTCCCGGGAGTAGAGCACCCCGAACACGAACCAGTAGATGGCACCCATGCCGAGCGGCTCGATCAACGACCAGAAGTAGCCAAGCACCGACTGCTGGTACTTGACCGCCAGATCCCGTCGGACCAGGATGCGCAGCGAGTTGCGGTGCGACCACAACGCCGCGACGCCAGAGGTCACCGCGAGCCTCCCGCCTCCTGAAACGGACGACAGGTTAGCAGTCGGTGAACGAATGCCCGGAATCGACCGGACTCAGCACTCGATCACGTTGACGGCCAGACCGCCACGCGCCGTCTCCTTGTATTTGACCTTCATGTCGGCGCCCGTCTCCCGCATGGTCTTGATGACCTTGTCCAGCGACACCTTGTGCACACCGTCGCCGCGCAGCGCCAACCGGGCGGCCGTGATCGCCTTGATGCTAGCCACCGCGTTGCGCTCGATGCAGGGGATCTGCACCAGGCCACCCACCGGGTCACAGGTCAACCCGAGGTTGTGCTCCATCCCGATCTCGGCCGCGTTCTCCACCTGCTCCGGGGTGCCGCCGAGCGCCTCGGCCAGCCCGGCCGCCGCCATCGAGCACGCCGAACCCACCTCACCCTGGCAGCCGACCTCCGCGCCGGAGATCGACGCGTTCTCCTTGAACAGCACGCCTATCGCGCCGGACGTCAACAGGAACCGCACCACGCCATCGTCATCAGCGCCCGGGACGAACCGGGTGTAGTAGTGCAAGACCGCCGGAATGATCCCGGCCGCACCGTTCGTCGGCGCGGTGACCACCCGGCCACCGGCCGCGTTCTCCTCGTTCACCGCGAGGGCGAACAGCGTCACCCAGTCCATCGCGTGCAGCGGGTCGGGCGTCCCGGCGTCCGCCTCCAGGCCACGCCGCAGCTCCGCCGCCCGCCGCCGAACCTTCAACCCACCCGGGAGTACGCCGTCGCGCTCGCAGCCGCGCTGCACGCACTCCCGCATCACCCGCCAGATCTCCAACAGGTCGGCCCGGATGTCCGCCTCGCTGCGCCAGGAGCGCTCGTTGGCAAGCATCACCTCGCTTATCGACAGGCCCGTGGAACTGGTGACGTCGAGAAGCTGCGCCCCGGTCAGGAAGGGGTACCGCACCCGCGTGCTGTCCGGCTTGATCCGGTCCGCGCCGGCCGCGGCCTCGTCCACCACGAACCCACCACCGACGGAGTAGTAGGTACGGCTGCGCACCTCGGCGCCGGCACCGTCGTACGCCGCGAAGGTCATCCCGTTCGGGTGGTACGGCAGCGAACGACGCCTGTGCAACGTCAGGTCCCGATCCGGATCAAAGTCGATCTCGTGCGTGGCCAGGATGCTGATCCGCCGCTCGGCCCGGATCCGCTCGACCCGAGGACCGACGGTGTCCGTGTCGACAGTCTCCGGCGACTCGCCCGCCAACCCGAGCAACACCGCCGGACCACTGCCGTGGCCGTGCCCCGTCGCACCCAACGAGCCGAACAGCTCAGCCTGCACCCGTGCGACGTCGGAGAGCAGCCCGTCGGCCTTGAGCCCGCCGACGAACGTCCGCGCGGCCCGCATCGGCCCCACCGTGTGCGAGCTGGACGGCCCGATACCGACGCTGAAGAGGTCGAAAACACTGATCATGGCTGCGCTTCCTCGCCGTCGTCCCGGCGTACGGGACCCGGCCGCGCCAACACCGCCGACCTGGCAGCCCTGCTCGTGATCGACCGGGGTATGAGTTCCGGCCGCCCGGGGTGTGGAGGGCCGATCTGCCAGCGTACCCGCCCAGCTCAACGCCCAGCCGGCCGCCGGGAGTGTGCACCTGACCGCCATCTCCCCGCCACCCGCACCCCGCCACCCGCACCCCGCCACCCGCACCCCGCACGGAACGTCGCCGCGCCGCACCCCGCACCCCGCACCCCGCACCCCGCACCCCGCACGGAACGTCGCCGCGCCGCACCCCGCACCCCGCACCCCGCACCCCGCACGGAACGTCGTCGCGATCCGCCGCACCCCGCCCCGCCCCACACGCAACACCGAACCGCTCCCCGCCCCGCCCCGCACCGCCGCCCGGGCCCCCACCGCGCCGCCGCCCGCGCCGCCGCCGCCGCGCAAGATCGTGCTCGATCCAGGATCTAGTGGTATCCCTCCGTATGGATGCCACTACAACCAGGATCAAGCGCGATCTTCGTCTGCTTCTCCGGACGCCGTGTGCTTCTCCGGACGCCGTGTGCTTCACCGGACGCCGTGGCCGGCGGACGCGGCGGGTGACTCGGGGAGGCGTCAGCGAGGGGCTGCCCGGGTAAAGCACCTACGGGTCCACGGGTCGCCGCTCATCCTCGGGACGGAGGGCGAGGTGGCCACCCCCTTCTACCGTGGATTGCAGACGCGGCGCACCGCCGCAGAGTGGGAGTACGACGATGAGTCGCAAACTGGTCCGGCCCCGCGAGGGGCGCATGCTCGCCGGTGTCTGCGCCGGCCTCGGTCGGCGGTTCGGCATGTCCGCCGGGATGGTCCGGCTGCTGTTCCTACTGTCCCTGCTGCTGCCCGGCACCCAGGTGATCGTCTACCTGGTCCTCTGGGTTCTCATGCCGAATGAGGACCGCTACCTGGCCTCCACCCAGCACTGACGCTCGCCTCTCGCCGCGCGCCACCAGCGCCCCGTCGAGGCCAGAACCCCTGACCGTGAGGCAGCAACTTCACCGAAGTTGCTGCCTCACCAGCGTCAGAGGCAGCATCATCCCCGAAGTTGCGCAGATCCTGCCCGTGAGCACCGGGCGACACGGGCAACGTCCGAGCGGCGCGGGGCAGCACGGCGCGGCGCGGCGCGGGGCAGCACGGCACGGCGCGGCGCGGGGCAGCACGGCGCGGCGCGGCGCGGCGCAGCGCGGCGCGGGGCGGCGCGTCGCGGGGCAGCACGGCGCGGCGCGGCGCGGGGCAGCACGGCGCGGAGCAGCGCCGGGCAGCGCGGGGCGGCGCGGGGCAGCGCGGGGCGGCGCCGGGCAGCGCAGGGCCGGGCGGCGCGGCGCAACGTCCGGGCGGCGCGGGGCGGCGCGGCGCAGCGCAGTGCCGGGCCTGAGCGGGGCGGCGTCCGCGCGGGGCGTGTTCCTCTAGATCCACTCGGGTTTGCTGAAACCGGGGTGTCCGGGGCGTCGCGATACCCCGACTTCAATGAAGCCGAGTGGATCATGGCGTGCGCGTCGCGCGAAGGGCCGCGCGTCCCACACGCCAAGGCCGCGCCACACGCCAAGGCCGCGCCACACGCCAAGGCCGCGTCGCACGAGGGTCCGCAGCGCGCGAGGGTCCGCAGCGCGCGAGGGGTGCACGCGCGAGGGGTGCGCGAGGCGGCGGCGCGGGGGCGTACCGGGGCGGGACTCAGCGGACGGGCGGCGGGAGGTACATGGCCGCGAGAAACCGCGAGCGCCCGCTCCGACGGACGTCGGGGCGGGCGCTCGGCGTTACGGGTTTGGCAGGTCAGGGGGCCACGTAGGTAACGGTGATCTGCTGGTACCCAAGGGACCGCAGCAGCCCTTCCAGCATCTTGCGGGTGTTCTCCTCGGCGCGGGCGGAGAGCCCGCTGTCACGGGCGGCAGCGGTGATCCGCTCCTCGGCGAGCTTGTAGACCTGCTGCTGCCGGTTGGGGTCGTTGCCGACCAGGTCACCGAGCCGGTTGAGCAGACCACGCTGCTCCGCGAAGACGTAGCTCTTCTCCATGTCGAGATTCGTCTCGCCGAGCTGCGGCGCGGGCAGCTTGATCTCGACGGACTTGCCGTCGGCGGACTGGACGATGGCACCGTCACCGATCTTGGTGAAGTCGACGTACGCCTCGACACTGCCCGCTCCGACGAACAGGGTGCGCTCGTTGAGCAGGAAGTCCGGCACGTTGCGCCTGTCGTTCTGGGTGTCGACGACCACCTGGAAGTTGCCCTCCGCGGCCACGTAACGGCTGAGGTCCTGGATCGACTTCAGCAGCGTTGGCTGGCTGCGGTCGGTCTGCTCCTTGGCGAACGGGTTGCGGAAGTCCGGCAGGAAGCCGGTCGCCTGGACGCCGAGCAGCACCACCACGGCCAGTGCGGCGGCGCCGAGCAGCAGGAGCAGGCCGCGCGCGGCCCCACCACCACCGCCACCGTCGCCACCGGCCACCGGGCCGCCGGGCGGGCCGGCGGGTGGGTCACCGGGGCCACCGGGGCCGCCAGTACCTCCGGAGCCGCCCGGTGTATCGAAGGTCGGCTCGGGTGTAGCGGTCGACCGATCCCGGAGGGCGTCGCCGGTCGGGTAACCGGGGAACTCCCTCGTGGGCTCGTTGCTGCCAGCATCGCGGGCCATCACGCTCACCGTCCTCGTCAGACACGTCGTCTGTCAATGACGGTACGGCCCCACTGCGACAGTCGCGCGTCGAGCGTCAGGAAGTGACAGAAGGGCAGGTCAGGCGAACGCGGAGAGCCCGGTGAGCCGTTGCCCGACGACGAGTTGGTGGATCTCGGAGGTGCCCTCGTACGTCAGCACGCTCTCCAGGTTGTTGGCGTGCCGCATCACCGGGTATTCGCCGGAGACGCCGTTGGCACCGAGGATGGTCCGGCACTGCCGGGCGATGGCCAGGGCCTCCCGCACGTTGTTCAGCTTGCCCACGCTTACCTGCTCGGGCCGCAGCCGGTGGGTGTCGGCGAGCCGACCCAGGTGCAGCGCGAGCAGTTGCGCCTTCACCAGCTCGACGGCCATGTCGGCGAGCTTCGCCTGGGTGAGCTGGAAGCCGGCGAGCGGGCGACCGAACTGGGTGCGGGTGGTGGCGTACGCCAGGGTGGTTTCCAGGCAGTCGCGGGCGGCGCCGATCGCGCCCCAGACGATGCCGTAGCGGGCCTCGGTGAGGCAGCTCAGCGGCGCCTTCAGCCCGACCGCCTCGGGTAGTTGGGCGTCCACCGGGAGCCGGACGTCGTCGAGCACGATCTCGCCGGTCACCGACGCGCGCAGCGACATCTTGCGCCGGATCTCGCGGGCCGTGACGCCCGGTGTGTCCATGGGTACGGCGAAACCGCGCACGCCCTCGTCGGTGCGCGCCCAGATCACCGCGACGTCGGCGATCGGCGCGTTGGTGATCCACATCTTTCCGCCGGTGAGCAGCCAGTCGTCGCCGTCGCGGCGGGCCCGGGTGGTCATCGAGGCGGGGTCGGAGCCGTGGTCCGGTTCGGTCAGGCCGAAGCAGCCGATCGCCTCGCCGGTGGCCATCGACGGCAGCCAGCGCTGCTTCTGCTCCTCGCTGCCGAAGCGCCAGATGGCGTACATGGCGAGCGAGCCCTGCACCGAGACCAGGGAGCGGAGGCCGGAGTCGCCGGCTTCCAGTTCCTGGCAGGCCAGCCCGTAGGCGACCGCGGAGGCGCCGGCGCAGCCGTACCCGGTCAGGTGCATGCCGAGGAGTCCGAGCTTGCCGAACTCGCGGGCCAGGTCCCGGGCGGGCACCTGGCCGTCCTCGTACCAGTCGGCGACGTGCGGGCGCACCCGGTCGTCGACGAGCTGACGGACGACGTCGCGGATCTGCCGCTCCTCCTCGCTGAGCGACAGGTCCAGGTCGAGCAGGTCGAGTGAGGCGGTCATGGACGCCACCCTAACGAAGGTTCAGCGCGCGGAAGAAGGGCTCGTCACTCGATCGGCTCCGCGAGCACCAGCACCCGCGCGTGGATCTGGTTGCGCTGCTGCAGGGCGGCGCGCAGGGCGCGGTGCAGCCCGTCTTCCAGGTAGAGCCCGCCGTTCCACTGCACGACGTGCGGGAAGAGGTCACCGTAGAAGGTGGAGTCCTCGGCGAGGAGCTTGTCGAGCGCCAACTCGCGCTTGGTGGTGATCATCTGATCCAGGCGCAGCGGACGGGGCGGGATCTCCGCCCACTGCTTCAGGGTCAGGTTGTGCTCCGGGTAGGGACGCCCGTCCCGGACCGCTCTGAAGATCACGACGGCACGCTCCCCTCCCCGTGGCCGGGCCGACCGACAGCGCCGAGCCGGGCCGCGGCGGGCACCGCGGCGCGGCACCGATGACCGTGCCAGCCTAGCCGCCCAGTCCCCGTTGCGTTCTGCTCCCTGATGTCAGTTTCGCTACCGCTCGTCCGATCCTCAACCGGACGAACAGGACACCGCGCTCAGCTCCACCTGCCGCGCCGGACAACCTCGTCCACTCCACGACGCCCACGGCGCAGCGACGGTGACCGATGGTCGGGTGCCCGGTAACCGATTGTGACGGCACCGATGGGTTGGTACTCCACCGGCACGCCGAACGCGTCCCGGTAGCTGGCCAGCCGCTGCGGTGCGATGCCGAAGAAACAGGCCCCCAGCCCCTCGTCCACGGCGGTCAGCAGCATCAGCAACGCCGCGAAGCCGGTGTCCACGTGCCAGTACGGCACCGGCCACCGATCGGTGGACCGGTCCGTCCAGCCCTTGTCCGGCTCGGCGTAGCGCCGCAGGTAGGCCGACTCGTTGGCGTGCGGCACCACGATGAGCGGCGCCCGGCGCATCCCGGCCAGCCAGCGCTCCCGTCCACCGCCGTCCGGGGTGGTGGCCACCCAGAACCGCTCCCGGTCGGCGGGCTCCTCCAGCACCAGGAAGCCCCAGCCCTGGGCGAACCCGGCCGACGGGGCGCGGATCGCGTGGTCGAGCAGCCGTTCCACCACGTCGGGCGGGACCGGACGGTCCGGGTCGTAGTTGCGCACCATCCGCCGACGCCGGACGACCTCGGCGAACTCCATCAGGCCCCGGGCCGGATGCCCCAGGCACCCCGCCAGGTCGTGCCGGGCTTGAGCGAGAGCAGGTCCCTCCCCGACCGGAACGCGTCCGGCGGGCAGGTCATCGGCTCGATCGCCACCGAGCGGCGATGCCGCTCACCGGTGAGCGCGTCCCCGGTGAACACCTGCCACCAGCCGAACTCCGCGTCCGCCCAGATGTGCACACCTGTCGAACCGTCCGGGGCGGACAGGCTCACCGACGAGCCGCCGTCGGCGTCGCGGATCACCTCGCCGAAGCACAGGTCGAGCTCGGCCGCGCCGATCCGGCGCGGGCTCGTCCAGTCGTACTCGGTGCCGGCCACCGGCGTCGCGCCGATCGGCAACAGCCGCCCGTCGACGAGCATCCGGGTACGGGTGGGCAGCCGCATCACCAGGTCGTCGACCGCGACGCCCGGCAGTTGCAGGTACGGGTGCACGGAGAAGCCGAACGGCGCGGCCTCGCCACCGATGTTCGTCACCTCGTGCTCGGCGCGCAGCCCGTCCGCGTCGACGCTCCACCGGCTGAGCAGCCGCAACGGCCACGGGTAGCCGGGCTGCGGCGGCAGGTCGTAGCCGAGGGTCACGGCGGCCTCCGACTGCTCCACCAGACGCCACGGCACCCAGTTGACCAGCCCGTGGATCGCCACGTGCCGCTCCGGCTCGGTGAGCGGGAGCTGGTGCGCCCGCTCGCCGAACGAGTAGCGGCCATCGCGGATCCGGTTCGGCCAGGGCGCCAGCACCTGTCCGGCGCAGCCGGGGCAGACCTCGTCAGTCTGGTAGCCGTCGACCAGGTCGACGCCGTCGTGCCGGTACGTCCGGAGCCCACCACCCACCTCCACGATGACGGCCTCGTGGCCGGCGGCGGAGATGGTCCACTGGGCGCCGGAGAACGCGCGCTGCTCGGGGCTTTCCATGTCGGCGACCCTAACCGGTCACGTCCGGTCCCCGCTCGACGCCGCCGCCCGGTAGCGCAGCAGTGCCGGGAACGCGACCGCGAGCACCACGACGAGCACCGCCGAGGCGAGCCCGCCCGCCACCCAGGCCACCCCGCCGCCGAACCCGGCGGCCATCGTGCCGGCCCGCAGATCGCCGAGCCGCGGACCACCGGCCACCACCACCGTGTTGACGCCCTGGAGCCGGCCCCGCATCCGGTCCGGCGCGTAGACGAGCAGCATCGACTGGCGCAGCACCGCGCTGACCAGGTCGGCGGCCCCGGCCACGGCGAGCAGGAGGACCATCAGCCAGAGCTGGTGGGCGAGCCCGGCCGCGGCGATGGCGACTCCCCAGGCGACCACCGCGACCACCAGGCCGAGCCCCTGCCTGCGGAGCCGGCCGATCCAGCCGGAGGTCAACCCACCGATCATCGAACCGATCGCGATGGCGCTGTAGAGCAGGCCGACCGCACCGCCGCCGCCGAACCTCTCGTGGGCGATCTCCGGGAAGAGCGCCCGCGGCATGGCGAGGATCATCGCGATCAGGTCCACCCCAAAGGACAGCAGCAGCACAGGTGTGGTGGCCAGGTAGCGGAATCCGTCCACCACACTGGCCAGGCCGGCGCGGCGCGGTTCACCGTCGACGGTCGGCTCGGGCGGCAGCGCGGGCAGGCGCAGCGCCGCCCAGAGCATCGCGGTGAACAGCACCGCGTCGACCCCGTACGCGATGGGCAGGACCACGGTGGTGTCCGGCGAGGCGGCGAGGATCAGGCCGGCGGCGAGCGGACCGGCCACCGAGGCGGCGGTGAAGGTCGTGTAGTTCAGGGTGGTGGCGGACGCCACCAGGTCGTCGGGCACCAGGCGGGGCAGCATGGCGCTGCGGGCCGGCGAGGTGATCGCGAACGCCACCGACTGCACCGCCATCAACGCCAGCAGCAGCACCGGGCTGCCCACGTTCAGCAGGGCCTGGACCAGCAGCCCGAGGGTGGACGCCCAGAGCAGGACCGACCCGCCGAGCAGCACGGCGCGGCGGTCGTGGGCGTCGGCGACCGCGCCACCCCAGAGCCCGAAGATCAGCAACGGCACGAAGGCGGCCACGCCCAGCAGGCCCACCCAGAACGAGTCCCGGGTCAGGGCGTACATCTCGACCGGGACCGCGACGGCCGTGAACTGGAACCCGAACATCGCCACGGTGTTGCCGAGCCACAGCCGCCGGTAGGCGGGCACCCGCAGCGGACGTACGTCGATCGCCCAGCGGCGCGCTCCGCGCGCCCGGGCCTCCCGCACACCCGTCACGGCGCCAACCGCTCGACGATCCAGTCACCCTCGTCGAGGCGGAAGCGGAGCCGGTCGTGCAGGCGTCCGGCCCGGCCCTGCCAGAACTCCACCGACTCGGGTCGGACCCGCAACCCGCCCCAGTGCGGCGGCATCGGGATCTCCGCCTCGCCGGCGAACCGCTCGGTCACCTCGCGGTAGCGCTCCTCAAGCGTCGCCCGGTCCGTCACCACCTGCGACTGCGGGCTGGCCCAGGCGCCCAGTTGGGAGCCGCGCGGCCGGCTGGCGAAGTACGCCGCGCTCGTCGCCCGGTCGACCGGCACGACCCGCCCGGCCACCACCACCTGCCGCTGCATGGGAAACCACGGAAAGACCAGGCTGGCGTACGGGTTGTCGGCCGCCTCGACGCCCTTGCGGGACAGGTGGTTGGTGAAGAAGACGAAGCCGTCGGGGTCGTACCCCTTGAGTAGCACCGTCCGACCGCTCGGCCGGCCGGCCGCGTCCGCGGTGCCCACCACCATCGCGTTCACCTCGGGTAGCCCGAAGGCCACCGCGTCGGCGAACCAGCTGTCGAACTGGGTGTGCCAGTCGGCGGCCAGGTCAGCTTCGGTCAGGCCCCGGTCCGCGGCGTACTCGTTACGCATCGCGGCCGGGGCGGGTGTGTCGCCCGTCACGTCCCCACTCCTTCTCGGCAGGTCCGCCCGCGCCCTCCCGCGCTGGCCAGCCCGCCCTGCCCAGTCTCACCGAGTCCGGCGGAGAATGCGCGTCCGGGGATGTCGCGTGCAGCACAGTCGCCGTGGGTCGCGTATCCGGTTACTCAGCAGGCAAGATGTTCCGAACACATCCCTGAGGGTCGCCTAGGGCGCTCGGCCGACCGGGCCGGATGAGCCGACCGGGCGCACCGACCAGATCCAGGAGAGCGACATGGCCGATTTCAAACCCGGGCTGGAGGGCGTCGTCGCCTTCGAGACCGAGATCGCCGAACCCGACCGCGAGGGTGGCGCGCTGCGCTACCGCGGGGTCGACATCGAGGATCTGATCGGTCAGGTCTCGTTCGGCAACGTGTGGGCGCTGCTCGTCGACGGCCGCTTCGGGCCGGGCCTGCCACCGGCGGAGCCGTTCCCGGTGCCGGTGCACTCCGGGGACATCCGGGTCGACGTGCAGTCGGCGGTCGCCATGCTCGCCCCGTACTGGGGGCTCAGCCAACTGCTGGACATCTCCGACGAGCAGGCTCGCGAGGACCTGGCCCGGGTGTCGGTGACCGCGCTCTCCTTCGTGGCCCAGTCGGCTCGGGGCCTCGGCCTGCCGGCGGTGCCGCAGAAGGAGATCGACAAGGCGCAGACGATCGTCGAGCGGTTCATGAAGCGGTGGCGCGGCGAGCCCGACCCGCGGCACGTCAAGGCCGTCGACGCGTACTTCATCTCGGCCGCCGAGCACGGTCTGAACGCCTCCACCTTCACCGCCCGCATCGTCGCCTCCACCGGAGCGGACGCGGCGGCCTGCATCTCGTCGGGCATCGGCGCCCTCTCCGGCCCGCTGCACGGCGGCGCGCCGTCCCGGGTGCTCAGCATGCTCGAGGCGGTGGAGCGCAGCGGCGACGCGGAGGGCTACGTCAAGGGCGTGCTCGATCGCGGCGAGCGGCTGATGGGCTTCGGCCACCGGGTCTACCGGGCCGAGGACCCGCGCGCCCGGGTGCTGCGGCGCACCGCCAAGGAGTTGGGCGCGCCGCGCTTCGAGATCGCCGAGGCGTTGGAGAAGGCGGCGCTCGCCGAGTTGCAGGCCCGTCGCCCGGACCGGGTGCTGGCCACGAACGTCGAGTTCTGGTCGGCCGTCGTGCTGGACTTCGCCGAGGTGCCGGCGCACATGTTCACCTCGATGTTCACCTGCGCGCGGATGGGCGGTTGGAGCGCGCACATCCTGGAGCAGAAGCGCCTTCAGCGGCTGGTCCGCCCGTCCGCCCTCTACGTCGGCCCGGAGTCGCGCAAGCCGTCCGGCGTCGAAGGCTGGGCCGCCATCCCGCACGGCGTCTGACCTGTCGCAGAAGGGCCTCTCCGCTACGTCCGGCGTAGCGGAGGGGCCCTTCCGCACGTCAACCGAGCGGTCACCGCCGAGGTGTGGCGAAGGACTCAGCCCGGCCCCCGGGGGCACGGCTTCCACCGATCGGTCCGGGTGCGAGGATGAGGGCCGGCAGTGTCGCCGGGCCCGCCCTCGCCCTTGCGGAAGGATCTTCAAGACCGTGGCTGACGCACCGACCATCCGGATTCCCGATGACCTCAAGCCCGCCGACGGACGCTTCGGCTGCGGCCCGTCCAAGGTCCGCCCCGCGGCGGTGTCCGCACTTGCCGAGGTCGCCACCAGCTACCTGGGCACCTCGCACCGCCAGAAGACGGTCCGCGACCAGGTGGCCCGGCTGCGCTCCGGCATCGCCGAGTTCTTCTCGCTGCCCGAGGGTTACGAGGTCGTGATCGGCAACGGCGGCACCACCGCGTTCTGGGAGGTCGCCACCTTCGGCCTGGTTCGCGACCGGGCCCAGTTCGCCAGCTTCGGCGAGTTCGGCGCCAAGTTCGCCAAGTCGGTGAAGGACGCGCCGTTCCTCGGTGAGCCGACAGTTCGCAAGGCCGAGGCCGGCAGCGCGCCGAGCCTGGTCGCCGAGTCCGGCGTGGACACGTACGCGACTCCGCAGAACGAGACGTCCACGGGCGTGGCCGTCCCGATCAGCCGGGTGGCCGGCGCCGACGAGGGCGCGCTGCTGCTCGTCGACGCGACCTCCGGCGCGGGTGGCCTCGACGTCAACGTCGGCGAGACCGATGTCTACTACTTCGCTCCGCAGAAGTGCTTCGGCTCCGACGGTGGCCTCTGGCTGGCCCTGATGTCACCGGCCGCGCTCGACCGCGCCGCCGAGATCAAGGCGTCCGGGCGTTACATCCCCGCCTTCCTCGACCTGGTCACCGCGATCGACAACTCGCGGCTGGAGCAGACCTACAACACCCCGGCGCTGGCCACCATCTTCCTGGCCGCCGAGCAGACCGACTGGATGAACGCGCAGGGCGGTCTGGCCTGGGCCGCCAAGCGCACCGCCGAGAGCGCCGCCGCGGTGTACGGCTGGGCGGAGCGGTCCACCGTGGCCAACCCGTTCGTCGGCGACCCGGCGCTGCGCTCCAACGTGGTCGCCACGATCGACTTCGCCGACGGGGTGGACGCCACCGCGATCGCGAAGGTGCTGCGCGCCAACGGCATCGTGGACACCGAGCCGTACCGCAAGCTCGGTCGCAACCAGCTGCGGGTGGCGTTGTTCCCGGCCGTCGAGCCGACGGATGTCGAGGCGTTGACCGCGTCCATCGACTACGTTATCGAGCGACTCTGACGTTCGTCACGGTCGGTGTTCGTTGGGGCCTCCACGGACACCGACCGTGATCATCGTTGCAGCTCAGTCGCGACATGCGGGGTGTCGCTTCCCCCACCCCGAGACAGATGCGCGTACGGTGGTCCGAGACGCCTGGGTGGCCGACTCGTGGCGTGCGGCCAGCGAAGCGGGACGGAGGCAACGCTATGCGCCCAGTACGCTTCGTCGCCCTCTCCGAGGACGGCCATGCCCTGGTTCTCGCCGACGAGGTCGGGCGGTTGCTCGCCCTGCCGATCGACGACCGGATCTCGGGTGCGCTGCACGCCGAGCCCGGCGCGCCGCCGCTGCCGGCGGCACCGACCGCCGCCGACCCGATTCCCTCACTGTCCCCTCGGGACATTCAGGCCCGCATCCGCTCCGGTGAGTCCGCCGAGGATGTCGCCCGGATCGCCGGCGTGCCCGTCGACCGGGTGCTGCGCTATGCCGGCCCGGTGCTCCAGGAGCGGGCGATGCTCGCTCAGCACGCCCGCCGCACCCGGCTCAAGGGCGCGGAGAAGCCCACCCCGTTGGCCGAGGTGGTAAACAGTCGGTTGAGCCAGCACGGCATCGACACCGAGAAGATCTCCTGGGACGCCTACCGGCGGGACGACGGCACCTGGCGGATCATCGCCACCTGGCCGTCCGGCAAGGCCACCGCGCAGGCCATCTGGGATCTCGACAAGACCCGGCAGTCGGTCGCCCCGCACGACGACATGGCGCAATACCTGTGTGCCGAGCGGCCCACGCCGATCCTCGGCCAGGAGCCGGCGCCGGAGCGGGGCGGGCACGGCCTGCCCGGTCCCTCGCGCGGCGAGCCGAGCCGTGGTGGGCACGGGTTGCCGGCGGCGTCCGAGCATCCGCGCCCGGGCCGGGACCCGATCCGGGCCGGTCGCGACGCGCTGCTCGCCTCGCTGGACCGCCCGCTCGGCGCCTCGTCGGGTCGTGGCCTCGAGCCGCGTACCCCGGCTGCTCTTGCCGGTTCGGACGCGCCTCGGCAGCGGCCGGTCGGCGGGGGTGCCGCCGCGCTGCTCGGCGGCGGCCAGGGGTCGGCCTTCGACGACGACTCGGATGCGCCCAAGGAGGTGCCGGCCGTGCCGTCGCTGGCGGTGCTGCGGCCTCGCCGCACGGGCGCGGCGGCGGCAGCCGCCGGTGGTGAGTCCACGGATGCCAACGGCAAGCCGCGCAAGCGCCTGCCGAGCTGGGACGACGTGCTCTTCGGCAGCGGGCCGGCGGCGCGCGAGTCTTCCTGAGCCTGCGCGTCGACGGGTGGTGCACAGCCACCCGTCGACGCGAAACCCGCGGGCCTCACCGAGTGTCTTCAGCGCCGATGCCGGCGACCTCGCGTACGGCGTCGGCGACGGCCCGGAAATCCTTCTTGAGGATCGCACCGTGGTTGCTGGTGACCTTCGCGGCGATCTGGATGTGCGGGTTGCGGGCGGTCACCGCGTCGAGGCTGGCACGGATCTTCTCCTGCTCGTCACCGCGACTGCCGAGGGACGTGCCGGAGGCGACGACGTATCGCACCGGCACGGTGATGCTGTCGAGCAAGGGGCCCAGCTCGCGCTCACGGGACAGTCTGCCCAGCTCGATGTTGCTGTCCGCCATCTGCTCGGCATTCATTCGCGGGGTCAGACCGGTGGGGCGCAGTAGGGGCATGAACACGTTCATCCGCCGGAACATCTTCCGGATCCGCTGCTCCATGGCCTCGTCGAGCCAGTCGTGCGGGAACGCGCCGTCCACCAGGACCGCGCCGACGGTGCGCCCTGGGTTCCGGCTGGCCCAGTGCGCCCCGACGACCGCCCCGTAGGACCAGCCCACCACCAGCGCGCGGTCCACACCCCGGGCCGCGAGGACGGCGTCGACGTCCCGGACGGCGGCCTCGAAGGAGTAGTCGGCCGACCGCTTCGACGTCCTGCCACGAGCCCGCTCGTCGTAGGTGACGTGCCGCCAGCCCGTGCCCAGGTCGGCGATGACCCGACGCCAGTACCCCTGGGTGGCGAACTGACCGTTGAGGTAGACCACTGGTACACCGGGACCGCCGGTGTCGGTGACGGCCAGAGCCGTGTCGTCGACCGGCACCAGGCCGGTCCACGTCGAACTGGTCGAGGACATGCTGTTGTTCGTCATCGGGTTCCGTCCTGTTCAGAGGCTGTGGGCGACGATGTCGCCGTGGGAGGTGGTGGCGCGGATGTCCAGTGCGGTGGTGCCGTCGTTGCGGAGGGCGTTGCTGACCCGGCCGTGGCCGGTGCCGGCGTCCAGCGCGGCTGAGACGCCAGCGGTGGCGGCGACCGAGATGTCGCCGGACTGGGTCGTCAGCACGACGGTGCCGTGCGTGGCTTCGGCGATCCGGATGTCGCCCCTGGTGGTGCTGATCTCGGCGGGGCCGGTGAGGCGGCCGACCTCGACGTCGCCGTCGATCGCGGTGAGGCGGACGCTCGCCGCCTCGTCGATCTTGATCTGGCGGTACGCGCCGTCGAAGGTGACGTCGCCGAGGCGCCCGACACCCCGCAGCTCGGCGCTGGCGGCCTTGGCGTCGATGCGGGAGTCGGCGGGCAGTCGAACGGTCACCTGCAGGGATCCGGAGGGACCGACGAGCGGGTTGCCGGGGGTTGCGACCGTGATCCGCAGGACGCCGTCGGCGTACGTGACGGAGGTCTGTTCGGCGGCCCTGGTGTCGCGGCTCCTGGTCGGGTCGGTGGGCAGGACCTCGACTGTGGTGTCGACGCGGTCCGCGGCGATGAGCTGGATGCGCCCGGCAGGGATGTTCAGGATGGCGGAGATCGGGGCGGGGGTGTCGAACGTCTTCATCATTCTCTCCGGTGCTCGTCCGTTGTTTCTGATATCGGAAACGCTACGTTGCTTTCCAACGTCGGGCAACAGACTCGTTGCATTCGGAGAGAGTTTTAGCAGTTCAGAGCCTAAGTTTCATTGCAACGAGCGTGCCGGATAACGCAACGGCCGACCCGCGGTTGTTGCAATGGGTAAGAAGTGAACGCTATGGTGAGAGGACCACGAGGCCGCTACGAAGGATCACCAGGGAGATGAGATGCCGGGAGGCCGACTCACCCAGCAGGAACGCCAACAGATCGCGTTGGGGCTTGTCGACAGCCTCCCCTACGCGGAGATCGCCCGACGTCTCGACCGACCCACCTCGACGATCACCCGCGAGGTGATGCGCAATGGTGGCCCCATGGGCTACCGCGCCGACCTCGCGCACCGCGCCACCGAACGCCGCGCCCACCGGCGCAGGCCGGCTACCTCCCGCCCGACGGCAGCGGTCCTCCCGCAGCACGGGCGCGACGCCGAGGCCGTGGCCGACTACGAGGAGGCGTTCACCACCGTCCTCATGGCGTCGGGTCTGAACAAGATGGGCGCCCGCGTGTTGACCTGCCTGTTCACCACCGACGCGGGCGCCCTCACCGCGTCCGAGCTCGCCCAGCGCCTCCAGGTCAGCCCGGCGTCCATCTCCAAGGCGATCAGCTTCCTGGAGGGCCAGAGCCTGGTCCGCCGCGAACGCGACGAACGCCGCCGCGACCGCTACGTCGTCGACAACGAGCTGTTCTACCAGGCTACGATCGCCAGCGCCCGAGCCAACGACCAGCTCGTCGCCACCGCGCGGCAGGGCGTCGCCCTCCTCGGTGCGCACACCCCGGCCGCCGCCCGCCTGGAGAACATCGCCCGCTTCCTCGACTTCATGAGCGAAAGCATCGTCCGCGCCGCCGAACAGGCCCGCGAAGTCCTCCGCAGCGGACCCGAGACCGCCGCTGCCGCCCCGATCTCGGACTAAGAGCGCGTTTGGTTTGTGGGTTGGTCGGGTGTGTCGCACAGTGGGTCCGACCGATGAGCCTGGCTCGGTCGATGGA
>NZ_JBNCNO010000020.1:60164-115269 GCF_049847025.1 Micromonospora sp. DT231 | reverse complement strand
GCCGATGTCGTCAAGACCGTCGACGACGGCCGGGCCGTGGTCGCCAACATCGCCGGCACCAGCACCGACACCGACGGCGCCGTCCACTCCTACGAGGGCGGGCACTACATCAGCGTCGTCGGCTACCGCGACAACGGCAACACGGTGAAGATCGCCGACTCCGCCGACCCGAACACCGCCTCGTACTGGATCAGCACCGAGCACCTCGCGGACTGGATCGCCACCCGCGGCTACGCCACCAGCTGACCCACACCACCCACACCACGGCAAGACCACACCACCGCAGCACCGCACCACGGCAAGGCCGCACCACCGCAAGGCCGCACCACCGCAAGGCCGCACCACCGCGAGCCCGCACCACCGCGAGCCCGCAAAGCACCACAGCACCACAGCACCACAGCACGAGCGAAGGGCCGGACCCCTGTCACCGGGGTCCGGCCCTTCGGTCTGACCTGGTCGTCCACGTCGAACTCGCCAGACATGATCCGAAGGCGGGGGTCGATGGCTCAGGCCGCAGCCCGACCCGCAAGCGACGCGATGGTCGGGACCGTGACAGCGCCTCAACCGGCCAAGGACTCAACCGGCCCAGGCTCGGCCGAGCAAGGCCCCGCCGGCCAAGGACACGACCGCCCAAGGACTCAACCGGCCCAGGCTCGGCCGAGCAAGGCCCCGCCGGCCAAGGGCACAACCGGCCAACGGCACAACCGGCCAACGGCACAACCGGCCAGGGGCTCAGCCGCCGGAGTCGTCCATCTCGGCACCCTCGGGGACGGCGTCGTCGTCGCGACTGGCCAGCCAACCATCCGGCAGGAAGACCTTGCCCGGCGAGTTGGTACGCCCGCGGGGCTGGCCCAGGGCGGTCAGCGGGAACGGTTCGGTCGGGTCGAGCTTGCCGAGCAGGTCGTCGAGCTGAGCCAGGCTTTCGATCATCGCCAACGAGCGGCGCAGTTCGCCGCCGACCGGGAAGCCCTTGAGGTACCAGGCGACGTGCTTGCGGAAATCGGCGCAGCCGTCCCGCTCACCCCGGGTGGGGTTGCGGGCGGCGGCCACGAACTGGTCGACGAGCAGCTCGGCGTGCCGGCGCATGGTCACCGCCACCTCGCCGAGGGTGGGCAGTCGCCGTTCCGACCGGCCGTTGAAGGCGGCTTCCAGGTCGGCGAAGAGCCATGGCCGACCCAGGCAGCCACGCCCGACGACCACGCCGTCGACCCCGGTGTGCGCGACCATCCGCAGCGCGTCGTCGGCCTCCCAGATGTCGCCGTTGCCGAGCACCGGCACGTCGAGGGCCTGCTTCAACGTGGCGATCGCGTCCCAGTCGGCGGTGCCCGAGTAGCGCTGCGCCGCCGTCCGCCCGTGCAGGGCCACCGCGGCCACGCCGGCCTCCTGGGCGGCGAGCCCGGCTTCGACGTACGTCAGGTGGTCGTCGTCGATGCCCTTGCGCATCTTGACCGTGACCGGCACCCCGGCCGGCGCCGCGGCGTCCACCGCGGCCCGCACCAGCCGGGCGAAGAGCCGGCGCCGCCACGGCAGCGCCGCGCCGCCACCACGCCGGGTCACCTTGGGTACGGGGCAGCCGAAGTTGAGGTCGATGTGGTCGGCCAGGTCGCGTTCCACGACGATCCGGACAGCGGCGGCGGTGATCTCCGGATCGGTGCCGTAGAGCTGGAGGCTGCGCGGCTTCTCGTCGTCGCCGAACGCGATCATGTGCAGGGTCTTCGGGTTCCGCTCGACGAGCGCCCGGGTGGTGATCATCTCGCAGACGTAGATGCCGCCGCCCTGCTCACGGCAGAGCCGGCGGAAGCCGACGTTTGTGATCCCGGCCATCGGCGCCAGCACCACCGGCGGCCACACCTGGTAGCCACCGAGGGTCAACGGGCGTCCGGCCGCCACCGCGACATCACTCACCCGGCAAGTATACGGAGGGGTTCCTCCCCCTTTGCCGGGCGCAGGGGGCGCTCGGGTCGACGCCTCCGGGGCCGCGCCTACCGGGCCAGCCGTCGGGCGGTGCTGAAGCCCGTCCCGCTCCTCCCCGTGCAGGTCTGGAGCACGAGGTCGTATCGGCTCGCCCAGTGCGGCATCGCGCCGCCCTTGCGCGGCTGCCACCGGTGCCCGACCACCTGGTAGGTGCCCGCGCACGGCCCCGACACGACCCGCACCACCCTCCCGGCCGGGAGCTCGTCCAGCCACGCCCAACCCATGGTGTCGTGCCCCGCCAGGAGGCACGTCGGCGAGGTCGTCCAGGTGACAAGCGCTCCGCTGTCGATCTTGGCTTGCGAGTGGATCGCCGTGACGGGGGTGAGACGTGTCACGGGCCGCGGGGGCGCGGTCGGCGCGGGACCACGGCGGGACGCGACCGGTGCCTCAGGCCTCCCCTGGGCGGCCTCGATCATCCCCCCGACGGACGACGCGGCCGGCGTTCCCGGCGGACCCGGCATGGCCGACGGACCCGACGTGACCGACGGACCCGACGTGACCGACGGACCCGACGTGACCGTCGGACCCGACGTGACCGACGGACCCGGCATGGCCGACGGACCCGGCATGGCCGACGGACCCGGCATGGCCGACGGACCCGACGGACCCGGCGGACCCGGCGGACCCGGCGGACCCGGCGGACCCGGCGGACCCGGCGGACCCGGCGGACCCGGCGGACCCGGCGTGGCCGTGGCGACCGCGCCGGTCGACCCGCGCCATACCGAGGACGCGTACGGCGGCGGCGCGGCCTGGGCGGCAGCCTCGGCACGGGCAGGCCGGACGCCGCTGTGGTGGGCCGTGGAGCCCGAGAGCGCCGGGAGCCCCGCGACGATCGCCGCCGCAGCGGTCACGCGCAGGACGGAAAGCCGCTTCGCCATGTCATCCCACCTTCTTCCGATCGAGACCCAAGATATCGAAAGATGGCATTGAATTAATTTCATCGGCCTGCGCGTCGCCGACGTGTCCCGCCCCTGGTCAGGCCGCCAAAAGGCCCCCTCCCGACCGCGGTCGGGAGGGGGCCTTCGGAGTACGTCAGCAGCCGGGAAGGCGCTCGATCAGGTAACGCTCGACCTGGTCCAGGGAGACCCGCTCCTGGGCCATGGTGTCCCGGTTGCGCACCGTCACGGCGTTGTCGTCGAGCGTGTCGAAGTCGACGGTCACGCAGAACGGGGTGCCGATCTCGTCCTGCCGGCGGTAGCGGCGACCGATCGCCTGCGAGTCGTCGAACTCCACCACCCAGCGCTTGCGCAGCAGCGTGGCGAGGTCCTTCGCCTTGGGCGACAGCGCCTCGTTGCGCGACAACGGCAGCACCGCCACCTTGACCGGCGCCAGCCGTGGGTCGAACCGCATCACCGTGCGCTTGTCCACGCCGCCCTTGGTGTTCGGCGCCTCGTCCTCGTCGTACGCCTCGAGCAGGAAGGCGAGCACCGCGCGGGTCAGACCGGCGGCCGGCTCGATGACGTACGGCATCCAGCGCTCACCCTTGGTCTGGTCGAAGTACGACAGGTCGACGCCGGAGTGCTTGCTGTGCGTGGAGAGGTCGAAGTCGGTGCGGTTGGCGACACCCTCCAGCTCGGCGAACTCGGTGCCGCCGAACTGGAAGCGGTATTCGATGTCCACCGTCCGCTTCGAGTAGTGCGACAGCTTGTCCTTGGGGTGCTCGTAGAGGCGCAGATTGTCCGCCGACAGGCCGAGGTCGAGATACCAGTTCCAGCGCTCCTGGAGCCAGTACTCGTGCCACTCTTCGTCGGTACCCGGCTCGACGAAGAACTCCATCTCCATCTGCTCGAACTCGCGGGTCCGGAAGATGAAGTTGCCCGGGGTGATCTCGTTGCGGAACGACTTGCCGGTCTGGGCGATGCCGAACGGCGGCTTCTTCCGGGCGACCGTCTCCACGTTCTTGTAGTTGACGAAGATGCCCTGCGCGGTCTCCGGGCGCAGGTAGTGCAGCCCCTCGTCGCTCTCCACCGGGCCCAGGTAGGTCTTCATCAGGCCGTTGAACATCTTCGGCTCGGTGAAGGTGCCCTTGTTGCCGCAGTTGGGGCAGTTCAGCTCGGCGAGCGAGGTCAGCGGCTTGCCGTGCTTCTCGGCGTACGCCTCTTCCAGGTGGTCCGCCCGGAACCGCTTGTGGCAGAACTGGCACTCGGTGAGCGGGTCGACGAACTCGGCGATGTGGCCGGACGCCTCCCACACCTTGCGGGCCAGGATCACGGCGGAGTCGAGGCCGACCACGTCGTCACGCTGCTGGACCATGTTCTTCCACCACTGCCGGCGGACGTTCTCCTTGAGCTCCACGCCGAGCGGGCCGTAGTCCCACGCCGATCGGGTGCCTCCGTAGATTTCGCTGGAGGGGAAGACGAAGCCTCGACGCTTGGCAAGGCTGACGACGGCATCGATACGGTCGGCTGGCATGTTTCCTCCTACGCCGGCTGGCGGTCGGCGGGGGCGAGATGTGGATGATTCGGTCGGTCCGGGTCAACGGTACGACCACCGTCGCCCTGAGCCCAGCAGAATACCGGGGGCGGGTCAGCTGACCCCGCAGACCTCCACGCCGCCGGTCTGCCCGTCGCGGCCGAGGCTGACCTGCTGCTGCTCCCGGTCGCCGCCGGCGAGGCTCACGTCCACCGGCACGGTCAGGTTGATGGCGTCGACCTCACCGAGCCGAAACGCGGTGACCTGCGGTTCGGCGGCGGCACGCCGTTCGAACTCGGGCCGGGACTCACGCCGCTGCGCGTCGTCGCAGAGCTGCTCGTACGCCCGCCCGTAGTCCCGCTCGACAAGCGCCTGGTAGTAGTCACCGGTCACGGTGCGGGCCTGTTCGCCGACCGCCTGCACACCGGTCACGGCCAGGCCGATGACGGCGCTGCCGCCCCCGCCACAGCAGAGCACCACGGCGAGCGCGCCGATGCCGAGGCCGATCCAGAGCCGAGTCCGGCGGCCCTCGGTGGGCGGCGCGGCGAACGGCGGAGCCACGCCGGGACCGGGTGGCGGGGCGGGTGCGGTCATAGGAGCAGCGTAGTGTCCGGCGCCTCAGCGGTAAGGACCCGCAGCCCGATCACTCTCGGCGACGACCACGGCCCCGCCGGGGGCGGCGGTGGCCAGCGCCTCGTACGCGGAGGGCTCGTCGACCGACTCGGCGAGCAGCGGGACGGCGCTGACCTTGACCTCGAAGGCGCCCAGTGCCCGGCGGTAGGTGCCGACCGACTCCCATTCGGTGACCAGCGACCAGTACCGGGGGTCGTCGAGCGCCCGGACCAGTTGACCGCGCAGGTAGCCGGGGCGGGCGGCCAGCGCGGTGAGGGCGGCGTGCGCCCGTTCGGTGAAGTCGTCGGCGACATCGACGTCGACCACGAACCGGTTGGTCACCAGCAACGGGTGTCCCTCCTCGTAGAGTCTGTGGGATGCAGCGTACGCAGCGCCCTCTGTTGGCCCGGTTGGCCGGGGCCAACCCGACGTCGGTGTTCCTGCTCACCCTGGTGGTGGTGCTGGTGGCGTTCTTCACGCCCGGGGTGATCGGCGGGCTGCTGACGCTCGCGCTCGCGGCCGTCCTGGTCGCCCTGTTGGCGACGACCTGGGCGGTTCAGGCGCCGCAGACCCGGCTGATTCGACTGGTGATGCTGACCCTGCTGGTGGCGGTGGGCCTCGCGAAGCTGCTCTGACATGCAATCATGCGTTTTTGACAATCATTATCGTTGCCACGGACAGTTGACGACATGAGCAACCGCACCACCTTCCGTGTCCTGGCCGCCACGACCGCCCTGCTCGCCCTGGGCGCCGGGGCCGGCTGCTCCACCAGCGCCGGCGGCGCCGACCCCAAGCGGGTCGACGTGGTGGCCGCGTTCTACCCCCTGCAGTTCCTGGCCGAGCGGATCGGCGGCGACGCGGTCCGGGTCACGAACCTGGCCAAGCCCGGCGCCGAACCGCACGACCTGGAGCTCAACCCCAGCCAGGTCGGCCAGGTCAGCGAGGCCGAGCTGATCGTCTACCTGAAGGGTTTCCAGCCGGCGGTGGACGACGCCGTCACGCAGAACGGTGGCGACCGGGCGTTCGACGTGACGAGCGTGCAGCCGCTGTTGGACGCGACAGCCGGCGGGCACAACCACGAGGGCGAGGAGGAGCACCCCGAGGAGGGCGCCGGCAAGGACCCGCACGTCTGGCTCGACCCGACCCGGCTGGCCGCCATCGGTGACCAGCTCGCCCAGCGGCTCGGCAAGGCCGACAAGGAGCACGCCGCCGACTACACCGCCCGCGCCGCGGCGCTGCGCACCGACCTGACGGCCCTGGACGGCGAGTTCCGGAACGGCCTGGCGACCTGCCAGCGGCGGGAGATCGTGACCAGCCACGCCGCGTTCGGCTACCTCGCCGACCGCTACCAGCTCGACCAGGTCGGCATCACCGGGCTGAGCCCCGACGTCGAGCCCTCGCCGCAGCGGCTGGCGCACGCGATCGAGGAGGCGAAGGAGCACCACGCCACCACGATCTTCTTCGAGACGCTGGTCAGCCCGAAGGTCGCCGAGACCATCGCCGGTCAGGTCGGCGCGAAGACCGCCGTGCTGGACCCGATCGAAGGGCTCGCCGCCGGCAGCGACGGGGACTACCTTTCGGTGATGCGTACCAACCTGGGGACCCTGCAGACGGCCTTGGACTGCTCGTGACCTCCCCTGTCATCACCGTCGAGCACGGGGTGGTCGGCTACGACGGCCGCCCCGTGCTCCGGGACATCTCGCTCACCGTGACCGCCGGCGAGGTGGTCGCGGTGCTCGGTGCGAACGGCTCCGGCAAGTCCACCCTGATCCGCGCCGTGCTGGGGCTGGTGCCGCTCAGCGCCGGCTCGGTCGCCCTCTTCGACAGGCCGTTGCGCCGGTTCCGGCAGTGGGCGCGCATCGGGTACGTCCCGCAGCGTCTGGGCGCCGGCGGCGGCGTACCGGCCACCGTTCGTGAGGTGGTGGCCTCCGGGCGGCTGGCCCGCCGGGGGGTGCTCCGCCCGCCGGGTCGAGCCGACCGTGCCGCCGTCGACACCGCGCTGCTCGCCGTCGGGCTCGCCGACCGGGCCGGTGACCCGGTGGCCACGCTCTCCGGCGGCCAGCAGCAGCGCACCCTGATCGCCCGCGCCCTGGCCGGCCAACCGGAGCTGCTGGTCCTCGACGAGCCCACCGCCGGCGTGGACGCGGCCAGCCAGGAGGCGTTCGCCGCCGCGCTGCGCGACTTCGTCACCGGTGGCGGCACGGTGCTGCTTGTCGCCCACGAGCTGGGCCCCCTGCGACCGGTGATCAGTCGGGCGGTGGTGGTGCACGAGGGGCGCATCGCGCACGACGGCGCGGTGCCGGACCCGGCCGGCCATCACGCGGAGCCCGACCACGACCATGTGCACCCGCACTGCTACGACGAGCCCGCCGGGCTGTGGAGCAACTGACCCATGGGACTGTTCCAGTACTCCTACATGCAGCATGCCCTGATCGGCGCGCTGGTGATCGGCCTGGCCGCGCCGGCGCTCGGCATCTACCTGGTGCAGCGCCGACTGGCGTTGATCGGCGACGGTGTCGGCCACGTCGCGCTGACCGGCGTCGGCGCGGGCCTGCTGCTCAACCGCTCGCCGGTGCTCGTCGCGGTGCTCGTCGCCACCGCCGGCGCGATCGCCATCGAGGTGGTCCGGGCGCGTGGGCGTACCTCCGGTGATCTTGCCCTGGCCCTGCTCTTCTACGGCGGCATCGCGGGCGGCGTCCTGCTCGTCGGCCTCTCCGACGCGACGAGCGCGAACCTCAACGCCTACCTGTTCGGGTCGCTGATCACCACCTCCCTCGCCGACGTGGTCACCATCGCGGTGCTCGGCGCGGCGATCCTGGTCACGATGATCGCGCTGCGCCCGGCGCTCTTCGCGGTCAGCCACGACGAGGAGTACGCCCGGGTCTCCGGCCTGCCGGTGCGCACGCTGAACCTGCTGATCGCGGTCTCCACCGCGGTCACCGTGACCATCGCGATGCGGGCCGTCGGGGTGCTGCTGATCAGCGCGCTGATGGTGGTGCCGGTCGCCACCGCCCAGCAGGTCACCCGGGGTTTCCGCAGCACCATGACCGCCGCGATGGCACTCGGGCTGTTCGCCGCCGGCTCCGGTGTCTGGGTGGCTGCCACGGCGGACACCGCGCCGGGCGCCTCGGTGGTGCTGGTGGCGATCGCCTCCTTCCTGGTGGTCGCCGTCGCCGGTGGGGTCTGGCGGACGCTGCGCCGGCGGTCGACGCCGGCCCCCGCGCCGGCAGCGGAACCACACGAGGTCGTGCTGGGCCGATCCTGATCCACGAGCAGTCGGTGCTAATGGGTACCGTTGCGCAATGACCAGCGCGACGGGCTACGAGGGGTTCGACGGGGCCAGCGAACTGCTCCGCGCCCTGTCGGCGCCCATCCGGTTGGCCATTGTCAGCGAGCTGGCCAGCGGCGAACGGTGCGTGCACGAGCTGGTGGACAAACTCGGCGCCGCGCAACCGCTGGTCTCCCAGCATCTGCGGGTGCTGCGCGGCGCGGGAGTGGTGCGGGGTTCCCGTCGAGGTCGGGAGATCGCCTACAGCCTGGTCGACGAGCACGTCGCGCACATCGTGGCGGACGCGGTCAGCCACGCCGGGGAGGGATCATGAGCGAGAACGGCGCCGCGGTGCGCAACACCCGCCAGCGTTCGGCGGTGAGCGCGCTGCTGGGTGAGATGGCCGGCTTCCACAGCGCCCAGGATCTGCACGCGATGCTGCGCCAGCGCGGCGAGCGGGTCGGCCTGACCACCGTCTACCGCACTCTGCAGGGGCTGGCCGACGCCGGCGAGATCGACGTGATGCGACCGCCCGGTGGCGAGCACCTCTACCGCCGGTGCAGCGAGGGGCACCATCACCACCTGGTCTGCCGGGTCTGCGGCAACACCGTGGAGGTGGCCGGGCCCGCCGTGGAGAGCTGGGCCGACCGGGTCGCCGCGCAGCACGGCTACGCCGACGTCAGCCACACCCTGGAAATCTTCGGCACCTGCCCCAGCTGTGCCCCCTGACCGTTGATCCGGCCCTGCCGGGAGCGCTCGGTTCGTGACACGCTGTCCGGCGTGAAAATCTATGCCGATCGGCTTCCGACCGCCGCCCGCCAGTTGCTCACCGACCTGCTCGTCGTCGCCTGGGTGTACGCGGCGATCCGCGGCGCGCTGTGGCTGCACGACCTGGTGCAGAAGCTTGCCGTACCGGGGCAGAAGTTGGAGGGTGCCGGCAGTGGCCTTGCCGACAACCTCTCCGACGCCGGGGCCAAGGTCCGCCGGCTGCCGCTTGTCGGCGACGACCTGACCGCGCCCTTCCAACAGGCCGCCGCCGCCGCCCGAGGGCTCGCCGACGCCGGCCGCGACCAGCAGCACCTGGTCGACCAGCTCGCCCTCGCCCTCGCCATCGCGGTGTTGATCTTCCCGCTCGGCCTTGTGCTGTTCGGTTGGCTGCCCCTGCGGCTGCGCTGGATGCGCCGGGCGGGGTCGGCCGCGAAGCTGGCCGCCGGGCCGGCCGGCCGGGACCTGCTCGCCCTGCGGGCGTTGGCCACCCAGCCGCTGGGCCGGCTGACCCGGATTGGCCCCGACGTGGCCGAGGCGTGGCGGCGCGGCGACGACCAGACAGTCGACGCGCTGGCCGCGCTGGAGCTACGCCAGCTCGGCCTGCGCGGCCGGGCCCGCTGACGCCGACGCGACGCCCCCGCTCGTGCTGGCGAACACCGCTCGTGCCGTGATCAGGTGAGAAAAAGTAGGTCAGAAGCAGCACCGGGACCTACTTTTCATCACCTGGTCAACGCAACGGCGGTGCCGACCACCGCGCCGTCGCGGTCTGCGGGGCGGGGACCGTTAAGGTCTTCGGGTGTTCTACTTCCTGCTCGTCATCGCCGTCCTGCTGCTCGGCTACGCCGCTGTCCTGGTGTCCTTCGTCCGCCGGGGCAAGAAGATCCCGCCCGCGGCGTACCTCGGTCTGGCGGCGCTCAACGGTCTGATCCTGGCGGCGGTGCTGGCCTGGGCGGTCTCCCGCTGACCCGCGCCGTGGACGAGGCCGCGAGCCAGCGCCGCGACGCGACCAGGCCGCGGGCCAGCGCGGCGACGCGGCTCACGGCTTCGGTGGGATGCGGCGGCGGACGTCCTCGGCGGTGGACGGGCCGGGCGACCAGCCGGCCACCCAGGGCAGCTCGTCGGACGGCGTGATCACGCCCTCCTCCAGGCCCGCGTAGCGGCCCGCGAGGATCCGCTTCGCGGCGGCGGTGTCGACCGAGTCGGTGTTGTCCCAGAGGGCCGAGAACAGGGCGTCCACCCGCACCCGCGCCTGCCGGCAGAACAGGTCGGCCAGCTCGACATTTTCCGGGCGGCTGTCCCGCTCGGATTGTGCCCGGACACAGACCGCGGACATCGCGAACAACTCGGCGCCGATGTCCACCACGCGGCCGAGGAACGCCTGCTTACGTTCCATCTTTCCCTGCCAGCGGGACATCGCGTAGAACGTCGACCGGGCCAGCTTGCGCGACGAGCGCTCCACCTGGCGCAGGTGCGCGGCGAGCGGCCCGAACTCGGCGTACGCCGACGGGCTCTGCCCCCGACCCACAGCCAGGGTGGGCAGCCACTTCGCGTAGAAGGCGCCGGCTCGGGCGCCGGCGCGTGCCTTGCGGCCCAGCCCCGCGTCCGGGTCGATGATGTCGCCGGCCACCGACAGGTGGGCGTCGACCGCCTCCCGCGCGATCAGCAGGTGCATGATCTCGGTGGAGCCCTCGAAGATCCGGTTGATGCGCAGGTCACGGAGCACCTGCTCGACGTTGGCGGGGCGTTCGCCACGGGCGGCCAGCGAGTCGGCCGTCTCGTAGCCGCGCCCGCCCCGGATCTGGACCAGGTCGTCGGCGATCTTCCAGGCCATCTCGCTGGCGTAGAGCTTGACCAGCGCGGCCTCGATCCGGATGTCGTTGCGGTCGTCGTCGGCGAGCAGGCAGCACAGGTCGAGCATGGTCTCCATGCCGTACGTGGTGGCGGCGATGAAGGAGAGCTTCTGCGCGACCGCCTCGTGCTCGCCCACCGGCCGGCCCCACTGGACCCGGTCGGCGGCCCAGCCCCGGGCCACGTTCAGCGCCCACTTGCCGGCGCCCACGCACATCGCCGGGAGCGACAGGCGGCCGGTGTTCAGCGTGGTCAGGGCGATCTTCAGCCCCTTGCCCTCGCCGCCGATGACGTTCTCGGCGGGCACGAACACGTCGTGGAACCGGGTGAGGCTGTTTTCCAGGCCGCGCAGACCGACGAACTCGTTGCGCCGCTCGACGGTGATGCCGGCGCTGTCCCCGTCCACCACGAACGCGGTGATCCCACCCCGGCGCCCCTCAGTGGCGGGCACCCGGGCCATCACCACGAGCAGGGTGGCCACGATGCCGTTCGTGGCCCAGAGTTTCACCCCGTTGAGCCGGTAGCCGGTGCCGTCCTCGGTCGGCTCGGCGACGGTGGCCAGCCGGGCCGGGTCGGAGCCGACGTCCGGTTCGGTGAGCAGGAACGCGGACACCTCGCCGGCGGCGAGCCGGGGCAGGAAGCGCTGCTTCTGCTCGGCGGTGCCGAACATCTTCAGCGGCTGCGGCACCCCGATCGACTGGTGTGCGGAGAGCAGCGCGCCGATGGCCGGGCTGACCGAGCCGGCAAGCATCAGCGCCCGGCAGTAGTGCAGGTTGCTCAGCCCGAGCCCGCCGTACCTCCGGTCGATCTTCATGCCGAACGCGCCGAGGTCGGCCAGGCCGTGGAAGACCGAGTCCGGAATGGACGCGTCGCGTTCGATGGCCGCGCCGTCCACCTCGGAGCTGAGGAAGGCGCGGAACCGACCGAGGAACTCCTCGGCGCGGGCCACGTCGTCCGGATCGGATTCGGGCCACGGGTCGATCAGGTCGAGGCGGAGGCGGCCGAGGAACAACTCCTTGCCGAAGCTGGGCCGGTCCCAGGCGGACTCGCGGGCGGCCTCGGCGACCCGCCGGGCCTCCTTCTCCGAGACCTGTCCGGCCTCCGCCGACAGCGGTGCGGCGGCCCCGGCGGTCTGCGGGGTGGTCGCGGAATCCGGGCCGTCCGGTGCTGGTCGACCGTCCTGTGTCGTGGTCACGGCTGCCCCCTCGAACCTCGGTGCGGCTGCTCGGCGTGTGCGACTACCGTCACGTTACTCCCGGGTGTTACCCAGGGGTAGTTTTCGTGGCGAACTGCTCGATCAGCGTCCGGCGATCTCGTCCGGGTCGTCGTCCTCGTCGTCGATGTCGTCGTCACCCCAGTTGCGGCGGGCGAACGGCAGGGCTGCCCAGAACGTCAGGAACCAGAGCCCGGTCAGCGCGCTGAGCACGAAGGCGATCGGCCGGTCCAGCACGAAGTCGGTGATCAGCAGCACCGCGCTGACCATCGCGATGAGCATGAAGGCGAGACCGCCGGTGGCCATCCGGTGCGCGAAGCGCACCAGCTCCGGCTTGCGCCCCTGGCGGAACAGCGCCCGGTGGAACGCCACCGGCGAGATGATCATCGCGGTGGCGGCGGCCGCGGCGAGCAGCGCGACGATGTAGACGTCCCGCTGGAACTCCGTGGTCTCGGTGAACCCGTTGCTGAACGGCAGGGTGAGCAGGAAGGCGAAGAGGATCTGCACGCCCGTCTGTGCGACCCGCAACTCCTGCAACAGGTCGGCGAAATTACGCTGCCAACGCTGCTTCTCGGTCTCCTTGGACACGCGCTACCTCCGGTGCGACGCTACTGCCGACGGTCCCGGCCGTCGGCAGCAACGCCAATGCCCCACCCGGCTGCGCGCGAAACGGGTTCACGACATTCGTTGTTCATCAGCGGTTCACACGCCGCCGGCCGACCGAGTCGACGCCGGGGACGGCCGGCGACGCCTGTCGGCCGCGGAGGTGCGGTGAGGCGTTCGCCCCGCGACGGCCTCAGGACCCGCGTCGGATCCGGCCGGCGTACCGGGCCTCCAACTCCGCGTTGTGCGCGTCGCCGTCCGGGATGTTCGCCGACAGGTAGACCGGCGGCCGCACGCCCGCCGCCAGCAGCCGAGCCACCACCTCCACCGTCACCTGCTGCGCCAGCAGCGCCGCGGTGATCGAGGAGATCGCGCCGACCGCGCCGCCGCCGGGCAGCGGCAGCGTCGCGTCACCGTACGGAGCGCCGTTGTCGAGAACGACGTCGGCGAGGTCGGCCAACGTGCGCCCGGACGGGTGGCGGGAGGTCATCCGGCCCGAGTGCTGCGCGGAGGTGATCGCCACCAGCGCGTGCCCGCGCGCCTTGACAAGCGTGGCGAACTCCACCATCGCGCCGTTGACCCCGGAGTTCGAAGCCAGCACGAAGACGTCGGTGGACCGCACCGGCGCCAACTCGTAGAGCCGGTGCGCGACCGCCGGATCCCGCTCCAGCAGCGGACCGAGCCGCTCGGCCGGTTCACCGCCGAGCAGCACCAGGTCACGCAGCGCGATCCGGTTCGTCGGCACCAGCCCTCCGGCCCGGCCGGCAATCTCCATGGCGAGAGCCTCGGAGTGCCCGGTGCCGAACGCGTGCACCACCCCGTCGGCGCGGACGGCGTCGGCGATCAGGTCCGCGGCCCGCCCCACCGCCTCCCGCTGGCTGGCGGCCACCCGGCCGATCGTCTCGGTCACCACGGCCAGGTAGGCCTCGGCACTCACCGTCATGCTTCCTCCGTCGTCCGGTTGCGGTCCAGCCAACGGACCGCGAAGTCGACAGCCGCCCGCTGCCGCATCAACCTGCCGGTCCCGGCGCCGACCGGTCCGGCGCGCACCGACCCGGTGGCCTCCAGGTCGGTGCCCAGCGCGTCGAAGTCGTCCGCGTCGAGCCGTACGTCCTGCCACCACACCCACTCCCGACCACCACCGTCGCCGGTCCGCACCGCGGCGCCGACCCGCTCGCGGGGTGAACCCGAGCAGCGGTATTCCGCCAGGTGCAGCGAGGTGCTCACCGAGTGGTCCACGCCGAGCAGGAGGACGTCGGCGTCCAGGTCGTAGAGCCGGGCCAGCGGGGAGCCCTCACCCAGCATGTCGGCCAGGCCGTGACCGGCCACCACCTGCTCGGCGGCCGGCCCGAGCGCGGCGAACGACACGTGCGGATGCACGCTGCGCAGGGCACCGGGCCAGCCGCGAACCGTCTCGGCGAGCACGCCCATGAACCGGCTCGGAGTGACCGCCGGGTCGAAGCCCGGCATCTCGGCACGGATCAGCGGCCACCAGTCCGCCGGCACCGGGGGGTTGCGCCACCCCGCGGGGTCGCTGTTGTCCGGCGTGTGGGTGGGCACCACGATCGTGCCGTCCGGGCCCAACGCGTCGCGCAGGGCAAGCACCACCGCGTGCGGTCCGCCGGTGACGAACCCCAGCGGACGCAGCGCGGCGTGCACCAACAGCGTGGCCCCGGGGCGTACGCCCAGCAGGCGCAGTTGCGCCGCGATCGAACGTCGAGTGCCCGGACCGCTGGTGTTCGTCGTCACGGTGCCCCTCCCTGACCGACCCGCACGGCTCAGGCCGTCCCGCCGGCCCGAGCGAGGATCGCCTCGGCGAGCGGGCCCGGCGCGGTGTCCGGAATCCAGTGACTCACACCCGGCAACCGCACGAAGCGGTACGCCCCGGTGACGTTCGCCGCGCACGCCTCGGCGGCGGTCCGGCCGATGGCGACGTCCCGGTCACTCCAGACGTACGTGGTGGGCACCGCGACCGGGCCGACACCGGCCAGGTCGGCGCGGGACATCGCCCGGTACCAGTTCAGGGCGGCGGTGAGCGCCCCCGGCTCACGCATCGGGGCCGCGTAGCGGTCCACCCGGGGCCCGTCGCCCGCCCCGCCGAGCATCTTGCGCAGCGCGGTCGCGTGCCACGCCAGCAGCACCCGCTCCGCCGTGCCCGGCTTACGGAACAAGGTGATGTACGACGAGCGGGCCTTCTGCTGGCCGTCGTTGGCCAGGGCGTGCGCCATGGCGGCCGGATGCGGCACGGACACGGCGGTCAGCGTGCGGACCCGGTCGGGGTGCCCGGCGGCGACCGCCCAGGCCACGATCGCGCCCCAGTCGTGGCCGACCAGGTGCACGGCGTCCAACCCCAGGGCGTCGAGCACCGCCACCACGTCGGCGACCAGCTCGGGGATCCGGTAGTCGGCCACCGCCGTCGGCCGCGCGCCGGGCGAGTAGCCGCGCTGGTCGAGCGCGTACGTGCGCAGCCCGGCCGCGTGCAGCGCGGGCACCACGTCGTCCCACTCGCCGCTGTGCTGTGGGAAGCCGTGCAGCAGCAGGACGGGTACGCCGTCCGACGGACCACCGGCGGTTACCTCGAACGTGAGACCTCGCGCGTCGACCCGCATGATCGTCAGCCTACCCAGCCGGCGTGCGGCGGGGTGAACGCCGAGATGGGCGGACGCCCTGCTGGGCCGGCACCCCTGGTCGGTGTTAGCGTCGACGAGACAACTTCACATCCGACAGGGGAGCGCACAGCGCTGAGAGTGCGGGCACGCCCGCAGACCCTCGAACCTGATCTGGGTAATGCCAGCGCAGGGAGTTCGGTCGACCTCCAGCCGCGCCGCCGTCCGGTGCCACCGGACGCGCGGCGTGCGTCTTCTCCTGGTTCGCACGCAGAACTGGGAGTAACACATGACATCCACCACCGACACCGGTCGTTGGCGCACCATCGACATCGTGGTCGCCTCGGTGATCGCGGTCGCCTTCGGCGTCATCTTCTGGGCCTGGGGCCTGGTCTGGAGCGCCACCGAGGGTGCGTTCGCCTTCTTCCCGCCGGCGCAGGCGCTGCTCTACGGCGTGTGGCTGATGCCGGCCGTGATCGGCGGTCTGGTCATCCGCAAGCCCGGCGCCGCGCTCTACTGCGAGACGGTGGCCGCGGTCCTGTCCGCGCTGCTGGGCAGCCAGTGGGCCGGCACGGTGATCCCACAGGGCATCGTGCAGGGCATCGGCGCCGAGCTGGCGTTCGCCGCGTTCCGGTACCGGTCGTACCGGCTGCCGACCGCGATACTGGCCGGCGCGCTCACCGGTCTCAGCGCCGCGCTGTTCGACTTCTTCGTCTGGAACGACGCCTACGCGCTCGCCGACTACCGCATCCCGTACGCGCTGATCACCATCGTCAGCGCCACCGCGATCGCCGGCGTTGGCGGCTGGCTGCTGACGAAGGCCCTGGCCAACACCGGCGTCCTGGACCGCTTCCCGGCAGGCCGCGAACGCGCCCTGATCTAACCCCGCCCACTCGCGTCGGTCATGAGGTGAGAACCACCGTCCACCTCGTGATCGACCGAGCAGGGTGGAGCCGGGCCGGAAAGGGGGTGTGTGGTGGGCGGGGTGTTGCTGCGGGGGTTCGGATGGCGGCACGCGGGGCGGCGCGCCTGGGCGGTGCGCGGGGTCGACCTGCGGGTTGAGGCGGGGGAACGGGTTCTGCTGCTCGGGCCCTCCGGGGCCGGTAAGAGCACCCTGCTCAGCGCGCTGGCGGGGTTGCTGCCGGAGGACTCCGGCGAGCAGGAGGGCACCGTCGAGATCGACGGGCTCGACCCGCGCAAGGGGCGGGAACGCGTCGGCATCGTCTTCCAGGATCCGGAAACCCAACTGGTGATGGCGCGCTGCGGCGACGACGTCGCGTTCGGGCTGGAGAACCGCGGGACACCTACCGACGAGATCTGGCCCCGGGTGGACGAGGCGCTGCACCGCGTCGGCTTCCCGTACCCCCGGGACCGCCCCACCGCCGCGCTCTCCGGCGGCGAGCAGCAACGCCTCGCCCTGGCGGGCGCGCTGGCGCTGCGTCCCGAGTTGCTGTTGCTCGACGAGCCGACCGCGAACCTCGATCCGGCCGGGGCCGACCTGGTCCGCGAGGCGGTGGCCGGCGCGCTGGACGCCGACACCACGCTGATCCTGGTCGAGCACCGGGTCGCCGAGGCGCTGCCGCTGGTCGACCGGGTCGTCGTCCTGGAACCGGGCGGCGGGGTCCGCGCGGACGGCACCCCGGAGGCCGTCTTCGCCGCCCACGGTGCCACGCTCGCCGCCGAGGGGGTCTGGGTGCCCGGTCACCCCATCGCGCCCCGACCCGCCGCCGCCGCGCCCGGGGACCTGTTGCTCACCGCCGACCGGCTCGGCCTGCCGCCCCGGTTGGGCTCCACCGACCTGGCGGTACGCGCCGGAGAGGCACTCGCCGTACGCGGACCCAACGGCGCCGGCAAGTCCACACTGGCGCTCCTGCTCGGCGGGTTGCTCCGGCCGGGCGCCGGACGGGTCACCGCATCCGTCGAGCTGGCCGGCACCGACCACGGCACTCCCCCGCACCGGTGGCGGGCACCCGCGCTGGCCCGGCGGATCGGGTCGGTCTTCCAGGACCCGGAGCACCAGTTCGTCACCAGCACCGTCTTCGACGAGCTGGCGCTCGGGCCACGCCGCATTGGTCAGCCCGAGGAGGCCGTCCGGGAGACGGTGAGCGGGCTGCTGGAACGGCTGCGGCTGGTCCACCTCGCCGCCGCCAACCCGTACACCCTCTCCGGTGGTGAGGCGCGGCGGCTGAGTGTGGCGACCGCCCTGGCCACCGCGCCCCGCCTGCTGATCTGCGACGAACCCACGTTCGGTCAGGACCGGCGGACCTGGCGGGAACTCGTCGACCTCTTCGCCGACCTGCGCGACGCCGGGCACGGCGTGGTCGCGGTCACCCACGACGCGGACTTCGTGACCGCGCTCGCCGACCGCACCGTCACCCTGCGACGCGCCCCGGACGACGACCGATGATCACCATCGGGTCGGTCGCCACGCCCGGTGCGCCGTTGGCCCGCCGCAACCCGGTGGCGAAGGTCGCCGCCGCGCTCGTCTTCTCGTTCACCCTGCTCGCCACCCTGGACCCGCTGGCACCGGCGATCGCCATCGCGCTCGAACTCGCCGTGCTGCCGCTGTTCGGCATCGGCTACCGGGTGCTGGCCCGGCGGGCCTGGCCGCTGCTCCTCAGCGCCGCCGGCATCCTGGTCACCCTGACGCTCTTCGCCGCCGACCGGTCCGGCCGGGTCCTGCTGGACGCGGGACCGGTCCTGGTGAGCACCGGCGTGCTGCTCACCGCGCTCGGGCTGGTGCTGCGCGTCTTCGCGGTGGCCCTGCCCGGCGTGATCGTCTTCGCGACCACCGACCCCACCGACCTGGCCGACGCGTTGATCCAGAACGCGAAGGCGCCGGCCCGGTTCGCCATCGGGGCGCTGGCCGCGTTCCGCCTGGTGCCGCTCCTCGGTCAGGAGTGGCAGATGATCAGCATGGCCCGACGCGCGCGCGGCGTCGACGCGGGACGCAACCCGGTCACGAAGCTGCGACTGTTCGCCTCCACCGCGTTCGCGCTGCTCGTCGGCGCGATCCGCCGGGGCACCCGCCTGGCCGTCGCGATGGACGCCCGGGGCTTCGACGCCGGTACGCCCCGCACCGTGGCCCGCCACCAACGCTTCACCTACGCCGATGCGCTCCTCATCGCCGGGTCCGCCGTGCTGGCCGGCGCCGCCCTCACGACAAGCGTCCTGGTCGGCACCTTCCGCCCCCTGATCGGCTGAGCCCGGCCGCCCCCGGCCGCCCCCGCGCGCGACCGACGCTCTCGCCGCCCGCACGCCGCCCCCCGCCCGCCGACCGCCGACCGTCGAGCGGGGCAAATCCGCGCAACAACAGGGATGTAGTGGCCTCGTTGGCGACGGAGGCCACTACATCCCTGATATTGCTGCCACCCCACGCAGCGCCTCCGCCCAACGGCGGGGACGGCTCGGTCAGCTGCGGCGGAAGGCGTAACGGCGGGTCTGGCCGGCCTGTTGGCTGCGGCCGCCGCCCGAGCGGTTGCCGCCGCCCTGGGGCGGACCAGCCGTCGGCGCCGTCGGTCGCCCGGCCGCCGGTTGCAGGTCTTCCACTGCCGGCGCGTCGACCACCGTCGGCACGTCGACCACTGCCGGCACGTCGACCACCGTCGGCACGTCGACCGGCAGCGCGAACGCATCCGAGGCGGCCGCCACCGGCAGCGTCGACTCGATCGGCACCGCCGGCTCGACCAGCACCGCCGGCAACGTCGGCTCGACCAGCAGCCCTGGCAACGCCGGCTCGACCAGCACCGCCGGCAACGTCGGCTCGACCAGCAGCGCCGGCTCGATCGGTTCGACGGCGAGGTCGGGGTGGGTGGACAGGGACGGGCCGGACTGGGCCGCCGGGTGGATGCCCAGCGGCGTCGCGCCGGGGGTACGGGACTTCTTCGGATTGCGCCTGGCAGGCATCCGGGCCTCCTTCGGTGCCGACCGGCTCGGCCGGTCCCGCGTTCCGGCGGTCGGTCGGATCGGCTGGTGACCGCCGCGTCGCGACGGTCGAACGGGAGAGAGACTGCTCACCGGGAGTCGGGCAGGGCCAGCACCGCCGAACTGCGGGTGGGATGCGGGACGCCCAGGAGCGCACGGACCGCGACGCGGGGCGGCGGGCCGGCTCGGAGAGGGGGCGTCAGTAGCGCATGCCCGCACACTATCGGCCGGTCGTCCGTCGGCGCAGCCGATTTTCCTGGCACCATCGGCGACATGCTTATCGCGTTCTCGGTAACCCCGCTCGGTGTCGGTGAGTCTGTCGGTGACCTGGTCGCCGACGCGGTACGCGTGGTCCGCGACTCGGGCCTGCCCAACCGCACCGACGCCATGTTCACCACGATCGAGGGTGAGTGGGACGAGGTGATGGCTGTCGTCAAGCGGGCTGTCGACGTGGTGGCCGCGCAGGCGCCCCGGGTGAGTGTGGTGCTCAAGGCCGACGTCCGCCCGGGGGTGACGGACGCGCTCACCGCGAAGGTGGCACACGTGGAGGATCGCCTGGCCCGGCAGAGCTGAGCATCATTTGCCGATAACCGGCTGTCGAGACGACACGCCCACGTTCCGCCGCACCGCGATACGGTCCTAGCACGCAAGTCCGACGGCGAGAGGTGGCGGCACGAATGGCTGAGCAGGCGACGGCGCAGATCGGTGTGACCGGGTTGGCGGTGATGGGCCGGAATCTGGCCCGCAACCTGGCCCGCAACGGCTTCACGGTGGCGGTGCACAACCGGTCGCCGGAACGCACCCGCAGCCTGGTTGCCGAGCACGGTGACGAGGGCACGTTCGTGCCCGGCGAGACGATGGCCGACTTCGTGGCGTCGCTGGAGCGACCCCGTGCGGTGATCGTGATGGTCAAGGCGGGTGCGCCCACCGACGCGGTGATCGACGAGTTGGTGCCGCTGCTGGAGGAGGGCGACATCATCGTCGACTGCGGCAACGCCCACTTCGCCGACACCCGCCGTCGGGAGGAGGCGTTGCGCGCGCAGGGGCTGCACTTCAGCGGCACCGGCGTCTCCGGTGGCGAGGAGGGCGCGCTGCTCGGGCCGAGCATCATGCCCGGCGGCTCCGCCGAGTCGTACGCCAAGCTCGGTCCGATGTTCGAGAAGATCGCCGCCCAGGTCGACGGTGTGTCGTGCTGCACCCATGTTGGACCGGACGGCGCCGGGCACTTCGTCAAGATGGTGCACAACGGCATCGAGTACGCCGACATGCAGCTCATCGCCGAGGCGTACGACCTGCTTCGGGCCGGTCTGGGCGCGAAGCCGGCGGAGATCGCGGAGATCTTCCGCGACTGGAACGGCGGCGAGTTGGAGTCGTTCCTCATCGAGATCACCGCCGACGTGCTCGCGCACACCGACGCGACGACGGGCCGGGCCTTCGTCGACATCGTGCAGGACCGGGCCGAGCAGAAGGGCACCGGCCGGTGGACCGTGCAGAGCGCCCTGGACCTGGGCATTCCGATCACCGGGATCGCCGAGGCGACCTTCGCCCGCTCGCTCTCCGGGCACGTCGACCAGCGGGAGGCGGCACGGCGGGCGTTCCCGGACGCGGGTGAGCAGTGGCAGGTCGACGACCGGGACGCGTTCGTCGAGGACGTCCGCCGGGCGCTGCTCGCTTCCAAGATCGTGGCGTACGCGCAGGGCTTCGACCACATCCGCGCCGGCAGCCAGGAGTTCAACTGGGACATCGACCTCGGCGGCACGGCCACGATCTGGCGGGGCGGCTGCATCATCCGGGCCCGCTTCCTGGACCGCATCCGCGAGGCGTACGACGAGAAGCCGGACCTGCCGACGCTGCTGGTGGCGCCGTACTTCGCCGAGGCGGTCGCCGCCGGCGTCCCGAGTTGGCGGCGGGTGGTGGCCGACGCGACCCGCGCCGGTGTGCCGACGCCGGCGTTCTCCTCGTCGTTGGCGTATTTCGACGCCCTGCGCGCCGAGCGCCTGCCCGCCGCGTTGATCCAGGGCCTGCGGGACAACTTCGGCGCGCACACCTACCAGCGGGTGGACCGCGAGGGCTCGTTCCACACCACCTGGGCCGGCGAGCGCACCGAGTCTCCGGCGTAGTCGGCGCGGCGCCCCGCGGCGCCGTGATCGTGCTCGATCCATGATGTAGTGGCCTTCCGCCCGTGGGGAGGCCACTACATCCATGTCAACGCCGTTGCGTTAGCGCCGTGGCGGCAGGTCAACACGTGCTGGATAACGGGACTCCTGGGGAGTGCAGCTAGATCAGGGCGTGTCTCGCGAGCAGTTCGCGCCGATCTTGCAGTTTCGGTTGTCCATATAGGTGATATGCCCCTTGTGTCGGGACAGAAAGTGCAAGATCGCGGAGCGGAGGCAGTCCGGACCCGGCAATCACCTCATCCTGGTGCCGAGCTTGGGGCCTTTATGGGCGCCCTGCCGCATGCCACAACGTCGTGACCGGCGACGCGGCGCGGTTGACGCGCAGCGGTCCCGCCTACAGCAACGGTGTTGTCCTGGATCTCAACGTGGTTGCGTTTGGCGCTGCGGCCGGCCCGGCACGACCTCGATCACCAACCGCCCCGTCGGGCAGGGTGCACGAGCCGCCCCCCTTTGCTCTGCACCCCAATAAGCACCGGTCACAGACCGTAGCCGTCGCACCCACGGGTGCAGAGCAAAGGACCCCCGACCACCCCCGGACACGCAGAGCCCGCCCCGCCGGCCGGCACCCCACGCACCCCTGGCCGACAAACCTGGGTCGACGCACAAGACCACCCCGGCACAACAGCATGATCGGCGAGACACTGCCCGTTGACGAACAACCGCTCGCCCTAACACAACGGCGTTGACGTCCTGGTTCGAGCGAGATCATGGGCCAGGGCGGTGCGAGCCGCCCACCCCGGGCACCGGTCAGGTGACGGTGGCGTGCATCTCCCAGACGAGGATCTCGGCCGGTTCGTCGGCGGTGACCCGCCGGCCGCCGGTCCTGGTGAGCCGGGCCGCGTCGCCGGTGCCGAGCGGGCCGCTGCCCTCCAGGGTCACCGTGCCGTTGGGCACGTACAGGTGCACGAAGGGCGCGTCGGGGATGGTGACCTCGTCGCCGGGGGTGAGCCGCGCGGCGTGCAGGGTCGCGTACCGGTTACGGATCCGGATCGCGGACGCGCCGTCGTAGCGGTCCATTCCGGAGGCGATCGGCACCAGGCCGCCGCGGAGAAGCTCGTCCTCGATCTCCAACTGCTCGTAGCCGGGATCCACGCCCGGTTCGTCGGGGAGCACCCACATCTGCACGAAGTGGACCGGGTCGGTGTGCGGTTCCTGGTTGTTGAGTCGCCAGGCGTCGTTCTTCTCCGAGTGCAGGATGCCGGTGCCGGCGCTCATCCGCTGGGCCAGGCCCGGATAGATCACCCCGGAGTGGCCGGTGGAGTCCTGGTGCACCAGGGAGCCGCGCAGCACCCAGGTGATGATCTCCATGTCCTGGTGCGGGTGGGTCTCGAACCCCGCCCCCGGGCGTACCACGTCGTCGTTGTTGACGAGCAGCAGACCGTGGTGGGTGTTGGCCGGGTCGTAGTGCCGGGAGAACGAGAACGAGTGCTTGGAGTCCAGCCAGGAGATCCGGGTGGCGAAGCGGTCGTCGGCGCGACGCACCTCGACCGACGGCGCGGGAGCGGTCACCAGGCCCGCCGCGCGGTGTCGGGGGTCGTGGGCGCCCAGGTCAGGGCCGGTTCGCCGGTGGCCAGCTCGGCGATCTCACCGGTGCGCAGTTGCGGCGTGTGACCGAACTCGGCGCAGTGCTGCTCGGCGATCTCGGCACAGATGTCGGCCACCTGCGCACAGATCGGCTCGCCCAGATCCGCGGCGTTCAACGCCATGATCATTTTGTACCGGAGATCCCGCACAGCCACCCCCACCGCCGTCGTCCCGCCACTCTCGGACCCTACCCGGCCCCATTTCCGCGGCACCCCAAAACAACCGCACCCACCCCGCCCCACCCCGCCCCACCCCACCCCGCGACACCCGGCCACACCCCGCGATCTTGCACTTTCTGTCCTCGCATTACCGGCATACCGGCATGAATCAACGACAGAAACCGCAAGATCGGCGAGGGCGGGGCGGGTGGGGCGGGCGGAGCCGGAAGCACGCGGACCCGGAGCAAGCGGGGTGGGATGGACGGCGCCGCCCGCACCGAGGGGTGCGGGCGGCGCCGGGGACGGGCGAAGGGGTGATCAGAAGAAGCGGCGCCGCTTGGCCTTCTGGGGACGCACGAGGTCCGCGCCCTTGGTGAGCAACCGGGTCATCCCGGAGGGACCACGCCGGGTCTCCAGGGTGTGGCTGAGTCGGCGGGCGCCGGCAGCCGCCAGGGGCACCGCGACCGCCATCACCGCCCACTGGGCAATGCGCTTCTGGATCATGTGGGTTCACCTCCGTCAGTGGCTTCTGACAACTGTGATACCCAGGGTGACGAGAGCGTAAGCGCGTCGGCTCAGATCACCGGGGCGACCGGGTTGGGCAGCGCCCCGCCGAAGCGTCGGTCCCGCTGCGCGTACAACTCGCACGCGTACCAGAGGTGGCGGCGGTCGAAGTCGGGCCAGAGCGTGTCCAGGAAGACCAACTCCGCGTACGCGGACTGCCAGAGCATGAAGTTGGAGATCCGTTCCTCCCCCGAGGGACGCAGGAACAGGTCCACCTCCGGGATCTCCGGGTGGTAGAGGTACTTCGCCACGGTCTTCTCGTTGACCTTGGCCGGATCCAGTCGCCCGGCCGCCACGTCGCGGGCGATCGCGGCGGCCGCGTCGCCGATCTCGGCCTGCCCGCCGTAGTTGACGCAGAACTGCAGGGTCAACGTCGAGTTGTCCCGCGACATCTCCTCGGCCGTCTGCAACTCGGAGATGACGCTCTTCCACAGCCGGCCGGAGCGACCCGACCAGACCACCCGGACGCCGAGGTCGACCAACTGGTCGCGGCGACGACGGATGACGTCCCGGTTGAACCCCATCAGGAACCGGACCTCGTCGGGCGAGCGCCGCCAGTTCTCGGTGGAGAACGCGTACGCCGTCAGGTACGGGATGCCCATCTCGATCGCGCCCTCGATGGTGTCGAAGAGGCTGTGCTCCCCGGCCTCGTGACCCTTGGTGCGCGCCAACCCGCGATCCTTGGCCCAGCGACCGTTGCCGTCCATCACCACCGCCACGTGCTTCGGCACCGCCTCGGTGGGCAGCGCCGGCGGCCGGGCGCCGGACGGGTGCGGTGTCGGCGGCGTCGGCTCGCGCCGGCCGGCCTTCTTCGATCGGATCACTCGGTCACTCCCTGTTCGTGCCGTCCGCCCCGGCCTCGACGTCGCCACGTGGCCGGAGCACCACGACCCCGGCGCCGTTCGGCGGCGAGGCCGTGCCGGCCGCCGAGGGACCCCGGTCGACCAGCGGCAGCGAGCGTAGCGCGCGCTCCAGGTGCCACTGCAGGTGAGCCGCGACCAGCCCACTGCACTCCCGGCGTACGCCGGAGTCGGTGGCGTCGGCGAGCACCCAGTCGCCGGTGGTCAGCGCGGACATCAGGTCGATGGTGGCCGGCGCGGGGTGGGCGGCGCCGGGTGGCCGGCAGTCCGGGCAGACCGCGCCCCCGGCGGGCACGGAGAAGGCGCGGTGCCGCCCGGGGGTGCCGCAGACCGCACAGGCGATGAGCGCCGGCGCCCAACCGGCGAGGGCCATCCCCCGCAGCAGGTACGCGTCGAGCACCAGGGTGGTGGCGTGCTCGCCCCGGGACAGCGCCTTCAGCGCGCCCACGGTGAGCTGGAACAGCCGCAGCGACGGCTCCCGCTCGACCGGGGTCAGCCGCTCGGCGGTCTCGGCGATCGCGCTGGCCGCCGTGTAACGGGGGTAGTCCCCGAGGAACCGCTTGCCGTACAGCTCGATGCCCTCGACCTGGCTGACGGTGTGCAGCGAGCTGCCGGTGTTGCCCTTCGGGTCGCCGGCGAGCTGGAGGTCGACGTGGCCGAACGGCTCCAGCCGGGCGCCGAACTTGCTGGTCGTGCGGCGGATCCCCCGCGCCACCGCGCGCAGCCGGCCGTGCCGACGGGTGAGCAGGGTGATGATCCGATCGGACTCGCCGAGCTTTTGCACACGCAGCACCACCGCGTCGTCGCGGTAGAGCTGTCGGCGATACCCGGCCATCGGGCCATTCTCCCTCGGGGTGTGAAATCAGGGTTGGTTCGGGGTGGATGCGCGGACGAACCCCGATGCGCCCGGCTCGCCGCCGGCCGTAGCGTGCTGGTCATGGCAACGCACCCCACCACCAGCGCCGTGCGTCGGCGCGCCACCGCGCCCGTCGCGCTGGGCCTGGCAACCGCCCTCATCCTTGTCGCCGGGTGCGACAACCTGGCCATGCGCCGGCTCGACTACGACGACACCGAGGCGGCGAAGATCACCACCATCCGGGTGTTGCCCGGTGCGGGCGACGTGATCGTCCGGGGCAACGGCACGGCCGGCGAGGCGCGGATCAAGCGGGTGGTGCGCTACCAGGGTGGCGAACCCCATGCCCGGTACGAGATCAAGGGCAGCGAGTTGGTGCTGGACACCAACTGTGGCGACAGGTGCAGCATCTCCTACGAGGTGGCCCTGCCGGAGGGCGTGGCTCTCCAGGGCGAGTCCGGCTCCGGCGACGTCGAGCTGACCCGGGTCGGCACCGTCGATCTGCGGCTGGGCTCCGGCGACGTACGGATCGTCGGCGCGTCCGGCGCGGTCGGGGTCGAGACGGGCTCCGGCGACATCGACGTGAGCGAGGCCAGCGGGGCGGTCCGGCTGCGCGCCGGCTCCGGGGACATCACCGCGCGCCGACTGGGCGGTGCGGTCGACGCGGAGGCCGGGTCCGGCAATGTCAACGTCGAGCTGGACAAGCCCGCCGCGGCCCGCGCCCATGCCGCCAGCGGCGATGTCACGCTGCTGGTGCCGGCGGGCAGCTACCGGGTCCGGTCCAACACCGGCTCCGGCGACGCCCGGGTCACCGTCGCCGACGACCCGGCGGCGTCGCTGGTGCTCGACGGCTCGGCGGGCAGCGGCAACGTCACCATCAGCCAGCGGTGACGGGCCGGCTTACCGCCGAGGACGCTCAGAAACCCAACTTGCGCAACTGCTTCGGGTCGCGCTGCCAGTCCTTCGCGACCCGCACGTGCAGGTCGAGATAGACCCGGCCGCCCAGCAACTCCTCGATCTGCCGGCGGGCGTTGGTGCCGACCTCCTTGAGCCGGCTCGCCTTGTGACCGAGCACGATCGCCTTCTGGCTGGGCCGTTCCACGTACAGGTCGGCGTAGATCTTCATGACCTGACCCTCGGGGATCATCTCCTCCACCACCACGGCGATGGAGTGCGGCAGCTCGTCCCGGACCCCCTCCAGGGCGGCCTCCCGGATCAGCTCCGCGACGAGCACCTGCTCGGGATCGTCGGTCAGCATGTCGTCCGGGTAGAGCTGCGGCGACGGCGGCAGATATTTGGTCATCACGTCGACAAGGGTGTCCACCTGGTGCCCGGAGACGGCGCTCACCGGCACGATCTCGGCGAACTCCCCCATCTGGCTCACCGCGAGCAACTGCTCCGCCAGGCGGCGCTTGTCGACCAGGTCGGTCTTGGTGACCACCGCCAGCACCGTGGCCTTCAGCTCGGCCAGCTCACCTGTGATGAACCGGTCTCCGCGCCCGACCGGCTCGTCGGCCGGGATGCACAGGCCGATCACGTCGACCTCCGTCCAGGTGGACCGGACGAGGTCGTTGAGGCGTTCGCCGAGCAGCGTACGGGGGCGGTGCAGGCCCGGGGTGTCGACCAGGACCAGTTGCGACTCCGGTCGGTGCAGCACGGCCCGGATCACGTGGCGGGTGGTCTGTGGCTTGTTCGAGGTGATCGCGATCTTGGTGCCGACGATGGCGTTGGTGAGCGTCGACTTGCCCGCGTTGGGTCGGCCGACGAAGCAGCCGAAACCGGCCCGGTACGGCCGGCTCTCCGGGTCCCGGACGGGACTCACTCGGTCACCGTGCCGAGGACCGTGCCGTCCGGGGCGGCCACGTGGATCGGCGCGTCCGCCGCGAGGTCACGCACGGCCAGGTGCCCGGCGCCGTCCAGGGTCGACGCCTCGGTCACCACCACCGCGGCCTCCAGCCGGCTCGCCCCGGCCGCCACGGCCGACGCGACAGCCAACTGCAGCGCGGTGAGGGTCAGCGAGGGCAGCGCGACACTTGCCGCCGCGTACGTCCGGCCGTCCTGATCCCGGACCGCGGCACCCTCCACGGCGGCGACCCGGCCACGGGCGCCCCGGGCCAGGACGACAAGCTTGGCGTCCTCGGCGCTCAGGGTTGCCGGCGCGGTGGGCGTGGGCTGGGCGGCGGGCGCGGCGGGTGTGTCAGGCATCGGCGGATTGCCTCTCGTCGTCTCGGTAGTTGTCCGTGTCGTCCCCGGAGCCGGCGTGCTCGCCGCGCCCCGCGGTGTCCTGCTCGTGGCCCGACTCCACCCTGTTGACCAGGACGGTGTCGATCCGGTTGCGCCGGCCGGTGGTGCCCTCGGCGAGCAGCCGGAGCCCGGCGACCTCGACCTCCGCGCCGGGGATCGGCACTCGCCCCAGCGACTGGGCCAGCAGGCCACCGACCGTCTCCACCTCGTCGGTGGGCAGCTCGGTGTCGAACATCTCGCCCAGGGTCTCCACCGGGAGGCGGGCGGTCACCCGCACCGAGGAGTCCGTCAGACGTTCGACGGGCGGGCGCTCGACATCGTACTCGTCGGTGATCTCACCGACGATCTCCTCCAGGATGTCCTCGATGGTGACCAGACCGCCGGTGCCGCCGTACTCGTCGACGACGATGACCAGGTGGTTGCGGGCCGCCTGCATCTCCGACAGCAGGTCGTCGACAGGCTTGGACTCCGGCACGAAGGTCGCCGGGCGCATCAGCTCGGCCACCGGCAACTGCTCGGCCGCCGGGTCCCCACCACGGGAGCGCCGGATCAGGTCCTTGAGGTAGAGCACACCGAGCACGTCGTCGACGCTCTCGCCGATCACCGGGATGCGGGAGAACCCGGAGCGCAGGAAGAGCACCAACGCCTGCGCGAGCGTCTTGCCCTCCTCGATCCACACCATCTCGGTACGCGGCACCATCACCTCACGGGCGATGGTGTCACCGAGCGCGAAGACCGAGTGGATCATCTGACGTTCGCCGTGCTCGACCACGCCGCGCTGCTCGGCCAGGTCGACAAGCTCACGCAACTCGACCTGGCTGGCGAACGGCCCCTCCCGGAAACCGCGCCCCGGCGTGACCGCGTTGCCGATCAGGATCAGCAACGAGGCGAGCGGGTTGAGCGCCCGGCCCAGCCAGCGGACCAGCGGCGCCACGGCACGACCCACGGCGTACGCGTGCTGCCGGCCGATGGTGCGCGGAGCGACGCCGACGACCACGAAGCTGACCACGGTCATCGCGCCGGCGGTCACCAACGCGGCCCGCCAGCCGGCGCCGAAGCTGTCCACCGCGACGAGCGCCACCAGGGTGGTGGCGGTCAGCTCGGCGAGCAGCCGCAACAGCAGGAGCAGGTTGAGGTGCCGGACGACGTCGCCGGCCACGGCCTGGAGGGTACGGGCGCCCCGCACACCGTCGCGGGCCAGCTCGGCGGCCCGCGCCGGTGAGACCGCGGCGAGCGCCGCCTCGGTCATCGCGATCAGGCCGGCCAACACCACCAGGCCGGCCGCGAAGACGATCAGCTGGAAGTCGGGAAGGCCGGCGGTGGCGCCGGCCGCCAGTAACGGAGGAGTGGACATCACTGGGTGCGGGTCGACCGCCAGCTGGACAGCAGGCGGGCCTGGAGGGCGAACATCTCCCGCTCCTCCTCCGGCTCGGCGTGGTCGTAGCCGAGCAGGTGCAGCACCCCGTGCACGGTGAGCAGGTGCAGCTCGTCGGCCGAGGCGTGCCCGGCGGTCGCCGCCTGCTTGGCCGCGACCTCGGGGCAGAGCACGATGTCACCGAGCAGGGCGGGCTCGCCACCGGCCGGTGCGGACTCCCCCGGGCCGTGGTCGACGCTGCCCTCGTCCATGGGGAAGGCGAGCACGTCGGTCGGACCGTCGCCACCCATCCAGCGGTGGTTCAGCTCGGTCATGTAGTCGATGTCGACGAGCAGCACGGACAACTCGGCGAGGGGGTTGACCCCCATCTCGTCGAGGGCGTGCCGGGCGACGGCGAGCACGGCATCGGTGTCAACCTCGACACCGGACTCGTTGGCGATCTCGATGGACAACTGCTTTCCTCTGCTTTAGCGGCGGCGGCCGGCCCGGCCGCCCTGGGCGGGTCGCCCGGGCACGGCGTGGACGCCCTGCGCCTGCTGGTTCTCCCGCTCGGCGTCCCAGCGGGCGTACGCGTCGACGATCTCCCCCACCAGCCGGTGGCGGACCACGTCGGAGCTGGACAACTGGGAGAAGTGCACGTCGTCGACGTTTTCCAGGATCTCCCGGACGACCCGCAGGCCGCTGCTGGTCCCGCCGGGAAGGTCCACCTGGGTGATGTCACCGGTCACGACGATCTTGGAGTTGAAGCCGAGTCGGGTGAGGAACATCTTCATCTGCTCGGGCGTCGTGTTCTGGGCCTCGTCCAGGATGATGAACGCGTCGGAGAGCGTCCTGCCCCGCATGTAGGCCAGCGGGGCGACCTCGATCGTCCCCTGGGCCATCAGCTTGGGGATCGTCTCCGGGTCGAGCATCTCGTGCAGCGCGTCGTAGAGCGGGCGCAGGTACGGGTCGATCTTCTCGTTGAGCGTGCCGGGCAGGAAGCCCAGTCGCTCACCCGCCTCCACCGCCGGCCGGGTCAGGATGATCCGGTTGACCTGCTTGGCCTGCAACGCCTGGACGGCCTTCGCCATCGCCAGGTAGGTCTTGCCGGTGCCGGCCGGGCCGATGCCGAAGACGATGGTGTGGGTGTCGATCGCGTCGACGTAACGCTTCTGCCCGAGCGTCTTGGGGCGGATGGTGCGCCCGCGACGGGAGAGGATGTTGAGCGTCAGGACCTCGGCGGGCCGCTCGGCACTGCCCTCCTCGAGCATGCCGACGGTACGCCGGACGGCGTCAGTGGTCAGGGTCTCGCCTTTCTCGATGAGTTCGAGCAGCTCACTGAAGACTCGCTCGGCCAGGGCGTTGTCCGCGGGGTCACCGGTGATGGTGATCTCGTTGCCGCGGACGTGCACGTCACTGCTGACCGAGCGTTCGACGAGCCGGAGGATCTCGTCGCCCGCGCCGAGCAGATTGACCATGATCTTCGAGTCGGGCACGGTGATCCTGGTCTGCACCCGGGGCGGGCCGGGAGGTGGGGTGCCGGTCATAAGTTGGGCCGAAGGGCCCTGCGCACCTGCTCTCGATCTCGGCGCCGGCCCTGCTGGCACGGCGTGCGGACGTTACACCCATCGTATCTGTTCAACGTGGGCGGCATCGCGCCCATTTCCGCTGGCCGCGATCAACTCCCGGCGCGGAAGTCGTACCTGTCGAAGGTCTCCTGATGACGGGTGAACCGGTACGTCGCCCAGTGCATCCGGACCACCGCGCCGACCTCGTCCCGGGTCAGCCGCAGCAGCTCACCGGTCTCCCGACCGGAGACCGTGCGGAACACGTCCGGCTGGTCCGGCAACGGGGTGAAGATCGCCGGCGGACGTCCGGCCGGGCCGCCGACCCGCTGCGCCCGCAGGGTGCCGTCGTGCCAGGAGAAGACGTACTCGAAGCCCTCGCCCCACCAGCGGCCGAGAGCACCCCGCAGGGCCGCCGGCGCGGGTGCGCCGGGCCGCCAGGGCTCGATCTCGGCCGGGTCGTGCTCGACGGCCGTCGCGAGCAGCAGGTGCGGCAGGTCGAACACCTCGGTCGCCGTGCCGGACGAGCCGAGCACCGCGGCACCCATCGCGCCGGCCGTGCCGTCGCCTCCTCGCCGGCCGTAGACGGCGGCGAGGAAACCGGGCATCGCCCCGTCGTGCCCCACGTGCACCACCCGTTCCCCCTGCGGGACGAGGATCAGCCCGAGCCCGAATCCCTCGCCCCAGAGGGTCTCGTCGGTGGTGGTCACCGGCCAGCGCATCTCGTCGAGCGTGGTGGTGGCGAGGACCGCGCCGGCCGGATCCAGCGCGGCCGGGTCGGCGAGGAACGCCGCCCAGCGGGCCATGTCGGTAGCGGTGCTCCAGAGCTGGGCGGCCGGGCCGACCGCGCCGAAGTCGGTGGGCGGCTCGGGGTGTGCCTCGTCGGAGTAGGCGTCGACCAGGAACCCGGTGGCCGCCGTCGGCCGCGGGGTCACGCTGGTGTCGGCCAGCCCCAGCGGTGTCAGGACCCGGTCGGTGAGCGACCGCGCCCAACTCTCGCCGCGGAGCCGGGCGACAAGGTGACCCAGCACGGCCAGGCCGAGATTGGAGTAGTGGAACCGCCGGGCCGTCGGCAGCACCCGCTCAGCCCGGTCCAGCTCGGCCACCAACTGGTCGGCGTCCGGCGCGCGCAGGGTGTCCCAGACGTCACCGAACGGCTCGCGTTGCAGGCCGGCGGTGTGCGACAACAAACGGCGGACGGTCAGCTCGCCGTGCGCGGGCAGGTCCAGGTGCCGGCCCACCGGGTCGTCCAGGTCCAGCAGCCCGTCGTCGCGGCACTGCAGGACCAGCACCGCGGTGAAGGTCTTGGTGACGGAGCCGATCCGGAACTGGGTGCCCGGCCCCAACGGGCTGTCGGTGCCGGTCGCGCCGACGGCGCAGCTGAAGAGCGGTCGGTCGGCCCGGTGCAGCGCCGCCGACACCGCCGGCACCCGAGCGTCGGCCTGCACCCTGCGGACCAGCCGGCCCAGCCGCTCGTCCATCCGGGCGTCGGCCCCGGAACCCGCGGTCACGCCGCCGCTCCGCTCCGCCGCCCGCCGGCACGCGGCTGCACGCCGAGCCCGCTCACGCCAGGTCCCGGGCGAGCATCGGGCCGAGCGGCGCGCCACCGAGCAGGTGCGCGTGCACGTGGAAAACCTCCTGCCCGCCGTACGCGCCGGTGTTGAACATCAGCCGGAAACCGTCGCCGAGCAGGCCCTCGTCCTCGGCCACGGCGGCGGACGTGGCCAGCACGTCGGCGGCCAGCGCCGGGTCGCCCTGGGCGAGCGTGGCGACGTCGGCGTAGTGCTCCTTCGGAATGACCAGGACGTGCACCGGCGCCTTCGGGTCGATGTCACGGAAGGCGAGCGTGGTGTCGGTCTCCCGGACCACGGTGGCCGGGATCTCCCCGGCGACGATGCGGCAGAACAGGCAGTCGGATCCCATCGGGGCAGTCTAGGGACTGACGGGCCGGGGGCGCTCCGGCGCGGCAGGGGCAGCCGGCCCGTTCGCGGAAGGGGCGGCTGAGGCAGGATGGCCGCCATGACGGATCGAGCGGTACTCGTGACCGGGGCCTCGCGCGGCATCGGCCGGGCGGTGGCGACGGCGTTCGCGGCAGGTGGTGACCGGGTGGCGATCCACCACCGCGACTCCGCCGACGCGGCCGAGGAGCTGCGGGCGCAGCTACCCGGCGCCGGGCACGTGGTGGTCCGCGCCGACCTCACCGACCCGGACGCGGTACGGGCCATGGTCGACCGGGCCGCCGAGCTGCTCGGCGGGCTGGACGTGCTCGTCAACAACGCCGGGACGTACGGCGACCGGGACGATCCGCACCCGGTCTTCGGCGCCTCCTACGAGCAGTGGCAGCAGCGCTGGCAGCAGGTGCTGGCGACGAACCTGACCGGTGCCGGCAACGTCACCTGGTGCGCCGCCCAGCACATGCGCGAGCGGGGCGGTCGGATCGTCAACGTCTCGTCCCGGGGAGCGTTCCGCGGCGAGCCGGACCAGCCGGCGTACGGCGCCAGCAAGGCGGGACTGAACGCGCTGGGTCAGTCCCTGGCGGTGGCGCTCGCGCCGTACGGCATCACTGTCGCCACTGTCGCGCCGGGCTTCGTGGCGACGGACATGACCACCGAGTACCTGCACGGCGAGCGGGGCGCGGCGATCCGGGCGCAGAGCCCGTTCGACCGGGTCGCCGAGCCTGCGGAGATCGCCGCCGCCGTGCACTGGCTCGCCTCGCCGCAGGCCGAGTGGGCCTCCGGCACGATCGTCGACCTCAACGGCGCCTCCTACCTGCGTAGCTGACGGCGCAACAGCCGCCCACATCACCCGGCCAGGGGGGTGGGTTGCGGCACGAGGCGGGTAAGTCTCACCGACATGGCCGACACCGCGCTGCTGGACCTCACCGCCGACTACCAGGTGGCCGATGGCCACGACGACGACCCCGTCCTGCTGCGCCCGGACGGCACCCCCGTGGAGACCTGGCGGGAGGACTATCCGTACGACGAGCGGATGGACCGCGACGAGTACGACCGCGACAAGCGACTGCTCCAGATCGAGCTGCTCAAGCTCCAGGACTGGATCAAGGAGTCCGGCGAGCGCCTGGTGATCATCTTCGAGGGGCGGGACGCGGCCGGTAAGGGCGGCACCATCAAGCGGTTCATGGAGCACCTCAACCCGCGCGGCGCGTCCGTCGTGGCGCTGGCCAAGCCGGACGAGCGGGAAGCTGGCCAGTGGTACTTCCAGCGGTGGCTGGCGCACCTGCCGGCCGCCGGTGAGATCGTGCTGTTCGACAGGTCCTGGTACAACCGGGCCGGCGTCGAGCGGGTGATGGGCTTCTGCTCCCGCAAGGAGTATCTGGAGTTCCTGCGGCAGGCCCCGGAGCTGGAGCGGATGCTCGTGCGCTCGGGGATCCGGTTGGTCAAGTTCTGGTTCTCGGTGTCGCAGAACGAGCAGCGCACCCGGTTCGCGATCCGCCAGGTGGACCCGGTCCGGCAGTGGAAGCTGTCCCCGATGGACATCGCCTCGCTGGACCGGTGGGACGAGTACACGGAGGCCAAGGAGGCGATGTTCTTCTGGACCGACACGGCCGACGCGCCGTGGACGGTGGTGAAGAGCAACGACAAGAAGCGGGCCCGTGTCGAGGCGATGCGGCACGTGCTGCACCGCTTCGACTACACCGGCAAGGACCCCGAGGTGGTCGGCACGCCCGATCCGCAGATCATCGGGCCGGCCGGGCTGGACCTACGTCCGGAGGAGGAGGTCGTGCCCGTCTTCCCCCGCCCCTGACCGAGCACGCGTCGGGGGCACCGTTGTTTACAGCGGGCCCAGAACCTCCTCGGGCGGGGCATCCAGCGAGAGTGTCTCGAGCACGCTGAGCAGCTGACGCTCCTCGTACCGAAAATGGCTCTCCATAATGGCTGCGGCGCCCTCGAGGTGACGACCCAACTCGGCAACCGGTGCCGCCCGATCGACCGCGGCCCGCAGTACGCCGAGTAGGTGCGCGATCATCGAGTGGTCCTGGGAGAGGTTGCGGAGCACGGGCTCCAACTCGGGATGAGCCGCCTTGATCGCCGGAAACAGGCGGTGGTCCTCGGCCCTGTGATGTCCATCGAGGGCAGCGCAAAACCCGTGGCAGTACAGCAGCAGCTCACGCGTGGCCGCCTCCGCGGAGCGACCTTCGGCAACTGCGGTGCGAGTGAGGTCAAGTGCTTCGCGCAGGCGCACATGCACCTGGCGAAGCTCACGGCTCCAGGCGATCAGCCTGGTCGTCTCGCGCTCAGTCACGCGAAGACGAAGGATGCGACGTCATCGTCGTCGGTCTCCCTCGGTCGGGCGCCTCCATGCCTGACACGGTCTGCCACCGGCACGCGACGCTAGTCAAGGATAGTAGGTGGTCGGTGGGCATCATGGGGCGTTGTGGGTCGGTTCCGCCGCCGCGTGGGGAGCAGCGGGCTGACTGCGGCAATCGTCAGGGCGACACCGGCCGCTATACCGAAAACCAGTGCATATCCAGAGGCCAGTGCGTCGAGCGGGGCGCTCGCGCTGTGGTTCGCTGCGGCTCGGGTGGCGGCCGCGGTCGCGTACACCGCAAGGGCGATCGAGCCACCAACCTGGCTGGCGGTGTTGGCCAGGCCGCCGACAATGCCGGCATCACCGGGCGAGACGTCGGCGGTCGCCGAGGCCATCAGGGTCGGGAAGACCAGGCCGATGCCGATCGCGACGAGCAGTGTCGGCCCGAGCACGCTGGCGGCGTAGTGACTGTCGGCGTCGGCTTGGGAGAGCCAGGCGAAGCCGGCCACGAAGCATGCACACCCAGTCACGATGAGCACGCGGGCACCGCTCTGGAGAAGCCGGCCGGTGGCGAAGCGGGCGACCACTACGAACACGACTGCGGCGGGGGTCTGTCCGAGCCCGGCGTCCAATGCGCTGTACTGCAGCACGTTCTGCATGAACAACGAGGAGAAGAACCACATCGCGATGGCGATGCCGCCGAACAGCAGAAGCATCGCGTTGCTGACGGCTACGGTGCGGTTCCTGAACAGCCGCAGTGGCATCATCGGGGCCGCGACGCGCTTCTCGACCACCAGGAACACGGCGAGCAGGACCACGCCGGCCAGGATCGGCGGCATCACCCGCGGGGAGCCCCACGCGTGATTGGCGGTCTGCATGACGCCGTAGATCAGCGACGCCAGGCCGGCCGTGCCCGTGATCGCGCCGAGCAGGTCGAGCGATTCGCGCCGGAGCGCCGGTGCCGCGGTCAGCGATGTGGCCACCAGGAGCAGCACGATGCCAATCGGCACGTTGATCAGGAACACCCACCGCCAGGAGAGCCCGGAGGTCAGCACGCCGCCGGCGACCGCGCCGACCATGCCGCCGACGCCGCCCGCCGAGGACCACGCACCGAAGGCCCGGGCGCGCTCCTTTCCTTCGGGAAAGCGGATGTTGATCACCGCGAGGGTGGCCGGTGCCAGCATGGCGCCGCCCAGACCCTGAGCGACCCGGGCGCCGACGAGCAACTCCGGCGTGTGGGCCAGGCCGGCGGCCAGGCTGGCCAGCGAGAACAGGCCGAGGCCGGCCACCAACATCCGGCGGTGCCCGAACAGGTCCGCCGCACGGCCGCCCAGCAGCATGAACCCGGCGAACGTCAGAACGTAGCCATTGACCACCCAGGCCAGCCCGGTGTCGGTGAACCCCAGGTCACGCTGTACGGAAGGCAGGGCGACGTTGACGATCGACACGTCCAGCACGACCATGAACTGGCAGGCGCAGGCCAGCGCGAGGACTAGCCAGGGAGGCCCGGCGGACGGCGTGGTCGCCGGATTCTCGGGACGGATACTCGTCATCATTTCCTCCGAAGCAGGGTGACTGCTCAGGCCGCTGCGGAGCGGCTTGGGACGGGGACGTCGCCGCCAAGCCGGGCGGCGAATTTGGCCAGACGCTGCCCCTGGTAGCGAGCGGCCCCGAGAGCCGCGGCGTCGGCGCCCTCGCTGCCGGTCGCGACGGTGCCGTAGGGGTTGCCGCCGGCCGCGTAGACGGTGGCGTCGGTGAAGCCGGGCGGGATGATGACCGAGCCCCAGTGGTAGAAGACGTTGCCGAGCGCGAGGATGGTGGCTTCGCTGCCACCGTGCCGGTTATGGGCCGAGGTGAAAGCGGTGACCGCCTTGTCGGCCAGCACGCCCGCACGCCACAGGCCGCCGGCCTGGTCGATGAACTGCTTGAGCTGCGCCGCCGGCGTGCCGAAGCGGGTCGGCGTGCCGAACGCGAACGCATCAGCCCAGGCGAGGTCGTCGAGCTCGGCCACCGGCACCGACTTGGTGGCGTCGGCGTGCCGGCGCCACAGCGGATTCTGGTCGATCGCCTCATCCGGCGCGAGCTCGGCGGCCCGGCGCAGGCGCACCTCCGCGCCGGTGGTCATGGCCCCGCTGGCAACGGCCTGCGCGAGGGCATGCACGGTACCGGTCGAGCTGTAGTAGATGACTGCGACCTTCACCGTCATGCTGGCTCCTTGGTAGCGTTAGTTATGCGCCTAACCATTAGGCAGATAATGTTATGCGCATAACGAATGCCGTTGTCAAGGAGGTTCCGTGGATTACGAGTACGCCGACGCCCTGAACCAGGCGATCCGCCTGCTCAGCCTGCGTCACCGGGCCAGGGCGGCACATCTGCTCGCCTCGCTCGGCCTGCACGTCGGCCAGGAGGCTCTGTTGCTCGAACTCGACCGGAGTGGCCCTCGCATCCAGGCGCAGCTCAGCGAGGCGCTGGGTTGTGAACCACCCAGCGTCACGCTGATGACCCGGAAGCTGGAGGCCTCCGGCCACATCAAGCGCACGCCCGATCCGGCCGACAAGCGCGCCACCGTCGTCGCTCTCACCGACAGCGGCGAGGCGCTGGTCGGGCAGATCCAGCAGCTGTGGCTCACCCTTGCGGAGGAGACGATCCGCGACCTACCCGCCAAGATGCTCGAGCAACTGCCCGGCATCCTGCACACGATGTCCACAAACGTCAACGGCAAGCTGCCCGCTTGACCGTTACACCGTGCGAGAGTCCGGCGTGCGGTCGGCGTCTGGCGCACGCCATCGCTGCCGTTCGATAGCCCTCCTGGGGGTGGCCGGCACTGACCGTCGCAACCAGCCGGCGTGACCGCGGGAGCGGGTCACCAGCGGCCGAGGCGGGTGGCGAGCACGCTGAGCGCCGCCACGCCGGCGGTCGAGGTACGCAGCACGGCCGGGCCGAGCCGCACGACGCGCCCGCCCGCCTCCCGAAACGCCGTCAGCTCGGCCGCGGCGATGCCACCCTCCGGCCCGACGACCAGGACGATCTCACCGCCCGGCGGCAGCTCGGCGGTGCTGAGCCGTTCCTCGGCCTCCTCGTGCAGCACGAAGGCGGCGGCAGCGCCGGCGATCCGGCGGGCGACGGTGGCGGTGGACTCGTCCGGCGCGCCGGCCACCACCGGCAGCCAGGGCCGGCGGGCCTGCTTGGCGGCCTCCCGGGCGGTGGCCACCCACTTCTCCCGGGCGCGTACGCCCCGGTCGCCGCGCCACTGGGTGACCGAACGGGACGCCGCCCAGGGCACGATCTCGTCCACCCCGACCTCGGTCATCGCCTGCACCGCCAGCTCACCCCGGTCGCCCTTGGCGATGCCCTGCACCACGGCGATGCGGGGGACGGGCGCGTCCGCGTACCCCCGGGAGGTGATGGTGACCTCCAGGCTGCCCCGGCCGACGGCGGTGACCACGGCGGCGGCCGTGCCGCCCCGACCGTCGGCGAGCAGCAGCTCCTCGCCGACGCGCAGCCGCTGCACGGTGGCGGCGTGGTGCCCCTCCGGACCGTCCAGGGTCAACGCGTCACCGGTGGGCAGCGCCTCGACCAGGAACAGCGGCGCGGACACCTCAGGCGTGCCCGTTGAACGCGTCGCGCATCCGGGAGAAGAAGCCGCCCTGCTTGGATAACTCGGCGACCTCCTCGCCACGGGTCTTGGCGAAGTCGCGCAGCATCTTCTCCTGGTCGGGGTCGAGCTTGGTCGGGGTCCGCACGTCCAGGTGCACGTAGAGGTCGCCCCGGCCGGTGCCGCGCAGGTGTGGCACGCCCCGGGCGCGCAGTCGCAGCGTGCTGGCCGGTTGGGTGCCGGCCTTGACGTCGACCGTCTCCTCGCTGTCCAGGGTCTTGATGGTGAGTCGGGTGCCCAGCGCCGCCGCGGTCATCGGCACGGTGACCCGGCAGTGCAGGTCGTCGCCCTTGCGGGAGTAGACGTCGTGCGGCCGCTCGTGGATCTCCACGTAGAGGTCACCGGCGGTGCCGCCACCCGGGCCGACCTCGCCCTGCTGGGCCAGCCGGATCCGCATGCCGTCCTCGACGCCGGCCGGGATCTTGACGGTCAGCGAGCGGCGGGTGCGTACCCGACCGTCGCCGGCGCAGGTGGGGCAGGGGTGCGGGATCGTCGTGCCGTAGCCCTGGCACACGGTGCACGGCCGGGCGGAGACCACCTGGCCGAGGAAGGTGCGCTGCACCGACTGCACCTCGCCGCGACCAGCACACGCCTCGCAGGTCGCCAGGTGGGTGCCGGCGGCCGTGCCGGCGCCGGAGCAGGTGGTGCAGAGCACCGCGGTGTCGACGGTGATCGGGGCCTCGACGCCGAAGGCGGTCTCGTGCAGGTCGAGTTCGAGCCGCAGGATCGCGTCGGCGCCCGGCCGGGTCCGTGGACGGGGGCCGCGCGCCCCACCGGCCGCGCCGCCGAAGAACGCGTCCATGATGTCCTGGAAACCGACGAACGGGCCGGCGCCACCGGGGCCACCAGGGCCGCCGGCGCCACCGCCGCCCGGGGCGAGCGGGTCGCCACCCAGGTCGACGATCTGCCGCTTGCGGTCGTCCGAGAGGACCTCGTACGCGGCATTGATGTCCTTGAACTTCTCCTGAGCCTCCGGGTCCGGATTGACGTCCGGGTGGAACTGGCGCGCCAGCTTGCGGTAGGCGCGCTTGATCTCGTCATCGGAGGCTTCCCGGCTCACACCGAGGATGCCGTAGTAGTCCCTGGCCACTGCGTTCCGTGTCCTCATGTTCGTCTCGCGTTGCGCCGATCCGGCGGCAAACAGCCGGCCGTCGGCCCTGACTGGTCAGTTCTGGGCCAGCAACTCGCCCACGTAGCGTGCCACGGCGCGCACCGTGGCGATATTGCCGGGGTAGTCCATCCGGGTGGGCCCCAGCACCCCCAGGCCGCCGACGATCGTGGCGCCCGGGCCGTACCCGGTGCTGACCACCGAGGCGGCCCGCAGGTTGTCGAACTCGTTCTCGTCGCCGATCAGCACCCGGGTCGTGCTCGGCTCGGTCTCACCGATGAGCTTGAGGAGCACGACCTCCTCCTCCAGCGCCTCCAGGATCGGCCGTAGCGAACCCTGGAAGTCGAGCAGGCCGCCCCGGGTGAGGTTCGCGGTGCCGGCCAGCGCGATGCGTTCCTCGTGCCGCTCGACAAGCGTCTCCAGCAGCACCGTGGAGAGCGTGGTCATCGCCGGACGCAGCTCGGACGGCACCTCCTCGACGAGCGCCTGCACCAACGGTGGCGTGTCGGACAGCCGCGCGCCGGCGAGCTTCTCGTTTACCAGCCGGCGCAGGTCGGTGACGTTGTCGGCGGGCACCGGACCGGGCAGCTCCACCAGCCGCTGCTCCACGCGCCCGGTGTCGGCGATCATGACGAGCATCAGCCGGGTGGTGGAGATCGGCACCAGCTCCAGGTGCCGAACCGAGGAGCGGGCCAGGCTCGGGTACTGCACGACGGCCACCTGCCGGGTGAGCTGGGCGAGCAGTCGCACCGTGCGGTGCACCACGTCGTCGAGGTCGACCGCACCGACCAGGAAGCGCTCGATGGCCCGACGTTCGGCCGGGCTGAGGGGCTTGACCCGGGACAACCTGTCGACGAAGAGCCGGTAGCCGCGGTCGGTGGGCACCCGGCCGGCACTCGTGTGCGGCTGCCGGATGTAGCCCTCCTCCTCCAGCACGGCCATGTCGTTGCGGACCGTGGCCGGGGAGACCCCGAGCTGGTGCCGCTCGACAAGCGCCTTGCTGCCGACCGGCTCCTGGGTGGAGACGTAGTCCTCGACGATCGCGCGGAGCACGGCGAGTTTTCGGTCGTCGAGACCCATCCTCCGCACCTCCTGTCGCACGTCGGCCGCCGGTGCCGTAGGCCCGGCCGGGCCGCCCTGGCACTCGACTGTAACGAGTGCCAGTCTACGTCGGCGTGCCCGCCGGCGCGATGATCAACGGTCGCCCACTGGTGCGGCGTTGCCACGGACCCCTACCGTGACACCCATGACTGAACCTCCTCGCCCTCCCGGCGCGGGTGACCCCGGCAACTACCCGCCGGAGCCGACCTCTCCCAGCTCGTACCCGTCGGCCGAGCCACCCACCGCACCACTGTCCGGGGCGCCTGGCCCGGGCGGCTATCCCCCGGCCGGTGGCTATCCGCCGCCCACCGGTGACCAACCGCCGTCGGGCGGCTACCCCCCGGCGGGTGGCTATCCGCCGCCCGGCGGCTACCCGCCCGGTGGCAACCCGGCTGGCGGATATCCGACCGGCGGCGCCTACGGCGGCCCCGGTGGCGGCTTTGCCAGCAACGAGGACAAGACCTGGGCGCTCGTCGCGCACTTCGGCGGTGCCGCCGGCATGATCCTCAGCGGCGGGGTGCTGGGCTGGATCGGCCCGCTGGTGGCGCTGCTGGCCCGCGGCAACCAGTCCCCGACGGTACGGTCGCACGCCGTGGCGGCGCTCAACTTCCAGCTCCTCTGGTCGATCGTCGGCCTGGTCGGCTGGGTGCTGTCCTGCATCCTGATCGGCTTCCTCGGGGTCGTGGCGGCCTTCATCCTCGGTGCCGTGTTCGGCATCATCGCCGGCATCAAGGCCAACGAGGGCCAGCTCTACCGCTACCCGCTCTCGGTCAACTTCATCAAGTGACCTCCTCCGGCCGCTCCCCCGGCCGGTCGGTGCCCCGCTGCCCCGGTCCCGGGCGGCGGGGCTGGTTCAGGGCAGCAGGTCGCGCACGACCGCGTCGGCGAGCAGCCGCCCGCGCAGGGTGAGCACCGCCCGACCGGCCGCGTACTCGTCGGCGGCCAGCAGGCCACCGGCGAGGGCCCGCTCGGCGCCCGCCCGGCCGGTGGCGTCGAGCACCGCCAGCGGCAGGCCACTGGCGAGCCGCAGCCGGAGCATCACGTCCTCCATGTGCGCCTCGTCGGCGGTAAGCACCTCGCGGGCCAGGCCGGGAGACGCGCCCGCGGCCAACCGCTTGGCATACGCCGAGGGGTGCTTGACGTTCCACCAGCGCACCCCGCCGACGTGGCTGTGCGCCCCGGGCCCCAGCCCCCACCAGTCCGCACCGGTCCAGTAGAGCAGGTTGTGCCGGCACCGGGCGTCGTCGGTGCGGGCCCAGTTGGAGACCTCGTACCAGGAGAGCCCGGCCGCGTCGAGCGCGGCTTCCGCGGCCAGGTAGCGGTCCGCGGCCACGTCGTCACTCGGGTACGCCAGTTCGCCGCGCCTCATCCGGGCGGCGAGCCGGGTGCCGTCCTCCACGATCAGGGCGTACGCGCTGACGTGGTCGACCCCGGCGGCCACGACCTGCTCCAGCGAGGCGGCGAAGTCCTCGGGCCGCTCCCCCGGGGTCCCGTAGATCAGGTCCAGGTTGACGTGCTCGAACCCGGCGTCGCGCGCCTCCAGGGCGGCGGCGGTGGCCCGGCCGGCGCTGTGGGTGCGGTCCAGGATCGCCAGCACCCCCGGTGAGGCGGACTGCATGCCCAGCGAGATCCGGGTGTAGCCGGCCGACCGCAGCAGCTTCAACGATTCCGGGGTGACCGACTCGGGGTTGGCCTCGGTGGTCACCTCGGCGTCGGCGGCCAGCCCCCAGGTGCGGTCGATGCCGTCGAGGATGCGGGCCAGGTCGTCGGCGGGGAGCAGGGTGGGCGTGCCGCCGCCGACGAAGACGGTGTCGACCCGGGGCGGCGGGTTGTCGCCGAGCACCCGGGCGGCGAGTGCCAGCTCGGCCAGCACGGTGTCGGCGTACCCCTCGCGGCTGGCGCCACCGCCCAGCTCGGACGCCGTGTAGGTGTTGAAGTCGCAGTAGCCGCAGCGGCTGGCGCAGAACGGCACGTGCACGTACACGCCGAAGCCGCGCGCGCCGACCGCCGCGGTGGCGGTGGCGGGCAGCGATCCGTCGACGGGGACGGTCTCACCATCTGGAAGGAGGCCGGGCATGGCCACTAGTGTGCCCGGCATGACCTCTCCCGACGTCCTCGTGCGGGTCGCCACGGCCCGCGGGGTGACCACGCTCACCCTGGACAGCCCGCACAACCGCAACGCGCTCTCCACCGGCCTGATGACCCAGTTGCTGGCCGGGCTGGGCGACGCGGTCGCCGACGAGACGGTCCGGGCGATCGTGCTGGACCACACCGGCCCGGTCTTCTGCTCGGGCGCGGACCTGAAGGAGACGGCCGCGGCGTACGCCACCGGCGCGGTGCCCGCCGGGATGCTCGGTGACGTGCTCGCGGCGCTGTGGGAGTGCCCGAAGCCGGTGCTGGCCCGGGTGGGCGGGCCGGCGCGGGCCGGTGGGCTGGGTCTGATCGCCGCCGCCGACCTGGCGGTCTGCGCCGACGAGGCGACGTTCGCGTTCACCGAGGTGCGGATCGGGGTGATCCCGGCGGTGATCTCGGCGACCGTGCTGCCCCGGCTGCACCCGCGCGCCGCCGCCGAGCTGTATCTGACCGGAGACACCTTCGACGGCCGGCGGGCGGCCGAGATCGGCCTGGTCACGGCAAGCGTGCCGGCGGACGGGCTGGACGACGCGGTGCGGCGCTACCGCGACTCGCTGGTACGTGGCGCGCCGGGCGCGTTGGCCGGGGCGAAGGAGTTGCTGCGCCGGCCGGGCACCGCCGAGCTGCGTGCCGACCTGGCCCGGCTGTCCGCCCTGTCGACCGGGTACTTCCTGTCCGACGAGGGACGCGAGGGGGTCACGGCCTTCCGGGAGAAACGACCTGCGGCCTGGGTGCCCACGCCTTGATCGACTCGATTTCGGTGATCTGGGGGCGTCGAGTGCCCCTGGATGCCGCGACTTTGCCGAAACCGAGTCGATCACGACGCTGATTCGCCGCGCACTGTTGTCTCCCGGCCGACGTGCCGGGACGCCGCCGGTGGGCTGCGGCGTCCCGGTGTCTCGGTCCGCTCACCAGGCGGTCGCGCCGCCGTCGACCGGGTAGTTCGCCCCGGTGATGTACGACGCCCGGTCGGAGGCCAGGAACACCACGAGCTCGGCCACCTCCTCGGGTTGAGCGAACCGCTTGAGCAGCGTCTTGCCGGTGATCGCGTCCCGAGCCGCCTGGTTGTCGCCCAGGTCGCGCTCACTTGCCGGGCTGATGATCGGCCCCGGGCTGACCGCCACCGCGCGGATCCCGTGCGGCGCGCCCTCGAGCGCGAGCTGTCGGGTCAGGCCGATGACGCCGGCGTTGGCGGCGGTGTGACCCACCATCGGGGGGACGTGACCGGCGATCATGCCGGCCATGGAGGCGGCGTTGATGATGACGCCGCCGCCCCGCTGGACCAGGTGCGGCCAGGCGAACTTCGACACGAAGTACGGAATGTCCAGTTCACCGGTGATGGTGTAGCGCCAGTCCTCGACCGAGAAGTCAGGCATCGGGCCGAAGCGGAGCGCGGCCGCGTTGTTGTAGACCACGTCGAGCCCGCCGTAGGCCGCGGCAGCGTCCTCGACGAACGTCCGCACCTGCTCCGGATCGGCGAGGTCGACAGGCGCGATGCCGGTCATCTCACCGCCGGCGGCTCGGACGAGTTCGACAGTCTCGTCGTTGCCGGCGACCTGGATGTCGGCCCCGACGACCTTCGCGCCTTCCCGCGCGAAGATCTGCGCGGCGACGCGTCCCAGACCGCCGCCGGTGCCGGTGATCAGCACAACCCTGCCGTCGAGCGTTCCCATGGAACTCCTCCTTGCTCCGTGGCCCCGGGCCGGTGGCGTACCACCGGGCGGGCCAGCGATTGACATGTCAACCGTAGTAACTCCTTGACCGGTCAACCACTTCCCGGTCCGGCCGAGGCGGTGACCCGCACGACAGGCCGGCGACCCGAGATGCCGGGCGCACACCAGCCAGCCGGCGACAACCGGCACCACACGCCTTGGATCCTCGTTGAGCCAGGGTGGGCGGGAGAGCGATACGGGCAGGTGAGACCGCGCCCGCAGCGGGAATGCCTCGATCGGTTCACGTCGGCGGAGCCGACCCGAACCGGGACGGAGTCGCCGAGCCAGCCCCGAACCCGCTCGGACGACCCGTTGAGCGCGAGAGGGACGTACGCTTGGCGGACTTGTCGATCTGGGGGTGTGGGTGCGAACTCGGGCAGCCGTAGCGGGTGGAGTGGTCCTCATCCTCGTCGCCGTGATCGCGATCTGGCTCGTCGTACGGCAGGTCGGAGGCGGTCTCCAACTGCCGTTGGCGGCACGCAAGTGCACCGTGCGGGCCGACGGCCGGGTCGCCCTGGACGCCGACCAGATGGCAAACGCGGCGACCATCGCGGCGATCGGCGCCCAGCGCGGCATGCCCGAGCGGGCCGTGGTGGTCGCGCTGGCCACGGCGTACCAGGAGTCCGGGCTGCGCAACCTCGCCGACGGCGACCGCGACTCGGTCGGCCTGTTCCAGCAGCGGCCGAGTCAGGGCTGGGGCACCTCGGCGCAGATCCGCGACCCGCGCTACGCGGCCAACCGGTTCTACGCGGCGCTCAAGAAGGTCCGCGGCTGGGAGAAGATGCGCGTCACCGACGCCGCCCAGCGGGTGCAGCGCTCGGCCTTTCCGGAGGCCTACCAGAAGTGGGCCAACGACTCCGAGGTGCTCAGCCGGGCACTGATGGGCGACGCCACCGGCGCGGTCGCCTGCACGGTGGGGCGCACCCCGGTGATGCATGGCGCGGCGGCGGCCGCGCAGCTCACCCGCAACCTCGTGCTGGACTGGGGGTTGAAGGGCCTCGACCCGAACGACCCGACCGGCCTGACGGTGACTCCGGGCGATCAGCGGGACGGCTGGCGGTACGCGCACTGGCTGGTCTCCCACGCCCAGGACCACGGGGTGAAGCGGGTCAGCTTCGGCGACCTGGAGTGGACCGCCCGGGGCGGCACCTGGGTCCGGGTGGACGGCAGGCAGAAATCCGCCGGCCGGGTGGTGGCCGAGGTGTTCGACGAGGGCTGACCGGCCCCGGATCTCTTAACCGGCAGTCACCGCACAATCGGACAAAAACCCGTAAAGATCTCTACCGATCACGGAAATCTCACTTAACGCAACCCTCCCGCTGCGAGGGGTTCCACCCGGGGCCCCACGCGCAACATGCCCTCCCCGACGGCTTGGCCATCGCGTTACGATCGGCGGCCTGTGCCAGAAAAGGTTTCACCTCATGGGGAGGGGTACGACACGGTGTTCGATTACGGCGACCGGACCGGTTACGAACCGATCAGCGACACTGACCGCAAGGAGTTCCACGAGCAGGGCTTCCTCCTGCTGCGCAACGTCCTGACGGAGGACCACCGGGCGGCGCTGGAGGCGGCTGTCGACCGCGTCTACGCGGAGGAGCAGGCCAAGGGCACCACCAAGAAGGACGGCACCCTGCACCTGCTGGGCTTCCTGGAGCGCGACGAGCTCTTCGGCGAGCTGCTCACCCACCCGATCGCCTTCCCGTACATGTGGGGGCTGGCCGGCTGGAACATCTACACCCACCACAACCACCTGGACGTCACCCCGCCGGCCGCCGAGCCGGAGAAGCCGTACTGGGGTTGGCACCAGGACGGGTACCGGCAGAACTCCGACCCGGAGACGATGGACCCCAACCTGCCCCGGCCGATGTTCTCGCTGAAGGTCGCGTACGTGCTGTCGGATCTCTCCGAGACCGGCCGTGGCGCCACCAAGGTCATCCCGGGCAGCCACCTGAAGAACTCGCTGCCCCGGCCTGCGGACCTCACCGTCCAGAACCCCGACCCGGAGGGCACGGTGGAGATCACCGCCAACCCGGGCGACGCCTTCATCTTCGACCGCCGGCAGTGGCACTCGCGCTCGACGAACCTGTCGACGATCACCCGTAAGATGCTCTTTGTCGGCTACACCTACCGGTGGATCCGTCCGCTGGACGAGCTGCACCCCGACGTGAACGGCGAGTGGTACCGCAACCGCACCCCCGTGCAGCGCCAGCTGATCGGTGAGGGCACCCACACCGCCAACTACTGGGGCATCAACTGGGACGGGTACGTCGACGACGAGATCCCGCTGCGCAAGGAGCTCAAGGAGCGCGGCCTGCTCGACCGCAACATCCCCTGGCTCCGCTGATCTCTCGCTCGTAGAACGGCCCTCTGCCACCGCCGCACCATGGCAGAGGGCCGTTTCGCGTCTGCGGGGGCCCGATCACCCGGGCCGAGCCCGTTCCCGACCACCGGAGACCGCACTGTCGGTAGCGTGGCGGGTGCGCAGGTCGGGGCGCCCCCGCCGGAGGGCGCGGGTGGCACGGGAGGCAGTCGCAGTGACGTCCGCTCCGCTTCCCCGGATTCTCCGCCGCCGGGGCGAGCCGGCCTATCCGACCTTCCTGGAGCTCTTCTTCGACCTGGTCTACATCTTCATGTTCTCCCGGCTGGCCGCCAGCCTGGCCGCCGACCTCACCGTTCGCGGTGCGCTGCAGACCGCCGTCCTCCTGCTGGCCGCCTGGTGGGTCTGGGTGCTCACCGCGTGGCTCACCGACCTGTTCGACCCCCGGCTGCCGATCATCCAGGCGACCGCCCTGCTGGTCATGCTCGGCACCCTGCTGATGGCGATCGCCACGCCGTACGCCTTCGGCCGGTACGGGTGGCTCTTCGTCGCCGCGTACTTCGGCATCCACCTGGTCCGCGACGCCGTCCTGATCCCCGGCACCCGGGTGAACCGCCCGATCCAGGCCAGGAGCATCCGGGTCTTCTTCTGGTTCGGCATCACGGTGGCGCCCTGGGTGGCCGGCGTGTTCGTGGACGAGACGCCCCGACTGGTGCTCTGGTCGATCGCGGCGGCGGTGGACCTCGGCTCGGCCCGGTTCGGCTGGCCGACGCCCCGGCTGGGACGTACCGAACTCGCCAGCCAGATCTTCACCGGCATGCACCTCACCGAGCGGCACCGGGCGATCTTCATCGTGGCGCTCGGCGAGTTGATCCTGAGCACCGGGATGGGGCTGGCCGACAGCGGGTTCACGGCCGGCCCGGTGGCCACCTGCGCGGTCGCGTTCGTCAGCGCGGTCCTGCTGTTCCAGCTCTACTTCCAGCGGGTCCAGCGGATCCTGGCCCCACCCAGCGTCACGACCGTGGAGCGGGTCCGCCCCGGCACCTCCACCTCGTACAGCCACCTGGTGATGGTGGCTGGGGTGGTGTTGGTCTCGACAGGCACGACACTCGTCATCGACCGGCCGTTCGGTCCCGCCTCGGTCGAGGTCATGGCCGCCGCCCTCGGCGGACCGGCCCTGTTCCTGCTCGGCACCGTCCTGTTCGACGCCGTGGTGACCGGCCGGACCCTCTGGTCCCGGGTGCTGGCGATCGCGGTGCTGTGCGCCCTGCTGGCGCCCGCCACACTCCTGCTCCCGCCCCTGACCGCCCTGGTGCTGGCGAACCTGGTCCTGCTGCTCACCCTGGTCGGGGAAGGGCTGGCCGCGCGGAACCGCCCGGTCCGGCCCGCCGGGCCAGGATGAGGCGAGGCGTGGTCACCGCAGCATCGGCGGTGCCGGCGCACGCGCGTGTCGCCGGGTACTCACCAGGTTCGCCACGGCGATCAGTAGCAGCACCGTCATGGCGAGCAGCGCGACCGTGACCGGCGGCAGCAGAGGCGTGGTCGGCGCCAGGCACGCCAGCAGCACCACACCGGCCAGCCGGGACCGGGAGATCCGTCCGAACACGGTGAAGTCGAGGACGCCCCGGCCGAGCAGGTACAGCGCGGGGCTGCCGAGGATGACCGCCGCCCACGAGGGCGGGGTGTCGCCCAACGGGCGGCTCACGACGAGGTGGCTGGTGACCGCCGCGCCGACGATCCCGGCCACCATGATCAGATGGGTGGCCGCCGCGGACTGGGTGAGCAGCGCCGGGTTCGTCGACCGGGCGATCGCGTCGGTCAGCAGCTCACCGGCGCGGTAGATGTAGATCCGCCACATCAACACGACGGTGGTGAACACCACGAGCAGTGCCCAACCGCGCTCCATGGTGTACGCGCTGGTGCTGAAGGTCGTTCCGGTTACGAAGATCGAGACACCGAGCGCGACGATGACGAACTGCCGGTACCGCTCGGCCACCCGGGCGCCGACCAGCCGCCAGTCACGCGCCCGGGAGTGGCCGATCCCCGGCACCGGCCAGCCCAACGCCGCTGCGCCGTACTCGACGACGACGGTGAGCGCCCAGATCGCCAACTGCCCCGAACCGCCGACGAGCGCCCCACCGATCCAGCCGACGCCCGCGACGGCCTCCCAGATCTGGATCCGGATGCTGCGACGCGGCAGTCTCCCGGTCGAGACGACCAGGACGTGGTAGGCCGAGGTGCTCAGGTGGATGACCACGTACGTGGTGGCGAAGAGCAGCGCCCGATCGCCGTACGCGTCGGCCGCGAGCGCGGCCAACAGCAGACTGGCCGCCGCCACCCAGATGAACTGTCCCTGCCCGGACGGACGGGTCAGGTCGACGCTGTCCGCCCCCCAGACGGTCAGCGCCCAGATCATCGTGAACCCGAGCAGCAGCACCACCGTCTCGGCGAGGCCGGTCCAACTGAGGTTGTCGGCCAGGACGGTCGCCAGGGTGATCAGCGCGAAGACGTAGACGAGGTCGAAGAAGAGTTCCAGGAAGGCCGGACGCTCCAGGCCCGGATCGGGGGGTGCCGCCGCGGCACCGCTGTCCGTCGCCGTCGACATCGCGCTTCACCCGGCCCCCCGCCACACGCCCTCGGTGGGGACAATACGGGCAACCGTGCGCCGCCGGTCCCGTCCTCGGGTTCTTGCCGGCCGCCAGCTACCCCGACCCGAACCGCAGGGCCGCGTGTCGCCACGGCAGCACGCTCAACCGCGGGAGGCGAGGCGACGGCGGGCCTTCTCCCGGATCGGCTCCGGCAGGTCCTCCGCGTCGAGCAGCCGGGGCAGCAACTCCGGCTCCAGGCTGGTCGCGCGGAACACCTCGCCGATCGTCACACCGTGCGCGGGCCGCTCCACCACCTCGACCGGGTCACCCGGGCCGACCTCGCCCTCCCGCAGCACCCGCAGGTAGGCCCCGGGCAGCGCCCGCGCGGTGAACCGCTTGATCAGATCCGGTACGCCCCAGAACCCGGCGAATGTGGTGCAGGGCGTCCGGGGCTTGGTGACCTGGAGCAGGGTGGACCCGATCTGCCACTGCTCGCCGATCACCGCGCCGGTCACGTCGACCGCGTAGGTGGACAGGTTCTCCCCGAACCCACCGGGCCCGATGGTGCGGCCCAGCTCGGCCGCCCACCAGGCGGCGTCCTCCTCCGCGTAGGCGTAGACCGCCTGGTCGGGACCGCCGTGATGGGCTCGCTCGCCGACGAAGTCACCGACCACCCCGTCGACGCGGACCAGCACCGGGCCGTCCACCGGCCGCTTGTCGATGCCGCTGCGACCGCTCGCGTCGCCGGCCCACTGCGCCTCGGTCACGATGCCGAGGTTCACCGCTGCCACCCTGCCCGTCATGGCGTCAGCCTAACCGTGCGTCGATGCCCGGAAGCTTCACCTGTCCGCCAACGAGGAAAGTACTTTCCCGTTAGGCAAGAACGTGCTCTACTTGCCTAACAGGAAAGTGTTTGCCTCACTCTCAAGGAGCAGCAATGACCGACTCTGGCGTCACTCCCGCGTCGGCCGCCGACGCGCTCGCCGAGATCCACGCCCGCCGCGACCAGGTGGTCACCGCCACCCTCGTTCCCCACTGGTACTGGCCCGCGGTGGGCGGGCTCATCGTCGCCTTCACCGCGGCCGTGGAGACCCACCGGCCGTGGGTGGTCGCGGTCGGGTCGGTGGCGTACGCGATCGGTCTGGCCGCCGTCGTGGGCCGAGTCGTGGTGCGGCACCGGGCCCAGGTCCGCACGAGACTCATCGGCGTACACGGCGTGATCACCATCTCCGCGTACGCGCTCGTCCTGGTCGCGCTCGGCCTCGGCACCGGGTTCGCCGCCGAGGCGGCCGGCCTGCCCTGGCCGTCGACGATCGGCGCGGCCACCACCGCCGGTGCGATGACCGCCACCGGGCTGCCGCTGATGCGCTACCTTCGCCGGGTGATGACCACCCGACCGCTTGGCGGCGGCCGGTGAGCGCTCCCCGGTTCGACGAGCTGATCCACGCGCCGACCCGACTGTCCCTGGTGAGCCTGCTCGCGGCCACCGAGTGGGCGGAGTTCCGCTACCTACGCGAACAGCTCGGGCTCTCCGACTCGGCGCTGTCCAAGCAGCTCACCACGTTGGAACAGGTCGGCTACGTGGAGATCCGCAAGAGCTTCGTGGGCAAGCGCCCGCGTACCTCGGTGAGCCTGAGCAGAGCCGGCCGGGCGGCCTTCGACGGGCACGTGGCGGCGTTACAGGCGATCGTCGCCCGGTCCGGGCTCACCGTCCTGCCCGGCGGATGACCACCAGGCCCGGCGGTCGTCCCGCCGGGCCGGTCAGCCCTTGACGGCGCCGGCCACCAGACCGGAGACCATCCGCCGCTGCACCAGCAGGAAGAAGATGATGACCGGCAGGGTGAACAGGGTGGACGCGGCCATCACCGGACCCCAGTTGGTGTCGTCGCGCCCGAAGAAGAACGTCATCGCCACCGGCAGCGTGTAGCTGCCCTGGTCGTTGATGAACGTCAACGCGAAGATCAGCTCGTTCCACGCGGTGATGAACGAGAAGATGCTGGTGGCCACCAGGCCGGGCGCGACGAGCGGAAACAGGACCCGGCGGAAGATCTGGGCCCGGCTGGCGCCGTCGATGGCCGCCGCCTCCTCCAACTCCTTGGGCACCGCGGCGACGAAGCCGCGCAGCATCCAGACCGCGAACGGCAGCGAGAAACCGAGGTACGTGAGGATCAGGCTGGGCAGGGTGTTGTAGAGCCCCAGCCGCTGGATCATCAGGAACAGCGGGATGACGAGCGCCTCCAGCGGGATCATCTGCACCACCAGCAGCATGATCAGGAAGCTGGTCCGCAGCTTGAAGCGGAACCGCGCCACCGCGGTCGCCGCCAACAACGCGACCAGGCCACTGAGCACCACCGTGGAGACCGCGACAAGCGCGCTGTTGAGGAAGAAGTCGAAGAAGCTCACCCCGGGGATCAGGTTGCCGGTCAGGATCTCCCGGTAGTGCGCCAGCGTCGGGTGGGTCGGCACCGGCTGCGGGGTGGCCGAGAAGATCTCGTCGCTGGGCTTCAGCGACGTCGAGATCATCCAGTAGACCGGGAACGCCGCGAAGAGCGCGACAAGCAACCCGGCGGCGTTGAGGGCGACCTTCTTCACGACTCGTCCTCCTGCCTGAGCACCATCCGTACGTAGAAGCCGGTCACCACGAGCAGGATCAGCGTGAGGATCACCGCGATGGCCGCGCCGAGTCCGTACTTCGGCGGTGGGGAGAAGGCTTCGGCGTACGAGTAGATGGCGAGCATGAACGTCGGCCGGTCCTGGGTGCCGCCGGCCAGGACGAACTGCTGGGTGAACACCTTGAAGTCCCAGATGGTGGAGAGCACGATCAGGATCCCGAAGACCGGGCGCAGCAGCGGGAAGGTGATCTTCCAGAAGACCCGCCACGGGCTGGCGCCGTCGACCCGGGCCGCCTCGTGCAGCTCACTCGGCACGCTCTTGAGACCGGCGAGCACGCTCACCGCGATGAACGGGAACGAGTGCCAGACCACCACAAGGGTGAGGATGGCGAAGAAGAGCAGCGGCGAGTTGAACCAGCCGTAGCCGGTCCAGTCACTCCGACCGAACAGGCTGCTGGAGAGCCCGTCCGGCAGCGCGTTGAACAGCCACGTGACGAGGCCGCTCGTGTCGTCGAAGATCCACTTCCACACGATGGTGCCGGTCAGCGCCGGCGTGGCCCAGGCGAGCATCACGCAACTGGCCACAAAGGTCGCCATCTTGCGGCCGAGCCGGTTGAGCAGCAGCCCGACAAGCGTGCCGAGGACCATCGTGAGCAGCACGTTCGCCGCGGCGAAGAGGACCGTGTTGCGCAGCACGGTCAGGAAGAACGGGTCGGAGAGGATGTCGGCGTAGTTGCCCAACCCCACCCACGGCCACTCCCGGTCGCCGCGCAGTTGACGGACGCTGTTGAGCCGGTAGAAGGACATCACCACCACCTGGCCGAGTGGCCAGAGCAGCAGCACTCCGATGATCACCAGGGCGGGCAGGAGCAGCAGGTAGGGCAGGCGGTCCACCCGGCGACGCCGCCGCGCGGGGGTCTCCCGCGCGGCGGCCGTCTCCGGCACCTCGGTCAGCGTGGTCACTTGGCGTTGAGGATGCTTTCCATCTCACCGGCCGCGTCGGCGGTAGCCTTCTCGACCGTCTTCTGACCCTTCATGACCGAGCTGTTCATCGCCTGGGTCACCGTCTTCGTCCGGCTGACCTCCACCCACTTCGGGGTGAGCGGCGTGAGCTTGGTGTTCTGCATGGTGGTGGCGAACGCCGCCATCACCTTGTCCTTGGCGTACGTGTCACCGGCGACCAGATCCTGGTAGACCGGGAAGAAGCCGAGGCTGCTCGCGAAGCTCTGCGAGTTCTTCTTGTTCAGCAGCACGGTCAGGTAGTCCCAGGCCAGGTCCTGCCGCTCGCTGTCCTTCCAGATCGCCACGTCCGAGCCGCCCGCGAACCCGGGTGCCGCCTTGCCGTCCGGGCCGGGGATCGGGAACGTACCCCAGACCTTCTCGATCTCGGGGTTGTCCTTCTTGATGGCGTTCTGCTGCCAACTGCCGGCGAACGCCATCGCGGCCTTGCCGGTGGCGAACTGCGTACGCGCGTCGATCTCGTTCCAGCCCGCCGCGGCCGGCGGGGCCACCTTGTGCACGGTCACCAGGTCGGTCCAGAACTTGACGGCCCGCTGCGCCTCCGGCGTGGTGTAGCCGGACTTCCAGGTGCCGCCCTGGTTGCTGGCGATCTCGCCGCCGGCACCCCAGAGGAAGGAGTAGAACGGCAGCTCGGAGTTGCCCGGCAGGGCGATGCCGTAGGTGCCCTTCTTCTTCGCCTGCACGGCCTTCGCCACGGTGACCAGGTCGTCCCAGGTCTTCGGTGGCTGCACGCCGGCCTCGGCGAACCAGTCGGTGCGGTAGTAGATCGCGCGCACCCCCGCGTACCAGGGCACGCCGTACTGCTTGCCGTCGAGCTGGGCGTTGCGCACCAGGTCGGGCAGCAGGTCCTTGCCGTCGGCCCAGCCGCCCATCCGACCGCTGACGTCGGCGAGCGCCTCCTGGGCAGCCCACCCCTGGGTCTCGGTGTTGCCCAGCTCGGTGATGTCCGGCCCCTCGCCCCCGGCGAGCGCGGCCTGGAACTTCTTGGGCGCCTCGAGCCAGGGAATGTACTGCACCACCACGTCGGTGTCGGGGTGCTTCTGGCGGAACTCGGTCTCGACGGAATCGAGGAAGGCGTTCTGCGCGTCGCCGCCCTCGCCCATCATCCAGACCGTGAGCTTGCTGTCATCGGCCGCGTCCTCACCAGAACCCCCGCAGCCGGTCAGCACCATCGCGGCCGAGGCCACCATGGCGGTGACCGGGGCCAACCGCTTCCACCTGTTCACGCCACTTCTCCCCTCGCGCCGCCTGGAACTAACCTTCTCCGCCGCACCCTAGTACGGAGAATTCCTTTACGACAGTGGGCAGGACTGATCGAAGCGTGGCGACCGTATCGCAGCGGCCCGACGAACGACGCTCCGACATCGGGCCGAAGTAGGGCACATGGCACGAAAAAGCGCCCGGCTCTCGGCCGGGCGCTCCTTCAGTCGTGCTGTTCTACTGTGGTGCTGTCTCGCCAGGTGTTGCCAGGTCGTTATCGGGTGTGGTGCTGTCTCGCCAGGTGATGCCAGGTCGTTACCGGGTCACTCGGCGGCGGCCACCCACACCGGCCACCAGGGCGACCGCGATCGCGGCAACCACGACCTGCACCAGCAGCTCGGCCCAGTCGATACCGCTCGTCTCGGTCGCGATGCCAACGGCCCGCGCCAGCACCGTACCCAGCAGGGCCGCGCCGATACCGATCAGCAGGTGCAGCCAGATCGGCATGTTCTGCCGGCCCGGGACGACCAGGCGGCCGAGCGCGCCGACGATGAGACCAACAACGATCGCAGTGATGATGCCCCACACGGTGAGCTCCACGGCCACCCTCCTTCAAAGAATGTCTGACACACAAGGTGTGTGCTTCCTGTCGTGACCGCTAAGTGCCCGCCCCGCCGAAATCCCAAACCGACTTCGGCCACCAAACGATCACGGTTTGGCCGACACGAGCACGTTCCACCGACCGCCACGCACCAAGCCCACCGCCGCCACGCCACCGGGCCCACCGGGCCACCGGGCCCACC
>NZ_JBNCNO010000020.1:0-60064 GCF_049847025.1 Micromonospora sp. DT231 | reverse complement strand
GGGCCACCGGGCCACCGGGCCACCGGGCCACCGGGCCACCGGGCCACCGGGCCACCGGGCCACCGGGCCACCGGGCCACCGGGCCCATGATCGACACGGACTCATTGATGTCGCGGCATCAACCCCACCAGGTCACCCCGACATCAAGGAACCCGAGTCGATCACGGCGACCCGACGCGCCAAGAGCGCCAACAGGGCCACTCGAACGACCCCACAGCACTCCACCACCAGATCAACACGACATCACTAAAACCACGGCATCAACCCCACCAGGTCACCCCGATGTCAAGGAACCCGAGTCGATCAGGGCGATCCTGCGCGCCGGAGCGTGCCGATGGAGGGCGTCAGGGGACGCCCGACGGGCGCGGTGGGTGGCCGCCGCAGCGGGACGAACGCCGATGGGCGCCCGGCCTGTCGGCCGGGCGCCCATCGATTGTGCGGCGGTGGTACGAGCTTTGGTGCTGGGTGTTACCGGGTAACTCGGCGGCGGCCACCCACACCGGCCACCAGGGCGACCGCGATCGCGGCGACCACGACCTGCACCAGCAGCTCGGCCCAGTCGATACCGCTCGTCTCGGTCGCGATGCCAACGGCCCGCGCCAGCACCGTACCCAGCAGGGCCGCGCCGATACCGATCAGCAGGTGCAGCCAGATCGGCATGTTCTGCCGGCCCGGGACGACCAGGCGGCCGAGCGCGCCGACGATGAGACCAACAACGATCGCAGTGATGATGCCCCACACGGTGAGCTCCACGGCCACCCTCCTCAAAAGAATGTTCGACACACGATGTGTGCTTCCTGTCGTGACCGCTAAGTGCCCGACCCGCCGAAAACCCAAACCGACTCACCGCGAATAACAACGCCGGACGTCGATGCCTGATCGGTGCGTCGGTTTACCTGGAAGCACATCCGCGCAGGCAGGAGGCCACTTCGTCGACTCGCTCACCCAACGACGGCGCCAGAAAAATTCTCCGCACCCGGCGGCCACTCCACAGTCATCGGCGCCGACCGGCACCCCAGACCGGCCGACAGACCCCGGGCAGAGACGCCGCGCCGGGACGTGCCCACGAAGCCGCCGCTCCGTAGGGCGACCCCCACCCGACCGAAGGGACAGCCCTCGGCCAGGTGCCACCCACCACACCGGCGCACAGCGACGACCACGGGCTCCCCCGGCAACCCCAGCGCAACCAGGGACCGACTACTTCTTTCCGGCGGCCTTGCCGTCGCCCGAGTCGGAGGAGAGGGCGGCGATGAAGGCTTCCTGCGGCACCTCGACGCGGCCGACCATCTTCATCCGCTTCTTGCCTTCCTTCTGCTTCTCCAGCAGCTTGCGCTTACGGCTGATGTCACCGCCGTAGCACTTGGCGAGCACGTCCTTGCGGATCGCCCGAATGGTTTCCCGGGCGATGACCCGACTACCGATGGCCGCCTGGATGGGCACCTCGAACTGCTGGCGCGGGATCAGCGTACGGAGCTTGGCGGCGATGGTGACGCCGTAGTTGTACGCCTTGTCCTTGTGCACGATGGCGCTGAACGCGTCCACCGGCTCGCCGTGCAGCAGGATGTCCACCTTCACCAGGTCGGAGGCCTGCTCGCCGGAGGGCTCGTAGTCGAGTGAGGCGTAGCCCTTGGTACGGCTCTTCAACTGGTCGAAGAAGTCGTAGATGATCTCCGCGAGGGGCAGCGTGTAGCGCAGCTCCACCCGGTCGGCGGACAGGTAGTCCATGCCGAGCAGGGTGCCGCGGCGGCCCTGGCAGAGTTCCATCACCGCGCCCACGTAGTCGTTGGGCGTCAGCACGGTGGCGCGCACGACCGGCTCGTACACCTCGGCGATCTTGCCGGTGGGGTACTCGCTCGGGTTGGTGACGACGATCTCCTCGCCGTCGTCGGTGATCGCCCGGTAGACGACGTTGGGCGCGGTGGAGATCAGGTCGAGGTTGTACTCGCGCTCCAGCCGCTCCCGGATGATCTCCAGGTGGAGCAGGCCGAGGAAGCCGCAGCGGAAGCCGAACCCGAGCGCGCCGGAGGTCTCCGGCTCGTAGTCCAGGGCGGCGTCGTTGAGCTTGAGCTTGTCCAACGCCTCACGCAGGTTGGGGTAGTCGGACCCGTCGATCGGGTAGAGGCCGGAGTAGACCATCGGCTTCGGGTCCTTGTAGCCACCCAACGCCTCGGCCGCCGGCCGGCTGTTGATGGTGACGGTGTCACCGACCCGGGACTGCCGGACGTCCTTCACACCGGTGATCAGGTAGCCGACCTCGCCGACGCCGAGCGCCTCGGCCTTGACCATCTCGGGTGAGATGACGCCGATCTCCAGCAGCTCGTGCACCGCGCCGGTGGACATCATCTTGATCCGGTCCCGGGCGCTGATCCGGCCGTCGATGACCCGGACGTACGTGACGACGCCGCGGTAGACGTCGTACACCGAATCGAAGATCATCGCCCGGGCGGGCGCGTCGGCGTCACCGACCGGCGGGATGAACTGCCGGACGATCTCGTCGAGCAGGTACGGGACGCCCTCGCCGGTCTTGCCGGAGACCCGGATGCAGTCGGCCGGGTCGCCGCCGATCAGGTGGGCCAACTCCTCGGCGTACTTCTCCGGCTGGGCCGCCGGCAGGTCGATCTTGTTGAGCACCGGGATGATGCGCAGGTCGTTCTCGAGCGCCAGGTAGAGGTTGGCCAGGGTCTGCGCCTCGATGCCCTGCGCGGCGTCGACAAGCAGCACGGCGCCCTCGCAGGCGGCCAGCGACCGGGACACCTCGTAGGTGAAGTCGACGTGCCCCGGGGTGTCGATCATGTTGAGCACCGCGTGCTCGCCGGCCCGCTCACCCTCGCGGATGGTCCACGGCATGCGGACGGCCTGGCTCTTGATGGTGATGCCGCGCTCGCGCTCGATGTCCATCCGGTCCAGGTACTGGGCGCGCATCTGCCGGGGGTCGACCACGCCGGTGAGCTGCAGCATCCGGTCGGCCAGGGTCGACTTCCCGTGGTCGATGTGGGCGATGATGCCGAAGTTCCGGATGCGACCGGGGTCGGTGGAACCAGGAGCATTCGCGCCGGGATCGAGCTTCGGTGGCACAGCGGTCCGTTCTGGTCGGCTGACGTGAACAGGCCGGCGCGCCGCCGACCCCCTCTATGTTCCCACGCCGCCGGGGTACGCCCGCTGCGCGGGCGACGGATCGGCTCGCGGCCCTCACTCCAGCGGCGGCTCGACGAAGAGCGCGGCGAGTCGCGGCAACCGCCGACGCGCCTCCTCCTCGTCGTCGAAGTCCCAGAAGTCGTTGAGGTCCGGCGTCCGCACCGGGTCGCGGTCCGCCGGCAGTTCGGTGGCGGTGGCCTTGCGGTACGCGTCCCAGGGCACCGACAGCATCTGCTCGGCGGAGAACTCCTCGCCGCTGAGCGAGGCCGCCCGCACCTGGGGCAACTCGGCCAGGGAGTCCGGTTCGGTGACCGCGCGGGCGAAGACCGCCCGTCCCTGGGTCATCAGCCAGCCCCGGAAGTGCTCGAAGCCGTCGGCCGAGGCGCCACCGTTGATCAGGTACGCCGCGCCCCACAGGTCCGCCTTGTGCGAGGCGGCCAGCACCCGCGTCTGGTGCCGGGCGTACCCGACGATGTCCTCCGGGTCGCGCTCGGCGAGCAGCGCGACGGCCCGCGCGGCGACCGGCCCGGGTTCTCCCCCACCGCCGGCCCGAGCCTCGTCGATCAGCTGCCAGAAGTCCTCGGTCCTCATGGGTTGGCAGTCTGGCAGTGTCGCCGCGCGTCGCGCACGTACCCCGGGGCAGCATGGTGTGGTGTCCCCTCCCCCGCTGCCGCCGGTGCCCTACCACGCGAGCGCGCTGCGCCCGTCGTGGCCGACGCTGCCCGCGGCGCTGCGGGCCGCGGTCGCCGACCGGCTGGGCGCGCCGGTGGTCGCCGCCCGGGTCGCCGGCGCGGGCTTCACCCGCGGCTTCGCCGCAGTGCTCCAGACGGCCGACGGTGGCCGGGCCTTCGTCAAGGCGGCACCCGCCGCCGAGCAACCGCACCTGGTCGACTGGTACGCCCGAGAGGCCGCGATCCTCGACCGGCTGCCGGCCGACCTGCCGGCGCCCCGCCCCCGGTGGACCCTGTCGGCGGCGGGCTGGTTCGTGCTGTGCACCGATGCCGTCGACGGGCACACCCCGCGCCTGCCCTGGGTGCCCGCCGAGCTGGACGCGACCCTCGCCGGGTACGCGCAGGTCGCCGCCGCCCTGGCCGACCCGCCTGCCGAACTGGCCGCGCTCGGCCTGCCACACCTGGCCGACCTGGCCAGCTCGGACATCCTCTGGTGGGAGGAGGTCGCCGCCGGGCGCGAGCCGACCCCACCACTGCCCGCGCCGGCGCGGGGCCGGCTGGCCGAGCTGGTGGCGCTGGAGTCCCGTCTCCCCCGGTACGCCGCCGGGGCGAACGGCCTGATCCACGGCGACCTGCGGGTCGACAACGTGCTGATCGACGCGGACGGCCGAGCCTGGTTCTGCGACTGGACCTGGGTCTGCTCCGGGCCGGCCTGGTTCGACCTGGCCGGCCTGCTGCTCACCGCGTACGCCAGCGGCCTGGACGCGGACCGACTCTTCGCCGCGCACCCGGCGGCGGTGGGTGCGCCCCCGGACGCGCTGGACGCCACCCTGGCCGCACTGGCCGGCTACTACCTCACCGGCGCCGCTGCGGCACCCCCGACGGCCTCACCACACCTGCCCGCCCACCAGCGGTGGAGCGGTGAGCAGTCACTCGACTGGCTGTCGCGCCGTCAGGGTTGGCGGTGAGCCCTCGCGGGGGCCGGGGGCGTAATGTGGTGCCCGACGGGCCCGGTCCGTCCGCACGAGGACCGAGCCGTTTTGGCTCGTCCCGGGCGACCTGGTAACCTGGCTCTTCGCGCAGCGATGACGCATGTTCGTCATCTCGCGCAGAAGCTGACCAACCCGAGCTATCAAGACGAGGCTGTCGCGTGGCGAACATCAAGTCCCAGATCAAGCGCAACCGGCAGAACGAGAAGGCCCGGCTGCGCAACAAGTCGGTCAAGTCGTCGCTGAAGACCGCCGTCCGGAAGTTCCACGAGGCTGCCGAGGCCGGTGACGTCGAGAAGGCCACCGCGCTCATGCTGGACGCCTCTCGCAAGCTGGACAAGGCCGTCAGCAAGGGCGTGATCCACTCCAACCAGGCCGCGAACCGCAAGTCCGCGATCGCGAAGCGCGTGGGTGCGCTCACCGCCTGACGACTTCACCGTCAGACTGATTCGGAAAGCCCCGGGCCTCGGCCCGGGGCTTCCGTGTGTCCGCAGGCCGGCATCATGTCCGTGGAGCAGCCACCCAACCCGACAGGGTCGGCTCGCCCGTGCGGGTCAAGCTCAGCGGGACGGGTCGGCGCGGCGGGTGGGCGCCGGGTCGGCGGTGATCACCACGCCGCTGACGCTGTGCGAGATCCACTCCACCTGGGCCCGGCCGACCACCGGCTCCATCTGCCGGCGAAACCGATCCCGTTCCTGCTCGGGCACGAGCGCGGCCGACCGGACCACGATCGCGGCCACCATGTCGTTGAGCTTGACCATCGCCGCCACCACGACGGGCAGCACCAGCACCGCCCACCAGGTCACCAACTCGGCGAGGGCGAGCAGCACGGCCAGCGCGACGGTGCCCTCGAAGAAGAGGAAGCACAGCACGCCACCGGGGTTGACGAACCGCAGGCCCAGGAGTCGGGCGTAGAGCGGCCGATAGCGCTCCTCGTCGACGGCCAGAGTGGCCCACGCCGGGCGGTTCGTCCCCGTCACCTGATGCCGCCCTGCCGGGCTGCCGCAACCGAGAAGACCGCCCGCTCCAGGGCGTACGCCCGGTCGTCGGAGCCGCCCTTGACGGCGGCGTTGCACTCGGCGGCGACCTGCATGGCCCGGACCAGGCCCTCCGGGGTCCAGCCGCGCCCCTGCCGCTGCGCCCGCTCGATCTTCCAGGCGGGCATGCCGAGGCTGCTGGCGAGCTGGTACGGGCTGCCCCGTCCGGCCGACGCCACCCGGGCCACCGTGCGTACCCCGTCGGCCAGGGCATCCGCGATGGGCACCGGGTCGACCCCGACGTGCAGGGCCCAGCGCAACGCTTCCAGCGCCGCCGGGACGTCACCGACCATTGTGGCGTCCGCCACCGTGAAGCCGGTCACCTCGACCCGACCCCGGTAGTAGCGGCTCACCGTTTCGGCGCTGATCCGCCCGTCGGTGTCGGCGATCAGTTGGGAACAGGCGGCAGCCAGCTCGCGCAGGTCGTTGCCGACCGCCGCGATGAGCACTTCGGCGGCGTCGTCGGTGCATTTTCCACCAGCCCGGCGGATCTCGTCACGGACGAAGGCCACCCGGTCGCGGTGCCCCTTGAGCTTGGCCGCCGGGACGACAGTCGCGCCGGCCGCCCGCAGCCCGTCGGCGAACGCCTTGCCCTTGGCGGCACCCAGGTGCAGCACCAGCAGGTGGACGTCCGGGTCGGGGTTCTTGGCGTACGCCAGCAGCGCGGCGACCAGGTCCTTGCGGGCGTCCTGGCCCGAGCGCAGGATCAACAGTCGTCTCCCGCCGAACAGCGAAGGGCTGAGCATCTCGGCGATCTCACCGACGGTGAGCGCCGAGGCCTGATATTCGCGGACGTCCACCTCGGCGTCGACACTGCGAACCTTCGCGACAGCTTCGGTGACCGCGCGCGTGGCGAGTAACTCCTCGTCACCGAGGACGAGCACAATGGGGGCGAGGTTGGCGGCGGTCACGCCGCCCATATTCGCACGGCCCGCGTCGGGATCGTGCCTGCTCATTCGCTGCTTGGTCGGCGCAGCCCGCACACAGCGCAAATCCAGACATTCACCACAGTTGCCTATTTATTCCTCTTATCACCCGACCGGGCCGCCCTGGATCGGTGCGGGCCCGCGCGCAAGGTCGCGCAGAAATCCTGAATGCAGGGCCCTCGATCGTCAGGACTGCCGGCCTGGTGGCATTCCCCGGCGGGCGACTGCCAGGCCAGGTCCCGCCCGGACAGCCGCCAGGTCGCCGTCGGTGTCGGTCCGCAACACTCGGGCGCCTCCCCTGTTCAGCCGAGCGAGGAGGCTGGGATTCGGGTGCCCGTACGTGTTCCCGGCACCCACCGGCACCAGGGCGACGGCCGGCCTTACCGCGTCGAGGAACCCCGGATCCTGGTACGCCGACCCGTGATGGGCGACCTTCAACACGTCGGCCCGTAGGTGCCCCGGCGCTGCCCGCGCCAGCAGCGCGTGCTGCTCCTCGGCCTCCGCGTCACCGGGCAGCAGGATCCGCACCCCGTCCACCGTGGCGCGCAACACAAGTGAGTTGTTGTTCGGGTCGGACCTGGTGCCGGCCAGCGGGTACGGCGGGCCGAGCACCAGCAGGTCGACGCCCCCGACCGGGTGACGCGCACCGGCCACCGTGGTGAGCAGCGCGGACCGCCCGGCGGTCGCCGCCGCCCGGACCAGGTCCCGGCCGCTCTCCGGATCGGTCGAGGACGGGGTCAGCACGGCGCCCACCCGTCGCCCCCGGAACACCCCGGCCACCCCACCCACGTGGTCGGCGTGGAAGTGGCTGACCACCAACAGCGGCACCTCGCGTACGCCGAGCCGACGCAAGCAACCGTCCACCGCGCCCGGCTCCGGCCCGGCGTCGACCACCACCGCCCGACCGGGGGCGACCGGCAACACCACGGCGTCGCCCTGGCCCACCGCGCAGACCACCACCACCCACCCCGGCGGCGGCCAGCCGGCGAACACCAACCGCACCGGAAGCGCGCCGAGCACCGAGGCGACGCCGACGACCGCCACCAGTCGGCGTACGAGGGGGCGACGCACCGCGATCAGCAGCGCGACCGTCACCACGGTCAGCAGCAGCGCCCCGGGCACCCCGCCGGGCCAGGGCAGGGTGCCGCCGGGCAGCCGGGCGCCCTGGCGGGCGATGACCACCAGCCACCAGGCCGGCCAACTCGCCAGCCACGCGAGGAACTCGGCACCCGGCGGCCAGATCGGTGACACCATCGCCGCGAGCACGCCCAGCACGGTCGCGGGCGCGATGGCCGGCACCGCGAGGAGGTTGGCCGGCACCGCGACCAGGCTGACCGTGCCGGAGATGCCGGCGACCACCGGCCCGCAGGCCACCTGCGCGGCCGCCGGCACGGCCAGCGCCTCCGCCAGGCCGGGCGGCACGCCCCGCCGACGCAGCCCGTCCCGCCAGGGTGCGGCGAGCAGCAGCAGGCCACCGGTGGCCAGCACGGAGAGCGCGAACCCGGGATCCCCGGCCAACTCCGGGTCCACCAGCACCAGCACGGTGACGGCGGCGGCCAACGCGGGCAGCGCGGCGCGGGGACGACCGGCGGCAAGCGCGGCGAGCCCGATCGCCCCCATCGTCGCGGCTCGTACGACGCTCGGTGACGGGCGGACCAGAATGACGAAGCCCACAAGCGCCACCCCGCAGAGCCCGACGGCCAGCCACGGACCGGCCCGCCCCCACCGGGCCAGCAACAGCACCGCACCCACCACGATGGCGACGTTGCTCCCCGAAACGGCATTGAGATGTGTCATTCCGGTGGCCTGGAAGTCCTCCTCGACGGAGGGTGGCAGTCGGCTGGTGTCCCCCACGATCAGCCCCGGCAGCAGCCCGCCCGGGTCGTCGGGCAGCGGCGCGCAGGCCCGTTGCAGGCCGGCACGCAGGGTGCCGGCGGCGCGCTGCGGCCAGGAGGACGCGCCGTGCCGCTCGGGCGGGTCGTTGGTGCTGAGCACCGCCGCGGTGAGGTCACCACCGCGGGGGACGCCGAGCCGACCCTCGGTGGTGACGCGCTGCCCGGGCAGCAGCCCACGCCAGGCCGGGTCGGTGGCAAGCACGAGCAGCCGCACCGACGCGTGCAGTCGCCGACCGTCCGGGCCGGTGAGCCGGATCAGCTCGCTCGACACCAGCAGCATCCCCGGCCGACCGGCGGAACGGATCGGGCGCGGATCGTCCCGGACCACCACCTCCGCGGTGACCAGGGCGCGCTGCTCGGCCAGGGCACGGATCGGCGGTGCGTCCCGGATGGCGAGCCGGGCCGCGGTGGCCGCCCCCGCGCAGACCACACCGAGGCCGACCGCGACGGCGATCCAGCCGTGACGGCGCGCGGCGGCCCGCGGGCGGCCGAGGCGATCGAGCAGGTGCAGGGCGCCGCACGTGGTCAGGACGGCCGCGACCCCGGCCACCAGCAGAAGCGAGCGGGGGCCGAGATGCAGGCCGGCGAGCGCGGTGAGCCAGGCGGCCACGGCCAGCCCGGCGAGCCGCAGATCCGGTGGCGAGGTCTGGTTGTCGGCACCGCTCACGGAGCCGTCCGGCGGCGACGGGTTGCCACTGGCAGGGTGGCGGTTCACACCGTCACCAGGTCCTTGAGCTGCTCGTACCGTGCGTCGCCGATCCCGTCGACCTGACGCAGGTCACCGACGGCCTTGAACCCGCCGTGTCGGTCCCGGTGGTCGAGGATGCGCTGGGCGAGCACCGGCCCGACGCCGGGCAGCGCGTCGAGCTGCGCCAGTGTGGCGGTGTTGAGGTTCAGTGGTCCGGTGGCGGGTGTCGCACCGCCCGCCGCCGGTCCGCCCGGCACCGGCGGCGGCGTCACCCCGACCACGATCAGCTCGCCGTCGGTGACCTTGCGGGCGGGGTTGAGCAGCGCCACGTCGACCCCGGGGAGCGGACCACCGGCCGCCTGCACCGCGTCGGCGAGCCGAGAACCGGCCGGCAACCGCACCAACCCGGGCTTGCGGACCTTGCCGGCGACCGCCACCACCACCTCACCGGAGCCGGACGCGCTGGGGTCCCCCGCCGGAGTGGCCGCTACGGCCTCGCTGCCCAGTGGCACGACCGGCTCGGCGTGCGGCCGGGACCGCCAGGCCCATCCGGCGGCGGCCAGCACCACCACCGCCGCGACGACAGCCAGCGCCCGCACACCGCGTCGCCCTGGGTCGAACGCGCCGGGCCCGGACAGCCGCGGGGCCACCGAGCCTTCCACCGCAAGGGGTACGCCGGTCTCCGCCTCCGCCATCGGCGCCCCGGCCCGGGGTGGCAGCACACCAGCCAGAGGTACGCCCACGAGCGTTGCCCCTGCCGGGGGCGACGACACGTCCAGCGGCGCGTCCGTCAGCCGGCGCAGGCGCTGGCGTACCTCGGTCTCCTCGTCGTGTGACACAGGGCGACGCTATGGCGACGGCGAGGGCGGTGGGGTGTGACGACGTCGTCCTGTGGACAACCAGCACCACTGTGGACAACGCCCTGATCAAGCACAGATCTGCTAGTGGTCTCGGTGGCGGCCGGGGCATCGGTAGCAGACCAGCAAGCGGGCGCCGGCGAGGCTGCGCCGCCACCGCACGGGGCCACCGAAACCGCTGGCGCGGGGACTGTGGAGCGGCAAGGATCTGACGGCGGAGGTGGGCGGCGTGCAGGCTCCACTGCGGCACATATGGATCGACGGGCGCACCTTTGTGTGGCGGGCGGTGATTCACTGCGTGCCGGGCAGCGGCGACTGCCACCGGGGCATCCGCGTTCGCGCCTGGGGCGCCGGCAAGACCAGCCGAAAACTCGAGGTGGACCTGCTGTCGGTCACCGGGCCCTCGCGGTGGGATGCGTGTGCGACAGACGACAGCTACCCCACGGCCGCCGACGTGCGCGCGGTCATCAGCTATGCGCTGGAGAACGGTTGGCAGCCAGAGCAGCGGGGCGGGACGTTCGTGCTGTCCGAGGGCGAGCATGGTGCCCGGTTCTCGCTGCCGGGTTTCCTGCTGGTCGACCCCGTACGCACGGCCGAGAGCGCGGACCCCACGGCGCAGGTGATCCGCGCCTACGCGGCTCGGCAGGGAGGCTGACGGCCGGCGGGCTGCTCCACAGCCCCCAGGGCGCCGGGGTACGCCGTCTCAGTCGGGCATTCCGAGTGGTTCGGCTTGGGCCCGTTGGCGCTCGCCGTCCTGGCCGGCATCCGCGCGTTCGTGGCCGACGAGCACTTCGCCCGCTGGGCCTGGACCGCCATCGCCGTACTCATGCTGATCGCCTGCGCCGTCCACGTCATCTGGACCAGGAAGAGGCGGTCCTGAGCCCGGTCTGGAGGGCAGCCACAGGCATAGACCGTAGGGCGGGTGGTGCCGGCCCGGTGGAATGAGCACCAGGGCCGACACCCTCCTCGACGAGCGGGTGCGCCGCCGCCGACCTCGGTCACTACAGGTACGGCCGGGTAATGATCTCGATGGCGTGGCCGGCCGGGTCGAAGAAGTAGAAGCCCCGTCCACCGTGCTCGGTGTTGGTCTCCCCCTCGCGCTTCAGTTGCGGGTCCGCCCAGTAGGTGATGCCGCGCCCCTCGACAAACGCCAGGCACCGTACGAACAGTTCGTCGTCGACCAGAAACGCGTAGTGCTGCATCTGGATGTCCACCGGCGGCTCGGCGAACTGAAGCAGCTGCCCCTCGTCCAGTTGCACGTTGGCGAAGGGCCCCCACGAGGGCGCCTCCGGCAACTCGAACAGCTCCCGGTAGAACGCGGCCGACGCGCTCTTGTCCTTGCTGGCGATGATTGTGTGGTTGAACGTGACTGTCATCCGTACCGTCCTCTTGCCGGTCGATCCGTTGACCCGACCGGAGGCCCAGAGCCCTCCGCAGCCACAGCGATGACAAAGCCCCGAGGGCACCGACGCCCCGGATCCCGCACGAGAGACGCGCACATCGCGTCGATCTCGGCGTGGTGGCTGAAGTAGCCAGAACCTCCGGGGGGTAGGCCCATCTGGGGCGCGCACGGAGGCTAACACAGCGCCCCTGACCGGATATTCACCGCTTCTGGAACATCACCGAGGCGACTTCCGCCATAAGTTCGACCGCCCAATCAAGCTGTCGACAGTCGTCGCGTCCTCGGCACTCAAGGCACCCGCCCACCCGCCAGGGACGGTCGTTTGCCCGGGTCCAGTGAGCATTCAGTACGCGACGAGCCATGAACAGTTGGGTCGCCGCGGATACCGGTTCGTCGATTGGCATGGTCGACGCCTCTCGCGAGATCCGAAGTAGCCCGCCCGGAGGGAACCTCGGGGCGGGCAGACCAGACACCTCGGGAGTGCTGAAGTCCAGGAGCATCCGATCACTGTCTCACTGTATCCACTGTCTCAGTGTAGTCAAGTTCTCACTATCTCCACTTTGCCGTGTTGTCGCCTTGTCTCGATCGCAACCGGGCTGGAAACATGATCTCTGCTGAAGTCCAGGAGAATCGATCATGCCAACGAGACCGCCGCACTACCGCCGCGTGGCGGACGACATCGAGCAGAAGATCCGCTCGGGCGAATACCCACCGGGCCAACAACTGCCATCGGTGTCCGAGATCGGTGAGCTCTACAACGTGGCACGCTCCACGGCCTACCGTGCCGTCAAGGAGTTGCACGAGCGGGACCTGGTCTACGGTCAGCAGGGGCAGGGCGTCTTCGTCGCCGACAGGTAGATATCCGGTTGGCACGAACGATCCGCCGTCAGCGGGCCTCCGGGTCGAGGCCGAGCACGGCTCGTCCCCCGTCCACCGGCAGGACCACCCCGTTGACGAAGCTCGCCGCCGGTGACAGCAGGTACGCGACGGCCTCGGCCACCTCGTCGACCCGCCCGATCCGGCCCACCGGGTGCAGCCGATTCAGCTCGGCGTCGATCCACTCGGCCTGGGTGGGCTCCTGCGCGGCCAGGAATTCGGTGTGCCGTTCGGTGGCGATCGAGCCCAGCGCTACCGCGTTGGCCCGGATGCCGTACTTCCCGTACTCGACGGCCAGCGCCCGGGTCAGCCCCTCCACCGCGGCCTTCGCCGTCGCGTACGGCAGGGCGCCTGACACGGGCCGGCGGGCCTGGTGCGACGAGACGTTGACGATCGCGCCGCCGGCGGCGCGGGCCAGGAACCGGCGGACGGCCACCGCCGCGCCGACCACGGCCGGGCGGAGGTTCAGCCCGATCAGGTCCAGGACCGTGTCGGCCGATGCCGAGTGCAGCGCGGCGTCGCGGAACACCGCCGCGTTGTTCACCCAGCCGGTCAGGGGCGCCGCGCGTTCGGCCAGCTCGGCGGCATGCTCGGCCACCCGTTCGTCGGCGGCGTCGCCGAACACCGCGACGAGTCGGTCGGCGGCCGGGTGCCCGGTCAACCAGTCGGCCGCGTCGGCGTCGCGCTCCAACACGACGACCGTGGCACCGGTCGCCACCAGGCGTTCCACCACGGCCCGGCCGACGCCGCGACCACCGCCGGTCACCACACACGATGTGGGCACCGCTCAGCGCTCCGGTCGGCGGTGGACGACCACGCAGGCCAGCCCCGGGCCGGCGTGCGCGGCGACGACCGCGCCCGCCTCGGAGACGTACGTGTCGTGCAGCCGGTCACCGAGGCGTTCGGTGAGCGCGGTCCGCAGCGCATCGGCCCGTTGCGGCGCGGCCAGGTGATGCACCCCGAGATCCACATCGTCGTCCCCGGCCGCCTCGACGGCCAGGTCCACGAGCCGGGCCACCCCCCGGCTGGCGGTGCGGACCTTCTCGCGCAGCACGATCGCCCCGTCCGGCATGTGCATGATCGGCTTGACGGACAGGGCCGTGCCGAACAGCGCCTCCGCCGCGTTGATCCGGCCGCCTCGGCGGAGGAACTCCAGCGTGTCGACGTAGAAGAAGACCGTGGTGCGGGCGACCGCGGCGAGCGCCGCGTCGCGTACCCCGGCGAGGTCGACGCCGACCTCGGCGGCGGTGGCGGCCGCGATGGCCGGAAAGCCCAGCCCCATGCCGGCGGACTGGCTGTCCACGACCTCGACCCGGCCGTCCAGGTCGGCCGCGGCCAGGCGGGCGGCCTCAACCGTGCCGGACAGCGCGGCGGAGAGGTGCACCGAGACGATGCCGTCCGCGCCGGCGTCGAGCAGTTGACGGTACGTCCGGGCGAACTGGTCGGGCGCCGGGCGGGAGGTGGTGGCCGTGACCCGCCGGGCGCTCAGCGCCACGGTGGCATCGGCCGGCTGGGTTTCCACCCCCTCCAGCCCCTCCGCGCCGTTGAGCACGACCGTCAACGGGACCACCGTCAGCCGGCGCGCCCGCAACAGCTCAGGCGGAAGATAGGCGGTGGAGTCGATGACGACCGCGACGGGCATGCCCGGCACGCTAGCCGATCGAGACCCCCAGCGCCGAAGCGCGAGCGCTCAGATCGCGTCGACGGCGACCGGAGCGGTGACCAGGCCGACGTTGTGCGCCCGCAACTGCCAGCCACGGACGTCCTGGGGACGCCCGATCGCCGGCGCGCGGTCGTCGTGCCGTAGCTCGCTCCAGTGGCAGTTGGCCAGGGAACCGATGGTGCGCAGCACACCGGTGTCCCAGCCGAGCAGGTGACCGATGCCCTGCCGGGAGCCGCCCCCGTGGGTGGCGATCACCACAGTGCCGCCCGGTGCCGCGTCGGCGGCTTCCCGCAGCGCGGTGCCGACCCGCTCGCCGAGGTCGTGCAGGGGCTCCAGATCCGCACCCGGATCGGGGTCGCCGGCCCGCCAGCGGGCGTACTCCTCGGGGAAACGCTCGGCGACCTCGGTCAGGTGCAGACCCTGCCACTGACCGAAGTGCCGCTCGCGCAGCCTCGCGTCGGTGCGCACCGGAAGCCCCGTCAACGCGGCGAGCGCGGCGGCGGTCTCCACGGCGCGGCTCAGGTCGCTGGCCACGATGGCGTCGGGCCGCAGCGCCGCGAGCAGCGGCGCGGCGGCGCGGGCCTGGTCGCGACCCAGCTCGTTGAGGGGTACGTCGGTCTGCCCCTGGACGCGGTTGGCGGCGTTCCAGTCGGTGTTGCCGTGCCGCCAGACGATCAGTCGGGTCATTCGGCGGCGGCGGACCCGCTGGCGTCGGCCTCGACCAGGTCGCGATCGACGAACGGGATGGTGGGGCAGTCCTTCCAGAGGCGGTCGAGCCCGTAGAACTCGCGCTCCTCGGTGTGCTGGACGTGCACCACGATGTCGACGTAGTCGAGCAGCACCCAACGGCCACCACGCTCGCCCTCGCGCCGCACCGGCTTGGCCTTGTCCGGCAGCTCCAGCAGGCTCTCCTCGATGGCGTCCACGATGGCCAGCACCTGACGCTCGTTGGGGGCAGCGGCGAGCACGAACGCGTCGGTGATGGCGAGCTGGTCGCCGACGTCGATGATCGCGATGTCCTGCGCCTTCTTGTCGGCGGCGGCCTGGGCTGCCGCCATTGCCAGCTCGTGGGCGCGTTCGGAAACTGTCACCGTTCTCCTTCGATCAAGCGTGCGATGCTCCAAGCGTCTCATACCCGGCGACGCCCCGACCGCGCAGTTTCGGTCGGTTAGACGCACAAACCGGCCGAAACTCGGCGTGGTCAGCGCTGATAGAGGCTTCGCTTGGCGATGTACTGCACCACACCGTCGGGCACGAGATACCAGACCGGCTCACCTCGGGCCACCCGCGCGCGGCAGTCCGTGGACGAGATGGACATCGCGGGCACCTGGATCAGGCTGACGGTGTCCGCCGGAAGGTGCTTGTCGGTAAGCGGGAAGCCGGGCCGCGTCACCCCGATGAAGTGGGCCAGCTCGAAGATCTCGTCCAGATCCTTCCAGGACAGGATCCGTTGCAGGGCGTCCGCGCCGGTGATGAAGAACAGCTGCACCTTGGGGCCGTACTCGGCCTGGAGGTCGCGCAGGGTGTCGACCGTGTAGGTCGGACCCCGGCGGTCGATGTCGACCCGACTGACCTGGAAGCGAGGGTTGGAGGCGGTGGCGATGACCGTCATCAGGTATCGATCCTCGGCCGGGCTGACCGGTTCGTCAGCCTTCTGCCACGGCTGCCCGGTCGGAACGAAGACCACCTCGTCCAGGCCGAACCGGTCCGCCACCTCACTGGCCGCGACGAGGTGGCCGTGGTGGATCGGGTCGAAGGTGCCACCCATGATGCCGATCCGCCGGATATCTTCCTCCACCCGATGATCGTAGGCCGACCGCCGCGACCGACCACCCCGGCCCGGGCGAGCGCCCCACCCCGGCCGGCGTCGATCACCACGTGCGGCGATCGCGGCACGTGCGGGATCGCGGTGGGCCTACTCGTGTGCATATACTTGCGGACGAGTAATTGGAAGCGAGCGAGTCCGGAGGGCATCGTGCCGAAGCGGCGTAAGGTCAGCAACCTGCTCGCGTTGGCCGTGTTGTCCGCCCTGGTCCAGCGGCCGATGCACCCGTACGAGATCGCCACCGCGCTGCGCGCCTGGGGCAAGGACCAGGACATGGAGTTCAAGTGGGGCTCCTTCTACACCGTGATCCGCAACCTGGACAAGCACCACCTGATCGACGCGGTGGAGAGCGTTCGCGAGGGCCGACGCCCGGAACGCACCGTCTACCGGATCACCGACGCGGGGCGGGCCGAGCTTGTCGACTGGGCCCGCGAGCTGGTCTCCACCCCGATGCCGGAGCATCCCCGCTTCCGGGCGGGGTTGTCCGTTCTCGCCGCCCTGCATCCCGACGAGGCCATCGACCTGCTCCGTCAGCGGCTCGACCTCCTCGACGACGCGCTCCGGCGGGACCGCGAGACGCTCGACGCCCACCTGCGGGAGGTGCCGCGGCTGTTCCTGGTGGAGTCGGAGTACGACCTGGCCCTGCGGGACGCGGAGGCCGCCTGGCTGCGAGGGCTGCTCGCGGAGCTGACCTCGGGCAGCTATCCGGGGCTGGACACCTGGCGGGCCTACCACGAGACCGGCGAGATGCCCGCGGAGCTGACCGAGTTGTCCGAGAGAACCACCGCGCCGAGAGCCAGCAGCCGGGAAGCCGACTGAAGACGGCTCCGGCGGGGTGCGCCAACACCCCGCCGGAGCCCTTACCCCGAACCGATGCCTGGGAAGGCACCCGGCCCGAAGCGGCAACCAGAGGATAGCCGGGCTCCCTCCCAGGTCGGTCGCACGCGACCACACACCCCAGGGAGAAGAGCATGACCACGGTACGAACCGCGATCGTCATCGGCGGCGGCATCGCCGGGCCGGTGACGGCCCTCGCGCTGCACCGAGCCGGCATCACCGCCACCGTCTACGAGGCGTACCCCGCCACGGCCAACGGGGCCGGCGGCATCGGTGGCACCCTCGCCCTCGCGCCCAACGGCGTGGCGGCCCTGCGCCTGGTCGGCGCGGACGAGGCGGTGACGGCGACCGCCACCCCGATCACGCGCAGCGTCATGGCGGTCGGTCGACGCCGCATCGACCTGCCCACGCTGGCCGGGGTGCCGCCGCTGCGGGTGGTACACCGGGCCGAGTTGCACCGGGCGCTGCACGATCGGGCGGTCGCCGAGGGCGTCGGCTTCGCGTACGGCAAACGGCTCGTCGACGCCGAGCAGACCGACAGCGGCGTGACGGCCCGGTTCGAGGACGGCAGCACCGCCACCGCCGACGTCCTGATCGGTGCCGACGGCATCCGGTCGACAGTTCGTGGGCTCATCGACCCGGCCGCGCCCGGCCCCCGGTTCACCGGGCTGCTCAGCTTCGAGGCGGTCGCCCGGCACGAGGTGGACGTCGAGCCGGGCACGATGACGTTCGCGTTCGGGCAACGGGGCTACTACCTGTACTGGCCGGAGCCCGGCGGCGGCACCCGGTGGGGCGCCAACCTGCCGCAGCAGCGGCCGATGAGCCTCGTCGAGGCCCGTGCGGTGCCGGCGCGACAGTGGTGGGAGACGCTGCGTACCAGCTACGGCGACGACGACCCGGGCCGGGAACTCGTGACGACGAGCGACGCCGACGGGCTCCAGGTGGCCGGCTCGTTGCAGATCATGCCGCCCGTGCCGCACTGGCACCGGGGCCGGATGGTGCTGGTCGGCGACGCGGTGCACGCGCCGTCGAACAGCTCCGGACAGGGTGCCTCGCTGGCCATCGAGAGCGCGGTACAGCTCGCCCGCTGCCTGCGTGACCTGCCGGACGTGGCGGCGGCGTTCGACGCGTACGTGCGGCTGCGCCGGGCCAGGGTGGAGAAGGTCGCCGCCCGCGCGGCCCGGATCAACCACGCCAAGGCGCCGGGGCCGGTCGCCCGGACGCTGATGCCGCTGCTGATGCCGCTGATGGTGCGCACGGTGATGGACCCGGAGAAGACGATCGCCCACGAGCAGCGGTACGTCATCGACTGGGACGCGCCGGTCACGGCGGAGCCCGCGGCGCGCTGAGCTACGGGTGCGCGGTCGTCCTTGCTGATCGCGGTGGTCCTCGCTGATCGCGGTGGTCCTTGCTGATCAACTCGGGGTCCGGGAAATCGGAGTGTCGTACCGTCCCGGACCCCGCGCTATTCGTGGCGTCGAGTGGATCACGCGCGGCGAGGCGCGGCAGCGGCCCCCCACCAGCGGCGCCGCCGCCGCGCCTCACCAGCCTTACGCCGCCGCGGCGGCCACCGCCGTGCGGGCGACAAGCGCGCGGCGCAGGTCGTCGTCGGCGTCGGTGACCACCCGACGCAGGCCGGGGGTCAGGTCGTCGCGGGCCAGCAGCGCCGCGGCCGCCTCCCGGGTCGGCTGCGCCACGGCGTAGTGGGGAAACGCCAGCTTCGCGACCCGGTCGGCCGTCCACGGGGTACGCCGACGCGCGGCCGCCGGCATGTCGGTGAAGTACCGCTCGACGTACGCGGCGGTCAGCTCGGTCTGCTCGGGTTGCCAGAACCCCTCGGCGGTCGCCTCCAGCAGCCGGTTGGACAGCGCGGTGTCGCGCACGATGATGTCCCAGGCCGTCTTCTTCGCGGCCGGGTCGGGCAGGGCGGCCCGGCAGCCGGCGGCCCGTTGCGCGCCGGTGGAGCTGTTGTCGGCGGCGGCCTCGACGGCGATCTCCTCCTCGCCGGCCGCACCCAGCACCACCAACCGGTGCAGCACCGCCCAGCGCAACTCCGCGTCAACCCGCAGCCCGGCCGGCACGTCCCGGCCGGCGAGCCAGCCGACGAGCAGGTCCGTGTCGGTGGTCGCGGCGATCCATCCCCGGGCTGCAGCCAACTGCAACGACTGCCCCGCCGGCGCGCCGTCGAGCAGCCGCTGGCACGCCCCGGCGACCCGAGCCAGCGCCGCCGACCGGGCCAGAGGATCGAGGTAGCGGTCCACCAACGACCGGCTGAGCGTGAGCACGTCCTCCGCGATGATCACTTCGGTTTCGGCGGGCAGCGCGGCGGCCATCAGGTCGACCAGGCCGGCGACGGGCCGCTCGCCGTCGGTGGCCGCGTCCAGTGCCTCACCCCAGAGGAGCGCGCGGGTGAGCGGGTCGGCCAGGCGGGGCAGCATCAGCGCGACCGCCTCCGCCGACGCCGGGTCCAGGCGCACCTTGGTGTAGGTGAGGTCACCGTCGTTGGGCAGCAACAGCCGGGCCGCCTGCGTGCCGGCCAACGCGCCCAACACCGTCCGGCCGCCGTCGACCGCGGGGTCGATGTCGAGGTCGTCGCGCCGCACCGTGCCGTCCGCCTCGTAGCGGCCCACGCCGATGCGGTGCGGGCGCAGCACCGGGTGGGACTCCGGCGCGGTCTGCACCACTGCCACGTCGGCGTAGCGGCCGTCGGCGTCGACGGTGACCTCGGCGCGCAGGGTGTTGACCTGCGGCCGGCGCAGCCACACCTCGGCCCAACCGGACAGGTCCCGGCCGCTGGCTGTGGAGAGGCTGACCAGCAGGTCGGCGAGCGTGGCGTTGCCGAAGCGGTGCTCGGCGAAGTGCGCGTTCAGGCCGGCGAGGAACGCCTCGTCGCCGAGCCACGCGACCAGTTGCCGCAGCACGCTGGCGCCCTTGGCGTACGAGATGCCGTCGAAGTTGAGCAGGCCCTCGTCGGCGTCGGCCACCTCCGGCGGAGCGACCGGGTGGGTGGAGGGCCGCTGGTCGGCCGCGTATCCCCAGGCCTTGCGGCGCATGGCGAAGGTCGTCCAGGCCTGGTCGAAGCGGGTCGCCTCGGCGGTGACCCGGGTGCCCAGGTATTCGGCGAAGGACTCGTTCAACCACAGGTCGTCCCACCAGCGCATGGTGACCAGGTCGCCGAACCACATGTGCGCCATCTCGTGGGCGATCGTGGTGGCCCGGAGCTCCCGCTGGGTGTCGGTGACCGCCGAGCGGAACACGTAGTCGTCGCGGAAGGTGACGATGCCGGGGTTTTCCATGGCGCCGGCGTTGAACTCCGGCACGAACGCCTGGTCGTACTTGCCGAACGGGTAGCGCTCGGTGAAGAGCTGGTGGAACCGGTCCAGGCACTGCCGGGTGACGGTGAAGATCTCGTCGGCGTCGGCGTCCAGGTGCTCGGCGAGCGACCGGCGACAGTAGATGCCCAGCGGCACGCCGTCGTGCTCGGCGCGCCGCACGTGGTACGGACCGGCGATCAGCGAGAAGAAGTAGGTGGCCAGCGGCGCGCTGGGGGCGAACTCCCAGCGGCCCGGGGCCGGTGTGGCAGCCACCTCGGCATTGCCGGAGACCGTCCACTCCGGCGGCGCGGTCACCGACAGGACGACGGGAGCCTTGAGGTCGGGCTGGTCGAACGCGGCGAAGATGCGCTGCACGTTGTCGAGGAAGCTCACCGCGTAGAGGTAGGTCTCGCCGTCGGCCGGATCGACGAAGCGGTGCATCCCCTCGCCCGCGTTGGAGTACGCCATCTCCGCCTCGACGACAAGCGTGTTGTCCGCGGCGAGGTCGGTGAGCGGCAGCCGGTTGTCGGTCAGCAGGCCGGCGTCGAGGTCGCGGTCGTTGAGGCGTACCGCCAGCAGTGTGGCGGGCTTGAGCTCGACGAAGGTCGCGGTGCCGGGAGTCGCCCGGAACCGGATCTCGACATGGGAGCGGAACACCTCCGCGCCTCCGGTCAGGTCGAGGTCCACCTGATAGGACTCGACAGTAATCGCCGCGCCACGCGCGGTCGCCTCTACACGGGTCAGGCTCGGCATCCGCTTATCCTGCCCGATGGGGATCGACACCCGGTCACCACACGACCCTCGGCACTGGAGGAAAGAACAATGGCGCAGCACCCCAAGGGCGACTTCGACCTCTCTCGGGCGGTCTGGCAGCGGGCCGAAGGGGACACCTCCGACAGCGCCGTCGAGGTCGCCTTCGTCGACGATCTGATCGGGATGCGCAACTCGTCCGAGCCCGAGGGGCCGGTGCTGGTCTTCACGCAGGCCGAGTGGGACGCGTTCGTGGCCGGCGCACAGGACGGCGAGTTCGACCTGGACTGATCGCGCCCGCCACCGTGCGGTGGCCGCCGACCCGGGGCCGACGCCCCGGGTCGGCGGTCAGCCACGGGCGGGGCCATCGCCGTCGCCCCAACCGAGACCGCCGGGCCCCGGGGCGTGGTGGAAGCCCGGATGGTCGGCCACGTCGACGCAACGCTCGCCGTCCGGGCCGACCGCACCGCAGAACAGCCGCTCGGCCCGCTGCCAGGCGTCGGCCGGCGACAGGGCCGCCGCGCCGAGCGCCACCTCCGGGCGGAGCAGGGTCAAGGCCTCCGCGTACGCCACGGCCAGCTCGCGGGCCTCGACCACGGTGGGCGCGGTGAAGCCCAGGTGCACGGTGAAGAACCGGTGCGGCCGGACGGGCCGCCGAGGAGGCCCGATCAGTGGCCGCCCGTCACGGCCTGCGCCCAGTGCTCCGACCGTGCGCCGCTGCCGCCAGTGCGGCGATGTGTTGTCGCGCATCCGCCCCTCCCCGTGGTTGCCCCACCAGCAGCAAACCAGGTTCCGCCGCTCCTGGGAGGGGCCAGCCGGCGTGCCGTCGGTGCGGGGATTCAGCGGCGGCGAGGGGGGTATCCGCACCCGGCCGGTGGTGACCGGCCGCACCCGCGCGTGAGGAGGCCCGATGGCGACAATGCCCGTCGACCGCAGCCCGGACAGCACCCTCGCCCTGCTCCGCGCCGGCTACCGGTTCATCGGCGCGCGCTGCGAGCGGTACGGCAGCGACGTCTTCCAGACCCGGATCCTGCTCGCCCCGACCATCTGCCTGCGCGGCCGGCCGGCGGCGATGCTGTTCTACGACAACGAACGCTTCCAACGCGCGACAGCGATGCCGCTGCGCGTGCAGCGGACCCTCACCGGGCGGCGGGGCGTGCAGGGGCTGGACGGGCCGGAGCACACCGACCGCAAGGCCATGTTCATGTCGATCATGACGCCGGCCGCCATCCAGCGCCTCGGTCAGCTCTTCGACGACGAGTGGCGGGCCCGGATCCCCGCGTGGGAGGCCGCCGGGCCGCTGCCGCTCTACGACGAGTTGGGCCGCCTGCTGACAAGCGTCGTCTGCGCCTGGGCCGGGGTGCCGCTGCCCGCGTCGCAGGTCGAGCGACGCGCCGTCGACCTGCACGCGATGATCGAGGGGCCGGCGGTGGTCGGCCCCCGGCACTGGCGGGGACGGCTCGCCCGGCACCGCGCCGAACGCTGGCTCGCCGGCCTGATCGAACGGACCCGGGTCGGTCTCTTCCCGGCGCCGCCGGGGAGCGCCCTGGCCGTGATCGCCGAGCACCGGGACCGGCGGGGCCAACTCCTCCCCCGGCGGATCGCGGCGGTGGAGCTGCTCAACGTGCTGCGGCCGGTGGTCGCCGTGGACCAGTACATGGCGTTCGCCGCGCTCGCCCTGCACGACCATCCGGGCTGGCGGGACCGGGTCCGCGACGACGACCAGGCCACCGAGAACTTCGTCCAGGAGGTACGCCGCTACTACCCGTTCTTCCCGATGGCGGCGGCCCGGGTCCGGCACTCCTTCGACTGGCAGGGCCACCACTTTCCCCGGGGCCGGCGGGTGCTGCTCGACCTGTACGGCACCAACCACCACCCGGCCCTCTGGCCGGAACCGGAGCTGTTCCGGCCGGAGCGGTTCGCCGACCGACGCGTGGACCCGTTCGAGTTGATCCCGCAGGGCGGCGGTGACCACTTCGCCGGACACCGGTGCGCGGGCGAGTGGATCACCATCGACCTGATGAAACGGGCGGTCACCAACCTGACCAGCGCCATGCGCTACGACGTGCCCGTCCAGGATCTTGCCCTGGACCTGCACCGGATGCCGGCGCTGCCGCCCCTCGGTCTGACCCTCGACGTTCGGCGCGCCTGACCTCCGCCTCGCCGATCGTTCGACGGTGACCGGCGAGGCGGCGCGCGCAGCGGGTCAGGGGTGCAGGACGCTGCGGAGGCAGCCGTCCTGCTTCTTCTCGAACAGTTCGTACCCGTGTGCGCCCTGCTCCAGGGAGATCGGGTGGGTGGCCAGGTAACCGGGGTCGATCTCGCCGGCGGCGAGCCGGTCGAGCAGCATCGGGATGTAGCGCTGCGCGTGCATCTGCCCCATCCGCAGCACCAGGGCCTTGTTCATGGCCGCGCCGAGCGGGAACTTGTCGACGAGACCCGCGTACACGCCGACGATGCTCACCGTGCCACCCTTACGGCACGCCATGATCGCCTGGCGGACCGAGGTCGGCCTGTCGGTCTGCGACCGCGTCGCCTGCTTCGCCCGGTCGTACGCGTAGGTCGGCCCGACGTCGTGCGACTCCATGCCGACGGCCTCGATGCAGGCGTCCGGCCCGCGCCCGGCGGTCAGCTCCCGCAGCGCCTCCAGCACGTCGGTCTCGGCGTAGTTGATCGTCTCGACGCCGACCCGCTCGGCGGCGGTGGCGAGCCGGTCCGGGAACCGGTCGATCATGATGACCCGCTCGGCGCCGAGGAGTTGCGCCGACCGGGCCGCCATCTGACCGACGCCCCCGGCACCCCAGACGGCGACCACCTCGCCACCGGTGAGCCCGCAGAAGTCCGCCGCCATCCACCCGGTGGGCATCGCGTCGGAGGCGAACACCACCGAGTCGTCCGGCACCCCGTCGGGCACCCCGAACGCGCCGATGTCGCCGAACGGCACCCGGATGTACTCGGCGTGCGATCCGGAGTAGCCGCCGGCGGCGTGCGAGTAGCCCAGGATGCCGGCCGGCGAGTGCCCCCACAGCTTCTCGGTGAACACCGGCTGGGGGTTGGAGTTGTCGCAGAGCGAGTACTGCTCGGTCCGGCAGTACCAGCAGCCACCACAGGCGACCACCGAGCCGACCACCACCCGGTCACCGACCTTGTGCTGTCGTACGCCGGGCCCGGTCTCCACGACCTCGCCCATGAACTCGTGGCCGAGGATGTCGCCCTCCCGCATCGCCGGCAGGTACCCGTTGATCAGATGCAGGTCGGAGCCACAGACGCTGCTCGCCCGGACCCGGACGATGATGTCGCCCTCGGCGCGGATCCGGGGCTCCGGCACGTCCCGGACCGCCAGCTTGCCGACGCCTTCCCAGCAGAGTGCCCTCACGCCCGCCCTCCCGTCATCAGCTTCTCCCGGACCTTGTCGGTCGCCTTCTCCTGCCTCGGGCTCCGGCCGGACGGGTCGTCCCGGGTGTCCATCACCTGGCCGCACTCGACGAGCGACTTCACCCGCCGCAGGGTGTCCCGCAGCCCCTGATCGGGGTCGTCGCCGCCGATCAGGCCGAACATCCGGCGTACCGGGCCCGAGCGGTACCGCAGCTCGGCCCGGATCTCGGTGCCCCGGTCCTGGGGGGCGTCGGCCAGCTCGATGCGCCCCTCCTGCGGCACCGGCCCGTCCTCGACCCGCCACCGCAGCGCGCCCGGCCCGTCGACGGTGATCTCCGCGCGCCACTCCGTGTCGCCGCCGGCCCCGTCGCGGGCCACGCACCGCCAGCGCCGGTCGTCGAGCTGCTCCAGGGTGGCCCACCCGGCCAGCGCGCGGTCCAGCCGTTCCCGGTCGGTCCAGAAGCCGATCACCCCGTCGCGGGACCGGTCCACCGTCACCCCGCGACGCACCACGTACCAGCCGTCCTGCCGCTCCGGCTGATGCCGACGCCGTCGGCGGGCCACCGCCCGTCCCACACCGACAGCGGTGACCGCGGTGACGCCGAGCACCGCCCATCTCGTTCCGTTGTGTGTCATCTCGTCTCCTCCATCCGGACGTCCGGGGATGGACAGCTCTTTCCGGCAGCGCTACCCGACGTCCGGCGGTCGAAACAACATCTCCGTTTGATCGGCGGGAATGCGGGCAGGTGCTGCTCGACCACCGGTTCACCACTGTCCTGGCGAGGAGGCACGTCGATGTCCTTGTTCAGCCCACCTGGTGACGCCCGGCGCGCCGCGCGCCGGTGGGGCGTCGACAGCGACCGCGCCGGCGCGTCGCCGGTCCACCTGCCGATGACGTACGTGCTGCCGCTGCGCTGGCACGCCGACACCGGCCTGGCCGAGCTGACCGGCTACCTGCGGTGGCTGGCCGACCGGGTCGAGGTGATCGTGGTCGACGGATCCGCACCGGACCTGTTCGCGCGGCACGCCGACGCCTGGCGAGGGCTGGTCCGACACCTCCCACCCGACGCCACCGCCCGCGGGCTCAACGGCAAGGTGATCGGCGTACGCACCGGAGTGCGCGCGGCGGGCCACGAGCACGTGGTGATCGCGGACGACGACGTCCGGTACGACGAGGCCGGGCTGACCGCCGTGCACCGGCTGCTGGGCCGGGTCGACCTGGTACGACCGCAGAACTACTTCGACCCGCTGCCCTGGCACGCCTGGTGGGACACCGGCCGGACGCTGCTCAACCGGGCGCTCGGGGACGACTACCCGGGCACCCTCGCGGTGCGGCGCAGCACCTTCCTCGGCATGGGCGGGTACGACCCGGATGTGCTCTTCGAGAACCTGGAGCTGATCCGTACCGTCCGCGGGTACGGCGGTGTCGAGGCCAGGCCGGCCTGGCTGTACGTCCGCCGCCTGCCGCCGGATGCCGCGCACTTCCGCGGCCAACGGGTCCGTCAGGCGTACGACGATCTGGCCCAGCCGGCTCGCCTGCTGACCGCGCTCGCGGTCCTGCCGGGGCTGGCGGCGGCGGTCGCGTCACGCCGGCCCCGGCTGCTGCTCGGCGCGGCGGCCGGGGTGGTCGTCCTGGCCGAGGCGGGTCGTCGTCGCGCCGGTGGTGACCGGGTGTTTCCGCCGACCACGGCCCTGGCGGCCCCACTCTGGCTGGTGGAGCGCGGTGTGTGCGGCTGGCTGGCGGTAGCCCAACGGTTCCTGCGCGGCGGCGTCCGCTACGGCGACACCCACATCCGCCGAGCTGCCAACCCCGCCCCGCACCACCCCCTAACCCGCGCGATCTTGCACTTTCTGTCGCGACAAGACGGCCCGCAATAGGACAAACCCCCGACAGAAACTGCAAGATCGACGGGGTTGGGGCGGGGGCGACAGCTCGCGGGCACCGGGGTGGTGGCCGCGAGCTGTCGTCGGGGTGCGGCGGGCGGAGTTAGGGGCTTACCTGGTGGCGGGCCTGCTGGGCCTGGTCCTTGACGTCGTGCGCGGCCGACCTGCTGTCGTCCTTGACCGCGTGCACGGCGTCCTGGGCGGTGGACTTCACCGACTGGGCGGCCTGCTGGGCGGGCTCGCGCAGCTCCTCCTTGAGCTCGCTTGCCACCTCCCCCAGCTTGTCCTTCACCGCACCGCTGTGCTCGCCGACCCGCTCCTTGAGCTGGGTCGCGGCCTGCTGCTCGCGGCGGGACGCCGGGATCAGCGACGAGGCCAGCCAGCCGACCCCGAACGCGATCAGACCGGCGGCGAGAGGGTTGCCCTGGGACTTCTGCCGGATCACCCGTGGCGCGCTGTGCGCGGCGTCGCTGACGGTGGTCGCCGCCGAGTGCGCGGCGTCGCTGACGCTGGAGGCCGCCGACGAGGCGCGGTCGCCCACCGAGTGGGCCGCCTGGCCGGTGCCGTGGCCGAGGTCAGACGCGGTTCCCATGACCTTGTCCCTCACATTCTGCAGAGCGGAACGGGCCCGCTGCTTGCGGTCGTCGACGATGCGGCTCGGGCTGACCTTGTACGCCAACGCGTCCACATCGGAGCTGAGGCTGTTACGGGTGGCTTCGATCTCCCGGCGGATCTGATCGGGATCGGTGCTCATCGGGTGACTCCCTCCGGGTGCGGCTTGAGCGCGTCGGGGATCCGCTGCACGCTGTCGTTCGTCTGCTTGAGGCCGCGTACGTGCTGGGCGTTCTTCTTCGCCATGGAGTAGAGGACGGCGCCGATCGCGGCCCAGACGACGGCCACGATCAGTGCGGCCAGGCCGGAGTCCATGACGTTGTCCAGGAACTGCCACACGGCGATGGACACGAAGAGCGCCACCATGTAGCCGCCGAAGCCGGCACCGCCGAAGAGCCCGGCGGCCTTGCCCGCCTTCCGGCCCTCCTGACGGATCTCGGCCTTTGCCAGCTCCACCTCCTGGCGCATCAGCGTCGACAGGTCGGTGGTGACCTGACGCATCAGGTCACCCAGCGAGCTGCCCTTCACCTCCGCAGCGGTGTGCGGGGCACCCGCGTCGGGGTGGTATCCGGAGCCCAGGCCGGACCCCTGCGTCGGCGTGGTCATGCCGTCGCCTCCCTTCGGATGACTCGGCGGCTCACGGGCGGGGGGTGCCGCTGGACGGAACGCCCGGCAGCGGGTCGGTCTGCTGCACCGGCGGCAGCGGCTGACCGGTGCCGGAGTGCTCGGGGTAGCCGTCCCGGCTGGGGTCGGCGTAACCGCCGGGCGTCGGGTCGGCGTAGCCGCCGGGCGTCGGGTCGGCGTAGCCGCCGGGCGTCGGGTCGGCGTAGCCGCCGGACGTCGGCTCGGTCTGCGTGCCGGGGGTCGGGTCGAGGTAGCCGCCCGGCGGGACGGCGTCCGGCACCGCGCGGGGCGCGGGCGGCGGCGTCGGGATGACGGCGGTCCGCTCCGGGTCGTACGCCCCGGCGCCCCGGTAGGACGAGGACCCGTTGCCGGAGTCGTCACCGGCGGCGGAGACGCTTCGGGTCAGCCGGCCGGCCAACACACCGAGGACCGCCGCGCCGACCAGGAAGGTGCCGGGGTTGCGCCGCGCGTAGTCGCGTACCTCGGTGATCAGGTCGCCGGGCTCGCGCTGCTCCAGCCAGCCGGCGACGCCGTGCACCCGGTCGGCGGCCTGACGGGCCAGCTCGGTCACCGGGCCGGCCTGACCACCCTGCTCGGCCATCGAGCGCATCTCGTCGGCCAGTGAACGCAGCCCGCCGGCGGCCCGACGCTGCTGCTCACCGGCCTGGCCGGCGAGCTGGGTGCGGGCCTCGCCGTACACGTTGCGGGCCTGCCGGGCCGCCTCGCGGCCGACCTCGGTGCCCTGCTCCTTCGCGGTCTGGGCGACCGCGCCGCCAGCCTGCGCGGCTTCGGAGCCGACGTGGCGCACCTGGTCGCGGACGCCGCCGCCGTTCGTCGAAGCCTGCCCGTACGTGGAAGACGTAGATGAAGGATCGTAAGACATGATTTCCCTTCCGCTCAGAAAGTCGTCGCGGTTGTGCTGGGGGGATGCGGTGCGTTGCCGCGACCGCTGACCATTCACCTACCCTCGGTTTCGCCTTCCATACTTCTTCGTGCATTTCTCTGCGCGGCCGGCTGGATCGACTTCAAAATGGAGGATCGTCGGGCTGCGTCATGTCGCCGCTGCGGACAGTGCGGTTCGCGAGGGCTCGCAGAGCCACGGAGGGGGCAGCGATGGCACGAGACGTGCGAGGTGGCCGACGGGCGGGTCCACGACCCCGGGTCCAGGTGGCCGCGCTGGTCGTGGCCGGGGTCTTCCTGCTGATCGGTGTTCTCGGCTTCGTCCCCGGCATCACCACCGACTACGGCGAGCTGAGGTTCGCCGGACACCACTCGGACGCGCGACTGCTCGGGCTGTTCCAGGTGTCGATCCTGCACAACGCGGTACACCTGCTCTACGGGTTGGTCGGCCTGGTGCTGGCCCGCAGCGTCGCCGGCGCCCGCGTGTTCCTGGCCGCCGGCGGGGCGAGCTATCTCGCGCTCTGGCTGTACGGCCTGGGCATCGAGGCTGTCGACGCCGAGAGCGGGGCGAACATCCTGCCGGTGAACGACGCCGACAACTGGCTGCACCTCGCCCTCGGCTTCGGGATGCTCGCGCTCGGGCTGCTGCTGTCGAACCAGGCGGGCACCGGCGGGCGTCTGGACAACCCGGCCGATCGGCACTGACCTGGAAATTTGGGGTTTCCCGGGCACGCCGGCCGGGGTAATCGAGCGGCGAAGGAGGTGCGACATGCCTCGTTGGCTACGCGACAACGCCCTGGCCTTCGCCATGCTGGGCGCATTCCTGATCTTCCTGGTGTTGCAGAGCGTCTTCGGCTGGCAGACCCACAACGAGGAGCTGACCGAGTTCGGGGCCGCGCCGCTGAGCTGGCCGGCGTACCTGACGAGTGGGCACTTCGTCGAGTCGGTCTTCGAGAACTGGGAGTCGGAGTTTCTCCAGATGGGCGGGTACGTCCTGCTCACCGCGCACCTGGTGCAGCGGGGCTCGGCCGAGTCGAAGCCGGTGGACCAGACCGACCGACCGGAGGACGACGAGCGTCGGGCCACCCCACAGTCACCCTGGCCGGTACGCGCCGGTGGCCTGCCCCTGGTGATCTACCGCAACAGCCTCTCCCTCGCGCTGCTGCTGATCTTCGCCGGGTCGTTCGTCGGCCACCTGTTCGGTGGCACCGCCGCCTACAACAAGGAGCAGGCGCTGCAGAGCGGCGCTCCGCCGATCGGCGTGTGGGAGTTCCTCGGCACCAGCGACTTCTGGTTCCAGTCCATGCAGAACTGGCAGAGCGAGTTCCTCGCCGTCGGAGCGCTGGTCCTGCTGAGCATCGTCCTGCGTCAGCACGCCTCACCCGAGTCGAAGCCGGTGACCGTCGCTCACGCCAGCACCGGGGCGTGAGCGGCGGCACGGCCGTCAGGCCGCGACCGGCAGTCGCTTGGCGAAACAGACGCTGTACGGGTTGCCCACGTACTCGCCGTAGACCGGGATCCGGTCGTAGCCACACGAGGTGTACAGCGCGATCGCGGCCGGCAGGTAGGTGCCCGTCTCCAGGCAGACCACCGACTGCCCCTGCCGGAACGCACACTCCTCGAGTGCGGCGAGCAGTTGACGGGCGATGCCCCGCCCCCGGTAGGCGGGCCGGACGTACATCCGCTTGATCTCGCCGGTTTCGGCGTCGATCGACTGGAGCCCGCCACAGGCGACCGCCCGACCGTTCACCACCGCCGCCAGGTAGCGGACGTCGTCGTGGGGGACGAAGACCTGCCCATCCAACCCACCATCAGCCGTCAGCAGCTCACGCTGCTGTGCGATGACCAGGGCGGCGATCTCCGGATCGGTGACGGGCCGTGACTCGATCAGCATCACCCCACGCTAGGACTGGTGGATTTCGCGGAGGTTTCCGGAAATCAACCCAATCACGGAGCGCAACGGACTACTCGGCGTCGCCCTCGTCGGTGTCCTCGTCGTCGTCGGAGGCGTCCGCGCCCACCTCGTCCGCCGATCGCACCCGGCGAGCCTTGCGGGCCGCGAGCCGGTCCGCCGCGGAGAGCCGGTTCGACTTCTCCTCCAGGCGGACGTCGGTGCCCCGGTTGCCGGGTACGAATTCCACGCCGGCGTACAGCGTCGGCTTCCAGTCGAACTCGCGCTCACCGATCCGGACCAGATCACCGGGCTCCGCGCCGGCCTTGGCCAGCTTGTCCTCCACCCCGAGCCGGGCGAGCCGGTCCGCGAGATAGCCGACCGCCTCGTCGTTGTCGAAGTTGGTCTGCTTGACCCAGCGCTCCGGCCGGACACCGCGAACGGTGAACGAGCCGTCCGCCTCGGCGGTGATGGTGAACCCGTCGTCGTCCACCGCGATCGGACGGATCACGATCCGGGTCGGCTCGGCGGGCGGCGCGGCCTTGCGCTCCGCCTCGACCAGCTCGGCCATCGCGTACGTCAGCTCCTTGAGCCCTTCCCGGGTGGCCGCGGAGACCTCGAACACCCGGTAGCCGCGCTCCTCCAGATCCGGGCGGACGATCTCGGCGAGGTCCCGGCCGTCCGGCACGTCGACCTTGTTCACGGCGACCAGTCGCGGGCGGTCGGTCAGCCCGCCGTACTGGCTCAGCTCGGCCTCGATGGCGTCGATGTCGGCGACCGGGTCGCGGCCGGGCTCCAGGGTCGCCGAGTCGATGACGTGCACCAGCACGGCGCAGCGCTCGATGTGCCGCAGGAACTCCAGGCCCAGCCCCTTGCCGTTGGCCGCGCCGGGGATCAGACCCGGCACGTCGGCGACGGTGAAGGTGTGGTTGTCCATCCGGACCACGCCGAGGTTGGGCACGAGGGTGGTGAACGGGTAGTCGGCGATCTTCGGCTTCGCGGCGGAGATCACCGAGATCAGCGACGACTTGCCGGCCGACGGGAAGCCCACCAGGCCCACGTCGGCGACGCTCTTCAGCTCCAGCACGATGTCCAGCTGGTCACCGGGCTCCCCCAGCTCGGCGAAGCCGGGGGCCTTGCGCTTGGCGTTGGCCAGCGACGCGTTGCCCCGCCCGCCGCGCCCGCCCCGAGCGACCTCGAAGGTGGTGCCGGCGCCGACCATGTCGGCGAGCACGGTGCCGTCGGTGGTCTGCACCACGGTGCCGTTGGGCACCTTCAGCATCAGGGTGCGGCCGTTGGCGCCGTCCCGGTTCGACCCGGCGCCGCCCTTGCCGTTGTCGGCCTTGACGTGCGGGTGGAAGTGGAAGTCGAGCAGGGTGGTGACCTGCGGGTCGACAACCAGGGACACGCTGCCGCCGTGCCCGCCGTTACCGCCGTCCGGCCCACCGAAGGGCTTGAACTTCTCGCGGTGGATCGAGACACAGCCGTGCCCGCCATCGCCGGCCTGCAGATGCAGAACGACCCGGTCAACGAACGTCGCCACGGCGTCAATCCTTCCAGCGAGGTCCGACCCCGCACTTCGAAAAAAGCTAAGCGGGCCGGGACCCGGAGGTCCGCGGCCCGCTTAGCCGGAGAACTACTGCTGCGGAACGATGCTGACGGTCTTGCGACCGCGCTTGGTGCCGAAGAGGACCGCACCGGCGGACAGCGCGAACAGCGTGTCGTCGCCGCCACGGCCGACCAGGTCACCGGGGTGGAACTTGGTGCCACGCTGCCGGATGATGATCTCACCGGCGCTGACGACCTGACCACCGAAGCGCTTCACGCCGAGTCGCTGGGCCGCGGAGTCACGACCGTTACGCGAGCTGGACGCACCCTTTTTGTGAGCCATTGGAGGACGACCTACTTCCCGCTGGAGATGCCGGTCACCTTGACCTGGGTCAACGGCTGGCGGTGACCCTGGCGCTTGTGGTAGCCGGTCTTGTTCTTGAACTTGTGGATCCGGATCTTCGGGCCCTTGGTGTGCGCGGCGATTTCGCCGGACACCGCGACCTCGGCAAGCTTCGCCGCGTCGGTCACCAGGTCGTCACCGTCGACGAGGAGCACCGCGGTGAGCTTCACCGCGTCACCGGGAGCACCGGTGAGCTTCTCGACCTCGATCACGTCGCCCTCGGCGACCTTGTACTGCTTGCCGCCGGTCTTGACGATCGCGTACATCGGAGGCGGACTCCCTGTCGTTGAGGCTGCTGGCGGTCGTCCCCGCAGCGGCTCGCCGGGTAGCAGTGCACGGCGGCGTGGGCACACGGGAACTCGGCACACCAAAGGTGGGCCGCAGGCAAGAGTACGCCATCGCCGGCCCGGACCCCAAACCGGCCCACCGTGGGGCCTGTTTCACCAGGACCGGCGGGCCCGGACGGACCGCCCTGACGAAACAGGCACTGGTCAACGCGCGCAGAGCTGGTCGAGGCGTTGCTGGAGCCTGTCGAGTTCGGTCTCGTCGATGGACTCGACGTCGGCGCCGAGCGCGGCGACCTCGGTGCCGAGGTCGGTGAGCAGTGTCTTGAGCTGCGGATCGGTGGCCCGCTCCGACTGCTTGCGCAGCTCGCTCCGCCAGCCGGTCAACGCCGCCTCGGCCCGTACGCGGGCGGCCTCGGCCTTATCGCTGTCCCCGGCGCCCACCGCCGCGACCAGTTGGCCCAGCTCGGCCACGTACGTGCGGACGGCTGTGGTGCTGGCCTGCTGGGCGGCGGCACAAACCTCCGTGGCGACGCCCGCGGCGGCACCACTTGCCGACCTGCCGCTGGGCCCGGAGGCCGTGTCACCTGTGGTCACGGCGGCCGGATCGGACCCCACGCCCGTCGGCCGGTCGGCGGAGCAGCCGGCCGCGTCGAAGAGCACTGCGATCAGCGCGGTGACGGCGAGCAGACGACGCATCTTCTTCTCCTGACCAGGGACGGCCGATCCTGGGCCGGAGTGGCCACCACGGCGAGGTCCCTCCCCCGTCACTTTGCCGGGGAAGGGACCTCGTCAAACACTTGGCCGGTCAGGCGGTCAGGGACGCGTCCGCCGGCGGGCGCCACCCCGGCGTGAACGGCGGCGGCCGGCGCCACCCTCGGTGCTGTCCTCGTCGCCCTCGCCGTCGGCGAGCGCGTCCGGGTCGTCCGCCGCGGCCAGCCGGGCCGACTCCCCCTGCTGACTGTCGGAGATCGCCGGCGCGGCGGCGGTGTCCGCCTCGTAGCGGGACAGGTCGTAGCCCATGGTGTCCTGGTAGTCGGCGTCCGGCTCGGCGCTGGAGTCGGTGTCGACGTCGACGACCTCGACCACGGCCCGCTCGGCCGGGGCGTTCTTGCGCGCCCGGCGACGGGACGACGCGGTGCCCTGCTCGGCGGCCGGGGCGGCGGCCACCGACGAGGCGACAGCCTTGACCTTCTCCGCGGCACCGGCAGCACGCGCCTTCTCCGGAACCGGCTCGGTGTGCATGATGACGCCCCGACCCTTGCAGCACTCGCAGGTCTCGCTGAACGCCTCCAGCAGGCCCGCGCCGATCCGCTTACGGGTCATCTGCACCAGACCGAGCGAGGTGATCTCGGTGACCTGGTGCTTGGTGCGGTCCCGGCCGAGGCACTCGGTGAGTCGGCGCAGCACCAGCTCACGGTTCGACTCGAGCACCATGTCGATGAAGTCGATCACCACGATGCCGCCGATGTCGCGCAGCCGGAGCTGGCGGACGATCTCCTCCGCCGCCTCCAGGTTGTTACGGGTGACGGTCTCCTCCAGGTTGCCCCCGGAGCCGGTGTACTTGCCGGTGTTGACGTCCACCACCGTCATCGCCTCGGTGCGGTCGATCACCAGCGAGCCGCCGGAGGGCAGGAAGACCTTGCGGTCCAGGCCCTTGATGATCTGCTCGTCGATCCGGTACTCGGCGAAGACGTCGCTGGTGCCGACGTGCCGGCGTACGCGGTCGACCAGGTCCGGCGAGACGTGCGACAGGTACGACTCGACGACGTCGTACGACTGCTCGCCCTCGATCACCAGCTCGCGGAAGTCCTCGTTGAACAGGTCCCGGACCACCCGGATGACCAGGTCGGGCTCCCCGTAGAGCAGCGCCGGGGCGCCACCCTCGGCCGCCTTGGCCTGGATGTCCTCCCACTGCGCCTGCAGCCGCTTGACGTCGCGGGCCAGCTCGTCCTCGCTGGCGCCCTCGGCGGCCGTCCGGACGATCACGCCCGCGCCGTCCGGGACCAGCTTCTTGAGCACGTCCCGCAGCCGCTTGCGCTCGTTGTCCGGCAGCTTGCGGCTGATCCCGGACGCGTTGCCGTTGGGCACGTAGACCAGGTGCCGGCCGGAGAGCGCGATGTGGCTGGTCAGCCGGGCGCCCTTGTGCCCGATCGGGTCCTTGGTGACCTGGACCAGCACCGAGTCGCCGGAGCGGAGCGCCTGCTCGATCGAGCGGGCCCGCCCTTCCAGACCGGAGGTGTCCCAGTTGACCTCGCCGGCGTACAGCACCGCGTTGCGACCGCGGCCGACGTCGACGAACGCCGCCTCCATGCTCGGCAGCACGTTCTGCACCTTGCCCAGGTACACGTTGCCGGCCATGGTGCCGGAGGAGTTGCGGGTGACGTAGTGCTCGACGAGCACCCCGTCCTCCAGGACGGCGATCTGGGTCCGGTCACCGCGCTGGCGGACCGCCATCACCCGGTCGACAGCCTCCCGGCGCGCCAGGAACTCCGACTCGCTGAGAATCGGCGGTCGCGTACGCCGCTGCTCCCGGCCGTCCCGGCGGCGCTGGCGCTTGGCCTCCAGCCGGGTCGAACCGGACACACCCTGCACCTCGTCGACGGTCCGGCGCGGCTCACGGATCTTGACCACGGTCGGTACGCCGTCGTCGGCGGCACCCTCCGTGTCGCCCGCGCCCCGGCGACGACGACGCCGGCGGCGACGCGTCAGGCCGTCCCCGCCCTCGGTCTCCTCGTCCTCGTCACCCTCGGTCTCGACCTCGGCGGTCTCTTCCTCGTCGGCCTGCGCCGCCTCCTCGGACTCCTCGTCCTCGGCGTCGTCGGCCCCGCCCTTGCCCCGGCCCCGACCTCGGCGACCACGCCGGCGGCGGCGGCGCGCGGCGGCGCTGTCGTCGTCGTCCTCGTCCGCCTCGGCGGCCTCGTCGGCCTCCTCGGTCGGCTCCTCCTCGGCCTCGATCACCTCGACCGGCTCCACCGGCTCGACCTCGCGGCGACCACGCCGACGGCGGCGGGACGGCTCCGCGGCCTCCTCCACCGCCGGTTCCTCGGCGACGGGAGCGGGCTCGACCGGCCGGGTCACCGGCACGGCGTCCGGCTGGGGGGCCATGAACAGCACGGTGGGCGCGGAGAGCGCGGCCCGCCGACGACGGGTACGCGGCTGCTCCGGCTCGACCTCTGCCGGCTCGATCGGCTCAGCTGTCACACCGGAGACGGCAACACCCGGCGACACCTCGCCGGCGCTGGTCCAGGGCGACCCGGCGGCGGTCGCGCCCGGGATGTCGTTCAGTTCGGCCTCGGCCTCGCGCAGGTCGGAGGCCGCCGGCTCCTCGGCGACGACCGGCTCCTCGGCCAACTCCTCGACGGGCGGCTCCTCGGCGACCGGTTCCTCGACCGCGGGCGGCTCCTCGACGGCCGCCGGGGTGGCCTTCTTGCGCCGGGTACGGGTCACCTTGACCGGCGGAACCACGTCGGCCGGTGCCCCCTCCGCGGAGGACGCGACAAGCGGCTCCTCGGCGGTGGTCTCGACCGGAGTGGCCTTGCGCCGGCGCCGGGGGGTTTTGGGCGCGACGTCCTGGTCGCCGGAGATCGGGGCGAAGACCTCCGCCTGCGGCGACTCGGCACTGGCGGCCTCGCTGGTGGACGCCTCGGCCGGCGCGTCGGTCTGCTCCGGCTGGCTGAGCGGGGCGGCGCGACGCCGGGTCGCCCGGGTGCGTCGTACCGGCGCGGCGGGCTCGGCGCTCTCCGCGCCGTCCGGCTCCACCGAAGCCGAACCGACGGCCGTGGTGGGGGTCGCGACGGCGGCGCCGTCGGCCGTGGTGCTCTGGTCGGCGGTTTCCCCGGCCGGCTGTGAACCGGTCCGTTCGCCGCCCTCGGGCTCGTTCTCGAGCATGGACGTTCTCCAGTTCTGGCTACCCCGGGCGCGGGTGAGCGCTGCCACGCAGGGTCGCCGCAAAAGTGTTTCCGCCGGGCGCGCGTGGTGCGCGACCGCCGAAGTCTGCCTGCCAGAGCACGGACCGTCGGTCAGTGCCCAACGATGGCTGCCCCGTCGCGATCCGCATCCAACGGATCCACGATCGCACCCTGCGCGGTCAACGTGCCCTGAGCCAGCCGGGTCACCCTCGGCGAAACCGGCGGCTCCAGGTCGGCCACCACGCGGAGGCCGGAAAGGACGTCATCGGGCCGTACGGACGGGGTGACCTGCCGCACGACCAGTTCGAGTATCGCACACGGTACGGCCGGCACCCCGGAAGGCGTCGGCGTTGGCGTGAGGACATCGACAGATATCACCGCGGCACGGGCGTCGAAGGTGCGTCGGCCCTGCTTGGTCATCCGCTCCACCAGCACCTCGTCCGCCGCGAGGAAGGCGTCCACCGCGGCGCGGAGCACCTCGGTCTCGACCTCGGGCAACTCGATGTGCCAGTGCGACGCCTCGATCCGGTCCGGGAGGTTGCCCCCCTCGGCGATCACGGCGTCCAGAACGTCCAGCCCCGGCGAGAGCGCGGCGTCCAACGCGGCCCGCAACTGCTCCGGGTCGACAGCCGCCTGGAGAGCGATTTCCAGGTACTCCGCCTCACTCGCCACCCCGGTGGGCGCGGCGCTGGCGTAGGAGATCTTCGGGTGCGGGTGGAAACCCTGGGAGAAGGCGACCGGCACGGCGGCCCGGCGCAGCGCGCGCTCGAACGCCCGGGCGAAGTCCCGGTGCGAGGTGAACCGCAGCGGCCCGCGCTTGGCGTACCTGATGCGGACGCGCTGGACGACCGGTGCCTGGCCGCCCTCGGGTTGAGGCTTCTTGGCGATCGTGGGCTCCTCGGGTGTACCTGCGTGTCCGACCATCCTGGCGCAGGGCCCGTGACGGCGCGCAGCCGGGGCGGTCGTCCGGCACCGACGAACCGGTGCAAACAGTTCGACACCACCATGACCACCTGCCGGAACGCCGATGGCCGGCCGGGCGACCCGAAGGTCATCCAGCCGGCCACCATGATCAGGACCCGTTACCGCTCCCGGGTGGGGGCGCCGGGGGCACCCCTCCCGGCGGGCCGTAGCCCGGCGGCGCGTAACCGGACGGTGGGGGGTAACCACCGCTGGGTGGGGCGTACCCCGCAGGTGGCGGATAACCGGACGGCGGTGCGTAACCGGCGCCGGGTGGGGGGTAACCAGCGCCCGGCGGCGCGTACCCGCCGGGGGGCTCCTGGTCGAGCAGGTGGTCCGGCACGTTGGCCGCCAGGGCCGCCTCGCGACGGTACCGACGTCGGTTCCAGATCAGGAACACCACCAGACCCAGCAGCAGCGCCAGCACCACCGCGACGCCGATGACGACCACCATCACCTGCTGGTCGGTGGGGCCGCCACGGTCGCCGTGCTGGGTGACGTCGAACTCCTCGGTCGCGTCCGCGGTCGGCGCGGGCGCCGGCTGGGCGGGCGCCGTCTGCGCGGGTGCCGCGGCCGGGTCGAGCAGCGGGTTGGCGGCGACCGGCGGCACGTTCGCGCTCAGTGCGGTCACCGGGTCGATCAGGCCGAAGCCGTACTGCGGGTCGCGGCCGGCGGGACCGGCGTCCCGGGCCGTGCGGATGATCCGGTTGATCACGTTGGCGGCGTCGAGGTTCGGATACTTCGAGCGGATCAACGCGGCGATGCCGGAGACGATCGCGGCCGAGTCGGAGGTGCCGTCACCCCAGCCGTAGCCCTTGTCCCGGCCGACGTTGTAGATGTCATCGCCAGGTGCGGCGACCACGGCCTCGGGACCCTGGACCGACCCGGACCAGAACTTGCCGCCCCGGGTCGTCCCGGTCACGGCGATCACGCCAGGAACGCTGGCGGGAGCCTCGACCTTGACGCTGCCGTTGGCGATGTTACCGGCGGCGACCACCACGACGACGTCGTGCTCCCAGGCGTACTGGATGGCACTGACCTCTTCGGGGCTGACGGCCGACGGCTTGCCCAGTGAAATGTTGATCACCTTGGCGCCACCGTCGACGGCCATCCGGATGCCGCGGCTGACCAGCGCGTCGTTGTAAGGCGCGTCATCCTCTGCAGAGTCGTCCAGCCTGATGGGCAGGATCTTCGCGCCGGGAGCAATGCCGTCCACGCCGTCGGGGCCGGCGTTCGTCGCCGCGATGATGCCGGCCATGTGCGTGCCGTGCCCCTGCGCGTCGACCCGTCCGTCTCCGCTGCCGCCGTCGCTGCGGCCGCCGGGAAGCACCTGGCCCTTCAGGTCCGGATGGTTGGCGTCGACGCCGCTGTCGATCACGGCCACGACCACACCGCGCCCGGTGGACAGCTGGTGCGCCTGCTCCATCCGGAGCTCGTCCACATACCACTGCTCGGCTCGCCGAGGTGCCGCCGCCGCCGGCTGGGCGGCCCCCAGCACCAGGAGCCCCACCAGCAGGCAGGCCGTGACCGGCCGGAGCGCTCCGACGTTCAGTGTCATCCGTCCGTCCTCATCGCAGGATGCCCGGGGTCGCCCCGTCACCAGGACCCCACGGATCGTCGTCCTCAGTCAACCACGACGAGTGCTCCGAACCCGTGCCACCACCGCCGTGCCCGGCACCGCCCGCGCCGCCCATCATGCCGCCCATCCCGGCGCCGCCCATCCCGGCGCCGCCACGCGCGCCGCCCGCCAGGCCGGCGCCGCCCGCACCGGCGGCGGTGCGCAACGCGTTCGCCGCGCTCGTCATCGGCGGCACCTTGCCGTTACCGCCACCCACCATGCCGGGGATGCCGCCCATGCTGCCCACGCCGGCGCCGCCCAGGCCACCGCCACCGGACCCGATGCCACCGCCCGCGCCAACGCCGCCACCGAAACCACCGCCGGCACCACCGAGGCTGGCGCCACCGAGGCCGCCACCCGCGCCGCCGTATCCGGCGCCAAGGCCGCTGGGCGCGGCGCCGGCCAGACCGGTGCTGTAGCCGTCGTCGACACCCGGATATCCCGAACCGGTGGGCGGAGGGGTGAACGCGCCGGAGCCGCCGCCGGTGGAGGAGCCGTCGCCGAATCCGCTTGTCGGGGGCGGGGAGAACGGGCCGCCGACCGACGTCGGCCCACCGCTCAAGTCGGCGCCGCCGCCGGGCAACCGGCTGCCGATGTCCGGGCCGCCGCCGATGCCGCCGCCACCGCCACCGCCACCGCCGCCGCCGCCGATGTCAGGTCGGCCCTTCGGCGGCACCCGATCGTCAGGTCGGTAGTCGTCCTGATAGCGCCCCGGATCGCCCACCTGAAGCTTCGGACGCTCGGTGTAGACCGCCTGGGGCAGCGGCGACATCGCGGTGTTGGCCGCCTGCTGGTTGTCCCGGTACCAGTTGTCGAGGTGGTCCTTGGTGTCCCACCAACCACCCCGCTTCTGGTCACCCGCCTGGCCGTCGACCTTCATGGTCGCCTCCAGGTCGTCGGCCTTGTCGCGGAACGCGCCGTCGGCGTACGACCCGGGGTTGCTCTGGTAGTCCTTCCGCAGCGCGGCGAGGAAGCCCGACGCGCTCTCGCCGTCGCGGGCGTCGTCGAGCTCGGTGCCGTTGGGCAGGCTCCACTCGTTGATGCCGAAGTCGTCGCCCAGGGGGACCGGGATCGAGGCGACCGCCGCGCGGATGTCCTGCTCGATCCGCCCCAGCGCGCCGCTGACGTTCGTCGCGTCGGTGATCAGATCCTCGACCTGCTTACCGATCTCGCCCAGGTGCTCGCGATAGGCGTCGCCGCCGCTGCCCTTCCAACCGGCGAGCATGCCGGGCAGGCCGCCGACGTGCGGGCGCTCCTGGCCGGTCGCGATCGGGCCGACGAACGAACGGCCGACCAGCGCGTCCCGCAGCTGCGTCAGGCCGGAGGAGATGTTTCCCCACCCCTGCCCGACCGAACCGACCGTCTCCGGGTCGGCGGAAAGCGTCACCTCGCGGACGCACCGCTCCCAGGTTCCTCCAGCCATGACGTCCCCCTCAGGCCGTGTACGGGTAGGTGGGCGTGCCGCCGGCAGGGGGCGGCGGAGCCGCCGACTCGAGCAGCCGCTCGATCTCCTTGCCGTTGGCGGCGTTGCGTGCCTCGGAGTCCCGGAACGCCTTGGCGATGTCCTCGGTGCCCTTCTTGAGCGCGGCGAGTTTCTGGGAGAGCGTCTGGAGGTGCAGCTCCATGTTGCTCGTGGACTTGGTCAGCGCCTGCCACTGCATGCGGGCGTCCTCGTACGCGCCGAAGGGAGTGCCGCCCGGGACCGTCTGGGCGCTGTTGCTGTCGCCCTTCATCCGTTCCTTGACGCGCTCCATCTCATAACTGATGGTGTCGTCGACGTACTGCTTCAGTCGATCGACGTACGCCGCGGCGGCGTCCAGATCCTCGACGCTCACCTGTAGATCGCCGGTGTTCGGCGGCGGGATGGTCCCCATTGAGCTTCCTCCCCCGTTCCCGACCCGCCGGGTCGGTCCATGTCAGACGCAGCGTATCGACAGTGGCCCAGTCGGGGCAGCCCCGTCCGGACCCGTCGATTTCAGCGACGCAGCCGAGGCACCAGCAAAGCGATCGAGAGCCCGACCGGGATCATCACGCTCAGGAAGATGACCACGCCACTCCAGCCCACCTCGCCCCGCATCGCCTGCACGCTCTCGAGGACCAGCAGGCCCACCAGGACCAGAGCAACCACCGAGAGCATCACCAGTAGCACCCACGCGACATCACGGCTCATCGGTGGTCCTCCCGCGTGGTATCAGCGACATTGGATCGTTGAGGAAGGTGTCGACGTCAACGTCGACGCCTCGCCACTGCAGACCGGACATGACCTCCGCCCGCCGCTGCTCGGCAAGCGCCTCGGCCGCCCGGACCGCGGCCACCACGGCCTCGCCGAGGGTGACGGTGTCCACCGTACGGTGTGCGCGCGCGGCGACGGAGACGTCGAGCAGTTCCTTGGCGCCGGATACCGTGGCCGTGACCAAGCCATCCGCGGCGGTCCCGACGAACTGCTCGTGGACCAGTTGCCCGGTCCCGCTGGTAGCGGTCTCCAGCAGCGTCGTTATCTCCGTGACCAGTTGCGCGACATCGATACTTCTCATCAGAGCCCCCGGACAGCCTCTCGAAAGACGGTGATCGGATCCGGCGCGTCACCGTCCCAGTCCACCGGCGCCGCCACGACGTCGTCGAGGCTGGCCCGGGTGCCCTGCGCCGCGGCGAGCCGGGCGGCGGTCACCGCTTGGCGGCAGTGCGTGCCCAGGAGGTTGGCGGGCAGGTCACGGACCGCCCGCGCACTGATCCGTACGTCCGTCAACTCCCCTGCCCCGTCGACGACGGCGACGATCGTCGCGGTCTCGTCGAATCCCTCGTACGTCCGATCCTGGGCCTCGGCCACCGCAGCGACGAGATCGCGGGTGGCCTCCTGCGCCCGACGGATGGCCGGCTCGTACGCCTCGGTGCGGCCCACCTCCCGGACGGCCTCCATCGCCCTGCGGTAGGCGTCCTTCGTCACTGCCCCTCCGCCCGACCTGGTATCGAGATCTGCTTGTTCCAGCTCTCCGGGTCGCCGACGATCTCCCGGTAGCCGTCCCCGATTCGGGCGCTCTCCGCGTCGATCTTGCCCCCGGTCACCTCGAAACCCCCTCGAAGTCCGACCATCGCGGTGCCAATTGCGCTGCTCGCGCCGCGCATCGCCTGCATCAGGGTGACGATCGCGATCAGGATGCCGGACATGAACGAGGCCCAACTGCCGATGATCGCCCACTTGAGGGCGGGGCTGGCCGGCCCACTGCCGTTCGCGGCGAGGCAGGCGGCGATCGCGATGCCGGTGCCAGCCGCCCAGGCCCAGAAGAGCGACTCAAGGCCGTCTGCGACGTTGTTGCAGGCGGCCGAGGCCTCCTTGGCGAGTTCCGTGAGTGCCGCCAGGGGGCTGACCACCTTGGTTTCCAGGAAGCTGGTGAAGACGTCCGCCCCGGCACCCGTCCACAGGGGGTCGACCTGCCCGCGTAGTCGATCCAGCCGGCCGGTGAGGTCCGAGAACTCCCCCGCGAGGTCGGTCCACTTGTCGTCGGCCTCCTGGAACGGAGCCCAACTGCGGATGTTCATGACGGCGATCGGGCTGACAAAGGCCATCGCCAGCGCCCCCGCGCCGGATGGCTCGGCGGCCACCGCGAGCGCCCCGCCCAAGCCGATGATGATGGCGTCCAGGCCGATCGTGCGAGCCGTGTCGATGCCGGAAACGACGTTGTCCATGGAAGTTCGCCCCCGTGTGCCGTCGAAGAAGAACCGGGCCGGTCGCGGCGACGCGCTCAGTCCAGTGCGGTGTCGAAGGACTGACCGTGCCGCTCCTCCATCGCGCGGTAGTGCGCGACCACCCGGTCGAGCCCGTGCGCGACCTCGCCGAGCGCCGCGGCGAGCGCCGACACGGCCTGCGTGGTCGTCTCGTACATGTCGGCGTACGCGGCGGAGAAGCCGGCGTCGAACGCGGGTGCGGCCCCGGAGGGCAGACGCAGGTACTCGATGGCGGGGAGCGCTCCGGAGCGGAGCGACTCGGCCGACTCTGACATTTCTGAGGCGAGCTCACCGAGCTTGCCGGTGTTCATGGAGAAACCGGACACCGCGCCTCCTCCGTCCACGCCAGTCACCCGCCGAGCACGAAACCCGGCGGGTGTTGTATCGGCTATGGAGGTTAGCGGTCACCGCCGCCGGGCGCTGCCCCGCGAGCGGACGGTCAGGCCGGGTGGTCGCCGGCCGAGACCGGCAACCCGTCGCCGGCCGGGACCTTCATGCCGTTGCCGCCCAGCGGGGTGAGTGGCAGCAGCTTCTTGCCCGTCGGGCCGATCTGGATCTCGGTGTCCATCGACGGGCAGACGCCGCAGTCGAAGCAGGGCGTCCACCGGCAGTCGTCCTGCTCGAACTCGCTGAACGAGTCCTGCCAGTCCTGCCAGAGCCAGTCCTTGTCCAGGCCCGAGTCGAGGTGGTCCCAGGGCAGGACCTCCAGCTCCTCGCGCTGCCGGGTGGTGTACCAGTCGAGGTCCACCCCGAACGCGGGCAGCGTCTCGGCCGCCGCGTCCACCCAGCGCTGGTACGAGAAGTGCTCGCTCCACCCGTCGAACCGGCCGCCGTTCTCCCAGACCTTGCGGATCACCGAGCCGACCCGGCGGTCACCACGGGAGAGCAGCCCTTCGATGAGCGACGGCTCGCCGTCGTGGTAGCGGTAGCCGATGGCCCGACCCAGCGAGCGGTCGGAGTTGATGGCCTGCTTGAGGATCTTGAGCCGGTGGTCGATGACCTCCGGACGGTCCATCGCGGCCCACTGGAACGGGGTGTGCGGCTTCGGTACGAACCCGCCGATGGAGACCGTGCAGCGGATGTCCTTGGAGCCGGTCGCGGCCCGACCGGCCCGGATCACCTCGTGCGCCATTTCGGCGATCTCGAGGACGTCCTCGTCGGTCTCGGTGGGCAGGCCGCACATGAAGTAGAGCTTCACCTGCCGCCAGCCGTTGGTGTACGCGGTGACGACCGTACGGATCAGGTCTTCCTTCGTCACCATCTTGTTGATGACCTTGCGGATCCGCTCCGACCCGCCCTCCGGGGCGAAGGTCAGGCCGGTCCGCCGCCCGTTGCGGGACAACTCCTGCGCGAGGTCGATGTTGAAGGCGTCGACACGTGTCGAGGGCAGCGACAGCGAGACGTTCGTGCCCGCGTACTGCTCGGCGAGGCCCGAGCACATGTCGCCGATCTCGGAGTGGTCCGCCGAGGAGAGCGACAGCAGGCCGACCTCGTTGAAGCCGGAGAACTCCAGGCCCTCGCGGACCATCTGAGCGACAGTGGTGATCGACCGCTCCCGCACCGGCCGGGTGATCATCCCAGCCTGGCAGAACCGGCAGCCCCGGGTGCAGCCCCGGAAGATCTCCACCGCGTACCGCTCGTGCACCGTCTCGGCCAGCGGGACGAGGGGCTTCTTCGGGTACGGCCAGGCGTCCAGGTCCATCGTCGTGCGCTTGTGCACCCGGAACGGCACGTCCGCCCGGTTCGGCACGACCCGCTGGATCCGCCCGTCGGGGAGGTAGTCGACGTCGTAGAAGCGCGGCACGTAGACGCTCTCGGTGCGCGCCAGCCGCAGCAGCAGCTCGTCGCGGCCCCCCGGGGAACCCTCGGCCTTCCACTCCCGGACGATCGCGGTGATCTCCAGAACCGCTTCCTCGCCGTCGCCGAGCACCGCGGCGTCGATGAAGTCGGCGATCGGCTCCGGGTTGAACGCGGCGTGCCCGCCGGCCACGATCACCGGGTCGGCGTCGGTGCGGTCGGCGGCCAGCATCGGGATGCCGGCCAGGTCGATCGCGGTGAGCATGTTGGTGTAGCCCAGCTCGGTCGAGAAGGAGATGCCGAACACGTCGAAGTCGCGCACCGCCCGGTGCGCGTCGACGGTGAACTGCGGCACGCCGTGCGTGCGCATCAGCGTCTCCAGGTCCGGCCAGACCGCGTACGTCCGCTCGGCGAGGGTGTCGGGCAGCTCGTTGAGCACCTCGTAGAGGATCTGCACGCCCTGGTTGGGCAGGCCCACCTCGTACGCGTCGGGATACATCAGCGCCCAGCGCACGGCCGCCGCGGCCCAGTCCTTGGTCACCGCGCCCAGCTCGCCCCCCACGTACTGGATGGGCTTGGAAACCTGGGGCAGCAGCGGCTCGAGCTGGGACCAGACGGACGGCTCCAGGTCACGACTCGGCGTCGGAGACGCCGAGCTGGAGTCGTCGCGAGAGGTGGTCGCGGCCGCGCGCGGCGTCGTGGACGGGGCACTCATGATGCCCAAGGGTACGCGCCCGCCTGGCGGTGGCGACGCGGTACTAACCTCGGACCGGCGCGAGAGGAGATTGCCGCGATGCCCGAGCCCCAGCCGGGAGCACGGCCGGCCGACGGGAGCACCCCGGGCGTGGAGCCGGACCGGGATCCGGCGGCCGCCGATCAGCCGGCCTCCCCACCCGTACCGTCGGACCAGCCGGCACCGCCGGACCAACCCGCACCACCGGACCAGCCGGGACCGGCGGACCAACCCGCACCGGACCAGCCGGGACCACCGGACCAGCCGGGAACACCGGACCAGCCGGGAACACCGGACCAGCCGGGAACACCGGACCAGCCGGGACCACCCGAGCAACCGGCACCGCCGGACCAACCGGATCAACCGGGACCGCCCGTACCGCCGGACCAGCCACCAGCGCCGGACCGGCCGGAACCTAAGGACCGGCCCGAACCACCGACGCAGCCCCAGTCCCCGGATCAGCCCGCGGCCTCGGGCCGGTCCGAGCCCGCCACCACCCCGGAGGCCCCCGCGCCCAGGTGGACCGGCTCGGCGCCGGTGCCGCCCCCGCTGCCGCGCCGACCGGTGTGGGGCGAGTCGGCCGAGCCGACCCCGCCGGCGCCCCTGCCGATGGGGCCGCCGGAGCACCAGACGCCTGTCGACCCGTGGGCCGGCGTGGACACCGGCGGCTGGGACCTACCCTCCGCCGAGCTGCCGCCGTTTCCCTCACTACCGCCGACGATGCCGCATCCGACGCCGCCGGCGACCCGGCAGTGGCCCAGCAGCCCGCCCGCCCGCTCGGTCGGGTCGCACCCGGTCTCTCCGGCGGCCGCCCCGAGGCCACCGCAGGCCACCGGGCCCAGGATGCCGACCCGGCCGATGGCGCCGCCCGCGCCGCCGCCCGCGCCGCCCGCGGTGCCGAAGCAGCGCCGGGGCAAGCGGTCCGCCGCGCCGCCCGTGGCGCCACCGGCGGGGCCGCCGCCGGGCTGGCAGGCCCCCAGGGGGTCCACGCCGGCCCGCCGTCGTCGTCGTCGCTGGCCCTGGCTGCTGCTGCTCACCCTGGCCTGCTGTTGCGGCTGCCCCGCCTACTACGGGTTCCCGATCTCCGCCCAGTACCCGGTGCAGGCCGCGCTGCCCGCCCAGGTGGACGATCTGAAGCTGCGTCAGGACAGCCGCAGCACGGAGACCGCCCGGCAGTTGGAGAACGAGGTACGCAGCGAGCACCTGCTGGCCGAGGGCACCTTCGCCGGTGTCTACTCCACCTCGGGCGGCAAGCAGGTGACGGTCTTCGGCGGCACGGGTTTCCGGTTCAGCCCGGAGTCGGACGCGGAGGCGGAGATCAGCCGGCTCACCGATCGTTACAGCCTGGAGGCCCCGCAGAGCGTGGACACCGGCGTGCGGGGCCGGCACGAGCGATGCGCGGTCGGCCAGTCCGATGGCGGTGACGTCGTGGTCTGCACCTCTGTCGACTACGGCAGCATCGCCACCGCGGTGTTCACCCGGCTCTCCGTCGCCGACAGCGCCGCCCTGCTGGCCACCCTGCGCGCCCAGATCATCCAGCCCAAGGCCTGAACCCCGACCACCCAGCGTCGATCAGGAAGGCGCCCGCCGCACGAAGGCGGTGGACTTCCTGATCGACCGGGTGGGGTCAGGCCTCGCGGGTGGGGTCCGGGTGGACGCGCGGCGGGGCGTAACGGGGGACGTACTCCTGGCCGGTGAGCTTCTGGATCTCGTTCATCATCTCGTCGGTCATCTGCCGCAGCGAGGTGCGGTCCGTCGGCCGTCCGGTCAGGTCGATCGGCTTGCCGAACCGAATGATGATCTCGGCAGCGCCGGGGCGGGGCACCCGGGCGCCGATGGGCTGCGCCTTGTCCGTGCCGATCATGCCGACCGGGATGATCGGGACACCCGTCGAGGTCGCCAACCGAACCGTGCCGGTCCGCCCCCGGTAGAGCCGGCCGTCCGGCGAGCGGGTGCCCTCCGGGTAGACCACCACCAGGTCACCGTTCTTGAGCACCGGGATCGCCGCGTCGAACGCGGACAGCGCGGCCCGGCCGCCGCCCCGCTCCACCGGGATGGCGCCCAGGCCGGTGAGAACGAACTTGGAGATCGCACCCTTCACACCGGCGCCCTTGAAATACTCCGACTTCGCCCAGAACGCCAGGTGCCGGGGCACGACAGTGCCGAGGAACAGCTCGTCGGCCACCGACAGGTGGTTGCCGGCGAAGATCGCCCCGCCGCTCTTCGGCACGTTTTCCAGCCCCTCGACGGTCGGGCGGAACGCCAACCGCAGCGTGGGCCCCACGGCGAGCTTGCCGATGGTGTAGAGCAGGGGCACTGGTCCTCCGGCTGATCAGGTGCGAACAGGCGGTGTCACGGTAGCGGACGCCTCCACACCCCGCGGACGGAGGTGGTGAGGCGTCCGCAGCCGCATCTACGACCTGCGGACGGAGACCGTCACCCGGTCACCGTCGCCGACCTCGCCGGCGAAGCCGTCGACCCCCTCGGCGAAGTCCACCGAGTCGGCCAGCACCTCCCCGGACACGAAGTCGAGGTAACCGGCCACCGCCGCGCGTACCTCGTCGGAGGCCGACACCGACACCACGATCCGGTCCGACACGTCCAGGTCGGCGTCCCGGCGCGCCTGCTGCACGACACGCACCACGTCGCGGGCCAGCCCCTCGGCGGCCAACTCCGGGGTGACCTCGGTGTCCAGCACCACCACACCCTCACCGCCGGGCAGTGGCGCGGAGTTCTCGGCGTCGGCGGCGACCAGGCGCAGCTCGTACTCACCCTCGGCGAGGGTGACACCGGCGGCCACCGGGGCGCCGTCGACGAGCTCCCAGTCGCCCGCCTTGACCGCCTTGATCACCTGCTGGACCTGCTTGCCGACCCGCGGGCCGAGCGCCCGGGGCACCACTGTCAACACCTGCTCGCAGTACGCGGACAGCTCCGCGCTGAACTCCACCGCCTTGACGTTGACCTCGTCGGTGACCAGGTCGGCGAACGGTCGCAACTGCTCCGCCGCCGGCGAGGCCACGGTCAGCTTGGACAGCGGCAGCCGCACCCGCAGCCCCTTTGCCTTGCGCAGCGACAGCGCCGCCGAGGCGACCGCCCGGGTGGCGTCCATCGCGGCGACCAGGTCGTGGTCGGCCGGGAACTCGGTCGCCTCCGGCCAGTCGGTCAGGTGCACCGACCGCTCACCGGTCAGGCCGCGCCAGATCTCCTCCGCGGTCAGCGGCGCGAGCGGCGCCACCACCCGGCAGAGCGTCTCCAGCACCGTCCAGAGCGTGTCGAAGGCGTTGACGTCACCGGACCAGAACCGGTCCCGGGAGCGGCGCACGTACCAGTTGGTCAGCGCGTCCAGGTAGGACCGGACGGTGGCGCAGGCGCCGGAGATGTCGTACGCGTCCATCTGCGCGCCGACCGTGGCGACCAGCTCGTTCGTCTTGGCCAGCACGTACCTGTCGAGCAGGTGCGTCGAGTCGGTGCGCCGGCGCGCCTGGTGCCCGTCCGCGTTGGCGTAGAGCGTGAAGAAGTACCAGACGTTCCACAGCGGCAGCAGCACCTGGCGGACGGCGTCGCGGATGCCCGCCTCGGTGACCGCCATGTCGCCGCCGCGCAACACCGGCGAGGACATCAGCATCCACCGCATGGCGTCCGAGCCGTACGCGTCGAAGACGTGGTAGACGTCCGGATAGTTGCGCAGGCTCTTGGACATCTTGCGCCCGTCCGAGCCGAGCAGGATGCCGTGGCTCAGGCAGTTGCGGAACGCCGGGCGGTCGAACAGCGCGGTGGCCAGCACGTGCATGGTGTAGAACCAGCCGCGGGTCTGCCCGATGTACTCGACGATGAAGTCACCCGGGTAGTGGTGCTCGAACCAGTCCGCGTTCTCGAACGGGTAGTGCACCTGGGCGAACGGCATCGACCCGGACTCGAACCAGCAGTCCAGCACCTCCGGCACCCGGCGCATCATCGACCGACCGGTCGGGTCGTCCGGGTTGGGGCGGACCAGGTCGTCCACCGCCGGTCGGTGCAGGTCGGTGAGGCGTACGCCGAAGTCCCGCTCGATGTCGGCGAGCGAGCCGTAGACGTCCAGGCGCGGGTAGTTCGGGTCGTCGGACTTCCACGCCGGGATCGGCGAGCCCCAGAACCGGTTCCGGCTGATCGACCAGTCCCGGGCGTTGGCCAGCCACTTGCCGAACGAGCCGTCCTTGATGTGGCCGGGCGTCCAGTTGATCTCCTGGTTCAGCTCGACCATCCGGTCCCGGAACTGCGTCACCGCGACGAACCACGAGGACACCGCCTTGTAGACGAGCGGGGTGTCACAGCGCCAGCAGTGCGGGTACGAGTGGGTGTAGGTGTCCTGCTTGAGCACCACCCCCCGCTCCTTCAGCTCCCGGATCACCGGCTTGTTGACGTCGAAGACCTGCTCACCCTGGTACGGCGGGACCAGCGCGGTGAAGCGGGTGTGGTCATCCACCGTGACGATGGTCGGGATGCCGGCGGCGTTGCAGACGTTCTGGTCGTCCTCGCCGAAGGCCGGGGCGAGGTGCACGATCCCGGTGCCGTCCTCGGTGGTGACGAACTCCGCGCCGAGCACCTGGAAGGCGTTGTCGCCGGCCTGCTCGACGAGGAAGTCGTACAGCGGGGTGTAGCGGCGTCCGACCAGGTCCCGGCCGTACACCGTGCCGACCTGCTGGTACCCGTCCAACTCCTTGCCGTACGCGGCCACCCGTGCGGCGCCCACGACGTAGCGCTCGCCGTCGCGTTCGAGCACCGCGTACTCGATGTCCGGGCCGACGGCGAGCGCGAGGTTCGACGGCAGGGTCCACGGCGTGGTGGTCCAGACGCCCAGCTTGACCGGCCCCCGCACCAGCTCCGGCGCGGACTCGTCGGCGGTCAGCCCGAACCACACCGACAACGTCGGGTCGTGCCGGTCCCGGTAGACGTCGTCCATCCGGGTCTCGGTGTTCGACAGCGGCGTCTCACAACGCCAGCAGTACGCGAGCACCCGGAAGCCCTCGTAGATCAGACCCTTGTCGTGCAGGGTCTTGAAGGCCCACATGACGCTTTCCATGTAGTCCAGGTCGAGGGTCTTGTAGTCGTTGCTGAAGTCGACCCACCGGGCCTGCCGGTTGATGTACCGCTCCCAGTCCTGGGTGAACTCCAGCACGGAGGTGCGGCAGGCCTCGTTGAACCGGGCCACGCCCAGGTCGATGATCTCCGCCTTGCTGGTGATGCCGAGCTGCTTCTCGGCGACCACCTCGGCGGGCAGGCCGTGGCAGTCCCAGCCGAAGCGCCGCTCGACGTGCCGGCCGCGCATGGTCTGGTAGCGCGGCACCACGTCCTTGACGTACCCGGTGAACAGGTGACCGTAGTGCGGCAGCCCGTTGGCGAACGGCGGGCCGTCGTAGAAGACGTACTCGTTCTTGCCGTCGTCGCCGGCCGGGCGGGCCTCGACGCTGGCCTCGAAGGTCTTGTCGGCCGTCCAGTGCTCCAGCACCCTGCGCTCGACCGCGGGCAGGTCCGGGCTCGCCGGGACACCGGCGGCGGTCGGGTCGTGCAACGGATAGGCCATCGGGGGTCGCTCTCCTCATGCAGCTCACTCAACGTGGGTCTGCGAGGACGAACCTCCGGGTACGCCTCGACGGCGCGCCCGGGTGATCCGCGGTACCACCCCGCTTGGCGGCCACGATCGACCGCCCGCTCATTTACCGGCTGTGACGGGCCGCACCCGTCCGGTTCTACTGGGCCGGTCACCCGGCCGTTCTTCCGGAGGCTCACCGGTGATAGCCGGGTCATCGCCATACAAAGTCCAACGATACAAGACCCTCCCCCACCCCAGCCCCACCCGGCCCCACCCGGCCCGCCCCACCCCGGCCCCACCCCGGCCCGCCCGACGCCGTTGATCATGAGGTTATAGCTGTCCGCTGCGGCGTGTCGTGACGATAACCTCATGATCAACGAGCTGAGGGGTGGGTTGGGGTTGGGGTTGGTTGGGGGCATGACCGGGGTCACAGGGGCGGCTGTCACGGTTCGGCCCTGCTGGTCCGTCGTGTTGGTGTCCAACCGATCAGGGGAGGTAGCCATGCAGAGGATGAATCCCGGCGCGGTGGCGCCGAAGGCGTACCAGGCGGTCATGGGGCTGGAGAAGTACGTCCAGTCGAACGTCGACCAGACGGTGCTTGAGCTGGTGAAACTGCGAGCGTCGATGATCAACGGATGCGCGTACTGCGTCGACATGCACAGCCAGGACGCGCTCGCCAAGGGTGAGTCGAGCCGACGGCTGTTCGCGGTGGCCACCTGGCGGGAGTCGCCGTTCTTCGACGAACGGGAGCGGGCCGCGCTCGATCTCACCGACGCCGTCACCCGGCTCGGCGAGCACGGCGTGCCGGACGAGGTGTGGGACGCCGCCGCGAAGGTCTGGTCGGAGAAGGAACTGGCCGATCTCGTCCTCGCGATTGCCACAATCAACGTGTGGAACCGGATCGGGGTGACCATGCGGTTGGAGCCTCCGGCCCTCGCATGACCACTGCGGCATCAGATGCGGCCGGTGCGCTCCAGGCGCACCGGCCGATGCTGCTCGGGCTCGCGTACCGCCTGCTCGGCAGCCGGCACGACGCGGAGGACGTGCTCCAGGAGGCGTACCTGCGCTGGCACGGCGTGGACCGGTCGGCGGTGGAGGAACCGCGCCGGTACCTGTCCCGGGTGGTCACCCGACTGTCCCTGGACCGGTTGCGGGCCCGGCAGGCGGCCCGCGAGACGTACGTCGGCACCTGGCTGCCCGAGCCGGTGCCGACCGCGCCCTCGCCGTTCGGACCGTTGGACCGCGCGGAGCTGCGCGACTCGCTCTCCGCCGCGCTGCTGCACGTCCTGGAGCGGCTCACCCCGCCGGAGCGGGCGGTGTACGTCCTGCACACCGCCTTCGACGTCCCGTACGCCGAGATCGCCGAGATCCTGGACCGGACCCCGGAGGACTGCCGCCAACTCCACCACCGGGCGACCACCCGGATCCATCAGGAGCAGCGGCGCTTCACCGCCAGCCGGGCCGAACGGGAACGGTTGCTGGACGCGTTCCTCGCCGCCGCCCGCGACGGGGACCTGGCGAGGCTCACCGGCCTGGTCGCGGCGGACGCCACGGCCTGGAACGACGGCGGTGGCCGGGTCCGGGCCGCCCGCAACCCGGTCACCGGCGCGGACCGGATCGCCCGGTTCTACGCCGGGATCTACGGCCCGGGCCGGCCCATGACCGTGCAGCCGATCGAGCTGAACGGCGAACCCGCGGTGTTGATCACCCGTGCGGACGGCAGCCGGTACACGCTCACCATCGCCGCGGCCGACGGACGGATCACCGAGATCTACGTGGTCGGCAACCCGACGAAACTGCCGCCGGCCGACTGAACCCCCGGCGCCGCCGGCCCCGGACGAGTCGCGTCAGCCCAGCCCAGCTCGGGGAGTGTCAGCCCAGCTCGGGGAACGTCAGCCCAGCTCGGGGAACCAGAGCGCGATCTCGCGCTTGGCGCTGTCCGTCGAGTCGGAGGCGTGCACCAGGTTCTCCCGGTTGGACAGCGACAGGTCGCCCCGGATGGTGCCGGCGGCGGCCCGACGCCCGTCGGTGGCCCCGACCAGCCCACGGACCACGTCGATGACCTGGTCTCCGGAGAGCACGAGAGCGACGAGCGGACCGCTGGTCATGAAGTCCTTCAGCGGCGGGTAGAACGCCTTGTCGACGTGCTCGGCGTAGTGCTCGTCGGCGAGCGCGGCGTCCATCGTCCGGTGCACCATCGCGTCGATCCGCAGCCCCTTGCGCTCGAAGCGGGAGAGCAGCTCGCCGACCAGGCCACGGCGGACCGCGTCGGGCTTGATCAGAACGAGGCTGCGCTCATCCGGACTGTTGCTGGACACGCTGGGTTCCTCCTGTGCACGCTGAACGCCTGGGATCGGTACGGTCAGCGTAGCGACCCGGTCCCGGCGCCGGCGCGGCGGCCGGTCTTTCGCCCGGTGGCCGATCCGGCCTAGCCTGGCCCTGACCCCGGGAGGTCCACTGTGGCGAATGGCGGGAACCGGCCCATCGCGCCGGTACGCAAGCTGGTCGGCACGGTGCTGGGCACCGTGGCCACCTTCGTCGTCCTCTTCGGGCTGGGCATGACCAGTTGGGCCATCGTGGCTCTCGGGGTCGCCCTGCTGGTGCTGGCGATCGCGCTGGCGACCGTCCGCGGTGGCGGGCGCACCTGGGTGGTGGGTGTCGGGCACGTGCACAGCGCCTCCGAACCACCCACCCAGTACGCCTTCGGCCGCTGCGAACTGCAACTGGTGATCGACGCGCCCGGCCTGCCCCCCCGGTCCAAGAAGATCATCGAGCCGAGGGTGCCGGTCTCCAAGTGGCCGTCGCTGGGCCAGACCCTGCCGATCCGGGTCGCGTTGGACGACCAGCGGCACGTGAAGGTCCTCTGGGACGAGGTGCCCACCCACGCCGAGACCGCCGCCGCCGTCGCCGACCTCCCGCCGGAGTTCGCCGAGGCCGAGGCCATGGACGACGTGCTGATCCAGCAGGACGCCCCGCCGTGGGCCGACCGCGCCTCGGACGACGACTTCCGGGACGACTTCGGCGACCCACTCGGCGACCGCTTCCAGGACCCGCGCGGCCCCGACCCGGTCCGCCCCGACCCGGTGCGCGACGACCCGGGCGGCAGGTCCGAGGAGCGCGAGCACGTGGTGATGCACCAGAGTCCGGGCGGCCCGGTGGTGTTGGAGGGCGTCCTCGTCGAGCAGCAGGCCAAGAGCGGGCTGCCACGGCGGGCCACCCCTGCGCCGCGCCCGCCCGCCGAGGAGCAGTTCGACGAGCCCGCCGCCGACCGGAGCGACCTGCCCGAGGCCGACCGGACCGAGATGCCCCCGGCCGACCGGTTCGACGCGCCCCCGGCCGACGACCGGTTCGCCGACCCGCCGCCCGCACAGCGGTCCGGTCCGGGCGCGACCGACCCGCTGGACCCCCTGGATCTTCCGCTGGACGACCCCTCCCCGGTCGGGGCGGCACGGGAGACCGTCACCGACGCGGAGTTGGACGAGGCGATCTTCGGCTTGGCCGGGGATGCGGCCGCGGATCCGGCCGCGCCGATCAGCGGGGTGGGTCTCACCCTGCTGGTGACCGACCTGTCCCGGTCGCTCGACTTCTACCGCGACGTGCTCGGCTTCACCGAGGTCGACCAGGGCGCCGGCAACGCCGTACTCGCCTCCGGGACGACCCGGCTCGTCCTGCGCGAGGTGACCGGAGCCGCGCCCATCAGCCGCCGGCTGGTGCACGTCAACCTCGAGGTCAACGACATCGAAGCGGCGTACGAACGGCTACGCGGCTCGGGCGTCCGATTCACGTACGCGCCCCGGGTGGTCAACCGGGGCTCGAAGCTGGAGGTGTGGGCGGCGGCGTTCCGCGACCCGGACGGCCACGGCATCGCCCTCACCCAGTGGCGCGAACGCGCCGAGGCCTGACCCGGTCCGCGCCGCCGGGGCCGCCGGCCGGTCCGGCGTCAGCCGAGGATGACCCGACGGACGTGCAGCGCGTACGCCCAGACCAGGGCGAAGATTATGCCCAGGCCGAGCAGCGACCAGTGCAGCAGGCCGCCCAGCAGCAGCAGGCCCTGGAGCACCGTGCCGGCGTGCCACGCCCAGGGGCGGCGCATCATGCCGGCGAGAACGATGGCGGCCACCGCCAGTGCCACCACGGCACCGATGGCGGCACCACCGAGATCACCGCCGACCACGCGGATCGGCTGGATCGCCAGCAGCAGCACCAGCGCCTCCAGGCTGAGCGTGCCGGCGCCCAGGCCGCGGACCGCCCGCTCCGGGTTGCGCAACCCGGAGCGTCGCGGCTGCCCGGCGACGGGCTCCTCCGGCGGCGCGCTCTGATCAGCCGGCGAGCCGGTGACGCCCTGGTCGGCCGGGTCACCGGTGGCGGCGTGGAGGTCCCGCTCCGGGTCGGTCATCGCTTCAGCAGCCGACGGGCGTCGGCGACCGTCACCACCGACCCGGTGACCAGCACCCCGACCCCGCTGAGTTCGCCGGGGACGTTCTCCTCGGCCAGCGCCACCGCCAGCTCGATGGCGTCCGGCATCTCCTCGGCCGAGTCCACCCGCTCGTCGCCGAAGATCTCGGCGGCCAACGCGGCGAGTTCCTCGGTCGGCATCGCCCGTGGCGAGCTGTTGCGGGTGACCACCACCTGGTCGACCACCGGCTCCAGCAGCTCCAGCATGGCCTCCGCGTCCTTGTCGGCGAGTACGCCGACAACCGCCACCAGCTTGCTGAACGCGAACTCCTCCTGGAGGGCGGTGACGGTGGCCTTCATGCCGTGCGGGTTGTGCGCGCCGTCGAGCAGGACCGTCGGCGCGTTGCGGACCCGCTCCAGTCGACCCGGGGAACTGGCCGAGGCGAAGCCCTCCCGGACCGTCTCGACGTCGAGTTGGCGTCGGGCCCCGGCGCCCAGGAACGCTTCCACGGCGGCAAGCGCCACCGCGGCGTTCTGCGCCTGGTGGGCGCCGTGCAGGGGAATGAACACGTCGTCGTAGACGCCGCCCAGGCCCTGCAGGCTGAGCACCTGGCCGCCGACCGCGACCGCCCGACCCAGTACGCCGAACTCGCCGCCCTCCCGGGCGAGCGTGGCCCCGACCTCGGCGCAGCGTTCGAGGAGGGGACCAGCGGCCTCCTCCTCCTGGGCCGCCGAGATGACGGTGGCGCCCGGGTGGATGATGCCGGCCTTGGCCAGCGCGATGTCCTGGAGCGTGTCACCCAACCACTCGGTGTGGTCCAGCCCGATCGGGGTGATCACACAGACCCCGGCCTGGATGACGTTCGTGGCGTCCTCGGCGCCGCCGAGGCCCACCTCGACCACCGCGATGTCGACAGGAGCGTCGGCGAACGTGGCGAACGCCAACGCGGTCGTCATGTCGAAGTACGTCAGCGGCTCGTCCGACCGCGCGTCCACCAGCTCGGCAAGCGGTTTGATCTCCCGGTACACCGCGGCGAACCGCTCCTCGCTCACCGGTTCCCCGTCCAGGCTGATCCGCTCCCGGACGGTCTCCAGGTGCGGGCTGGTGTACCGGCCGGTGTGCAGCCCGTGTGCCCGCAGCAGCGAGTCGATCATCCGCGCGGTGGAGGTCTTGCCGTTGGTGCCGGTCAGGTGGATCGCCGGGTACGCCCGCTGTGGACTGCCGAGCAGGTCCAGCAGCGACTCGATCCGGTCCAACTCGAAGACCATCCGGGTGAACCCACGGGCGTTCAGCTCGGCCTCGACGGCGGCGAAATCGGTACGGTCGGTCACGAGGAAAGTGTCTCCAGAGCAGCGTCGATCCGGACCAGGTCGGCCTCGGCGGTGGCGAGCCGGTCGCGGATCTTCGCGACCACCGGTTCGGGGGCCTTACCGATGAAGGCCGGGTTGTCGAGCTTCGCCCGAGCCTGCGCGACCTCCTTCTCGGCCGCCGCGCGGTCCTTCGTCAGCCGGGCCCGCTCGGCGGCCACGTCGATCGACCCCCGGGTGTCCAACGCGACACCGACCGCGCCGGGCATGGCCAGCGTGGCGCTGGCCTGGAAATCGTCACCGGCCGGGTCGAGCCGGACCAGGGAACGGATCAGCGGCTCGTGGGCGTCGATGCCCGCCCCGGTCAGCCCGTCCAACCGGGCGGCCACCCGCTGGGTCGGGCGCAGCCCCTGATCGGAGCGGAACCGCCGGATCTCGGTGACCACGCGCTGCACACTGGCCAGCTCGGCCTCGGCGGCGTCGTCGACAAGCGACCGGTCGGCAACCGGCCAGGCGGCGGCCTGCACCGTCTCGCCGCCGGTCAGCGCGATCCACAGCTCCTCGGTGACGAACGGGATGACCGGGTGCAGCAGCCGCAGCAACTGGTCCAGCACGTGCCCGAGCACCCGGCGGCTGGTCTCGGCCCGCTCACCACCCTCGGCGAGCACCGGCTTGCTGAGCTCCACGTACCAGTCGCAGACGTCGTCCCAGGCGAAGTGGTAGAGCAGGTCACACACCTTGGCGAACTCGTACGCCTCGAACTGCTCGTCGACCTCGGCGGTGACGTGCGCCAGCCGGGACAGGATCCACCTGTCGACGGTGGAGAGCCGCTCGGCGGGCGGTAGGTCACCCGTGGTGTGCGCGCCGTTCATCAGGGCGAACCGGGTGGCGTTCCAGAGCTTGTTGCAGAAGTTGCGGGAGCCCTGGCACCACTCCTCGCTGACCGGCACGTCCTGCCCGGGGTTCGCGCCTCGCGCCAGGGTGAACCGGGTGGCGTCGGCACCGAACCGGTCGATCCAGTCCAGCGGGTCGACGACGTTGCCGAACGACTTGGACATCTTCTTGCCGTGCTCGTCGCGCACCATGCCGTGCAGGGCGACCACGTCGAACGGCTGCTTGCCGTCCATCGCGTACAGGCCGAACATCATCATCCGGGCGACCCAGAAGAACAGGATGTCGTAGCCGGTGACCAGGACGCTTGTCGGATAGAACTTGGCCAGGTCAGGGGTCTGCTCCGGCCAGCCGAGCGTGGAGAACGGCCAGAGCGCGCTGGAGAACCAGGTGTCGAGCACGTCCTCGTCCTGCCGCCAGCCGTCGCCGGTCGGCGGCTGCTCGTCCGGACCGACGCAGACGATCTCGCCCTGCGGGCCGTACCAGACCGGGATCCGGTGCCCCCACCACAGCTGACGGGAGATGCACCAGTCGTGCATGTTGTCGACCCAGGCGAAGTAGCGCTTGGCCAGCTCGGCCGGCTCGATGCGGACCCGACCGTCGCGGACCGCGTCGCCGGCGGCCTGGGCCAGCGGCCCGGTGTTGACGAACCACTGCAACGACAGCCGCGGCTCGACTGTCGTCTTGCACCGCGAGCAGTGCCCGACCGCGTGCACGTACGGCCGCTTCTCCGCGACGATCCGACCCTGCTCGCGCAACGCCGCCACGATCGCGGGCCGCGCCTCGAAGCGGTCCAACCCTTCGAACGGGCCGGGCACGGTGATCACGCCGCGCTCGTCCATGACGGTGATCGCGGGCAGGTCGTGCCGCTGGCCGATCTCGAAGTCGTTCGGGTCGTGCGCCGGGGTCACCTTGACCATGCCGGTGCCGAACGACGGGTCGACGTGCGCGTCGGCGACGATCGGGATGCGGCGGCCGGTCAGCGGCAGCTCGACCTCGGTGCCGATCAGGTGCTGGTAGCGCTCGTCGTCCGGGTGCACCGCCACGGCGGTGTCGCCGAGCATCGTCTCGGCCCGGGTGGTGGCCACCACGACCTCGTCGCTGTAGCGGATGGAGATCAGCTCACCGTCGTCGTCGGTGTGCTCGACCTCGATGTCGGAGAGCGCGGTGAGGCAACGCGGGCACCAGTTGATGATCCGGTTGGCCCGGTAGATGAGGCCCTCGTCGAAGAGCTTCTTGAAGATCGTCTGGACGGCGCGGGTCAACCCCTCGTCCATGGTGAAACGCTCACGGTCCCAGTCGACGGAGTCGCCGAGGCGCCGCATCTGCCCCAGGATCGCGCCGCCGGACTCGGCCTTCCACTGCCAGACCCGCTCGACGAACTTCTCCCGGCCGAGGTCGTGTCGGGACAGGCCCTCGGCGGCGAGCTGGCGCTCCACCAGGTTCTGGGTGGCGATGCCGGCGTGGTCCATGCCCGGCAGCCACAGCGCCTCGAAGCCCTGCATCCTCTTACGCCGGGTCAACGCGTCCATCAGCGTGTGCTCGAACGCGTGGCCCATGTGCAGGGAGCCGGTGACGTTCGGCGGCGGGATGACGATGGCGAACGGGGGCTTGTCGCTGTCGGCGGAGGCCCGGAAGTGCCCAGCGGCTACCCACTGCTCGTACCGTCGCTGCTCTACCTCGCCGGGCTGGTACTGGCCGGCAAGGGTCGGGGCGTCGGGGCGTCGGGCATCCAGTCTCTCGGTCACCTGACAAGTCTACGGAGGGCTTCCGCGGACCTGACGTGCGCCACCTGTGGTTCGCGTACGGTGTCGGCTATGTCCGACGCACATCTCACCGAGCGGTCGCGCGACGGCGGCCGCGAGCCGGTCGAGCTGACCGAAGAGCCGATCCAGTTGAGCACCCGGGACTCCGGGGGCGACCCCGACGAACACTCGGGCGGCTGGTCGAGACGACGCAAGATCGGTTGGACGGTCGCCCTCGTGGTCGGCCTGGCGGGCGCCGGCGTGCTGGGCGTCGCCGGGTGGCGGGTGGCGCAGCAGAAGGACACCGAGCTCACCTCGCCCCCGCAGGTGGCCGGCCTGACCCGGGACGACAGCGATCGAGCGAAGAGCACGGCCGACTACCTGCGCAGCGGTCTCGCGGCGGACATCGAACTGGACCGCAGCTTCGGCACCGTCTATCGCGATCCGGCCGACGAGAAGCGCTCCGTGCTCATCTTCGGCGGCACGACGCTGCTCTGGCAGCCCGAGCGGGACCTGGAGAGCCTGTTCCGCCTCATGTCGGACGAGACCGGCGCGGTGAGCGGCCTCCGCGAGATGCCCGCTGGTGACCTGGGCGGCGTGTTGAAGTGCGGCAGCACGAGCGGCGAGGGTGGTGACTTCGCGGTGTGCGGGTGGGCCGACCACGGCAGCGTGGTGATGGCGATGTTCCCCGGCAGGTCGGTCACCGACGCCGGGGCCCTGCTCCGCGACCTCCGCAAGGACATGCAGACCCGCGACTGACCCGACCCGCACCGGCCGCGCCTCGCCCCGGGACCCCGCCCGGCCTCGCTCGGGACCGTCGGCGCCCGGGCCCCCGTGATCGACTCGGCTTTGCTGATGTCGGGGTGTCAAGCAGCTGCGGATACCGCCGTTTCGGTGATCCCGAGTTGACCAACCGATACGTGGGGCAAACGCAGATAGGGCCACCCCGTTGGGGTGGCCCTATCTGAAAGATTGTCCGGCGGCGTCCTACTCTCCCACACCCTCACGAGTGCAGTACCATCGGCGCT
>NZ_JBNCNO010000019.1:0-134486 GCF_049847025.1 Micromonospora sp. DT231 | reverse complement strand
GCGATCATCGACGCCGAACCTAGCGGCAACCAGCCGAACCGATCACCACGTACATAGAAGCGTCTTGCACTTTCTGTTGCCGTTGTGCGGGGAAACGCCCCCTACGCCGCGACAGAAACTGCAAGATCGCGGAGCGTTGGGTCGGGCGGGTCTCTCCCGCTAGGGTGTGCCGATGCCCGACCCCGTGCACGTCCGTGAACTCAGCACCGACGACCTCGACGCCGCCTGGGAGTTGGGACGGATCGCGTTCGGCTCCACCGCGGAGCGACACGCCAGCACCACCGTCGTCGTGCCCGGCATGACCCGCTACGGCGCGTTCGACGACAGTGGCCGGCTCGTCGGCAAGGCCGTCGACCTGCACCACGATCAGTGGTGGTCCGGCCGGGCGGTGCCGGCCGCCGACGTCGCCGGGGTGGCCGTCGCCCCCGAGGCCCGGGGTCGGGGCGTGGGCCGTGCCCTGCTCACCGCCCTGCTGCGCGACGCCCACGAGCGCGGGGCGGCGGTCAGCGCCCTCTACCCGACCGTCGCCGCCCCGTACCGGGCCTGCGGGTGGGAGGCCACCGGTGTGCTGCGTACCGTCGATCTGGCCACCGCCGCGCTGCCCCGGCACCGGCCCTCCCCGGACCTGGTCGTGCGGGCCGGCACACCTGCCGACCTGCCCGCCGTCGCCGACCTCTACGAGCGGGTCGCCCGGTGCCGCAACGGCATGCTGACCCGCCGGGGTGAGCTGTTCGACTTCTTCGCCGCCGACCGGGGCCTGCCCGGCGACGGTCTCACCCTCGTCGAGGACGACGGCGACCTGGTCGGCTACGCCACCTGGCAGCGGGGCCGGGGCTACGGCGCGGACTCGGTGCTCACCGTCGACGAGGCCCTGGCCGTCACCGCCGAGGCCGCCCGGGAACTCGTCGGGCTGCTCGCCAGTTGGGCAAGCGTCGCGCCGACGCTGCGGCTGTGCCCGCTCGACGGCGACGCCGTCAGCACCGTCCTGCCGCTGGAGTCGGCCCGCGACCACGAGCGGGACCTGTGGATGCACCGACCTGTCGACGTCGCCCGCGCGGTGAGCGCGCGCGGGTGGCCCGTCCACGTCCGGGGTGTCGTCGACTTCGGCCTCACCGACCCGCTCGCCGAGTGGAACACCGGCACCTGGCGGTTGGCCGTCGCCGACGGCGCCGCCGAGCTGACCCGGGTCAGCGGCGAGGCCGACCTGCGGCTGGACGTCCGCGGTTTCGCCCTGCTCTACACCGCGGCCGCACCGGCCCGGGCGGTCGCGCAGGCCGGGCTGCTGCACCACAGCCCGGCCGTCGACCCGGCCGCGCTCGACCTGCTCGCCGCCGCGGGGCCGGCGCAGCTGCTCGACTACTTCTGACCGGCGGCGGATAGTTTCCGCCCGCGAAGGGGGAACTCGGCGGCGGCAGCGGACAGATACAGGTGTGACAGCCGAGATGCGGGCCCGGATCCGGGCCGGAGACTCCGAGGCGTTGGGTGAGCTCTTCGACGAGCACGCCGACGCGATTCATCGACATGCGCTGTGGAGCGGAGGCGATTCGGCGCACGCCGAGGACGTGGTGTCGCTGACCTTCCTCGAGGCGTGGCGCATCCGCGAATCTCTGCGCCCGGACGGGGACAGCCTGCGCCCGTGGCTGCTCGGCATCGCGACGAATGTGCTGCGCAATCGCCGTCGGGCGGCGCGCCGGCACCGGGAGGCGTTGCGGCGGCTGCCGGTACGCGACACCGTGGCCGACTTCGCCGACGAGGTGGTCGACCGGATGCACGACGCCGACCGGGTGGCCGCCGCCCTGGCGGGGCTGCGGGCGCTGCGCCGCGCGGACCGGGAGGTGTTCCTGCTCTGCGTGTGGTGGCGCCTGGACTACGCGGTGGCGGCCGAGGCGCTGGGCGTACCCGTCGGGACCGTGCGCTCCCGGTTGTCGCGGGCCCGCGTCCGACTGCGCGCGCTGGCGCAGCAGGAGCTGGCCGGCACCCCGATGATCCCCGTCGAGCAGGGAGAGTACCGATGACAGAGCCCTCCGCCCCGCCCGTGGCGGCCCTGCCGGCGGTGCGCCGACAGGCACTGCGGCATCATCTGCTGACCGAGGTCCGGCGGCCGTCGCGGCGGCCCCGACGGGTACGGGTGCTCGTGCCGGTGTCGGCGGCGTTGGCCGTCGCGGTCACGGCCGGGATGATCACCCAGCCATGGGCGCCGGACAGCGCGCCGGTTGTCGTCCCGGTCGCGCAGGGCGAACGTGTCGGCGCGACGCCGCTGCTCAACCGGATGGCCGTGGCCGCCGCCGCGAAGCCGGCGCCACCGGCGGGCACGGGCGGCTACGTCTACATCAGGAGCCGGGGCGCCTTCGCCGAACTCGGCGAGGGCCCGGCGCGGCTGCGACCGGTGCACGAGCGGGAGATCTGGATCCCCCGCGACGAGCGGGGTGACGGCCTGCTGCGGCAGCCGTTCTTCGACGCGCCGATCGTCGGCGTGATTCCCGAGCGCGAGACGCTCACCGACGTGACGCCGAACGCCGCGCGTGTCGACCTGCCCGATGACCCGGACGCCCTGCTGGCGAAGCTGTACGCCGAACGCGAGCAGCGGGGTCGGGGCAGCAGTCGCGACGGTGCGGCATTCACCGCGATCGGCGACATCCTGCGCGAGTCGGTGGTGCCGCCGCGCACGAGGGCCGCGCTCTACCGGGCCGCGGCGAAGATGCCCGGGGTCGAGGTGGTGCGCGGGGTCACCGACGCGGCCGGGCGGCGGGGGATAGCCGTCGCGCACACCGAGCGCAGCCGCCGCGACGAGTGGATCTTCGATGAGCAGACGTTCGACTACCTCGGTGAGCGCAGCTATCTCGTGGCGGACACCGCCGACGGGCCGGCCGGGACGGTGTTGGGCACGACCGCGGTGCTGCAACGAGCCGTGGTGGCGCAGCTCGGGCAGCGCCCGCAACGGTAGGTGACCGGGCGGCCGGCACCGGGCCCTCCGGGTGCCGGCCGCCCGGTGTACGGCCTGGTCAGGCCGGAATCGCCGCCAGCTCGGCGTTCGCGCGGTGGGTGACGACCGTGAGCACCCGTGCCGCCGTGGCAGCCTCGTCGGCGGGGAGGTCCGCGTACAGCCGGGCGGTGAGGTCCGCGACGGCGGCGGCGACGCCGCGCTGGGTGGCGCGACCGGTGTCGGTGAGCGACACCAGCGACCCGTCGGCCGCGCCGTCGACCTGCGCGAGGCCGGCGTCGACGAGCTGGTCGACCACCTTGTGCACAGCCGAGTCGTCGACCTTGAGGGTGGTGGTGACCCGGTGCGTGAGATGTGCGGCCTCGACCGGGCCCTGGGCGAGGACGTTGAGAGCGAGCACCTGGTGGAACGTGACGCCGAGGGGTTCGGTGGCCCGTTCGAGCAGTGCCCGGGTGGCGTAGTGGGCCTGGCCGATGACCTGGCCGTTGAGGGCGGGGATGGTGGACATGACGCCTCCTTCGAAACGTTGGGCGAGCCAACGTTGGCCGCACCAACGTAACACCCGATCGTGGGTCGCGCCAACGATTACTGGTAGGCTGCACCGCATGGACACCGCAGCCCCGCAGTCACCCGCCGGGCTGCGCACCACCCCGACCTGGCTGCTCAACCAGACCGCCAGCCACGCCACCCGCCTGCTCACCGAGGGCTTCGCCGCGCACGACCTACGCGGCTACCACTACCGGCTGCTCACCGCGCTCACCGAGGACGGCCCGGCCAGCCAGGCCGACCTCGGCCGCCGCTGCGGCATCGACCGCAGCGACGTCGTCGCGGCCATCAACGACCTGGCCGGCCGAGGGCTCGTCGTACGCGCCCCCGACCCGACCGATCGCCGCCGCAACGTCATAAGCGTCACCGACGCCGGCGTCACCGAAGCCCACCGGCTGGGCGAGACCCTCGACCGCGTCCAACGCGACCTGCTCGCCCCACTGTCCACCACCGAGCGAGAGCAGCTCACGCGACTGCTCACCCGGCTGCTGGCGCACCACAACCGGCCCTGACCCGCCTCAGCGGGCCTCGCGCAACTCCGCCAGCCGGGCCTCGATCTCGGCCAGCTCCGCGCGCAGCTTCTCCGCCTGCTGCTCCGCCTCGGCCCGCTCGGTGCCCAGGATCTGCTCCACCGCCTCCTGCACCCCGGGCACGTCGACAAGGGCCACCATCTTCAACGCCTCCGCCGGCTTCACCACGTACGGCTTCGCCAGCGCCTTACTGCCCTGCTGCGCCGCGACGGTCCACTCACCGTCGGCGTACGCCAGGGTCACCGTCAGCCCCGCCGGCCCCTTCGGCTTGACGGCCTTGACCGCCCGCCGCGCCGGCGGCTTCTCCACCTGCTCCACCTTCGGCTCCTCCGGTCGCTGCGCGGGCACCCGCGGCGTGTCCAACACGAACTCCGGCGCCGCCACCACCGGCGACTCCTCCGGCTCCGGTTTCGGCTCCACCACCCGACGCGTCGCACCCTTGGGCGCCACCGCCAGGTCGGCGGGGGAGAACGGCAACTCGTCGCGACCGAACCGCACCACCACGAACTCGTCGGACACCTCCGGATCGGTCAACTCGATCACCTGACCGACCTGACCGGCGATCTGCCCCGCCGCCGCGGTGAACACCACCCGCGGTTTACGCCCGGCCGCCAACGCCTCCCGGATGCTCTGCACCTCGCTAGTGGACAAACCCTGGCCGGCATCCATCACAACCCTCTTCCGTACACCTGTTTGATTGCTGTCTTGATACCAGCCGGCTGCGACACCCGCCGCACGGGGCTCACACCCCGCTCAACCGCCCAACGCCCGCAACGCCCGATCCGCGTGGTCGTTCATGCTGACCTCACTGTGGATCACCTCGACGACCCGCCGGTCGACACCGATCACGAACGTCATCCGCTTCATGCTCAACGGACCCAACGGCACCCGCCGCTTGACCCCGAACTGCTGCGCCACCGTCCCGTCGGCGTCCGACAGCAGCGGATAGTCGAAGCCGTGCAGCCTCGAGAACTCGGCCTGCTTCGCCACCGGGTCCCGGCTGATGCCCACCCGCGACGCGCCCAGCGCCGTGAACTCCGCCGCCAGGTCCCGGAAGTGGCAGCTCTCCGCCGTACACCCCCGGGTCATCGCCGCCGGGTAGAAGAACAGCACCACCGGCCCGCTCGCCAGGAACTCCGACAGCCGCCGCGGCGTGCCCGTCTCATCCGGCAACTCGAAATCCCGCACCTCGTCGCCGACACCCACACCCGCCACCGCGCACCTCCGTTGTCCGATCGAACGCGCGGTGAGCGTAAGCGATCACACCCAGCGCGCCGCCACCTCGTCCACCACCGCCGCGACCCCGCACCACCCGCCCGCGCCGGTCACGGTAGCGTCGGCCCGACAGATACGCAGCCGTGGAGAAGCTCGGGAGGCACCGTGGCACCCGTCACCGTCATCACCGGCGGCGGCCGGGGCATCGGCGCGGCCACCGCCCGCCGCCTCGCCCACGCCGGTCACCACATCGCGCTGTGCTACCGCCGCGACGACGACGCCGCCACCGCCGTCCTGACCGACCTGCGCGCCGCCGGCGCACAGGCCATCGCGGTACGCGCCGACACCACCGACCCCGACCAGGTCGGCGACCTGTTCGACGCCGCCACCCAACTCGGCCCCCTCACCGGCCTGGTCAACAACGCCGGCGTCACCAGCCCGATCGGCCCCTTCACCGACCTACGCGTCGACGACCTGCGCCGGGTCGTCGACGTCAACCTCGTCGGCTACGTCCTCTGCGCCCAGCAGGCCGCCCGCCGACTCACCGACGGCGGCGCGATCGTCAACGTCTCGTCGGCCGCCGCGACCCTCGGCAGCCCGGGGGAGTACGTGCACTACGCCGCGGTGAAGGCCGCCACCGACACCCTCACCGTCGGCCTGGCCAAGGAACTCGCCCCCAAGGGCATCCGCGTCAACGCCGTCGCACCCGGCATCGTGCGCACCGACATCCACGCCGACTCCGGCGTACCCGACCGCGCCGACACCGCCGCCGGTCGCATCCCGCTGGGCCGCGCCGGCGAACCCGACGAGATCGCCGCCGCCATCGCCTGGCTGCTCAGCCCGGACGCCTCGTACACCACCGGCACGGTCCTGCGGGTCTCCGGTGGCCTCTGACCCCACGGTCAGAGACCACCGGAGCCGGCTCACTGGGTGAACAGCTTCGCCGCCGTGATGACGGTCTGCACCACCCCGTAGCCGAGCAGCACCGCCACCACCGACCAGGAGATCCACAACCGGGCCCGCTGCCCGGACCGACTGTCGTCACTCATCGCGTGGCACCCCTCTCCGCCATCGTGTCCTCATCCACACCGCGCTCCGACGACGGTTCGTGGTAGCGCCGCGGCACCGGCCGCACCAACAGGTTCGCCACGAAGCCCACGGCCAGCACGCCCACCATCGTGAACAACGCCGGCCGGTACGCCGCCGCCGTCAACGAACCCGGCTCGCCCTGCGCGTCGAGGAACCCGTTGACGATCAGCGGACCCGCGATCCCCGCCGCCGACCAGGCGGTCAGCAGCCGACCATGGATCGCACCGACCTGGAACGTGCCGAACAGGTCCCGCAGGTACGCCGGCACCGTGGCGAACCCGCCCCCGTAGAACGACAGGATCACGCAGGCCAACAGCACGAACAACGCCGTCGCGGTCTGCCCGACCAGGGCCAGCAACGCGTACAGCACCATGCCGACCCCCAGGTACACCAGATAGATCGGCTTACGGCCGATGACGTCCGAGGTGGACGACCACACGAACCGGCCCGCCATGTTGAACAGCGACAGCAGCCCCACGAACCCGCCGGCCGCCGCCACCGACACCGCCGACGTGCCGTTGTCCCGGAAGAAGTCCTGGATCATCGGACTGGCCTGCTCCAGGATGCCGATGCCCGCGGTCACGTTGCAGAACAACACCACCCACAGCAGCCAGAACGAGCGCGTCTTCACCGCGTTCGCCGCCGACACGTTCGCCGTGGTGACAAGCGGTTTCGCCGCCACACTGGCAGGGTCGAAGCCGGCCGGGCGCCAATCCTGCGCGGGCACCCGCACGTTCGCCACCCCGAACATCATGATCACGAAGTAGCCCAGCCCGAGCGTCACGAACAACCACACCAGGGCGCTGCCCGACGCCGTCGACCCCGCGTTGGCCGGGTCGTAGCCGGGGTCGTAGAACGACAACAGCTGCCGGGACAGGGGAGAGGCGACCATCGCCCCACCACCGAACCCCATGATCGCCAACCCGGTCGCCAGACCCGGCCGATCCGGAAACCACTTGATCAACGTGGAGACGGGGGAGATGTAACCGATGCCCAGACCGATACCACCGAGCAACCCGTAACCCACATACAGCAACCACAACTGCTTCGTGGCGATACCCAGCGAACCCACCAGGAAGCCCGCCGCCCAGAAACACGCCGAGACGAACATCGCCTTGCGCGGCCCGTTCGCCTCCACCCAGGTCCCGGCGACCGCGGCGGACAACCCCAACATCACGATCGCGATGCTGAAGATCACCCCGATCGCGGTCTGGCTGGTGTCGAAGTGGGCGATCAGCGAGTTCTTGTAGACGCTTGTGGCATAGACCTGACCGATGCAGAGATGAATGGCCAACGCCGCCGGGGGAATGAGCCACCGGCTGTAGCCCGGCGGCGCGACGGTGTGCCGACGATCGAGTACGGAAAGCATGCGCTGCTTCCTCTCCGACGAGGACGAGAGACGTCCCGCACAACGTGCCCACACCACACGCCTGCGGCAAACCTCACCATCGCCGGACGGTCCCCCCGCTGAGCTGAGCGGTCAGTCAGCGAGGCCGCCGCGGTCAGCAGCTACCGCAGGTCCGGAGTGTGCCAGCCGCCGGCCAACGCGTCGGCGTCCGCCGGACCCCAGGTGCCCTTCTCGTACGACTGCACGGCGGCCGGCAGATCCAGGATCGGCTCGACGACGCGCCACTCCTGCTCGATCGTCTCCTCGCGCGCGAAGCGCAGGTGCTGACCATCCATCGCGTCGTCGAGCAACCGCTCGTACGCCTCCTGCCGGCGGCCGAGAGCCGCGCCGAAGTCGACGGAGAGGTCCACCGGGCGGCTGGTCACCTCCGCACCCGGGCTCTTCGCCTGGATCGACATCGTGATGCCGTCACCGCGGCCGAGCCGGAACCGCAGCAGGTTCGCGGGCGCCTCGGCCCCACCCTCGGCGGGGATCAAAGAGCGCTGCGGCTGCTTGAACTCGACCACGACCTCGGTCGCCGTCCCCGGCAGGGACTTACCGGTCCGCAGGTAGAAGGGCACGCCCGCCCATCGGGGGGAATCGACAGTCAACCGGGTGGCGACGAACGTCTCGGTGTTCGAGTCCGGCGCGACGCCCGGCTCGTCGCGGTAGCCGGCATACTGCCCCCGGACGGTGGACCGCGGCGACAGTGGCCGGATCTGCCGCAGCACCGCGACCTCCGCGGCGTTGAACGCGTCGGTGTCGTCGGCGGCGGGCGCCTCCATCGCGATGAGCGCCACGACCTGCAGGATGTGGTTCTGCAACACGTCCCGGATGGCGCCCACCGTGTCGTAGAAGCCGGCGCGGCCCTGGGTGCCGAAACCCTCGGCGAGAGTGACCTGAATGTTGTCGATGTGCTCGTTGTTCCACAGCGGCTCGAAGAGCCGGTTGGCGAACCGGAAGGCGTACAGCCCCTCGACGGCCTCCTTGCCCAGGTAGTGGTCGATGCGGAACACCCGCTGCGGGTCGAAGGCCGCGCGCAGCGTGCGATCCAGCTCCCGGGAGGACTCCAGGTCACGCCCGAACGGCTTCTCCACGATGACCCGACCCCGATCGGCCAGACCGGCCGCCGCGAGCCCCTCCACGACGGCGCCGAACACCGCCGGAGGGATCGCCAGATAGAAGACCGGCCGCTCGGCGCCGCGCAGGCGCTCCGCCAGCCGCTGGTAGGTGGCCGGGTCCGCGTAGTCCCCGGAGATCATCGAAAGGTTGTCCGCCAGCCGGTCGAAGGTCTCGTCGTCGACCTCGTCGTTGGCCTCGGCGACCGACTTGCGGGCCGTCGTGACCAGTTGCTGATCATCCCAGGGGGAGCGGGCCACCCCGATCACCGGGACGTCGAGGCGGTCGCGCCCGGTCAGCTCGTACAGCGCCGGGAACAGCTTCTTCGAGACGAGGTCCCCCGTGACGCCGAACAGCACTACCGCGTCTGAGCGCATGTCCATGGCACTTCCATTCGATGATCTGATCCTGATCTTCCGAACGGACAACGGCCCGGCCCACCGCGAGAATTCCCCGGCGAGGGGCGCACGTGAGGTCGGCGACAGCGACGGCGCTCAAGCCCGTCAACTTGTTCCCATTGATCGCGACCCGATGGCCGTGCAGTCGCCGACAGAACGAGTAGGTCCCGCATCGTCAGGAAGGCCAGGGAACTTCGTAGTACGTGGTACCCGAGGAGACGGTGACGAGATACTCGGACCTGCGCAGCAGGCCACTCCGCAGCGTGTCAAAGTCAACGGAGTTGGCCTCAAGGAAGACGGTCGGCCAGGTGAGTTGCGGGACCCCCTGATTGCTCAAGGTGCTGATGTCTCGCCTCCACCCGACCCCAACCGTCGAGTCGTGCCCGGGTACGAGGTAGCTCAGGCCCGGCTCGGGCAGCAGTAGCCCATCATCGGTCCTGCCGTTCGCCGCAAGGTACCTCTCGATCTCCTCGACGGCCGAGGTGGCGGTCGGCATCAGCCCGGCAGCCTTGGCACGCTTGTCAACCTCGCGCAGCACATCCAGAATGTCGCCGTCGGCCCCGAAGTACCTGGTCTCGCTAAGATCGCACCTGATGCGGTAGTCGTCGTGTGGCCACAGGGTGTTGGTGTCGCCGGCATGGCAGATGTCCTGTCTCGACGTCGCGACCGACCTGAGCGGCGCTGCCTGAGTCACGGCGGAGAGCAGGGTGCTGATCCGCTCATGGCTCGAAGCGCTTGCCTGCCGGGTCGCGGCCGAGTACGCCTCCCGGCTCGCTTCCTCCCGCGTGGGTGCGTCTGACACACACGCCGTCAGCGCGAGCACCAGAGTTGCAGCCGTTGCCAGCCTGGCCAGGCGACGAGAAGTCATGGTTACGAGGATGCTGGCTGGCCGCACACGCCGGATGAGTCGCCGTACTCATCCACCAAGCACGACGGCTCCTACTCGGGCATCGGGCCGTACCTCGCCCGGCCAGCACCTTCGCCCGACCTCGCCCGCTGCCCTACCGCACTGGCACCATGACGAACGGCAGCAGGGCACAGCCCGCACCGACGAGGAGGCCGGGATGAAACACGACCCGTCACCCGGCCCGGACGAACGCTTCGTGCAACAGACCGAACGCGTCCGCCGGGAACTGCTGGACAGCGCGACACCGGTCTTCGCGCTCACCGGCCCCGACCGCCCGGCCACCGAGTGCTTCGCCGGCACCGAAACCTTCGACGACACGATCACCGTCGTCCGAATCGTGCACGGCGACCCCACCACCGGACCGTGGGCGGCCGTCGACACCGCCCGCTGGGCCGACGTCCCGGTCAACGCCGGCCCGTTACGCACGCACCTCGAACACGGCATGCGACTCGCCGGAGACCGGTTCTCCGACGTCGAATGGACCGAGAACGACACGACTGTCCTGGTCGACGACCAGCCAGTTCCCGGCCGTACGGTACGAGCCGGCCATCGGTGGTGGGCGACCCGCTGCGAACGCGATGGTGTCGAGATCACCGTGACGGCCCGCGACTGGCACCCCGCCACCGTGCACCTCGGCTCGGTCACCGACCTCACCCCACTGCTCGACGCACTGGGTAGCCGACCTACGGCGGAGACACCGCCCACGGAACCGGTCGCACTGCCGCCCGACCTGGCCCGCGAACCACACCGGGCGCTCATCGACGCCGCCCTGCGCACCCGTCGGGACCACATCGCCTGGATGGCCGACGGGGGAGCACCGCCGCACCTGCCCCCGTACTGGTCGACGCTCTGGCAAGCCGCCGTGCGTCGACAGAGGCAACTCACCGATCAGGACGAACCCGATGCCGACCGTGCGGTGAGCGACATCGTCGCCCACGTCACCAGCATCGCCGATGGCACCACCTGGTTCGATGAGCATGCGACGCTGCGTGCCCGCGCCATCAACGAAATCCTGCTGTACGGCACCGGGCTGGGTGAAGGTGTGTCCAGTCATCCGGCCCAACGCGCCTGGCGCGAACGGCAACACCTCATGCCTCGACAGGGCGCGCCCATCAACGAGCGCGAGGCCGTCGACTTGCGCTGGCGTGACGCCTGGGCCAGGTGGGCCGACACCGCACTCGACGAGTTCTGACCGGTTGCCCCTCAATCCGCGACCTGAATCCTGATTCGATAATGTACATTATGTAAAGTGGCGTGTTTGGGCGGTCCCCTCGCGGTCGCCGGACAGCTGTCAGTCCCGGGTCAGGCCGGGCGGGCACGCGTCCTCGTCCGGCTCGACGAGACGCGCGTTGACCAGCGGGTTGCGCCGCAGGGCCGTGAGCACGGCGACACTGGCGCCGATGTCGGCCCAGGTGTCGTCCCACAGGGCGGAGACAAGCCAGGAGCGATCCGCCGGGAAGAACAGGTCGGGCAGCGCCCCGTCACCGCGCATGTGACCGGTCCGCCAGGTGCGGGCCTGCTCCGGCCCGGCCTCGACCAGCACGTACGGCCAGTCCCAGTAGAGGGACACCCTCGGGGCGTGCGGGAAGACCACGTCGTGGGCGCCGGTGTCGAGAAAACCCAACCACCAGGGCTGGTCCGGGGTGCACGCGGCCAACTCGTCGACCACCGCGCGTTCGTGGGCGTCGAGGCCGACGCCGTTGGGCGGGTGGAAGGTGCCGTACGCCTCGAACACCTGCGGGATGGCGGCGGTGATCGAGAGGCCCGTTGTGGTGTGGCCGGCGAGCCAGGCGACGTCGCCGGCCGTGCCGATCCGCCAGCGCCGCCCGTCCTTGTCGCCGTGGGCGGGGCCGGTCCGGGTTGTGGTGTGATGGGGCGCGACGGTGGGCGATGCCCAGGGAGACCACCCGGCTCGGTCGGTCGCCCGCCACGGATGCCCCTCGGGACAGACCCAGCGCAGAGGATCGTCCGGATCTCGGTACACGGTGGGTGTGCCGGGTTGACCACACTCCGGGCAGGTGGCAACGGGCGACGTCATGTCGCGCACGATACGTGTTTCTCGATCACGGCCAGGCGGTTCCGCACCGGTCCGGCTGGCACGTCGACCAGGTGGTACCCGTGCTCCTCGTACACCTCCTGGTGCAGGCGGGCGAAGGTCAGCGCGTCGGCGTAGCTGATCTGGCGCGCTGCGGTGCGTCGGATGAAGCCCAGCGGGCTGATCAGGAACACCAGGCGTTGGTAGGTGTGCTCGCGCGTGATCCGGTCCACCTCGGCGGTCAGTGCCGGGCCGACCGGTCTGCTTAGGTGGCGGGCCAGCGCCAGGGTGCACAGCGGCGACCGGTCGTAGAACTGGACCGGCCGAGGCGCGTCGGCCCCGACCTGCCGGTGGTGTTGCAGCACGGCGACCGCGTCGACGAAGTCGCTGTCGTGCCACGGTTCGGCGTACCCCTGTGCCTGTCTCTCGGCGATGAGGTCGGTGGCGGCCTCGCGGACGGTGACGTGTCCCCTGCGGTGGAGCGCCTGAATCATTGTTGTCTTGCCGGCGCCGGGCGCTCCGGTGAGGACGTACCGCCGGGGTTCTGGCATCTTCTCCCCCTCTCCCGGTCCCCTTCCCGGAAACCCGAAAATGCTGCATAATATCCCTTATGCATGACAAACAGGACGAATCGCTCTCGGTGCTGATCGAGGAGTTCCTGACCGCTCGGGCCACCCGCAAGCCCTCCCCCCACACCCTGGCGGCGTACCGGCGGGACCTGCACACGGTGGGCGACCTCATCGCCGAGGACGCCACCACCACCACTCCCCTCCCCCTGACCGAGCTGTCGATCACCGACCTCTCCCCCCGGGTGATGCGCTCGGCGTTCGCCCGCTTCGCCGCGCCCCGTGCGCCCGCGTCGGTGCACCGCGCCTGGTCCACCTGGAACAGTTTCTTCACGTTCCTGGTGGCCGAGGGGCTGCTGGCGGGCAACCCGATGCCGGCGGTCGGCCGGCCCCGGGCGCTACTCCCCCAGCCGAAACCGTTGCGCGGCACGGACACTCCCGAGGTGCTGCTCACGTCGGTCGCCCGCGACGACGGTCGGCAGCGCGACCCGTGGCCGGAGCGCGACGTGGCGGTGCTGGCGGTGGCGTTGTGCGCCGGGCTGCGCCTGTCGGAGTTGCTGGCGCTGCGGGTCGGCTCGCTGGCGGGTCGGCCGGGCGAGCGGCGTGTCGAGGTGTCGGGCAAGGGTGGGCGGCCCCGGGTGGTGCCGATCGAGGCCGATCTGGACCGGGTGGTGGCCGACTATCTGGACAGTCGGCGGCGGCGTTTCGGGGCGCGGTCGGTGCGCCCCGACTCGGCGTTGCTCGTGGATCGCCACGGTGAGCCGCTGCGTCGTGGTGGGCTGCAGTATCTGGTGGAGTCGTGTTATCGGCGGGCTGGCATCGGGGACCGGGTGCCGCGGGGGGCGCGGTTGCACGCGCTGCGGCACACGTTCGCGACGCGGCTGGCGGAGGACGGGGCGAGCGCCGCGGAGATCATGCGGTTGTTGGGGCACGCGTCGTTGGCGTCGTCGCAGACGTACATCGAGGTGACGGCCGGGCAGCAGCGCGAGGCGGTGCGGGCCAACCGCACCAACCGGGTGTTGGCGTCGCTGGTGGCGGTGGACCGGGGGTGAGCGCGTCGGTCAGCGGGCGTGGCGCAGCGCCCGGTCGAGGGCGTGGTCGGCGATCTGCGGCCAGCCGTGCTGGGCGGGTAGCAGGTGGGCGTAGTCCTCGAAGAGTTCGGTGGTGTCGCCCTGGTGCGCGGTGTTGGCGTGTTGCACGCGGGGCGGCATGGCGGGTTCAGCCGAGGTCGACGAGGAGGGGGCGGTGGTCGGAGATGGTGGACGCCGGCGCGCTGACGGCTCGTACCGGTGGGAGTTGGTCGAGGGCGTGCCGGTCGGCGAGGACGTGGTCGAGTTGGACGCGGGGCTGCCCGGAGGGGTAGGTGGGGCGGCGGCCCAGGGGGTGCCAGCCGGAGATGAGCCGGGCGGCGCCGGCGGGCAGGTTGAGGTCGCCGAGCAGGACGCGGGGGCCGGGTAGGGCGCGCAGGGCGCGCACGGTCTGGCGTAGTTGGCGGGCGTTCCAGCCGGGTACGAAGGACAGGTGGGTCGCGGCGACGGTGAGGGGGCCGTGGGGGGTGTCCAGGACGGCGGCGAGGACGACGCGGGGTTCGTCGTGTAGCAGGATGAGCCCGCCGCGGGGGCCGGGCACGTAGACCGGGGAGCGTACGGGGGCGGGTTTGAGGCGGGTGATGTGCCAGCTGCGGACGGGGTGGCGGCTGATCAGGCCGATGCCGTAGCAGGGTTCGCCGTGTCCGTCGTCCTCGTGGCGTAGTGGGCGGAAGTGTTCGCCGGGGGTGCCGACGACGGCGGCGGCGAAGCGGTGTTGGGGTGCGTCGAGGGCGTGGGCGGCGATGGTGGTGAGGTCGAGTTGGCCGCTGCGGTGTTGGTCGCGGTCGACCTCCTGTAGGGCGAGCACGTCGGCGTCGAGGGCGCGGATGGCGGCGGTGAGGCGGCTGGAGGTGACGAGCCCGTCGGTCAGGGATCGTCCGTGCAGCAGGTTGAAGGTGGCCAGGCGCACTTCTGCACCATACGTGTCCGTGGCATGGTTGCCGGGTGCTGAAGCTGTTGCTGTGTTCCGTGCTGGTGTTCGTGGCGGTTGGCGCGTTGGGGGTGTGGGTGCGGCGTTCTCGGGGTCGCTGAGCGGGTGAGTCTGGCCACTTGCGGGGCTGTCGGGGCGGGTGGGGTGGGGAGAATTGCCGCCCGTGGACGCCGTATCGCTGAGTACTCTGCTGGCCGCCGCCGCGATGGCGGGGTGGGTTGACGCCGTGGTCGGTGGTGGTGGGTTGTTGCTGCTGCCGGCGTTGCTGGTGGCGGCGCCGGGGTTGCCGGTGGCCACCGCGTTGGGCACGAACAAGTTGGCTGCGATCTTCGGGACGACCACGGCGGCGGCGACGTACGCGCGGCGGACCGAGGTGGACTGGCGGGTGGTGGCGCCGGCGGCGGGGCTGGCGGTGGTGAGTGCGGGGGTGGGTGCGGCGTTGGCCGGGGCGGTGCCGGCGTCGGCGTACCGGCCGGTGGTGTTGGTCGTGTTGGTGGCGGTGGCGGTGTTCGTGTTGCTGCGTCCCCGGTTGGGGGTGGTGGCGTTGCCGCGGCGGCGGACTCCGGTGCGGGTGGTGGCGGCGGTCGTGGTGGCGGGGGTGGGCATTGCCCTGTACGACGGGTTGATCGGTCCGGGTACGGGGACGTTCTTGGTGTTGGCGTTCACGGCTCTGGTGGGCGCGGATTTCGTGCATGGTTCGGCGATGGCGAAGGTGGTCAACGCGGGGACGAATCTGGGTGCGTTGGTGGTGTTCGGGGTGACCGGGCATGTGTGGTGGTTGCTGGGGGCGGCGATGGCGGTGTGCAACGTCGCGGGGGCGGTGGTGGGGGCGCGGATGGCGTTGCGTCGGGGGTCGGGGTTCGTGCGGGTGGTGTTGTTGGTGGTGGTGGTGGCGTTGGTCGCGAAGTTGGGTCACGACCAGTGGGTGGCGCGCTGATGTCGGTGCGGGCGGAGCACGACCGGGGGGTGTTGGCGCGGTTGCTGGGGCGTGACCCGGTGTTGCACGCGTACCAGTTGGGTGACCTGGACGATTTCTTCTGGCCGTACACGTCGTGGTTTCGCCTGGATGATCAGGTGGTGTTGCTGTATCACGGTGGTGACCTGCCGACGTTGTTGGCGTTCGGCGCGCCGGCGGACAGGGCGGCGTTGTCGGTGTTGCTGGGGCAGGTGGCGCCGGTGCTGCCGGCGCGGTTGTACGCGCACCTGTCCCCCGGCCTGGGCGATGCCCTGGCCGGGTCGTTCCGGTTGACGCCCGGTGGCCGGCATCACCGGATGGCGTTGACCGATGCGGGGCGGCTGGGTGCGGTGGCCCCGGCGGGGGTGGTGCTCGGTGTGGCGGACCTGCCGCAGGTGCGGGAGTTGTACGCGCGGGCGTACCCGGGGAACTGGTTCGACGAGCGGATGGTGCGGACCGGGCAGTATCTGGGGATCCGCGACGGGGGTGCGCTGGTCGCGGTGGCGGGGGTGCACGTGTTCTCCCCGGCGTACGGGGTGGCGGCGTTGGGTAACGTCACGACGGATCCGCGGTGGCGGGGGCGGGGGTTGGGCGCGTCGGTGGTGGCGGCGTTGTGTGTGCGGCTGCTCCAGAGCGTGGAGCACGTGACGTTGAACGTGAAGGCCGACAATGTGGTGGCGGTGCGCCTGTACGAGCGGGTGGGTTTCAGCCGGGTCGCCGACTACGACGAGTGGATGTTGACGGCTTCAGGCGCGGCGGCTGGGTGAGTCGAAGCGGCCGGCGCGGATCTCGCGCAGGGCGCGGCGGCGGGTGTCGCCGCGCAGGGTGTCGACGTAGAGGGTGCCGTGCAGGTGGTCGGTCTCGTGTTGCAGGGCGCGGGCGAGGAATCCGCTGCCGGCGATGGTGAGGGGCTCGCCGTGTTGGTCGACGCCGTGGGCGGTGGCGTGCAGGGCCCGGACGGTCGGGAAGTAGAGGCCGGGGATGGACAGGCAGCCCTCGTCGTCGTCCTGGAGGTCGTCGGAGAGTTCCAGGGTGGGGTTGATGAGGTGGCCGCGGTGCCCGTCGGCGTCGTAGACGAACACCTGGGCGCTGACGCCGATCTGTGGTGCGGCGACGCCGGCGCGGCCGGGGGCGCCGAGGAGGGTGTCCATCAGGTCGGTGACGAGGGCCCGTAGCTCGGCGTCGAAGGTGGTGACCGGGTCGCATTCGGTGCGGAGGACGGGGTCGCCGATGATCCGGATGGGCCGCATGGTCATGGGGGCAGTTTATCGCCGGTCGTGGTGGGTTTCGTGTCCGGCCAGGGTGGCGCGGATCGGTGCGGTCTTGGCGGCGGCTTCGGCGACTTCGGCGTGGGCGTCGCTGTCCCAGGTGATGCCGCCGCCGGCCCAGGTGTGCAGTAGGTCGGTGTCGGCGGCGGCGGTGCGGATGGTCAGGCCGAGGTCGATGTGGCCGGGGGTGACCCAGCCGAGTGCGCCCATGCTGGCGCCGCGGCCGACGGGTTCGAGGGTGGTGATCTGGGTGAGGGCGGCGTGTTTGGGTGCGCCGGTGACGGAGCCGCCGGGGCAGGTGGCGCGGAGGAGGTCGGCGAGGCCGAGGCCGTCGGCGGCGGTGGCGCGGACGGTGGACTCGGCCTGCCACAGGTCGCACCAGCGGCGCACGGTGAACAGGTCGTCGACGGTGACGGTGCCGGTGCGGGCGATGCGGGCGAGGTCGTTGCGTTCCAGGTCGACGATCATGATGTGTTCGGCGCGTTCCTTGGCGCTGGCGAGCAGTTCGGTGTGGCCGGTGGGGGTGGCGGGGCGGGTGCCCTTGATGGGTCGGGTGATCAGGTGCCCGTCGGTGACCTCGATGAGGGTTTCCGGGGAGGCGCAGCCGATGGCCCAGCCGTCGCCGGTGAGGACGCCGCCGTAGCGGGCGCCGGGGAGGGCGCTGAGGCGGCGCAGGGCGGGCAGGGGGTCGCCGGTGTAGGGGGCGGCGGCGTGTCCGACGAGGTTGGTCTGGTAGACGTCGCCGCGGCCGATGGCGGCGCGGACGGCGTCGACGGCGTCGGCGTGTTGGCGGGGGGTCCAGCTTTCGGTCCACGGGCCGAGCCACCAGGGGGTGGGTGCGGCCGGTGGGGTGGCGCGGGTGGGGCCGTGTTCGTAGACGACGACGGTGAGGTCGGGGAGGGTGGGCGCGGGTTCGGGGGCGGTGGTGGGTGCGCCGGCCAGGTGCGCGCCGGCGGCGGCGGACAGGTAGAGCGCGGCGCCGCAGACCCCGCTGTGGTGGTGGGTGGGGGCGGGTCGGGTGAGGTCGTGCAGGGGCAGGCCGTGCGCGGCGAGGAACTCCTCGGCGAGGGCGGCGGGGTCGCCGCCGTCGTGGCGGTGCCAGTGCAGGCGTGCGCGTTCGGTGAGCGTGTCGCGGCAGGCGGTAGGCGCTGCGGGGACATCGACCCGCACCTGTGGGAGCGTTTCCACGCCGTATGGTCCGACCTTCCTCATCCGTTCAGTGGATTTCCCGTGCGCCAGGCCGAGACCTGCTCGTTGCTGGACACTTTCGCTTGGTACTGTGCGTCACTGGTCATGTGAACCATGACACAGTGCCCCCACAGTCCGGAGACCCTGATGTGCCAGCACCAACCGACCTGCCCCTCCGCTGAAGCCACCGACCGGGAAGCCGCGCGAGTCCTCGCCTGCTTCCGTGAGCAGGGCTGGAGCCTGCTCTGCAACGGTGTGATCGTCTTCGAGGACACCGGCGAGTTGCTTCCCGACGGCAGCAGCATCGCACCGCACCGCGGTCCCGCCCGCCACGCCCTCGTGGCCTGATCGACCACCCAGCGTCACCGTTTAGCCGCCCGTCGGCCCAGGCTAGTCCCCCGGTAAGGGACGTCCCCGCCCAGGCCGCAGCGGCTGCCGGGGCGGCCTGTACCGCCCGCCCCGGCTCGCCCGTTGTCAGTCCTCGAACGCCTCTGGCGACGGGCACGAGCAGACCAGGTTCCGGTCGCCGTACGCGCCGTCGACGCGCCGCACCGGCGGCCAGTACTTCCCGGCCCGGTCCACCCCGGCCGGGTACGCGCCCACCGACCGCGGGTACGGGTGCGGCCAGTCGTCACCGCTGACCATCGCCGCGGTGTGCGGCGCGTTGGCCAGGGGGTTGTCCCCCGCCGGCCACGCCCCGGACCCCACCTGCTCGATCTCCGCCCGGATCGCGATCATCGCGTCGCAGAACCGGTCCAGCTCGGCCAGGTCCTCACTCTCGGTCGGCTCCACCATCAGCGTCCCCGCGACCGGGAACGACATCGTCGGCGCGTGGAAGCCGTAGTCGATCAGCCGCTTCGCGACGTCGTCGACGCTCACCCCGGTCGCCTTCGTCACCGGCCGCAGGTCGAGGATGCACTCGTGGGCCACCAGGCCCTTGTTGCCGGCGTAGAGCACCGGGAAGTGCCCCCGCAGCCGCGCGGCCACGTAGTTCGCGGCGAGGACCGCCACGCCGGTGGCCCGGGTCAGGCCCTCGGCGCCCATCATCCGCAGGTACGCCCACGGGATCGGCAGGATGCCCGCCGACCCGTACTTCGCCGCCGAGATCGCCGGTGTGGCGTCGGCGTGTGCGCCCAGCGGGTCACCGGGCAGGAACGGCGCCAGGTGCGCGCGCACCGCGACCGGGCCGACGCCGGGGCCGCCGCCGCCGTGCGGGATGCAGAACGTCTTGTGCAGGTTGAGGTGGGACACGTCCGCGCCGAACCTGCCGGGCTTGGCGAACCCGACCAGGGCGTTGAGGTTCGCCCCGTCGACGTACACCTGCCCGCCGGCGTCGTGGACCTTCGCGCACAGCGACGCGATGCCCGTCTCGTACACCCCGTGCGTCGACGGGTACGTCACCATGATCCCGGCGAGCGCGTCGCGGTGCTTGTCGATCTTCGCGTCCAGGTCGACGAGGTCGACGTTGCCGTTGTCGTCGCAGGCCACCACGACGACCCGCATACCGGCCATCACCGCCGACGCGGCGTTCGTGCCGTGCGCCGACGACGGGATCAGGCACACGTCGCGGTGCGACTCGCCGCGCGAGGCGTGGTAGGAGCGGATCGCCAACAACCCGGCCAGCTCACCCTGGGACCCGGCGTTGGGTTGCACGCTGACCGCGTCGTAGCCGGTGACCTCGGCCAGCCACGACTCCAACTGGCCGATCATCTCCCGGTACCCGACGGTCTGGGCGTCCGGCGCGAACGGGTGGATGTTCGCGAACTCCGCCCAGCTGACCGGCTCCATCTCGGTGGTGGCGTTGAGCTTCATCGTGCACGACCCGAGCGGGATCATGCCCCGGTCCAGGGCGTAGTCGAAGTCCGACAGCCGCCGCAGGTAGCGCAGCATCGCCGTCTCCGAGTGGTGGCTGCGGAACACCGGGTGGGTGAGGAAGTCACCGCGCCGGGCCAGGTCGACGGGCAGGGCCGCGTCCACGGCCCCGTCGAGGGCGGGCACCTCGAACGCCTCCCACACCGCGCGCAGGTGCGCGTCGGTGGTCGTCTCGTCGCAGGACACGCCCACCCGGTCGGCGTCGACAAGCCGCAGGTTCACGCCCCGCTGCGCGGCCGCCGCGACGATCCGCTGCGCCCGTGCGGGCACGTGCGCGGTGACGGTGTCGAAGAACGCGACGTCCGCGACGTCCACGCCGCCGGCGCGCAACCCGGCCGCGAGCCGCGCCGCCATGTCATGGGTACGCGTCGCGATGTCCCGCAGCCCGTCCGGGCCGTGGTAGACGGCATACATGCCGGCCATCACGGCGAGGAGCACCTGCGCGGTGCAGATGTTGCTTGTCGCCTTCTCCCGGCGGATGTGCTGCTCGCGGGTCTGCAACGCCAACCGGTACGCCGGGTTGCCGTCCGCGTCGCGGGACACCCCGACCAGGCGCCCGGGCAGCATCCGCTCCAGGCCGGAACGCACCGCCAGGTAACCGGCGTGCGGCCCACCGAAGCCCATGGGTACGCCGAAGCGCTGCGTGGTGCCGGCGGCGATGTCCGCGCCGATGTCCCCCGGCGCCCGCAGCAGCGTCAACGCCAACAGGTCCGCCGCGACCGTGACGAGCGCCCCGACGGCGTGCGCGGCCTCCACGAGGCTGCTGTGGTCGCGCACCGCCCCGGACGCGCCCGGGTACTGCAGGTGCAGGCCGAAGAACTCACCGGGCAGCTCGTCGCGGTCGACGTCGACGACCCGCACGTCGATGCCGAGCGGCTCGGCCCGGCTGGTGATCACCGCGATGGTCTGCGGCAACGCGTCGGCGTCGACGACGTACACCCGGCTCTTGCTCTTGGAGGCCCGCCGCGCGAGGGTCATCGCCTCGGCGGCGGCGGTGCCCTCGTCGAGCATCGAGGCGTTCGCGGTGGCCAGGCCGGTCAGGTCGGTGACCATCGTCTGGAAGTTCAGCAGCGCCTCCAGGCGGCCCTGGCTGATCTCCGGCTGGTACGGCGTGTACGCCGTGTACCAGGCCGGGTCCTCCAGCACGTTGCGGCGGATCACCGCCGGGGTGTGCGTGCCGTGGTACCCCAGCCCGATCATGGAGACGGCGACGGTGTTGCGGGCCGCCAGGGTGCGCAGCTCGGCGAGCGCCTCGGCCTCGGTGGCCGGGTCCGGCAGGTCCAGGGTGCCGTGCCAGCGGATCACCTCGGGGATCGCGGCGTCCATCAGCTCGTCGATCGAGTGATGCCCGACGACCTCCAACATCCGACGCTCGTCGTCGGGGCCGGGACCGATGTGACGGGTGGCGAACTGCTCTGCGGTCATGGGGGCACTCCCGGGGCGAGGTCGACGTGTCGGCCTCCCCCTCTGTCGCACCCCACACGGGGGCGCTCCACAGTGCCTGCCCACGAGGTCCTTTTGCCTGAGAGGTTCCGGGGAGGATTTGCCCCTTCGGCGCCGCCCCGCGTGCTGATCGGGCGGTCTCTCCCACGTGGGTGTTACCGGCATGGTCAACGCTACCAGCGACGGTGTTACAGGCAGATGTCCTACCCCCGGACCGGTGCGGTCACACCCCGACCGGTGCGTCCCCACCCACCCGCGCGGCCAACCGCGGCAACAGGGCACCCAGGGGCGCGTCGACGCGGACCGTGGCGTGGCCGTCACCACGGGTCGGCCCCTGGTTCACGATCGCCACCGGAATGCCCCGTTTCGCCGCCCGGATCACGAACCGGCGCCCCGACATCACCGTCAACGACGACCCGAGCACCAGCACCGACCGGGCCCGCTCCACGGCCGCGAAACACCGCGCCACCCGCTGCGGCGGCACCGTCTCCCCGAAGAACACCACGTCCGGTTTCAGCATCCCCGTGCCGCAGATCGCACAATCCACCGTCCGGAACGCCGCCACCTGCTCGTCGGGGAGATCCACATCACCGTCCGGGTTGACCGCGGCGACGCGGGCCACGAAGTCCGGGTTGGCCTCGCGCAACCGCCGGTCCAGCTCCTCCCGGGAGGTCAGGTTGCCGCAGTCCAGGCAGATCACCTCGTCGAGGCGACCATGCAACTCGATCACCGACGTGCTGCCGGCCGCACCGTGCAGACCGTCGACGTTCTGGGTGATCACCGTCTCGACCAGACCGGCGTGTTGCAACCCCGCCACCGCCCGGTGCCCGGCGTTCGGCGCCGCACCCGCGATCAACCGCCACCCCAGGTGGCTGCGCGCCCAGTACCGCCGCCGGGCCACGGGATCGGTGGTGAACGCCTGGTAGGTCATCGGGGTGTGCCGCCGCGCCACCCCACTGGGCCCCCGGTAATCCGGGATGCCCGACTCGGTGGACAGGCCCGCCCCGCTGAGCACCACCACCCCACCATCGGCCACCAGTGCGCGCACCGCCTCGAAACTGTCCGTCACCCCTCAATGCTGCCTCAACCCGTCGCCCAGCGCCGAACCCCAACGCCCCACCCCACCCCACCCCACCCCGTTGATCATGGAGTTATCGTCGACCGTCGCGGCGTGTCGTGACGACAACCTCATGATCGAACCGCTCGGTTGGGGTGGGGGTGGGGGTGGGGGTGGGGTGGGGTGGGGGTGGCGGGCTACCGCGCGACGGCGTCGGCGACGACGCAGGCGATGTTGTCCGGCCCACCGCGCGCCTGCGCCAGGTCGATCAGCGCACCCACCGCGTCCTCGGGACCGCCGCCGGCACCCAGCGTCGCGTGCAGATCGGCACGCTCCACGACCGCCCACAGCCCGTCGGAGCACAGCAGGTACCGGTCACCGGGCAACGCGGTCCGCAGCGCCAGATCAGCCTCGACCTGCCGACCCCCACCCAGCGCGCGCACCAGCACCGCCCGCTGCGGATGCGCGGCAGCCTCGCCGGAGTCGAGACGACCCTGATCCACCTGGGTCCGCACCCAGGTGTGATCCTGCGTCAGCAGCGACAACTCCCCGCCCCGCAACAGGTACGCCCGGGTGTCACCGACGTGCACCAGCGCCAACTGGGAGCCGCTGCGCAGCAACGCGGTCAACGTGGTGACCGGCTGGTGCTCGTCGGTGGCCAACGCCCCCACGGTGCGGTCGACGTCGGTGACCGCACCGGCCAGCATCGTCAGCAGGTCCACCGCCGGGGTGTCGGCGAGCACCAACGGCAGGAGGGCGTCGATGGCGGCGGCACTGGCCGCAGCCCCACCAGGCCCCCGCATACCGTCGGCGACGGCGAACAGCCGCTCACTGGCGTACGCGGCGTCCTCGTTGCTGTCACGCGCCACCCCGGCGACACAGCCGGCGGCACAGCGAACGGCAAGGTCGGGATTCGACCGAGAGCCGGTGACGTCCCCGTCCAGAAGATGCTCCACGAGGACCGTGGCGAGCCGGGCACGGGCCGCGGTGTCGACGCTGACCTCCCGCCAGTACGCGGCGACCACCTCCGCCGCCGCCGCGGGCCGCAGGGCACACACGACGCGGATCGTCGCCAGCGGCATACCGATACGCCGTAGCTGGGCGACCAACCGAGCCACCGGCAGCTGCTCCGGGTCATAGAGCCGATACCCGGACTCAGGATCGACAGCGGCCGGCAGCAGGAGCCCCACCTGCTCGTACAGGCGCAGCGCCTTCGGCGTCAGCCTCGCCGCCCGGGCGAACACCCCGATGGTCCACAACCCCACGTCGCCATCCTCCTCGCGCCGGTCACGGCGACCGGCACACCCCAGGCTCAGGGTTACCCGAAGGTCAAGGTCAAGCCGCCGGCACCCACGGCGCCGGTAGGTTGGGCGCATGCGTGTCGTCATCGCCGGAGGCCACGGCAAGATCGCCCTACTGCTGCACCCCCACCTCGCCGGGCGCGGTGACACCGCCGTCGGCCTGATCCGCAACCCCGCGCAGGCCGCGACGCTGCGCGCCGCCGGCGCCACCCCCGTCGTCTGCGACCTGGAACACACCTCGGTCACCGAACTGGCCGCGCACCTGCACGGCGCCGACGCGGTGATCTTCGCCGCGGGCGCCGGACCCGGCAGCGGCGCCGCCCGCAAGGACACCGTCGACCGGGCCGCCGCCGCCCTGCTCGCCGACGCCGCCACCCACGCCGGTGTCCACCGCTACCTGCTCGTCTCCTCGATGGGTGTGGACGCCCCACCCGCCGCCGGCACCGACGACGTGTGGGCGGCGTACCTGCGCGCCAAACGCGCCGCCGAGGACGACCTGCGGGACCGTGACCTGGCCTGGACGGTGCTGCGGCCCGGCCGGCTCACCGACGACCCACCCACCGGGCAGGTCACCCTCACCCGACACGCCGGGCGGGGCGCGATCAGCCGCGCCGAGGTCGCCCACGTCCTCGTCGCCCTGCTCGACGCACCAGCCACCACCGGTGCGACCCTGGAACTCGTCAGCGGGCCCACCCCGATCGCCGACGCCATCCGCGCCGCCACCACCTGACCAGTGACCTTTCAGCGGAGCACCCGGGCAGGGCATCGCACCCCACCCGGGACGCTCACCGCTGCTGGTGGCGCGGCAACGCCGACTGACCCACCACACCGCCGACGAACGGCGCCCCCGGCGTCTCCGCCGCGATCCGATCCATCGTCCGGGCCAACTGCTCACTGCCGTCATCGAGATGCCGCGCCGCCGCCTGCATGTGCGACACCATCATCTCCCCGAAGATCCGCAACGCCTCCCGGGTCGCCACCGTGTCGTCGAAGCTCGACCCCGCCGCGCTGCGGTACTCCGCCACGGCCCGCTCCGCCTCCTGCTTCGCCTCCGCCTCCGCCGCGTGCAGGTAACTCTCGTACTGCACCCGGGCGTACTCGGCGACCCGCCGCGCGTAGTCATGCGCCTGCGCGATGATCTGCTCCGCCTCCCGCTGCGCCGCGGACAGCAGATTCACCTCCCGCGCCGCCGGGACCTTCCCCGCCGACCCCGTGCTCGGAATCACCCCATGGCGGTGCAACTCCACCCGGTCGGTCAGCCGCTCGTTCTCCGCCCGCAACGTCGCGATCTGCGTCGCCAACACATCCAACTCGTCGGCGATCTGCATCCGGAACCGGTCCACGTCGGCGTTGTCGTAGCCACGCCGCGCGAACGACGCCGCCCCGAACTGCCACCGCCGAACCCGGTCGGCGGTCATCCGCACCTGCACCGCGCCGGAAACCTGCATCCCGTCGTACCGGCTGATCGGGGTCGCGCTCACCTGTGCCCACCTCCCGAAACGTCACCGACCGGCGCCTGCTGCACCGCCGTACGCCACGCCGGGCCGTACCACTGCTCACCCAGGCCCTCGTGGTGCACCTGACCCGCGTGGAAACCCGCCTGCAGCAACGCCCGCACCGCGTACGACACCATTTCGTCCGACCCACACACGAACACGTGCCGGGAACGCCAGTCACCATCGGCCAACGCCCGATCCACCGCGTGCACGAACTCCCCGGGCCGGTTCACATCGGCACCCACCACATAGGTCACCGTCAACCACGGATACGACGACGCCAACTTGTCGATCGCATCGCTGTCATAGAGCTCACTGCGGGAACGCGCCGCCACGTACAGATCCACCCGCCGACGCGAACCCTCCGCCGCGACCTGCTCCACGAGCGCCTTCACCGGCGCCCACCCGGTCCCCGCGACCAGCAGCAACAGGTCACTGGAACCCGCCGACCACAACCCCAGCCGCTCCCCGACCGGCGCCGCCAGGTGGATCCGATCCCCCACCGCCGACCCGTAGACCAACCGCGACGACACCGCACCACCCGGCGCGGCCCGCACATGCAACTCCAGGGTGCCGTCCGCGCGCGGCGCGTTCGCCGGCGAGTAGTACCGCCACGAACGCACCGACGGATGCGACACCCCGATCGACTGACCCGGGGTGAACGGCAGCAGGTACTGCGGACGCACCGTCAACACCGCCACGTCGAACGCCCGCCGCTCGTGCGCCACGATCTCCGCCACCCACCACGGCGGGTTCACCGCCTCGGCGGCCTGCGCGGCCTCCACCATCACCTGAGCCACCAACCCGTACGCGGCCGCCCAGTCCGCGGCCAACTCGTCGGTCCACTGCTCGGCGAGGAAATGCTGCAACGTCGCCAACAGCGCCTCACCGACAGCCGGGTAGTGCTCCGCGCGGACCGCGAACTTGCGGTGGTCCGCGCCCAGATCCTGCAGGAACCCCACAAGCCGGTCCACCTGGTCCACGTTGGACACGATGTGCCCCAACGCGGTCACCAGGCGGTCCCGCTGCCCGGCCATGTTCGTCGGGAACATCTGCCGCGTCTCAGGATGAGCGAGAAACAACGTCGAGTAGAAATAGAGCGGCACCTGATCGCCGTGCTCGGCGACCACCGACCAGCTCCGCTTGAGTTGGGCCGCGTCCACGCTCAGGCGCCCGACCGGTCTCCGGAGGCCACCACCTGGTCCTGCACCTGACCCAGCACCGTCTGCACGTCGGCCAGGATGTCCGCCGGCACACCCAACTCCGTCAGCGTCGCCAGGAGGTACCCGCCCACCTTCACGTAGTGCTCCACCGGGATGTTCAACGGCTGGTGCGCCTCGGCCAACCCACGACCGGTGTACTCGTCCGGACCACCCAACACCGTGGTCAACATCAACGTCAGGTGCCGCCGCTGACCCACCATGTCCACATCGGCGAAATAGCCCGCAGCAGCCGGGTCGGCCAACACCTTGTCGTAGAACAGATCAACAGCCGCCTTGACCGAGCTGGCACCACCAATACGGTCGTAGTGCGACTTCGGGGCAGCCTCTTCGGTAACCGTCACGGTCGTTCCTCCGGGGGGAAGGGTCGATAACCGTGACGGACCATAGCGTGTCAATCGCCCGGGGTCATTGCCCCCCTATCGCGTTCCCGACAATGGCCCGAAACGCAGCGTCACCACTACCGACGAGTATCTCCACAGTCGGCAACGAGAACGACACCCAACGTGTCCACAGTGGACGGAAGCCACCCACCGACTCCACCCGCCGTCACCGACGGTCGCGAAAAAACCAACCGAAAAAACCGAACGCCCCGCGCTCAGCCAGCCCGCCGCCGAGCCCGCCGCGCCGCCAACTCGTCACCCACCGGATCCGACCCCGACGCCACCACGGACTCCACCGGAGCGCTCGTCGCCGGCTCCGCCGGCAGATGCGACAACGACCCCTGGATCTCCTTGAACGCCCCACCGATCGCGATCCCGAAGACACCCTGGCCACCCTGCAACAGGTCGACCACCTCCTCCGGGGACCGGCACTCATACACAGTCGTCCCATCGGAGATCAACGTGATCCCGGCCAGATCCTCCACACCACGCGACCGCAGCGCCTCGATCGCCTTACGGATGTTCTGCAGGGACACCCCCGCATCCAACAACCGCTTCACGACCTTCAACACCACCAGGTCCCGGAACGAATACAACCGCTGCGTCCCCGAACCGGAGGCATCCCGCACACTCGGCACCACAAGCGCCGTCCGCGCCCAGTAATCCAACTGCCGGTAACTGATGCCCACCGCGTGGCAGGCCGTCACACCCCGGTAGCCGACCGAACCGTCACCCTCAGCCGCCACACCTGGCGACGAGGCACCCGGCTCGTCGAACTCCCTACCTGGATCGGGATCCTGCGGCTCGTGCATCCGGACAACCTCCCCCGTCAGTGTGGCAACGCGTCGTTTCCTTCAACGCGCACCCCTCGACACGGCAACCCTATAGCCACCTTCAGGGGTTACCACGGAGGAACCGACACGACACGCCGCGCAGCCACCAAGAAAGATCACCAACCGCACGGGGAAGCACCCCCAGCGACACCCGGGAGCAGAGCCCACGGCCCACCTCAGCCCGCGAAGTCCTCCGGACGCACCTGCTCCAGGAACTCCCGGAACTTCTCCACCTCGTCCTCCTGCTCATCAGGAATGACGATCCCCGCCTCGCTGAGGACCTGCTCAGCACAACGAATCGGCGCACCGACACGCAACGCCAACGCGATCGAATCGCTCGGCCGCGCCGACACCCGCACCCCATCACCGATCAACAGATCCGCGTAGAACACGTTCTCCTTGAGCTCGGTGATCTCCACCGCCTGCAAGGGCGCCTTCAACGCCGCCAACACGTCCCGCAGAAGATCATGCGTCAACGGCCGAGCCGGCTTGACCCCCTGCTGCTCATAAGCGATAGCCGTGGCCTCGACCGCGCCGATCCAGATCGGCAGATAGCGGTCCCCCTCGACCTCCCTGAGCAGGACGATCGGCTGGTTGCTAGGCAGCTCCACCCGAACTCCGACCACGCTCAGCTCGCGCACCGCCGCCTCCGTGTCGTTGTCACCTACGCCGCACCGCGCCCTTCCCTGCACGGTACACGGACCGCGACACGGTCGTCCCGTGCGCTACCGCACCACGCCCGCGCCAGAGAGGGGTTACCCCGGCAAGCCTACGGCACGCTTCCCGGAAGAGATCTTTCCGCTCAGCCACCACCCACCGGGCACCCTCACCGACCCAACGTCGACCGCAAACCCACCCGCACCAACGCCGCGTGCAGCTGCTCCGACAACGCCACCAACTCACGCGCCGTCTCCGCCGCCCGAGCCCGCGCCGCCGGATCACTCTGCCGCGCCAACGGCGCCACCAACTGCGCGAACAAACCAACCTCACGGTCCGCCGCCGTCCGGTAACCCCGCAGATGCCGCGGCTCCAACCCGTACGACGCCAACCCCGCCACCGCCGAAGCGATGATCAACGCATCCGCGTCATACCAACCCGGCGGATCCGACACCAGCACACCGAGCCGCTCCAACTCCACCAACGTCGACTCGTCGATCCCACTGCGCGCCACCAGATCCGCCCGGCCGAGCCGCACCTGCGACGACTCGGCCGGCTCCACCGACTCACGACCCGGCACCGCACCATCAGGACCAACCGCCACCAACGCAGGCCGCGACCGCCCCGGCTGCTCACCAGACGAATCCCACTGCGCCAACTGCTCACGGATCACCCGCAACGGCAGGTACTTGTCCCGCTGCGCGGTCAACACGAACCGCAACCGCGCCACATCGTCCCAGCTGTACTTCCGGTAACCCGCAGCCGTCCGCTGCGGCTCGACCAGACCCTCAGCCTCAAGAAACCGCAGCTTCGAAATCGTGGTGTCCGGGAAATCCACCCGCAACTGCCCAAGCACCTCACCGATGCTCATCAGCGGCTCAGACCGAGCCGCTCCGGGTGACATGGAGGCAGCAGGCTCGTTCACCCCCGGCCGGCCTCCTCCTCCGGGCGCGGACCGGCGATGAACACCACCCGGAACTTACCGATCTGAACCTCGTCACCATTGCTCAACGTGGCCGCCTCAACCCGCTCACGATTCACGTACGTGCCATTCAGGCTACCCACGTCCCGCACCGTGAACGTCCCACCATCACGGTGGAACTCCGCGTGCCGACGCGACACCGTCACGTCGTCGAGGAAGATGTCACTGTCCGGATGCCGGCCACTCGTCGTCACATCGTGGTCCAACAGGAACCGGGCACCCGCATTCGGGCCTCGACGAACCACCAGCAGCGCCATACCCGGCGGCAACGAGCCGGACATCCGGCTCGGCACCACATCGGTGTCCGGCCCTTCCAGCACTTCGTCGAGCGAACCGAGATTGAGCGTCGAAGTGACGTCGAGCGGGGGGAACTCGTCGTCTGGCCGCGTCATGGGACCACCTCACGGATCTGTTCGGTCGGCGTCGGGTAATGGCGGGTCTGGCCGCCGGGCACTTGTACACCCGGCGGCTGGCTCCCCGTGCCCGGGAAGGCAATTCCGCAACGCTCAACTATTTGGGTTCTCGGTCGACCTGGCGAGCCTAGCCAGCGCCGAAATGCAGGGCAACCGGACGCGCGCACACAGCCCACGCACCGGATCACGCACACTCAGCCTTCGGTGATCTTCTGATAAGCGGCCGCCGTCAGCAACCCATCCGTCGCCGTCGGATCGTTCGGCGTGATCTCCACCAACCAACCCGCACCGTACGGATCAGTGTTGATCAGCTCCGGTGTGTCACCCAACGCCTCGTTGGACGCCACCACCGTACCGGCGACCGGCGCGTAGATCTCCGACACACTCTTGGTCGACTCGATCTCACCCAACGAGTCACCGGCCGCGACCACCGCACCCGCCTCGGGCAACTGCACGTACACGATGTCACCCAGCGCGTCCTGCGCGAAGTGCGTGATACCGACCCGGATCGAAGCCGTGCCGTCACCCGCCACCCACTCATGCTCGGCGGTGTATCGCAGATCCTCAGGAATCACCAGACGCGTCCTTCATCCATCGGTGCCCCGGACCACCCGGGCCCGGCGCGGCCGCGCCGGTCAGGAGACCGGACGGGCGTGTTCCAACTTGATCGGCGCGTGCAGCGCCGAAACCTCGGCAACCTCACGCTCCCCAAACGTCACGTTACCGCCGACACCTCGGACCGACGCCACCACCCCACCAGGAATGTTCAACGCCGTACGCATCGTCGCCGGATCACCGATCACCGTGATCGTGTACGGCCCCGTCAACCGACGCCCCTCCACCATCAACGACCCGTTGTCCCCATCGAGGAAGTACGTCGACGCGATGATCCGCACCGTCGCCCGGTCACCACCGGAGATCTGCATCGCCTCCGCGCCCGCACCCCGCAACTCCTGCACCGCGTCGAGCACCCGCGTCGCCGTGATCGGCTTGACACCGGAGTCGAACTGCACAGTCAACCCCGGCCCCACCGCCGGCAACGTACCCGCCAGGATGCCCAACTCGTTCGCCCGACGCGTCGCCTCGTCCAACGCCGCCTGACGACCCTGCTCACCCGAGGCCAACTGCCGCTGACTGTCTTCCAGAGCCCGAATGTCCTGCTGCAGACGACTCTCCCGCGCATCCAGATCCGACAGAATCCGCACCAGGTCCTCCTGGCGCGTCGCCCCCAACGTCGGATCCGTCGACGTCGTCTTCAACTGCACGACCAACGTGAAACCCAGCAGCACCAACAACGCCACGATCATCACACCGGCCGTACTCCACCGGAACCGACCCGCCGCCACCGGTCGCGCCGCCACCGGCTCCCCGGCCGGCTCGGCCAACCCGTCCGACACCGGCTCCGGCCCTACCGACCGCGACACCGCAGCCCCCGGCCGCGACACCGCGTTCAGGTCCACCGTCGCGCCCTCGTCGACCCCCTCCACCGCGGGCTCGTCGTCCGGCCGCTCCCCCGGCACCGCCGGCTCCTGCGGGGCCAACGGGCTCAACTCGTCCGGATCCGGCGCGTCCGGACGAGGATCGGGCTCACCCGCCGGCCCACCCGGGCGCGTCGGCCCACCCGGCTGCGGCCACCCGGTCCCCGTGTCGCTCTGCTCATCACTCATCGCTGTCAACCTACGCCCGGAACAGGTGCCGACGGATCGCCGCCACGTTGCCGAAGATGCGGACACCCAACACGACGACCACACCCGTGGACAACTGCCCGCCCACCCCGAGCTGGTCACCCAGATACACGATCAGACCAGCGACCAACACGTTCGAGATGAACGACACCACGAACTGCTTGTCGTCGAAGATGCGGTCCAACCGGGCCCGCACCCCACCGAACACCGCGTCCAACGCGGCCACCACAGCGATCGGCAGGTACGGCTGCAACGCCGCCGGCACCGTGGGATCAAGCCACACACCCAGCACCACACCGGCAAGCAACGCCAGCACCGCGATCATCGGCCACCTCCCGAGGGGCTAACGGTCGTCGTCGGACCGGACGACCCAGGACTGCCGGACCGGACACCCGACGCGGAAGGGCTCGGACTGACCGACGGCTTCGCGTAGCGTAGCTGCGGCTCCGGAGCCGCCGGCAGGGTGAGGTCATCGGCCTCCCGCACACCGAACGACAACCCGGTCTTCTGCGCGACCTCCCGCATCACGTCCGCGTTGCGGCTGTTCTCGAACTTGCGCCGCAGCGAACCCGGCCCGACCGCCGACACCTCGTACGGCCCCATCACCGGACGGAAGTCCACAAGGATCGCGTCACCCGCCGTACGGATCGTCGACGTCGAGGTCAACCGCTGCCCATTGATGGCGACCGCCTCCGCACCGGCACTCCACAACGCGTTCGCCACACCCTGCAGATCGCTGTACAAGACCCGCGACGGCCCCGCACCGGCACCCGTCACCGCGTCCGCGTTCTCCGGCCCGTCCGCCAACCGCACCACCACACCGTCGCCGCGCACCCGACCCAGGCCGGTGCTCGCCTCCAGGTCCCGCAGCCGTGCCGCCGCCGACCCGCTCAACGCCGCGTCTCGCTGCCGACTGACCTCCTCGCGCAGCTGATCCGCGCGGGTGGACAACCGGTCGGTCTGACCCTCCCGCTCCTTGATCTGCGCGACCAGACCGGAACGAGCCTGGGCCCTCCCCGGCTCGTCCGCCATCGTCTGCCGGTACGCGACCGCGAACAGGAAACCGAGCAGCACCACCACGACCAGACTGACCGACCGCGCCGGCCAGGCCCGCCACCCCCGGGCCGACCCGGTGGACGCCGAGCGCCGTCGCGCCGCCGCCGCATCCGCGTACCCCGGATCGAGCGGGTTGCGGAACAACTCGGTGAGGAAGTCCGGCGCGTACACCCGATCCGGGCGGGGCTTCCCCGACTGCGGCGCGGTCATGCCGCCGCCCCCGGGCCACGTGCCGCGCGCACCAGCCGCGCCGCCTGCACCACGTACATCCCGCCGGCCACCCAGTAGAGCACCAGCCCCCACCACGCCAACGCCCAGCCGATCGCGGCCGTCGCCGTCGCCGCCGCGCTCCACTCGGTGGCCAACAGCAGCACCGGGAACGCCGCCAACAGCAGGAACGTGGCGGTCTTACCGACGTAGTGCACCGGCGGCGGCCCGTACCCGTAGCGGCGGAGCACCGCCAGCGAGCCGAGCAGCAGCAGCTCACGGGCCAGCAGCGCCGCGGTGAACTGCCACGGCACCACCTCCCGCGCGGTGAAGGCGACAAGGGTGGCGAGGATGTAGAGCCGGTCGGCGAACGGGTCGAGCAACTCCCCCAGCCGACTCACCTGGTGCAGACGGCGCGCCATCCAGCCGTCGACCCAGTCCGTGGTGCCGCCGATGGCCAGGACGACGATCGCCGCCACGTCGGCCCGCTCGACCAGGAACAGGTAGAGGAAGAGGGGCACGCCCAGCAGCCGCACGAAGCTGATCAGGTTGGGCAGGGTGAGCACCTGGTTGCCGGGGGCCTGTTCACCGGTGTCCCGCGGTTGCTCTGCCCGAGCCGGACGCGACACCGATCCTCCTCCACGGCACGGACCCTCGGCCGACGTCGGGCGCGGCGGAGGGTCGTACGCGCTGTCGGGCCGGCCCGCGCCGGCTCCCCCTGCGGCCCCGGGTGGGGCCTCTTTCCCTGATCCGGCCCGCGATCTCGAAGATCACGGGCCGGGTAAGTGCGCTGTCACTATATCGGGCCTGCGTCCGCTTGCCCGGCGCCGTCGCGGGTCGTTCGGTGCGGTGTTGTCGCACTGTGGCGTGGATCACCACGCGTAGAGCGTCCTAGGATACTAGTGGGAGCGGCGACTCAGGCCGTCTGTGCCGCCGGATCGGTCTGCTGCTCGGGCACCGCCTGAGTCGCCGCCCGACCGAACGCGACAAGCGCCAGCAACAGATCGTGCTGCGTGCGCGCCGGCATCCGATCCAGCACCGCCTGCACCGCCCGCCGCCGCCGCTCGGCCAGGTCCCCCAACAGCGTCAGCGCCGCCGGGGTGGGCACCAGCCGCACCTCACGCCGGTCGCGGGGATCGGCCACCCGGCGCAACAACCCGGTCGCCTCCAGCCGGTCACAGAGGCGGCTCGCCGACGACGGCACCACGTCCAGCAGCTCCGCCAACCCGTTGACGTTGGTTTCCGAACGGCTGGTGATCAGCGCCAACACCCGCAACTGGGTGGGCGGCACCTGATGCCCCGACGCGGCCGAGTCGAGCACGGCGATCAGTGTCCCGGCGGCCGCGTCGATCGCCGCGGCGAGATCCCCAGGTCGCTCCACCCGATGTCCCCCGCCGTCGTCGCGCTGCTGCCCGCCAGACGCAGCGGCGGCGACCCTCACCTGGCGCCCCGCGCACGCGGGCCGTGCCAGTCCAGACACACCACGACGGCGTCGTCGCGTAGGTCGGAGTCCGCGTGGTAGGCGTGCAGTTCGCGCATCACCGTACCAACCGCCTCGGCCGCCGGCTGCAACCGCGTGGCGCGCAACGAACGCGCCATCACCCGATCCCCGTACGGCTCCTGGCCCGGCGGCTCGGCGGCCCACACCCCGTCGCTGACCACGAACAGGCGGTCGCCCGGCTCGAGGTGCAACTCCTGCACCTCGTAGCGGGTCTCCGCGAACATCCCCAACGGCAACTGCTGATCCAGCTTCATCCGCTCCACAGTCGCCCCGCGCATCCGCAGCAGGTGCGGGGACCCCGCGTCGACCGCCCGGACCCGACCGGTGCGGGTGTCGACGTCGAGCAGCAGGGTGGCCACGTAGCGGCGGCCCCGGTGCTGGTAGAAGACCGTGTCCGAGGCCAGTTCGGCCTGCTCCACCAGGCCGCCCCCGGAGCGACGGGCGTTGCGCATCGCGTTGACCGTGACGGCGGTCAGCATCGACGCGGCCAGCCCGTTGCCCTCGCCGTTGAGCACGGTCAGGGTCAGTTGGTCGCCGTCCAGCGACCAGTCGAAGTGGTCCCCACCCACGGTGTACGCCGGCTCCAGTTGCCCGGCCAACTCGAACGCGTGGTGCGCCACGCTGCGACCGGGCAGCAGATCCCACTGCATCTCGGCGGCCATCGTGAGTCGCTCCCGGCGACGGGCCCGCCGGTACCTGTCGGTCCCCCGGTCCGCCGCGCGCATCGCCACCGCGAGAGCGTCGGCGATGTCGGTCGCCTGGCCGGTCACTGTCGGATTCGGTACGGCCGGCAGCTCGATCAACAGCACGCCCAACCGCTCCCCCCACAGCGTCAACGGCAGGTAGAGCCGGCAGGACCCCTCGCCGGCGGCGTCGCGTACCGGTTGCTGGCTGCTGAAACACCGCTGCGCCATGGTGTGGCAGGCCAGGAACCCGGCCGCCGGCAGGTCCGGGTCCAGGACCGGCCAGAGCCCGCTGATCCGATAGTCGGCGACGAAGACGTCGGTGCGCAGGGCGCCCAGCGTCGATCGGATCGCCTGGTCCGCCGCCTCGGCCAACTGGTCGGGCGGGGCCTCGCGCAGCGCGCGCGACACCACCTCCGGCGGGTCCACCATGCTCGTCCTCTCCAGAAGCTTGCGGTAGGGCAAGCATCATACGGACCACCCGGACGGCGAACCGCTGCGGTCAGTCGTCGCCCCGGGTCGCGAGCACGCCGTGGAACGCGTCGGGCACCGGGGCGGGCGGACCCACCGGCCGCCACCGCGCGACCGGCACGATGCCGTCCACCGTCGGCGCCCAGCGGCCCAGCAGCGGCCCGAACGCGGTCGGTGGGCGCATCCGGAACTGTGGCCCCATCATCGCCAGCGCCTGCGGGTGACCCGCCAGCTCCTCGGTGTCGAAGTCCACCACGAGCAGGCTGCCCGCCGCCGCGCCGGCGTACAGCTCGTCGAGGGTGTGGGTCAGCGTGGTGTCGTCGAGGAACGCCGCCAGCCCGAGGAAGACCACCCCGACCGGCCGGCGGCCCCAGCCCGGCACGAAGCGGTGCAACTGCGCCGGGTCGATCGTGCCGATGTCGGTCGCGTCACCGAAGCCGTAGCCGGCCCGGTCGCTGCCGGCGAGGATGCTCTGCCCCAACCGGATGGTCACCGGGTCGACGTCGGTGTAGAGCACCGTCGCGTCGACGGCGACCTCGTGCACGTTGCCCATCGTCGGCACCCCGGCGCCGAACACCAGGAAACCGTCCACGCCCCGGGCGGCCATGGCCCGCACCGCCCGCCCCAGGAACGCCCGCAGCTCCCGGAACACCGGAGCGCACGGCCCGTACGCCTGCTCGAACGCGCTCGCGGCCGCCACGTCGACCGGGAAGTGGTGCTCCCCGCCGAGCCAATAGTCGATCATGCGGCCGGTGCTCGGCTGGTCCGGTGCACCCATCGACAATCCCCCCTCCGGACCGGTCGCCGTCAGCGTACCGACCCCGGCGCGCTCAGCGGTATCGCGGCGCGGGGACGGTCCCGCCCGCGATACTGGCCCCGAGCGGGAGGTGGGCGGTGAACTCGGCGAACAGCGCGGCGGTGGTGGTCGGCGTGGACGGCTCGCCGCCGGCCCTGCGCGCCGTACGCCTCGCCGCCACCGAGGCGGCCCGCCGGCACCGGCCACTGCGGATCGTGCACGGGTTCGTCTGGCCGCTGCTGCACGTGCCGATCGCCCCCGCCCCGGGCGCGCCACCCGGCGGTGGGCTGCGGCACCGGGCCGAGGAGCTGGTCCAGGCCGCGGTGGCCGAGGCCGAGGCGACCGTAGCGGGGCTGTCGATCTCCGGTGAGATCATCGACGGTGAGGCCGCCGCGGTGCTGGTCGGCGAGTCCCCCACCGCCGCGCTCATCGTGCTCGGCGACCGAGGGCTCGGTGGTTTCTCGGCGCTCGTGGTCGGCTCGGTCGCGGTGCAGGTCGCCGCGTACGCCGACTGCCCGGTGCTCGTGGCCCGCGGCGCGCAACGACCCGACGAGCCGGTGCTTGTCGCGGTGGACGGCTCGCCGGCCTCCCGGCTGGCGGCCGACTTCGCGGCCGAGACAGCCGTGTCGCGCGGCGTGCCGCTGCTGGCGGTGCACGCCTACCGGCACCCCGGCAGCAGCGGCCCCGGCGACATGCAACCCCTGGTGTACGACGAGGCAAAGCTGCACGGCGAACAGGAACGGATGCTCGCCGGGTGGCTGACCGGCCTGACCGAGCAGCACCGGAAGCTGCGGTTGACCTGCCGGGCGGTCCACGGCCGGACCGGCGCCGTGTTGGCCGAGGCGTCCGGCTCCGCGCAACTGGCGGTGGTGGGCGGGCAGGGGCGCGGCGAGGTGACCGGGTTGCTGCTGGGGTCGGTGAGCCAGTCGATGCTGCACCACGCGCGGTGCCCGGTCGCCGTGGTGCACGGCCCCCGCTAGCGCCTGTGGTTCACCGGCCGCCAGACGGGTAGACGGCCGCGGTACGCCGACGACGACGAGGGCGACAGCAGACGCCCAGACCGACGAAGGAGACACCAGATGCCAGGACCACGGCCCGGCAGTAACGCCTACGACAAGCAGCGGGCGCGGTTGCGCAACGCGATCGACGACTCCGGACGTCGGGTGCCCGACGGCAAGGCCAACCAGGTCGCCAACCGGATCCTCCAGGAGGATCGCGGCCAGCGGGGCGTGGTACGCGGCGACCGCGCGTACGGCCCCAAGAGCGAGCGCGAACCGGGCGACCCGAAGTGAGAAGGGTCGACCTTGCCGACGGTGCCATCGCTGGTGCCGTCGGCAGCACCGCGCTGAACGTGGTCAGCTACCTGGACATGGCCCTGCGGGGACGGCCGGAGAGCGACGTCCCGCAGGAGACCGTCGACCGGCTGGCCGGGATCGCGCACGTCAGCCTGGGGTCCGACGGCCGGGCGGCGAACCGTCGCTCGGGCCTCGGGCCGCTGATCGGCTACGGGCTGGGCATCGCCGCGGGCGTCGCGTTCGCGCTCTACGCCGGCGGTCGACGGCAACCACTGCCGGTGGCCACCAGCCTGCTCGGCGCCGGGGTGATGACCATGACCGACGGGTCGATCACCGTGCTCGGGATCAGTGACCCGCGCACCTGGCGGCGCTCCGACTGGATCTCCGACATCATCCCGCACCTCGCCTACGGGCTGACGGCCGCCGCGACCTGGAACAGGTTGCGGCGGCCGTCCGAGCGCGGTCGTTAGTTAGCGGGTGTCGCTGTCGTCCTCGGCCACCGGTTCACCGGCCGGGCCGTACGGCGACACCTGCCCCCTGGGCACCGGCCGACCCTCGTCACCGCGCGACGAGCCACGGTTGCGCGGGTGCCCGGTCGGCGTGGGCCCCTTGCTGTCCTGGCTGGTGGCGCCCTTGGCGTTGCGCCGGAACTCTTCCTGCTGCGGGTTGACCACAGGTGTCTCCCTCCGGGTACGGCGGGCGGCATCGACCGCCTTCCACCGTCGGCATACCCGCCCGCTCCGGCGGCATTCCGACAGCGGTCGCCGGCGCGACGCCTAGCGGGACACCGATGGGGTACCCGATCGGTGTGGGCAACGATCGAACGGTGGTGCGGGTCCTACTGGACCGGCGGGGCCGCACCTACGCGGAGGAGGCCGGCATCCAGCTTGCCGACCGTCCCCGCCCGCTCTACCAACTGCTGGTGCTGACCACCCTGCTGAGCACCCGGATCCGGGCGTGCCTGGCGGTGGACGCCGCGCGGGAGCTGTTCGCCGCGGGCTACCGCACACCGCAGGCCATGGAGGCGGCCAGTTGGCAGGAACGCGTCGACGCGCTGGGCCGGGGTCACTACCGCCGCTACGACGAGCGGACCGCCACCATGCTCGGCACCGGCGCCCGCCTGTGCCTGGACCGCTGGCACGGCGACCTGCGCCGACTACACCGCGAGGCCCCGGGTGACCCCGCCGGGCTGCGGCGACGCCTCACCGAGTTTCCCGGCATCGGCCCCACCGGCGCGGACATCTACCTGCGCGAAGCGCAGACGGTCTGGTCCGACCTGCGCCCGTACGCCGACCGTCGGGCCCTCGCCGGGGCGAAGCGGCTGGGCCTGCCGGGCTCCCCGGACGGGTTGGCCGGCCTGGTCGACGAACCGGACTTCGGCCGGCTCGCCTCGGCGCTGGTGCGGGTGGCGCTCGGCGAGGAGTCCGCCGGCGAGGTCACCCGGGTCGCCGCCCGCTGACCCGCTCACTTCACCGTCTTGTCCCCCGGCCGGGTCAGGTGCCACACCAGCAGCGCGGCGAGCAACGCCAGGACCACCACCCCACCGGAGATCCCGCGGCCCTCCTCGGGGCTGCGGCCGGCGCTGCCGAAGTAGATCACCGCGAGGCCGGCCAGCACCGTGACGAACGTACGCAAACCTCGGTCCTTCACGAATCGCACCGTAGGCAAGCCGCATCCGCCGCGGGTGTTTTCGGCGCTCTTGTCCCCCGTCCGGGCGACCCGGTCACGTGTCGGCCGTGAACCCGCGCAACCGCACCCGACGCACCGCCCGGTCGGCGACCTCCACCACCTCCAGGGTCAGCCCGGGCAGCCGCACCATCTCCCCGGGCTGGCCGGGCAGGTGCCGCAGCCGGGCCAGCACCAACCCGGCCACCGTGGTGTATTCACGGGACAACGGGAAGCGCAACCGCACCCCCAGGTCGGGCAGGTCGTGCAGCGGGAAGTCACCGGGCACCAGCAGGGCGCCGTCCTCCTCCCGGATCACCCCGCGCACGTCCCGGTCGGTCTCGTCGTACAACTCGCCGACCACCTCGGCCAGCAGATCCTCCATGGTGACCAGGCCGTCGATGCCGCCGTGCTCGTCGACCGCCAGGGCCAGTTGCTGATGTTCCTGACGGAGCTGACGCAACGCGTCGGCGACCGGCAGGGTCACCGGCAGCAGCACCGGCGAGCGCACCCGGTCCCCCACCGACGCCGCGCCGGCCTGCACCAGGTCACGGATGTGCACCACCCCGAGCAGCTCGTCCAGGCCGCCGGGACCGGTGACCGGGGCGCGGGACCGCCCGGCGGCGGCGAGCCGGCGGACCCCCTCGTCGGCGGTCAGGCTGGCCGGCAGCGTCATCACCTCCCGCCGGGCCACCAGGATCTCCCGCAACGTCCGGCCGGCGATGTCGAACGCGCCGGTCAGGATCTCCCGCTGCTGGGCCGACAGGCCGCGCTGGCTGGCCAGCATCTCCCGCAGCTCCTCCTCGGTCATCTCCGCGCGGTTGGCCCGCGGGTCACCGCCGGCCAGCCGTACCACCGCGTCGGTGGCCCGGCTGAGCAGCCACACCGCCGGCCGGGACACCCGGGCCAGCAGGTCCAACGGGCCGGCGCTCAGCAACGCCCAACGCTCCGCCCGCTGCATCGCCAGTCGTTTGGGCGCCAACTCGCCGAGCACCAGGGTGACGAACGTCAGCAGTACGGTCACCACCAGCACCGCGGCGGGGCGGGCCAGGCCACCGAGGAAGCCCAACGGACCGACGAGCGGCTCGGACAGCGACACCGCGGCCGCCGCCGAGGCGAGGAAACCGGCAAGTGTGATGCCGAGCTGGATGGTGGCCAGGTAGCGGTTGGGGTCGCCGGACAACCGCACCAGCCGCTCCCCGGCGCGCGACCGTCGCCCCAACCGCCGCAACTGCCCCTCGCGCAGCGTCACCAACGCCATCTCGCTGCCGGAGAGCGCGGCGTTGACAAGCACCAGCACGGCCACCAGCGCCACCTGCACGAGCTGACCGCCCATCGCGCACCCCCGTCCGCCGCCTCAGGTCACTCAACCGCAGCGCGGCCGGTCCCGGGTCCGGTTTGGGTCCGCGCCACCGCTCAGTCGACCTCCAGGTCGTCGAGCGAGATGGCGTGGGTCATCAACCAGCGGGCCAGCGCCGACATACCGAACAGCCACAGCGGCACCGATTCGGTGGGGCCGTTCGTGGCGTAGATGGCGAACCGCAGGTCGGGCGCGCGGTACGCCTCGATCCGCCACCGGTGTTGCCGGTCCCGCCAGACCGCCGAAGGGTCCATGGCGTCACCGTAGGTGACCGCCGCCGACCCGGGGGCCGGTTAGCCCGGCACCACCGTCGTGCCGAGCAGCCGTTGGGCGACGGACACCAGCATGGCGATGCCGATCCCGGCGAGGATCAGCCAGCCGAGGCCGCGCCAGCCCGAGCTGCGCTCGCCGACCTGCTCCGACGGCGCCCGCCACACCTCCCGGTAGGTCCAGGCGAGCACGCCCGTCCCGAACGGCAGGAGCCCGATCCAGAACCAGAACCATCGGGTGCCGGCTCGGGGCGGCGCACCACCGACAAGCCTGGCCAGCCACAGCACTGTCAACACGCCGGCGAGCACGGCGGCGGCGTCCGTCATCCGGTGCGCGGCGGCGTTCACGCCACGCCACGGTTCGGCGACGGCGGCGAGCCGCGCGTCCCACCTCGGGTTCGGCGACGGGTCGGCCTCGGCGACTGACGACTCCGAAGCGGGCGGGTCCACGAACACGTACCGGATCTGGCCGTTCGGCACGGTCCAGGCGAGCAACCCGCCGTCCGTCGCGTGCTGCAGCCGGGGACGGCTGCCCCAGTACGCGTCGTCGTCGGCCCAGCCGTCTGCCCGTTGGAAGGTCACCACCCGGCCGCTGGCGAGATCCCGGTCGAGCTGGGCCTCCGTCGACTCGCGGGGCTCCACCCACCAGGCCAGGGATGCCCACAGCACCCAGAGCACCGGCAGCCCCCAGCGCAGCGCCACCGGGAGGGCCGCACGCCATCGGCCGCCGGCGGGCCGCGACCGGGTCGGGATCAGCTCGACCATCGCTCTACCGTCGCACCCCGGGACGGTTCCTGTCAGCCCCGGACGGGCCCCGAGCCAGCGCGGGGAAACGGGCGGTCAGCGGTCCGGATGACCCTGGTCGGTCGGCACCATGGCGCGTCGGACACAGTCGCGCAGCAGAGCACGGCGGTGGTCATGGACGTCGTCGGATTCCTGGCGACTTGCCGCGTAGACGTTGCTGACCGGTGACCAGGCCATCGACATGGCGATGACCAGGGCCATGATGTCGAACGGGTCGCCGGTGCGGATCCGCCCGGCGGCCTGGGCCTCGGCGATCGCGGTGAGCTTGCGGTCGTCGTAGTGCTCGTGGGTCTCGACGAGGTGCCCGGCGGGCCGGCGCTCCAGCCGCGTCCACGTCGCCAACCGGATCAGGTCGGGACGGCGCAGGTACTCGTCGTAGAGGCGGACGGCCCAGTCCGCGAGGTCGTCGGCGTCGATGGGTACGACGTTTGTGATGCGCTCCAGCGAGCTGAGGAAGATGGCGTCGAAGAGCCGTTCCTTGTCGCCGAAGTACGAGTAGAGCTGCGCCTTGTTGGTCCGCGCCGCCGTCACGATCCGGTCGACTCGTGCGCCGGCGATGCCGTGCTGGGCGAACTCCTCGGTGGCCGCGTCCAGGATGCGCTGGTAGGTCGCGGCGCCTCGCGAGGTCAGGGGCTGCTCCGGCATACCCCCACCCTAGCAAAACAGAACAGTTGGTTTGCTTTACCTCGTGGCCCGACCTAGGCTCTAACAAACCGAACAGTCTGTTTAAGGAGTCGAGTATGCGAAGCACCACCGGATGGCAGGCCACCGACTCGTCGACGCTGCGCCGCACCCCCCTGCAGCGCCGGGACCTGCGCACCGACGACATCGCGGTACGGGTCGACTACTGCGGCGTCTGCCACAGCGACCTGCACGCCCTGCGCGACTACGACACGCACAGCGGCGCGCCGCTGGTGCCGGGCCACGAATTCACCGGCGTGGTGACCGGGACCGGCCCCGGGGTGACCACCTTCTCGATCGGCGACCACGTCGCCGTCGGCAACATCGTCGACTCCTGCGGCGTGTGCGCCATGTGCGGCACCGGGCAGGAGAACTTCTGCCACTCCTTCCCGACCCTGACCTACGGCGGCACCGACCGGCAGGACGGGTCGACCACCCTGGGCGGCTTCTCCCGCGAGTACGTCGTCCGCGAGGCCTTCGCCTATCCGCTCCCCGCCGGCCTCGACCCGGCCGCGGCCGCCCCGCTGCTGTGCGCCGGCATCACCGTCTGGGAACCCCTGCGCGCCCTCGCGGTCGGCCCCGGCAGTCGCGTCGCCGTGGCCGGGCTCGGCGGCCTCGGCCACCTCGCGGTCCGGCTGGCCGTGGCCCTCGGCGCCACCACGACCGTGATCAGCCGCAGCCGGGACAAGCGCGCCGACGCCCTCCGGCTCGGCGCACACGACCTCCTCGACTCCACCGACCCGGAACAGATGGCCACGGCACGCGACGCCTTCGACGTCGTCATCGACACCATCTCCGCACCGCACGACCTCGGCCCGTACCTGAAGCTGGTGGCGATGGACGGCACCCTCAGCCTCCTCGGCTACCTGGGCCCGGTCACCGTCGAGACCACCGCCCTCCTCGTCGGCCGCAAGCGACTCGGCTCCGCCGGCAGCGGAGGCCGGCCGGCGACAGCCGAGATGCTGCAGTTCTGCGCCGACAACGGCATCGCGGCCGACATCGAGGTGCTCCCGTCGGCGCAGGTGGCCACGGCCCTCGACCGCCTCCGGCGAAACGACGTCCGCTACCGCTTCGTCCTCGACATGTCCGACCTGGACTCCTGACCAAGGCGACGTGTCGCGGGGCTCAGGTGACGACGATCCGGGCGTCGTCGGGCAGTCGCCGGGTCGCACCGCGACGGTCCAGCAACTCCAGCAGGGGCACCGCCACCCGGCGGGTGGTGTCCAACGCCTGCCGGGCCGCGGAGAGCGTGAACGGCTGCGGCAGCCCGGCCAGCACCCGGACCGCGTCGTCGAGCGCGTCGGGCAGCAGCACCACGTTGTCGGCCAACCGCAGCAGGGCGCCGGCCCGCACCGCCGCGCCGATCTCCCGGGGACCCAGGCCGAGGTCGACGAGACGGTCCGCCTCGGGGGCGCGAAACGGCCGGTCGCCGTACTCGTCGCGGACCCGCCGCACGGCTCGGGCCACCGGCTCGGGCAACGCGTCGGCGCCCGCCGCGCCGACCCGCCCGGCGTGGATCCGCAACGGCGGCCGGACCAGCGCCTCGACAAGCAGCCGGTCGGGCAGGGCGAGTCGCTGGCGCAGCGCGTCCACCGGCATCCCCGGCTCCAACGGGTGCTCCCGCGCGTAGCGGGCGACCTCCTCGGTCACCTGGTCGCCGAGGCGCCGCCAGTGCTCGGGGTCGGCCAGCCAGTCACCGGCCACCGGCGCGGCGCGCACCGGCACGCCCATCCGGATCATGGCGCCGGCCCGGACCAGCCGTCGGCGGCGCAGCTCACCGACCAGGTCGGGTCGACCGTCCAGCGCGGCGAGGACCTGCGCGCGGGCGGCCGCGGCACCCCGGCGGGCCAGCGGCGGCGGCGCCACGTCCAGCACCCGCACCCCGCCGGCCACGTGGTGCCGGCCTGGGTCGCGCAGCAGCGCCCGGTCGCCCACCAGCAGTGGCAGCGGGCGCGACAGGCGCAGCCGCACGGTGTCCGCGCCGAGCGGTCGGACCCGGACCGGCACCGCCGCCGACCCGACGTGCAGGGTGAGGGTGGCCGGCAGGTCGGCGGCCGCGTCGCCGGCGAGCCGCACGTCGATGAGGTCGGTGTGCTGGAACCGGCCCGGGGTGAGCAGCGCGTCGCCGCGTCCGAGCCGGTCGCGGGGCGTACCACGCAGGTTGACCGCCACCCGGGCCACCGCGGCGGCCTCCGGTCGGGCCTCGCCGAGAGAGTGCAGGCCACGGACCCGGACCGGCTCGTCGGCACCGGCCAACTCCAGCACGTCACCCACCCGCAGCCGACCAGCGCCGAGGGTGCCGGTGACGACGGTGCCGCTGCCCCGCACGGTGAAGCTGCGGTCGACCCAGAGCCGGACCGGGTCGTCCACCGTGGGCGCCGGCAGTCGGGCGGTGAGCCGGTCCAGGGCGGCCCGCAGCTCCGCCAGACCGGCGCCGGTGCGGCCGCTGACCGCCACCGCCTCCACCGCGCCGAGGCTTGTCGCGCCGATCTCGGCGCGGGCCTGGGCCGTCGCCGGCCCCGGATCGGCCAGGTCCGCGCGGGTCACCGCCAGCAGGCCGTACCCGACGCCGAGCGCGTCGAGCGCGGCCAGGTGCTCGGCGGACTGCGGCATCCACCCCTCGTCGGCGGCGACCACGATCAGCGCCGCCGGCACCGGGCCGACCCCGGCGAGCATGTTGGGCACGAACCGCTCGTGGCCGGGCACGTCGACGAAGGCGACGGTGGCGCCGGAGGGCAGTGTCGTCCAGGCGAAGCCCAGGTCGATGGTCATGCCCCGGCGGCGTTCCTCGGCCCACCTGTCGGGCTCCATCCCGGTCAGCGCCCGGACCAGCGTCGACTTGCCGTGGTCGACGTGTCCGGCGGTCGCGACGACGAACACGCTCAGTCGTCCCCGGGCACGCGCAGCACGGCCACGCGGACCGCCTCGTCGGCGTCGGCCGGCACACAGCGCAGGTCGAGCAGGAGCCGGCCCCGCACCACCCGGCCGAGCACCGGCTGGTCGCCGGTGCGCAGCGGCGCGGCGTAGCGCTCGGGCAGGCTCAGCGCCCACGAGTCCAACTCGACACCGGGGGCCCCACCGCCGCCGACCACCGCGACGGCCGGCACCACCTCCGCCTTGCGGCCGTCCGCGCCGAGCCGGTCGCGCAGCCGCTCCACCCGCTCGCGCAGGGCGCCCGGGTCGGCGTGCAACGCCGTCCGGGTGGGGGTGTCCGGTCGGTGCAGGGTGGCGGCGAGCGCGGCCAGGGTGAGCTTGTCCACCCGTACCGCCCGGGCCAGCGGGTGCCGGCGCAGCCGGTCGACAAACGCGACGTCGCCGAGCAGCAACCCCGCCTGCGGGCCGCCGAGCAGCTTGTCGCCACTGGCGGTGACAAGCGCCGCCCCGGCGCGCAGAGTGCTCGTCGCGTCCGGTTCGTCGGGCAGCAGCGGATCCGCGGTGAGCAGGCCGGAGCCGATGTCGGCGACCACCGGCACGCCGAGGGTCGCCAGTTGACGCACCGGGGTCGCCGAGGTGAAGCCGGTGATCTGGAAGTTCGACGGGTGCACCTTGAGCACGAAACCGGTCTGCGGGCCGAGCGCGGCGGCGTAGTCCGCGAGCGTGGTGCGATTGGTGGTGCCCACCTCCCGCAGGCGAGCGCCGGTGCTCTCCAGCAGGTCGGACAGGCGGAAACCGTCGCCGATCTCGACGAACTCGCCCCGGCTGACCACGATCTCACGACCGGCGGCCAGGGCGGTGGCGGCCAGCACCAGCGCGGCGGCGCCGTTGTTCACCACGTGCACGGCCCCGGCGTCGGGTACGGCGGCGGCCAGGGCGTCGAGCGCGTCGCGGCCACGGCGGGCCCGTCGGCCGGTACCCAGGTCCAACTCGACGTCGGTGTGCCCGGCGGCGGCCACCACCGCGGCGACCGCGGCGGGCGACAGTGGCGCCCGGCCCAGGTTGGTGTGCAGTACGACGCCCGTGGCGTTGAGCACCGCCCGGGGGCCGGGCGCGGGCAACGCGGCGACCGCCGCGTCGCGTACCTCGTCGGGGTTGATCTCGCCGCGGCGGGCCCGCTCCTGGGCGCGGACGACGACCGCCTTGACCTGGTCGCGGCCCAGCGTCGCGCTGGCCGCGGCCAGCAGCGGGTCGGCGAGCAGCGTGTCGGTGCGGGGCACCCGGCGTCGTGGGTCCACCGGCCCGTCGCCCATCGCGTCATCTCCTGCTGCGGTTTGGCGGAGACGGACGGGAATCGAACCCGCCTGGCCCGGGTCCCGGACCACTCCGGTTTTGAAGACCGGGAGGGGCACCAGCCGCCTGAACGCCTCCACCGGACATTCGATCACACCGTGGGCGGGGCCGCCCGACCAGATGGAAGATCCATGCCGGTTCGTCGGGCGTCGGCCCGCTCGCGTTGCGGCACCACCGTGTACCGAGGGTCGCGGGCGGACGCGACGCCGCCGTAGAAGATGCCGAACCGGGTCAGCGCCGAGGCAGCCAGCAGCGCGGCGCCGGACAAGACGCTGACCGCCCGACTGCGCCGGCCGAGCAGCGCACCGGCGGCCCCACCCGCGGTGAGCAGCCGACTGGCGCGCAGCAGCCGGCCGGGCCGGCCCCGCCGGTAGGGCTCACTGAGCAGACCGAGGCGGGTCTCCACCCGGTGCGTGCCGTACAGCTCCAGGGCCGCACCGGCCACCGCCATCCGGCGGGCCGGCCCCGCCTCGTGCGGGGGCGCGGCGAGCAGACCCACGCCGGCGCCGCTGGCCAGGGCGCTGCCCGCGAAGATCACCGGCAACTCGGGGTACGCCTCGTGCCACGACGGCACCGCCGTGTCGGCGAGCAGGACCCCGGTGTACGTGGCCAGCGCCGGCGCGGTGCCGGCGGCGAGCAGCCCGGCGGCGTGCCCGATGGGCGGCAACGCGCGACCGGCCAGCCCGAGCAGACCGTGCCGGGGCAGCACGCCGGCGGCCTCGGCGATCGCGGCGACACCCGCCGCCGGCCCGTACGCGGTGAGGATCCAGGTGCCCATCGACATCGGCGAGGTCGGCTTGGCCACCCGGAGCATGTGGTGGAACCGCGCCGGTCGGCCCAGGTCCCTGATCAGGAAGACGGCGCTGGCGCTGACGGCGCCCAACGCGGTCACCCGACCGGCCCGACGCAGCGCCGGCCGCCCGGTGAGCTGCCCACCCGCGGCGAGCAGCGACGAGCCGGCGGCCAGCCCACCGGTGAACAGGTACGCCGCGATGTCCCACTTCCAGACCGGCGCCTTGAGGATGGGCCGCCCGTAGTACGACGTGAACTCGGCCTCCGGCACCCGCAGCTCCTCGCCGCCGCCGCGTCGTCCGCCCCGCCGGCCGGCGGACCCCCGCCGCGGCGAGGTCAGCTCCGCCCGGGAGTCCGCGCCCACCGCTCCCCGCCGCATCCCCGGACCACCCGAGCGGTCGGTGCCGTCGGCGGCCGATGGGTCGGTGGGGTCGGCGGCCGATGGGTCGGTGCTGGCGTTGGTGAGTCGGTCGCGGAAGCGGCGGAATCGGTCACCCGTTTCGGGGTGGTGCGCACTCACGAGGAACCTCCGACGAACGCGGCGACGGTCGCCGCCGCCATGGCCAGGGCGGCGAGGCCGGCGCGTTTCCACATCTTCGGCAGGTCGCGGGTGGTCACGACCGGGTCGGGTGGCAACCCGTACACCTCGGGCTCGTCCAACAGCAGGAAGAACGCCCCGTCACCACCGACACCGTCGTTGGGGTCGTGCCCGTAGAGGCGGGCCTCGGGGACGCCCCGCTCGTGCAGTGTCTCGACCCGGGCAGCGGCCCGCTCTCGCAGCTCATCGAGGGGCCCGTACTGGATCGACTCCGTCGGACACGCCTGCGCACACGCCGGCGTCATCCCCGCACCCAACCGGTCGTAACACAACGTGCACTTCCACGCCCGACCGTCATCCTTACGCTGGTCGATCACCCCGTAGGGACACGCCGAGATGCAGTAACCGCAGCCGTTGCAGATGTCCTCCTGCACCACCACCGTCCCGAACTCCGTCCGGAACAACGAACCCGTCGGACACACATCCAGACACGCCGCATGGGTGCAGTGCTTACAGACGTCCGACATCATCAACCACCGGAAATCCGAACGCCCCTCCGCACCGGAGCCCCGGCCCGGGGGCTGCGCCCCCGGCATCCCCAGGAACTCCGGACCCGCGCCACCCACGACGACCGGATCGGCGGCGAGGGGGGCGCCGAGCACGTCCGCCGGTCCACCCGCGGCCATCCGGGCGGCGGCGGGCGGCGCTCCGGTCGGCACACCCGGGTCCGTGCCCGTGCGCTGACCGGTGCCGGCCGCCACGGCCGCCGACGCCGCGCTTGCCGAACCGTGGGTCGGCGTACCCGCGAACGGCGGGGCGCGGTGTCCGGCCGGTCGGGGTTGCTCGATGAACGCGACGTGTCGCCACGAGTTCGCGGTCAGCGCGCCGGTGTTGTCGTACGACATGCCGAGCAGGTCCAGGCCGCTCTCCGGCACACCGTTCCACTCCTTGCAGGCCACCTCGCAGGCCTTACAACCGATGCAGACACTGGTGTCGGTGAAGAACCCCATCCGCGGCGGCGCGTCCTCGTAACCGGCCTCGGGCGCCGGATCCAACGGGCCGTAGAGGCTGTTCGGGTCAGGAATCACCGGGCTGCTCCCCCGCGCTGTCGGTGGTGACCGCCGGGGCCTGCTGGCCGGGCGTGATCCCGGCGCGCCGCTGGTAGTCGGCCACCAGGTCGAGCAGCGCCGGCCCGGTGGGCCGCCGACCCGGCCGGACATCGCAGGTGCCGACCTTGCTCTCCTGGATCAGGACGTTCGGGTCCAGGCTGATGCCGAACAGGTCGTTTGCCGAGTCGCCGGTCACCAGACCCTCGAAACCGAAGTGGTACGGCAACCACACCTGGTGGATGATCCGACCGTCCACCCGCAACGGCGTGAGCCGGTCGGTCACCAACACCTTCGCCTCGATCACCGCACGACCGCTGACCAGGTGCGCCCACCCCAGATGGGTAAGCCCCGCCTCGCCTGCCAGTTCCGGTGACACCTCGACGAACATCTCCGGTTGCAGCTCGGCAAGGGTCCGGACGGTCCGGCTCATCCCACCGGCGGTGTGGTGCTCGGTGAGCCGGCTGACCGTGAACACGTACGGGAACACCTGACTGTGCTCCTGCGGTGGGCTCGGGTTCACCGAGTTGACCGGGTGCGCGTACATCTTGCGGGTCGGATTGGCCTGCTGCCGATAGAGCGGATTACGCACCGGCGACTCCACCGGCTCGTAGTGCGTCGGCAGCGGCCCGTCCAGCACGCCGCTGGGCGCGTACAGCCAGCCCTTGCCGTCACCCTGCATGACGAACGGGTCGTCACCGGCTATGCCCTCCGTCCCGGACGCGCCGGGTGGCGGCCGGTACGACGGCGGTTTGGTCTTCTCGAAGTCCGGCACGTCGTAGCCGGTCCACTCGGACTTCTCCGCGTCCCACCAGACGTAGCGCTTGCGCTCACTCCACGGGTTGCCGTCCGGGTCGGCGGAGGCACGGTTGTAGAGGATGCGCCGGTTCGCCGGCCACGCCCACCCCCACTCGGCGGCCACCCAGTCCTGCTCGTGTCGGGACTTGCGCCGCGCCGCCTGGTTGACACCGTCGGCGTACACGCCGGTGTAGATCCAGCAGCCGATCGCGGTGGAGCCGTCCGCGCGGGCCTCGGCGAAACTGGACAGCGGGCGGCCGGTCGTCACGTCGTACCCGTTGATCTCGCGCAGCACCGACTCGGCGCTCGGCTCCGCGTGCGGACCGTGCGTGGGGTAGTCCCAGGTGAGGTCGAGCAGCGCCCGGTCACGCGGCAACGGCGAGCCGGCCAGCTTCTCCCGCAGCCTGCGCCCCAGGTGGTAGAAGAACCACAGCTCGGAGCGGGCGTCGCCCGGCGGCTCGACGGCCTTCTCCCGCCACTGCAACAGCCGCTGCGTCTGGGTGAACGTGCCCTCCTTCTCCACGTGCGAGGCGGCGGGCAGGAAGAACACCTCGGTACGGCACTCCTCCGGCACGATCTCCCCGGTGGCGACCTCGGGGCCGTTCTGCCAGAACGTGGCGCTCTCGATCATGAACAGGTCCCGGACCACGAGCCAGTCCAGGTTGGCCATGCCCAGGCGCTGCGCCCGGCCGTGCGCGGAGCCGACCGCCGGGTTCTGACCGAGCAGGAAGTACCCCTTGATCTTCCCGTCGATCATGTTGAGCACCTGCTGGTAGGTGCCGTGGTCACCGGTCAACCGGGGCAGGTAGCCGTAACAGAAGTCGTTCTCCGGCGTCGCCGCGTCACCCCAGTACGCCTTGAGCAGGCTGGCGGCGAACGACCGCGCGTTGCCCCAGAAACCCTTCTGACCCGGGTGCCGGATGCTGTCCACCCACTCGTCGAAGCTCGGGTGGTCGGCGTGGTGCGGCATCGGCAGGTAGCCGGGCAGCAGGTTGAACAACGTCGGGATATCGGTGGAGCCCTGGATGCTGGCGTGCCCCCGCAGGGCCATCACGCCCCCGCCCGGGCGACCCATGTTGCCGAGCAGCAGTTGGATGATCGCGCCGGTACGGATGTACTGCACACCGACGCTGTGCTGCGTCCACCCCACCGAGTAGATCAGCATGCCGGTGCGCTCCCGACCGGAGTTCCGCGTCCACGCCTCGGCCAACTCCAGGAACTGCTCCCGCGGGATGCCGCAGACCCGTTCCACCATCTCCGGGGTGTAGCGGGCGAAGTGGCGTTTGAGGATCTGGTAGACGCAGCGCGGGTGCCGCAACGTCTCGTCCCGTTCGGTCTGCCCGCCGACAGGTGCGCCGTGGGACTCGTGCGTCAGCCCCGCGGCGCTGTCCCGCTCCTGCTCGGTGTGCCCACTGCCGGACGAACCCTCGTGCCCCGCGTACTGCCAGCTGTCCTGCACGTAGGCGCCGGTCTCCGGATCGAACCCGGAGAAGAACCCGTCGCCGTCCTCGGTGTCGACGAACTCCTCGCTGACGATCGTCGCCGCGTTGGTGTACGACAGCACGTACTCCCGGAAGTCCAACTCGTTGTCCAGGATGTAGCGCACCACCCCACCGAGCAACGCGATGTCCGTGCCCGCCCGGATCGGCAGGTACGCGTCAGCCACCGCACTGGTCCGGGTGAACCGCGGGTCGACGTGGAAGACCTTCGCACCCTTGCGCTTGGCCTCCATCACCCACTGGAAACCCACCGGGTGCGCCTCAGCCATGTTCGAACCCTGGATGACGATCACGTCAGCGTTGGCGATGTCCTGCTGGAAATCCGTCGCACCGCCACGACCGAAGCTGGCCCCCAGACCGGGGACGGTGGCGGAGTGTCAAATACGGGCCTGGTTCTCGATCTGGAGCGCCCCCATCGCGGTGAACAACTTCTTGATGAGGTAGTTCTCCTCGTTGTCCAGCGTCGCCCCACCCAGACTGGAGAAACCCAGCGTCCGGTTGAGCGGCCGGCCCTGCGTGTCGACGTCCTCCCAGGTCTGCGCACGGGCCGCGAGCATCCGGTCGGCGATCATGTCCAGCGCGGTGTCGAGGTCCAGATCCTCCCACTGCGTCGAGTACGGACGGCGGTAACGCACAGTCGTCTGCCGCAGCGGACTGGTCACCAGACCCTTACTGGCCGAACCCTTCGGGCACAGCCGACCCCGCGAGATCGGGCTGTCCGGATCGCCCTCGATCTGGGTGACCTGGCCGTCCTTGACGTACACCCGCTGACCACAACCGACGGCGCAGTACGGGCAGACCGACCGGGCCATCGAATCCGCGTCATCGGTGCGCGCGGTGAGTCCTGCCGACCGGGTGGACTTGGCCGCGGCACCCCGACCGAGCGGATCGGTGCCGGTGAGCTGCCGGTAAACCGGCCAACCCTCGATGAAGGTACGCAGACCCATGCCCCGACACCCCCTCCCACGCGAGCGACCCCATGAACATAGGTCAACCGAGACATGTTCGCGAGTGGGGGTAGACAGACAGCGCCGCCCCCGGCCTTGTGGACCGGGGGCGGCGCTGGCGTCGGTGTGCAGGTCGCCTCTCGGCGAGTGGCGCGACGCGGCTCCAGCCAAACGGTATTCCGCGACGGCGATATTAGGTGAGGCCCGGGGACACTGAGTCACACCGACACCCTCCACAACCAGCCGGTCCCCCACGTTGTTCCCGCACTCCGCGTTCCCGCGCTCCGCCGCGCGAGCCCATCCGGTCGCAGCGCCCGCCCGTCCCGCGCGCCCGTCCCGCGCGCCCGTCCCGCCCGCCCGTCCCGCGCGCCCGTCCCGCCGCCCGTTCCGCGCGCCGGGTCCCATCGCGGTAAGGCCGGTCGCCTCCCGGCCACGGCACGCACGCCCCCAAGCGCCGCGCTGCGGGCAGCCACCACCGAACCGTGCTCGGCCAGACACCGGACGGCGCGGCGTCCGCGGCCAGCGGCAGCGGCCAGCGGGTCGGCGTGGTTTCCAGGTGCAGCGAGATGAAACGTCGGCGCTCAGCGAGTCGGCGAGCAGGCCGTACGCCCCGCACGGAAATGGAAACACCGCTGACCGGCACCCCGGGGTCCGGGTGCCGGCCAGCGATAGGTGTTCAGGTGCGGTGGTGCCGTGCGGTGGTGCCGGTGTCAGCTGTTCCAGTGCTGGTTGACGAGGTCGGTGGCCTGCTGCTCCCACTGGGCGTACGCGTCGGGGTAGGCGGAGACCTGGACGGTCTGCGCGGCGTCGGTCAGGGCCATGTCCTGCCAGCCGTCGACCTGCTTGAGGCCCTTGAGGAACGCGGTGGTGGAGTACTCCGGGTTGGTGATCTGCTCCGGCGTGCCCCAACCACTGGACGGGCGCTGCTGGAACAGGCCCAGCGAGTCGTGGTCGTTGGCGTCGCCGAGGTGGCCCAGGTTGTCCAGCTTCGACTCCTGCAGGCTCGTCGCGATCGAGATGACCGCGGCGCGCTCGGGCAGGCCGGCCTTCTTCGTCGCGGCGATGATCGCCTTGACGTTCGCGGTCTGCTCATCGTTCAGGGAGATGTGCGACTGGTCGCCCTGCGGCTTCGGCGCAGTAGTCTGCACGGCCACCGCGACGGGCTTGGCATCGACCGGGTTGGCGTGGGCGGCGATCGGGCCGGCGAAGACACCACCGGCGAACGCGAGACCAGCAACAGACAGCACGCTCTTACGCATGATCGTGTTCATGGGGGTAGCTCCTTCGGGGGTAGGAACACCCGCGCCACGCCGATCGGGGAAACGGCGGTCACGGGTGTGAGCACCTCGTCCGGCGCTGCACAAACAAGGGGGAAGTCAAGGGGGTGACACCCTGTCGGGCGTCGGGGTCGGGGTCGGCGACCTGCCGAGCGGGGGCTCGTGGCGCCGGGTCCATGTGTAACGACCGGGGGGCCAGGGTCATTCCGGGGCGGCCCATCCATCGGCACCCTCGTCATGGCGGTGCCTGCGGTCGTTCGTGGGGACTGTAACGACCGGGTGGAGCCTGGCATTCCAACCTGCGCGACCAGCCCTCAGCGGTCGGGCGGCGGGTCGGTGGTCCTGCGATCGTCAGGGTATGTAACGACCCCGGCCGCGCCATGATTCCGGCCCACGAGTGCGCCCGGCCACACCCCAGCACCGGACAAACCACCCACGGCGCGGCTTGGGCGCCCCAACCCACCGTCACCCGCGTGATCCACTCGGGTTCACGGAAGTCGGGGCATCCCGGACTCCCGGACACCCCGACTTCACCAAACCCGAGTCGATCACGACGGACTACGCGCGCCAGCTCGGGCGCAAAACGGACACATTTCGCAGTGATGGCGGCCAGGCCGGCGCACCTGGAGCAGGGCGCTCGGATCGACCTGAGCGACACCGGGTCTGCCGGGCGTTACCCTGACACCATGCAGGCCGTCTCCCCCACCCCGACCGGCGTGGCCTTCCTGGCGCGTCCCGGTCGCCCCGCCGTGGTGGCGAGAACACTCGCCGAGCTGGGCGGCCCGACCCGGGGTATCGTCGAACTGCCGGTCCGGTTGATGTGGAACGCCGAGCGCACTTTCGACCTCGGCGACCCCGACCAACTGCTCTGGATGTACGAGAACGTGCTCCGCGAGACCACCCGTGCCGACGACCTGCGGGCGCTGATCAACGGGCGGACCCTGCGCCGGGTGTGGCGACTGCTCAACCTGCCGCGGGGCGTACGGCAGGCGTGGGAGAGCCGGCACCGCGGCCTGCGCGCGGCGTGATCGCGCCGCACCTGCACGAGTTCTACCGGGAGGTGGCCCGGGTGGCGCTGACCGCCGCCGGGCCGTACCGGTTCGTGTTGGGGGGTGGGGTGGCCTGGGCGGCGCACGGGTTGGTCGCCCGCCCGACGGAGGACGTCGATCTCTTCGCGGACGTGGAGGGCGCGGCGGCGGCGGCGTCCGCCGGGGTGCGGGTGGCGTTGGAACGCGCCGGCTTCACCGTCACCGACGCGGACCCGGACAGTGAGCTGGCCGAGCTGTTCGACGGGTACGGCCAGGACATGAAGGACTTCGTGGTGAGCCGGGACGGCCGGCAGATCCGGCTCAGCCTCGCCCGGTTGGACCGTCAGCAGAGCCCGGTGGTGATGGACCTCGGCCCGGTCATGGACGTCCGTGACCTGGTGGCCAACAAGATCGCGGCACTCGTCAACAGGCGGGAGGTCCGGGACTTCATCGACGTGGCGGCGGCGCTGGAGCACTACGACGTGACCGAGCTGTTGGTGCTGGCACGGCAGGTCGACCCCGCGCTGGATCCGGCGGACGTGCGGGCCGCCGGCCGCTACCTGGACCGGTTGTCCGAGCAGCGCTTCGGCCGGTACGGCCTCAACGCGGCCGACATCGCCCAGGTCCGGCAGCGCTTCGCCGCCTGGCCGCGCTGACCCAGCCGCCGCCGGCGAACCGATCGACGAGACGGGCAACGCCCCGCAACAACCGGGCAACGACGGCGCGAGGAACCAGCGCAGCGACCGCGGCCCGGCGCAGCGCCCGGATCACGACTCGCCGGACCGGACCTCGTCGGGGCGGGCAGCCGAGCGGCGCCCACCCCGGTGGCGGATCACTTGGTCGGTCGACCGCCCGTGACCCCCAGGATCTCGCCGGTGACGTAGCTGGACTCCTGCGAGGCGAAGAAAACGTACGCGGGGGCCAGCTCGGCCGGCTGGCCGGGACGCCCCTCCGGGGTGTCGGTGCCGAACTGCTTCACCTTCTCCTCCGGCATCGTGGCTGGGATCAGTGGAGTCCAGACCGGGCCGGGTGCGACCGCGTTGACCCGGATGCCCTGCTGGGCCAGGTCGGCGGCGAGGGCCTTGGTGAAGTTGGCGATCCCCGCCTTCGTGGTGGCGTAGTCGAGCAGCTGCGGCGACGGGTCGAACGCCTGGATCGACGCCGTGTTGACGATCGCCGACCCCTCGGCCAGGTGCGGGATGGCCGCCTTGCAGAGCCAGAACATCGCGTACAGGTTGGTCTTCAGCACCCGGTCGAACTGCTCGGTGCTGATGCCGAGGATCCCCTTGTCCTGCGACATCTGGTAGGCCGCGTTGTTGACCAGGATGTCGATGCCGCCCAGGTCGCGGATCGCCCGGTCGACCAACTCCTGGCAGTGCGCCTCGTCGGTGATGTCGCCGCGTACCGCGATGCCTCGCCGGCCGGCCTCCTCGACCAGCCGGATGGTCTCCCGGGCGTCCGCGTCCTCCTCCTCGCTCAGGTACGAGATGAGCACGTCGGCGCCCTCCCGCGCGTACGCGATCGCGATGGCCCGGCCGATCCCCGAGTCACCGCCGGTGATCAGCGCCCGCTTGCCGTCGAGCTTGCCGCTGCCCCGGTACGACTCCTCCCCGTGGTCGGGCTTCGGGAACATGCCAGCGGTCGAGCCGGGCGGTGACTGCTGCTGTGCGGGCTGACCGGACTGCTGGCCGTACTGGCTGGTCGGGTCCTGCTGGGTGTGCTGGTCCTCGCTCACGTGATAACTCCTCACTGCGCGCGGGAAGCGGGGCTTTCCCGCGAATGTCGTCCCGGATCGCCCTACCCCGCACCTGCCTGCGGAAACCGCAGTAACGCCCGGGGCTGGCGTGGCGGGAGTGACGGCCGCTGGTTATGGTGCGCAAGGCGCTCACGAGGCGCGTCCACCCCCATGGAAAGGCACGTCATGACCTTCTCCTCCGCCCCGTCGCGCCGCCAGGTGCTCGTCGCCGCCGCTGCGGCGACGGCCGCCCCGCTGATCGCCGCCGCGCCCGCGCAGGCGGCCGGCAGGCCCCGGCCGCGCACCTGGGACCTCACCCTCCTCGGCACGTCGGACACCCACGGCAACGTCTACAACTGGGACTACTACCGCGACGCCGAGTACGACGACAGCAAGCACAACGACATCGGCGTCGCGAAACTGGCGACCCTGATCAACCAGATCCGCCGGGAGCGGCGCGGCAAGGCGACCCTGGTGCTGGACGCCGGTGACACGATCCAGGGCACGCCGCTGGCCACGTACTACGCCAAGCAGGAGCCGATCACCGCCACCGGGGAGAAGCACCCGATGGCCCGGGCCATGAACGTCATCGACTACGACGCGGTGACCCTCGGCAACCACGAGTTCAACTACGGTCTGCCGTTGCTGGACCTGTGGATCCGTCAGCTCGGCTTCCCGGCGCTCGCCGCCAACGCGGTGAACGCGAAGACCGGAAAGCCGGCCTTCCAGCCGTACGTCATCAAGAAGGTCTCCCTCGGTTTCGCCGCGCCGACCCTGCGGGTCGGCATCCTCGGGCTGACCAACCCCGGCGTGGCCATCTGGGACAAGGGCAACGTCGAGGGCAGGCTGCGCTTCGACGACATGGTCGCGACCGCCGCGAAGTGGGTGCCGATCATGCGGGCGCGCGGCGCGGACCTCGTGCTGATCTCCGCGCACGGCGGTGACAGCGGCACCTCCAGCTACGGCCCGGAGCTGCCCAACGAGAACCCGGTGGCGCTGATCGCCCAGCAGGTGCCCGGGATCGACGCGATCCTCTTCGGTCACGCGCACAACGAGGTGGTCGAGCGGTTCGTCACCAACGAGCGGACCGGCGCGCAGGTGCTGCTCTCCGAGCCGTCGAAGTGGGGCCAGCGGCTCACCCGGATGGACTTCACCCTCGCCCGGGAGCGTGGCCGTTGGACGATCACCACGAAGGCCGCCACCATGCTGAACACCAACACGGTGGTCGAGGACCCGAAGGTGCTCGCGGCGGTGCGGGCCCAACACCAGAAGACCATCGCGTACGTCAACCAGGTGGTCGCCCAGTCGACAGTGGAGTTGTCGGCGGCGGAGTCGCGGTACAAGGACACGCCGATCCTGGACTTCATCAACCACGTGCAGACCGAGGTGGTCGGCGCGGCCCTGGCCGGCACCACGTACGCGGACCTGCCGGTGCTGTCGATCGCGGCGCCGTTCAGTCGTACCGCGGTCTTCCCCGCCGGTGACGTCAAGATCCGCGACGTGGCCGGCCTGTACGTCTACGACAACACCCTCGAAGCGGTCGTGCTCAGCGGCGCCGAGGTGCGCGCGTACCTGGAGTACTCGGCGAAGTACTTCCGGACCCTCGCGCCGGGCGCGCCTGTCGACCCGGAGCAGATCAGCGACCCGGCGGTGCCGGACTACAACTACGACGTCTTCTCCGGCCTCGACTACGACATCGACATCGCCAAGCCGGTCGGACAGCGGATCACCCGACTGGTGCTGACCGGCACCGACACTCCGGTAGCCGACAACGCGCAGTTCGTGGTGGCGGTGAACAACTATCGGCGCAGCGGCGGCGGCAACTTCCCCGGCATCGTGAAGACCCAGGTCTACAACGCGCAGCAGGAGATCCGTCAGCTGCTCATCGACTGGGCGCAGGCCAAGGGGACGATCGACCCGGCCGACTTCTTCCAGCCCAACTGGCGGCTCGTACGCGAGGGCGTGCCGCTCTTCTGATCTCCGATCGTCGGCGGGCCGTGGGTGGCGACACCCGCGGCCCGCCGCGCGTGTGTCAGCCCTGCACGTTCCAGCGGACCGGGTCCTCGGGCTCCGGCTGATCTCGCCCGGGGTCGGTCTCGGTCAGCGCTACCCGCTCGTCGGGGCGGACCGCGGGCGGCAACTCCCCGAAGCGCGCGTGCCGCAGGAACGCGTACTCGTCATCGGTGAACGGCTGCTCGGCCATCGGCACCTCCTGTTGCTCCCCGTCATTGTCCGGTGTACGGGGTGCTCGACACCAGGTCACCGTCACACCGCGTAGAGCATCCTAGGATCCTGGGTGAGCAGTGGAGGACCGTCGACGCCGGTCGGGCAGCCGGTCGAGCACCGCGAGCGCCGCCCGGATCGGCCGCCGCCGCAGCATCTCGGCGAAGCTCGCCCGACCCTGGCAGAACTGGACGAACATCCGCCACCCCGGCGGGGTCGCCAACAGGGCGTGGAACACCCCCGGACGCCTGGTGAACACGTCAAGCAGCCGGAACCCGGCCCGCATCTCCGGCACCAGACGCTCGGCGACCGCCCGCTCGTACCCGGCCAGATCTCCGCCGGCGACCGCCGCGCCGGCCAACTCACCCGAGCGCAACGCGAAGCTGATGCCCTCCCGGCTCCACGGCTCCAGCAGCCCCGCCGCATCGCCCACGACAAGCACCCGACCGTTACGCAACGGCGAATCCTCCTCGCGGCACCGGGTCAGGTGACCGGAGTCGTGCTCCGCCGGCAACCCGGTCAGCCCCAACCGGTCGACGAACCGCCGCAGGTAGTCCCGGGTCCCCTCCCCCGCGCCCCGACCGGCGATCACACCGACAGTCAGTGTGTCGTTCTTGGGAAAGACCCAGGCGTACGAGCCCGGCATCGCGCCCCAGTCCAGCAGCAGCCGCCCCCGCCACCGCTCCTGCTCCGCCGGGGGCACCGGAATCTCCAGCTCCAGACCCAGGTCCACCTGCCGGTACCGCACCCCGACGTGCCGGGCGCTCACCCCCGAGGAACCATCCGCCCCGATCACCGCACGGGCCGCGATCGTCGTACCGTCGGCCAGCCGCAGGCGTACCCCCTCGGGGTCCTGCTCGATCGCGCGGACGGCGACCCGCTCCCGCACCTGCGCGCCGGCGGCGACCGCCGCCGCGCGCAGCCGGTCGTCGAACTCCTCGCGGCGCACCATCGTCACCACCGGACTGTCGTGGCGGCGGGTGAACTCCCGGCGGCCGTCGCGGGTGAACGTCACCCGGTCCACCCGGTCGTGCGCGGGCACCTCGATCCGACCGTGGACCGCCGCCAGGGAGGTGCCGATCAGGCCACCGCCGCAGGTCTTGTACCGCGGGTGCGCGGCCCGCTCGACAACAAGTGTGGACACGCCCGCGCGGGCAGCGGCGTAGGCCGCGGACAGGCCGGCGGGGCCGGCGCCGACGACAACGAGGTCCCAAACGATCACGAAAGCAGCCTAGGGGATGGCGAACCGCGCATTCGTTCGCCGAGGGGGTGATCCCGCACGGCTATCCTCGGTCGGTCCGCACCTGCGTCCCGACGCCTGACCGACAGCCCACCGGACGGGGAGCCGTACGTGGCCATCAGCATCGACAGGCTCACCCTGGGCTACGGCGACCACCTCGTGGTGGCCGACTTCGGCCTCGACGTCCGGCCCCGGGAGGCGGTGGCCCTGCGCGGGCCCAACGGCGCGGGAAAGTCCACCCTGCTGCGGTGCGTGGCAGGTCTGCACGCGCCGCGCGCGGGCACCGTGACGGTGGCCGGTCTCCCGGTGGACGAGCGGGACGCGGGGTTCCGCCGCGCGGTGGTGGCGATGCTCGACGACGTCGCCTGGTATCCGTCGCTCACGGTTCGCGAACACGTTGATCTGGTACGGCTGCTCAACCCTGCGGATACCGGCGCCTGGTGGGATCCGGTCGAGCTGCTGGATCTGCTCGCCCTGACCACCGTCGCCGACGACTCCCCGGTGCGGCTCTCCTCGGGTCAACGGCAGCGCCTGACGCTGGCCATGGCCTTCGCGCGGCCCAGCCGGGTGCTCCTGCTCGACGAGCCGGAACGACACCTGGACGCGGCGGGCCGGCAGACCGTGATCGACCTTGTGCGCGCGTATCTCGACCGGGACGGCGCCGCGCTGATCGCCACCCACGACCCCGACCTCGCCGAGACCTGCCGCGTCGTCGAGGTCACCGGGCCCGAACACTCTCGACACCCGCGATGAGTGTCGGACCGGCCCCGGTCTCCGCGCGTACGGTCCGGCGGTGGCTGCGGGCCCGACAGGTACGCCAGGCCCGGGAGCAGTGGAGCGCCGACGGGCTCTACACGGTCGCGCTGACGCTGATCTTCCTGCTCCTCATGATCGGTACGGCGGTACACGGCCATCTGCGGGACACCGACGGGAACGGGCCGGCGAGCACGGCCACCGTCCTGGCCGTGGCGCTGGGCAGCGTCGCGGCGCTCCTCGCGGGCGCGGCGCTGGCGGGGCCCCTCGCAACCTCCGCCGCGGCGCTGAGCTGGCTCGCCACCAGCCCGCTGCGGCGCGCCGAGATGCTGCGTCCCCGCCTCGTCGCCGTGCTCGGCGCCGGCCTCGTCGGCGGGGTGCCGCTGACCGTCGCCGCGGCCCGGCCGGCGGTCGTCGTCCCGGCGTTCGCCCTCGGCGTGGCGACGGCCGCCACGGCGGTGCTGGTGCAGACCTCGGCCCGTGATCCGGCCCGGGTGCTGCGGATCTCGGCGACGGTCTGCGGCGTCGCCGCGCTCACAGTGGGCCTGCTCGGCATCGCCTCGGCCGTGCGTCCCCCTGCCGTTCCGGTCACGGTGATCGCCGTGCTGACCGCCGCAGTGGCGACGTTCCTGGCCGCGCGGCGGCTCGACGCGGTACGGCTGACCACCCTGCACGCCTCCGGGGCGTCCGTGCTCGCGGCGACCGGCGGCGTCACGGCGGGAGATCCCGGCCTGCTGTCCCGGGTCGCCGAGGACCGCCGCTGGAAACGGCACCCGCCGCGCGGACGGTTCCGGCTGCCCGCCGGCTCCTCGGCGATCCCGGCCCACGACGTGATCACCCTCCTCCGCATGCCGTCGCGGATCCTCCTGATCGCGGCCTTCGCCGCCATCCCCGCCCTGATCACCGTCGCCCCCGCGAGCCGGGCCGCGCTCTGGCTCGCCTGCGGCCTGTACGCCACGGCCCAGGTCACCGGCAATGTCCGCTACGACGCCGACCGCCCCGGACTGGGCCGGCTGCTCGGCCGCACCGACGGTGCGCTGCTGCGGCTGCGCGCCGTCGTACCGGTGGGCGTCGCGGTGCTCTGGAGCGCCGGCTCCGCGGCGACGCTGGCCGGGCAGACGGGTGCCGACCCGGTGTGGGGCGCCGCTCTCGGCGCGGCGGCGGGCCCCGCGCTCGCCGCGGGTGCGCTGCGCTCCTGCCGTCGGTCGTTCGTCCGCCACGACTACCCGCTGATCGTCACGCCCCAGGGAGTGGTGCCCAGCGGACCGCTGCTCTGGGTCACCCAGGCGTTCGACGTGGCGCTGATCGGCACCCTGCCGGCCCTGGCCGCGATCACCGCCGACAGCGTCGGGGGTATCGCCGTGGCCATCCAGGCGGTCCTGTCCGTCGTCGTGCTGACCGCGTTCCTCACCGCGTCCGGGACGCGCCGGGCCCGTGGACGTCTCCGTCGCTCCGCCCGGGCGGCCGTGACCAGAGCGGTGACGGTGGTGTGGCGGCTCTGAGCCGCCCCACGCCCGCACGCCGCTGCCGCGCCTGATCAGCACCGCCCGATCGGGTGTGCATCTTCGGTCGGACAGGGGGTAACCGGCGCACGGCAACCGCCGCACGACGGCGGACAGACGAAGGAGGAACCATGCAGCAGGTGCAACTGTCGGAGGCCGAGCAACGGGTGTACCAGGCGGTCACCACTCTTGAGGCACGCGGACAGGTGCCCTACCCGGACCTGATCGCCGAGGAGTCCGGACTGACCGGAGAACAGGTGGGCACCCCCCTGCACCTGCTCACCGAGAAGGGCCTGCTGCACCGCGAGGACTCGCCGATGGCGGGCCTCGACTTCGGTCCCCGGTTCTGCGCCCGCCAGATGGCGTGACCCGCGGAACAAGCCGGGACGATTCGCCCCCCGCTGACCCGGGTAGGGGTCAACGATGCGCGATCGACGGTCAACGGGGGGCACGATGAACGCGGCGCAACCGCCGCAACCGGTGGACGCGGCAGCGAACCGACGACGCTGGCAGGCCGTCGGCGTCGGACTGGTCGCCGCGTTCATGACGTTGCTCGACGTCAGCATCGTCAACGTCGCGGTGCCGTCCATCGACCGGGCGCTGCACGCCTCGTCGAGCGACCTCCAGTGGATCCTCTCCGGGTACGCGCTCACCTTCGGCCTGGCGCTGGTGCCCGCCGGTCGCTTCGGCGACGCCCGCGGCCGGCGCAACGCGTTCGTCTTCGGCATCGCACTGTTCACCCTGACCAGTGCGCTTGCCGGCCTCGCCACCTCACCGACCTGGCTGGTCCTCGCCCGCCTGCTCCAGGGTGCCGCAGCCGGCATCGTCAACCCGCAGGTCATCGGGCTGATCCAGCAGCTCTTCCGAGGCCCGGAACGGGCCCGCCCGTTCGGGCTGCTCGGCGCCACCATCGGTATCTCCACTGCGGTCGGGCCGCTGCTCGGCGGGATGCTCATCGCCGTCGGCGGCGAGGAACACGGGTGGCGGTGGGTCTTCTTCGTCAACGTGCCGGTCGGCATCCTCGCGGTGATCCTCGGCTGGCGTCTGCTGCCGGGCCGCCCCGCCGGTCAACCCGGCTGGCGTCAACTCGACCCCGTCGGTGTCCTGCTGCTCGGCATCGGCGTGGTCCTCGTCCTGCTCCCGCTCGTGCAGGAACAGCAGTGGCGGACCCCCTGGAAGTGGGCGCTCATCCCGGTCGGTCTCGCGGTGCTCGCCGTCTTCGGGCTCTGGGAACGGCGGTACGCACGCCACCACCAACCACTGTTCGACCTTCGACTGTTCAGCGTCCGGTCGTACACCCTGGGGTCGCTCATCGCGCTCGTCTACTTCGGCGGCTTCACCGCGATCTTCTTCATCTTCACGCTGTTCCTGCAGATGGGTCTCGGCTACAGCGCGCTCGTCGCGGGCCTGGCGATCACCCCGTTCGCCCTGGGTTCCGCCGCCGCAGCCGTGCTCGGTGGCCGCATCGTCAACCGCCTCGGCCGACCACTTGTCGCCATCGGTCTACTCACCATCGTGATCGGGCTGGTCGCGACGGTTGTCGCGTTGCACCTCGCCCCGGACGCCCCGGCCCCCTGGGTCACCGCCGGACCGCTGCTCGTCGCCGGCATCGGCAGCGGGCTGGTGATCGCACCCAACCAGACGATCACCCTCGCCGACGTCCCGGTAGCGCAGGCCGGTAGTGGCGCGGGCATGCTCCAGACCGGTCAGCGGATCGGCGCCGCCGCCGGCATCGCCGCCGTCGGCTCGCTGTTCTTCTCATCGCTCGCCGACAGCCGCGGCAACTGGACCACATCCTTCGAACGGTCGCTCATGCTGGCCACCGGCATCATCGCGCTCGCGCTGATCTGCGCGCTGATCGACATCCTCCGTACACGCCACCAGAAAACCTGACAACACCAGGGGTACGCCGCCGGCCGGCACCCCCGGCGCCGGGCCGGCCACTCCGGTAACGCCGCTGGCCGGCGCCCCGGGTGCCGGGCCAGCCCGCCCGGCAACGCCGCTGGCGGGCACCCCCGGGTGCCGGGCCAGCCCGTCCGATAACGCCGCCAGCGGGCGCCCCAGGTTGCGGGATGCCCGGCCAGCGATCGGTGGCGTAATCCGGTGGCGGTCGCCGTCGCCGCGTCCGTGGCCAGCGGCCAGCGGGGTCGGCGTGGTTGTCCAGGTGTAGCGAGATGACACGTGGGCGCTCAGCGAGTTGGCGAGCAGGCCGTACGCGCGGCACGGAAGTGGAAACAGCGCTGACCGGCACCCCGTGGTGCGGATGCCGGTCAGCGACAGGTGTTCGGGTGCGGTGGTGCGGTGGTGCCGTGCGGTGGTGCGGTGGTGCCGTGCGGTGGTGCGGTGGTGCGGTGGTGCCGGTGTCAGCTGTTCCAGTGCTGGCCGACCAGGTCGGTGGCCTGCTGCTCCCACTGGGCGTACGCGTCGGGGTAGGCGGAGACCTGGACGGTCTGCGCGGCGTCGGTCAGTGCCATGTCCTGCCAGCCGTCGACCTGGCGCAGGCCCTTGAGGAACGCGGTGGTGGAGTACTCCGGGTTGGTGATCTGCTCCGGCGTACCCCAACCCGAGCTGGGGCGTTGCTGGAACAGGCCCAGCGAGTCGTGGTCGTTGGCGTCGCCGAGGTGGCCCAGGTTGTCCAGCTTCGACTCCTGCAGGCTCGTCGCGATCGAGATGACCGCGGCGCGCTCGGGCAGGCCGGCCTTCTTCGTCGCGGCGATGATCGCCTTGACGTTGGCGGTCTGCTCATCGTTCAGGGAGATGTGCGACTGGTCGCCCTGCGGCTTCGGCGCAGTGGTCTGCACGGCCACCGCGACGGGCTTGGCATCCACCGGGGCGGCGGCGTGGGCGGCGATCGGACCGGCGAACACACCACCGGCGAACGCGAGACCAGCAACGGACAGCACGCTCTTACGCATGATCGTGTTCATGGGGGTAGCTCCTTCGGGGGTAGGAAACACCCAGCGCCAGGGGGAAAGCGGCAGGGTGTGAGCACCTCGTCCGGCGCTGCACGTTCACAACGGCGAAAAGTCTTGGAGGTGGGCGACCAGCAAGCCCGGAGACTCACGGCGCCCGGCGGGGCTACCTACAAGCGAGGGCTTGCGGCGCCCGGGGCGGCGACCTACAAGCGGGGCTCGTGGCGCCGGGTCCATCTGTAACGACCGGCGGGCCGGGGTCATTCCGGGGGCGGCCCGTCCATCGGCACCACGTGGAGGCGGTCACCGGGTGGTCGTTCGTGGGGACTGTAACGACCGGGCCGCGGCCCGCATTCCGACCCCGCTAGGGGCGGCGAGCCGGCGGTACTGCGATCGTCAGGGTATGTAACGACTCCGCCCCGGCCAGCATTCCGGCCCCCGGGTGCGACCCGTCACGTCGGCCAAACCGCCCAGATTGGTGGGAAAGCCCAGCGGCTTCCCGCCTGCGGCACCAGGCGAGCCGACACCGCGCCAGACCGCGCCCGAACCGGGCATGATCCACTCGGAGTCTTTGATAACGCGGCATCCGGGACGCTCCGACAGCCCGACATCATGAAACGCGAGTCGATCGAGGCCTGTCGGCCACGGCCAGCGCTCCCGAAAGCGACAAATGCGGCAGGGGGCGTCATTGTTCAGTTCGGGTTCGCCGCGCCTTCGCTGAGTCTGCCCACCTGGTCCGGGACGTGGTCGTCTCCGACCTGGATCGGTCGAAGGCCCTGACGTTCCTGATCTCGACGCCTCGGAGCGCCCGGGTGCCGGCGAGGAGGTACCCGGCGGCTACCGGACCCACCCGGACCGGACCTATCCGGACCGACGCCCCGAGAGTCGGACGAGCTCGGGGCGACGGGCGCTGGCGCCCGTCGGAGTGATCCGACGGGCGCCAGCTTCAGGTGCGATCCGGGCAGGGCCCGGTGGTGTGCGGATTAGTGCGCGGTCCCACCGAGGCGCTGGCGGCGACGCCAGGCCAGGGTCAGCAGCAGCATGACCGCTCCGGCGCCCACCAGGCCACCGCCGAGCTTCATCGGCGTGCCGATGCTGTCACCGGTGACCGGCAACGGCTGCTTCTTGTGCAGCACCCGCAGCTCGGTGCTGGCGGAACGGCCGGACTCCCGACCCGTGGCGGTGAAGGTCAGGTGACCCGTCACCGACGGCTTGTAGCTCTTGGTGAATCGTCCCTGGGCGTCGGTGTACGCCGTGAAGGTCAGCGGCGCGCTCGCCTGGTAGGCCACCGGGACCATCGCCACGGTGCTGCCGTCGCTGCGGCGAGCCGGAGCCTGACCGCCGGCCGGGGCAGCAAGCGGAGCTACCGTCACCACGATGTCGACCGTCTCGTTCGGACCGAAGCCGGTGCCCGTCAACACGACCGTCTCACCGAGGAAGATCGTCGGCCGGTTGACGGTCAGCGAGGCTGCGGCTGGCGGGTACGGCGGCGGTTGCGGCGGGTCGGTGGTCGCGCTTGGCGTCGGCTGCGGCTGTGCCGCCCCCGCTGCCGTCGGCACGGCCACCACGGCCAGGCCGACCGTGAGCGCCATGATGATGCGGGATAGCCGCATGATTGGTTCCCTCCTACTGGTCACAGCTTGGTGCGGAATGAACTTGGGTGGTCCAGGGGCTGGCGGTGGGGGTCAGCCACAGCTCGGCCTGCCCGACGCCGGTCTTGGCCGTCAGCACGGTGACCTCCAGCACCTTCTCGACGCCGGGGCCGACGTCGACACTTGCGGTCGCCACCTGGCGGCGGCGTTCCGTGCCGCTGCCAAGCGCCGTCTCGGCCCCGTCGAGCCGGGCCTCGAGCACTGCCCCGCCAGCCGGGCTGAAAATCGACACCAACGTGCGGGCGGTGTAGGGGTCGCCCGCCAGACCTAGCCCGAGGACGGATTCGCTAAGTCCGGACTTCGGAGCGGTCGAGCGCAGGGTCACCCGCAGCCGGAGCTCGCGGCGACCGTCGGGCCGGCATTCGCCCACCGTCAGGTTCGCCGTCGGCCGCAGGTAGTAGCCGAGCTTCGCGCCGCTGCCGTCGTTGAGGAACACGCCGACGGTCGGCACGGTGTCCTGTTCCGGAAGCGTCCCGGCCATCCGGCTCGCGCCGAATGTCCGCTGTTCCTCAGGTCGGGCACTCCAGAACAATATCCGCCGTTCGGTGATAGCACGGTCAAATGCGGACAACAACACACGAGGGTTGACATTCTTCTTGAAGAAGGCGTCGAACACCGACGCGGCCGACGCCGCGAAGAAGTCGTCCTGCTGCCGTACGTTCAGCCTCTGGTAGCTGTCGTTGAGCAGGGTCTGCACGACCTTCTCGCTGGCCAGCGGGACACCACCGGGCACCAACACCGGACCCGTCGCCTTGAGCAGGTACGACAGCACCACCGGGTCGACGGCGAGCACACCGTCGACGGTGATGTTCGTCGAGCGCCGGAACATCTCGCGGTACAGCGCGGCGGCGCTCGGGAAGTGCGGAGACAGATTGACGTCGGCGGGATAGATGCCGGGCAGGTCGGTCCAGAGCGCCCGGATCTCGGCGGGCACCTTCAGCGCCGGGGTGAACCGGCCGAGCGAGGCACTGCTGCCCTGCTTGCCCATCTTCACCGCGCCGTTCTCCGCCTCGATCATCGCGTACGCGCCGAACATGCCTCCGGTGGCGCGCAACTCGGCGAGGTTCTGCGAGACCAGCAGGTACCGTCGCGGTCCGTTCGCGCCGAGCAGCGGCGGCAGCAGGCGGGCTCCCTGATCGGCGGCCGTGGTGAGGCCGGCCAGTCGGTCGATCTCGTCGCGCAGGTCCGTCAGTGCCTGCCGGACCTGGCTGACCAGGCGGTCGGCCGGGACCGCGCCCAGGTCTCGGCGGGTCCGCTGCACCGACTCGTTGACCCCGGTCAGCTCGGTGGACACCGCGGTGAGCTGAGCGAGATCCAGCCGGCCGCCGCTCGGCACCAGCCGGGTCAGATCCGTCCGCAGCAGACTCGGAAACGCCTCCCGGGCCAGTTGGTCGATGGCGACGGCGATCCGGCGGACGGCGTCGAGATCGTCACCCGCGATCGGCGTCCGCCGGCCGAGTCGCCAACTCGGATCGGCCGTCGCCGCCCGAGCGGCGCCGGACTGCTCCTGCAGGGCGTCGAGCGTCCGCAGGGCGCGTTCGGTGTCCCCACCCACCACCTGCGCGCTCAACTCCCGGGCCAGGCCGGCGGCGTTGAGCAGGTGGGTACGCGCCTGCCAGCCACGGAAGCCGATCCAGCCGCCGGTCGCCAGCAGCAGCGAGCCGACGACCAGGGCGCCGAGGAGGGCACGTCGCAGTCGGGCCCGCCGACGGCGCCGGGACCGGCTCCGCCGCCGGGTCGGCCGTTCGCTTTCCGTCACACCACACTCCCGTTCGCGGAACCGGACAGAAGGTCGGTTCCCTGACGTTCTTAGCACGTGTCGGGGAACTTCGTACTCTTATTGGCTTCTTCGCCCTTTAAGCGAGTTTCCTTCGCAGTTCGCCGACGGGCTCGGTGACACGTCCCGCCGCCTCGTGCAGCAACCGCTCGATCCGGTCCACCCCGGCGGGCAGCGACATCTCCCGCAGGTACGCGGCCCGCCCCCGGCGACCCATCTCGGTACGCGACGGCGGCGGGATGGTGGCGGCCAACCAGAACCGGTCGGCCAGCGCCGCCCAGTCCTCCGGCGGGCAGGACAGCCCCGCCCGGACGCGTTCGACCAGCTCGGTGGTGTCGCCGCCGGCCGACGCGATCACCGGTGCGGCACAGGAGAGCGCCGCCTGCAACTTGCCGGGCACCGTGCCGCGCAGTTCCGGAAGGTCGCGCAGCATGACCAGCTGATAGTCGGCGGCCGCGTACAGCTCGGGCATGTCGACAGGCGACCGGCGCGCCACGAAGCGGACGTTGTCCGCGCCCAACTCGGCGGCGAGCCCCCGGACCCGCCGCTCGGCCGAGCCCGAACCGACCAGGACCAGGTCCATCGTCCGGTCCAGCGCCGCGGCCGCCCGGACCGCGGTCTCCAGCCCCTGCCGTGGGCCGATCGTGCCGGCGTGCATGACCACGCACCGACCGTCCCGACGGACCAGCTGACGGGCCGCCGCGCCCGGTGTCGCCGGATAGAAGATCCGCTCGTCGGTCCAGTTGAGCACCAGCCGGACGCGGTCCGGTTCGGCGCCGGCGGCGATGACCAGGTCCCGCATCGACGGCGCGGCGACCGCGATCCGCGCGGCCGACCGGTAGATCCGGGTCATCGCGCTGCCCAGCCGCGACACCCAACCCCCCTCGCCCGCCTCGTCGGTGCCGTCGCGGGTCCAGACGTCCTGGACGTGCAGCACCGTCGGCACCTGTCCGAGCAGCCGGAGCACCCCGGCGGCGGCGAACGTCGTGGCCGGGAGTTGGAAGACGTACAGCGCGTCGAGGCCGCTGAAGTATCGGCGGGCGGTGAGCGTCGCGCTGCCGGCGAAGGAGAGGTAGCTGGCCATCCGCGCGCCGGTGGACGTGGCGCCTCCCGGGTAACGGGGCACCCTGCGCACGGTCAGCCGTTCACTGTGCGTCTCGTGGTGCCACCGCTGCCGCCAGCCGGGATAGACGTGCCCGCCGGGGTAGTCCGGAAACCCGGTGAGCACCCGGACCTCGTGCCCCCGCGCGGCCAACTCCTCGGCGAGGCTGCCGGGGATGAACGCGGGCTCGGGCGGGAAGTGGTAGGACAGGATGCCGATCTTCATGGCCGCGCCCCCGTCCGCCGCGAATCGGCGGCGATCGGCGCGGCACCCCGACCGACGGGTGGACGGCGCGCGTACGATGCCGACAACCCCTCTCCGCGCGGCCGCCGGCACCGACGCACCGTTCGCACGGTGTGCCCGCCCGCGCCCGCACCGACGAGAGGGGCACCGATGGCTGATCGCGTGTTGTTCGTCTGCCACGCCAACCTGTGCCGGTCACCGATGGCCGAACATCTGGCCCGCAGGCTGCTGGCCGACAGGTCCGTCACGGTGGCCAGCGCCGGCACCGACGCGATCGACGGGCTGTCCATGCACCCGTACGCCCTGGAGGTCGCGGCCGAGGGCGGCGCGGACGTGTCGGCGTTCCGGACCCGGGCTCTGCGGCCCGAATACCTCGTCGACGCGACGTTGGTGCTGACCGCCACCCGCCGCCAGCGCTCGATCTGCACCGCGCTGGCGCCGAGCGCGCTGCACCGGACGTTCACCCTGCGCCAGTTCGGTCGGCTGGCCGCGGCGGCCGAGCCGCCCGCCGAGCCGACGGACGACCCGTTGCGGGCGGCGATCGCCGCGGTCGCCCAGGCCCGGGGACGGCTGCAACCCGCCGCCCCGGACGCGGACGACCTGCGGGACCCGATCGGCGGTACGTCCGCCGACTTCCGACGCTGCGCCGAGGAGATCGAACGGTCGCTGCGACCCCTCGCCGCGCTCATCGGGGCAACCGGGTGAGTTCCTGGGTGTGGTCGGCGACGCCGTTGACCCCGGTGGTGGTGTCGCTGTGCCGGCCGGACATCGCCCGGTCCGTCGGCACCGTTGCCGGAGGCGCCGAGGCGACCACCCGGTAGGCCTCGTACTGGTAGGCCTCGGCCTTGGCCACCTTTGCCATGTTCAGCACGCAGCCGAGCAGGCGGACCGAGACCGAGTGCAGTGCGCGGGCCGCCGCGGCCACCTGGGTCCGGGAGGTACGGCCCTGCTGGCTCACCAGCAGCGCCCCGTCGGCCTGCACGGCCACGACCACGCCGTCGGTCACCGCGAGCAGCGGGGCGGTGTCGATGATCACGATGTCCGCCGACTCCCGCAGCGCCAGCAGCAGGTCCGACATCGCCTTGGAACCGAGCAGCTCGCTCGGGTTCGGTGGGGCGGAGCCACTGGGCAGCACGAGCATCGACTTGTCGCCCCAGCGCTGCACCACGTCGCCGACCTTCACGTCGCCGACGAGCACGTCGGTGAGGCCGACCCCGGCGTCCAGGCCCAGGTACTCGTCGACCTTCGGCCGGCGCAGGTCCGCGTCGACGAGCAACACCCGCCACCCCGCCTCGGCGAGCGCGATGGCCAGGTTGCAGGAGAGCGTGGTCTTGCCCTCGCCCTGCAGCGCGCTGGTCACGGCGATGACCCGGGCGGGCTCGTGGACGTCCACGAAGCGTAGGTTCGTCCGCAGTTTGCGCACCGCCTCGGCGCGGGCCGAGGTCGCGGCGTCGCCGATGATCAGTGGCTCGGTACGGGCGCTGCTCTCGTAGGGGATCTCGCCGAGCAGCGGACTGCCGGTGGCGCGTTGCAGGCCGGCGGAGTCCCGCAGCCGGACGTCGGCGACGCCGCGCAGGATCGCCAGGCCGACGCCGAGCACCAGGCCGATCAGCCCGCCGAGGGTGAGATTGCGCGTGGGCTGTGGTGAGACCGGGTTGGCGGTGACCCGTGGGCCGCTCACCACCTCGATCTTGATGGGAGCCTTGCCCTCGGAGGTCGTCTCGACCTTCTGCACCAGGTCGACGAACTTCGCGGCGAGCGACTCCGTCACCCGCAACGCCCGGGTCTGGTCGGTGTCGGTGACCGCGGCGCGCAGCAGGACGGTGCCGGTCTCGGTGGAGGTGCTCACCCGGCTACGCACCTCGTCCGCGGTGAGACCCACCGGGGTGTCGGCCACCACGCTCTGCGCCAGCCGGTCGCTGGTGAGCAGGTCGGCGTACGACTTCACGCGCTGTTGGAGGAAGAGCCCACCCTGGTAGGCATCGCTGACGCCGGAGTTGGGGGTGGTGACGAAGAAGGTCACCGAGGCGACGTACCGGGGTTGGGCCCGTACGGTCAGGAACGCCGAGGCGCCCAGGGCCACCATGACCGTGACCAGCACGACCCACCAGTGCCGACGCACGTGGCGCAATTGGCGGAGCAGGTCCATCAGGAGCGCCTCCGCGTCGGTCCGGTTACGCCAAAAAACTTCACGAAAACCCCCAAGGTCGTCTGTCAACTCGTGAAACCATTAAAGCGGCTAATACGACTTATGTCCGGAGTTAGGTGGTTCTGACTTCGACACGTGCGCCCGCATAACCAACCGGGCAGAGGCGCATTCGGCAGCGGCGAGACCCGGGAAAAGTCGGCCGCGATCGGATGCCGACCGAACGGCCCCCGCGGTCGGCACCGCGCCGAGCCCGGATAGGGCCGACAGCGGTGTGCCGGGGAGTCTGGTCGGCCAGTGGATTCCTGCCGTCCCGATGTCCCGAGGTGAGCGCCGCGAATGACCTCCCCCACCCCACCGCCCGAGCGGCGGCCGAAGGCTCGGCTGTTCTCCCGGTCGTCCTGGCCCGAGGCCCGGCATCTGGCCGACGTGCTGCGCACCGAGACGGTCGGTGGCGCGTTGCTGCTGCTCGGCGCCGTGACCGCGCTGCTCTGGGCCAACTCGCCCTGGTCCGACTCGTACACCCGGCTCGGTGGTTGGGTGCCCTGGCCCGGCGGCGCGCCCTGGCACCTCGACCTGGACGTGGCCACCTGGGCGGCGGACGGCCCTGCTGGCCGTCTTCTTCGTGGTGGGGTCTAAAACTCAAGCGGGAGTTCGTCGCCGGTGAACTACGCGGCAGGCGCCGGGCCGCGCTACCCGTGGTGGCCGCTCTCGGCGGTGGTGATCGCCATCGTCGCCGGACTGGTGCTCGGCAAGAGCGTCGGCATCTTCGGCTCGACGTACCTGCTGGCCCGGTTCACCCGCGCCGAACTGGACGAGGACATCACCTGGTCGGACCTGACCGGAATCGCCCTACTGGCCGGCGTCGGGTTCACCGTGTCGCTGCTCATCGGCGACCTGGCCTTCGGCACGGGCGGCACCGCCGACGACCGGGTCAAGGTGGCCGTGCTGCTCGGATCGGTGGTCTCCGCCGGGCTGGCCACCACGGTGCTGCGCCGCCGCAACGCCGCGTACCGCCGGGTGGCGGAGCGGGAGCGGCTCGACGCCGACGGCGACGGCGTGCCCGACGTCTACCAGCGACCCGCCGACAGGTAGCGGCGCGGCGCTCGCCCGGGCTACCCGGTCAGCGGCGGCGCTCGGCGGGCGGCAGGTCCTCGGTCTCCTCGGCCAGCGCCTCCGCCGTCGGTGCGGTGAGGTCGTCGCCCGGCACCGCGACCGCCTCGACACGGTCCTGCTCGTCGGACTTCCCACCGGGCGGGGGCTCGGGAGCGGTGGCGCCGCCGGCGTAGCCGTACTCGTTCGGTTCGTCGTGCCGGCTCATGTGGTTATCCTCCCGCTTTCCCCGGTTCCACCTCTTACCGCCAACGGTAGGTGGCGATCGTCATCGGCGCAGCGCGCCGGGGATTGTCGGCCGGACGGCGGGGGTGGGCGGCTGAGCGCCGCCCCGAGCAGCTGACGCAGGGCGATGATCGCCACCGCGCCGGCCAGGTCGTTCCACCCCAACTCGCCGACGAGCCGCAGCAGGCCGGCCGCGATCAGCAGGTCCAGCAGGATCCGCACGCCGCTGCGCAGCGCCCGGGTGGTGAGCGTGGTGAGCACCCCGGCGACAAGCGCCAACGCGGTGACCGCCGTGATCAGCAGGCCCATCACGTTCGCCGCTCACCCTCGGTCACCTGCCGCTGCTCCTGACGGATCTCCCGGCCCAGGAAGTAGTTGAGCGCCGTTCGGATCGTCGCGATCGCGGCCAGTTGGCCGATCTGGTCGAACGACGGGGACACCGCCGTCCGCAGCACGTCGGCCGCCAACTGGAATTCGAGGCCGAGGGTGAGGAAGCGACCCAGCGAGAGCCGGATCGGCGTGAAACGGGCGGCGGTACGGTGTCGCAGCCCTTCGACCACGAACCGCACCGCCGCCCAGACCGCCCCGACGAAGATGACGAGCGCGCCGCACACCTCCACCACGGCAACCAGCACCTGATCGCCCTGGCGCAACAACTCGGCCGGCTCCACCGGAGGCCGTTACCCGCCCTCGGGCCAGCTAGTCGGCACTCAGGTCAGCTCGTTGACCGCCTCCAGGATCAGCCAGAGACCGGAGATGGCGAACAGGATCGCGGCGCCGTACTTGATGGCCTTCTCCGGCAACCGCCGACCGAGCATCCGGCCCACCAGGATGGCAAGCGCGTCCGCGGCCACCATGCCGATGGTGGAGCCGAGCCAGGTGCCGAACCAGCCGTACTTGGTGGCGAGCGTGATCGTGGCGAGCATCGTCTTGTCGCCCAACTCGGCCAGGAAGAACGCCACCGACACCGCCACGATCGCGGTCTTGCTCGTCTTCTCCGCCTTGCGCTTCTCCTCCTCGGTGAGCTTGTCACCGCGCAGCGTCCACGCGCCGAAGCCGAGGAACGCCACGCCGGCCACCAGGGAGATCCACTCGGTCGGCAGCACCGCCCCGAGACCCACACCGATGGCCACCGACGCCAGGTGCACCACAGCCGTGGCGACAGTGATGCCGATCAGCACCGGAATCGGCTTGAACCGCGTGGCGAAGGTCAGCGCCATCAACTGGGACTTGTCCCCCAGCTCGGCGACGAAGATGACGCCGAAGCTGATCACCAGCGCGGCGAAAAATCCCTCCATGACATCCTTCCCGTTCACGCCGGGAGGAGGTACAGGGGTGCCCTCGACCCGGCTGCAACAGCCTGAGTCGAAGGTCTCGCCCGCCCCGGAAAAGACCGGGGCCGCGTGGCCGGATGCGGAACGCACCAGTATGTCGACCACGACATTGGGGGCTACTCCCCTTCGCGGGACCAGCCTAGCCGATCACCACCGGGCCGGGCCGTGGTGGGTGAACCGGCTCACCGCGCCCGCGCCAGCGTGACCCCGAAGAGCCCGTCCGGGTCGGTCCAGAACTCCGTCGTCGCGAAGCCCGCCGTGGCCAACTCCCCGGCGATCCCCTCCGGGCGGAACTTCGCCGAGACCTCGGTGCGCAACTCCTCCCCCACGGCGAAGTCCACGGTCAGGTCCAGCACCCGTACCCGCATCGGCCGGGTCGCCCGCAACCGCATCTCGATCCACTCATGGGCCGGATCCCAGCGGGCCACGTGCGCGAACGCCTCCGGGTCGAAGTCGGCGCCCAACTCCCGATTGATCACCCGCAACACGTTGCGGTTGAACTCGGCGGTGACCCCGGCGGCGTCGTCGTACGCGGGCACCACCACCGACGGGTCCTTCACCAGGTCGGTGCCGAGCAGCAGCCAGTCGCCGACCTCCAGCGCGCCGCGCATCGCCGTCAGGAACTCGGCCCGCTCGGCGGGCAGCAGGTTGCCGATGGTGCCGCCCAGGAACGCCACCAACCGACGGCCGCCGGTGGGCAGCCGGTCCAGTTGCCGGGTGAAGTCACCCACGATGCCCCGGACCCGCAGGCGCGGATAGTCGGCGGCGATCTGGGCCGTGGAACTCGACAGCGCGCTCACCGACACGTCGAGCGGAACGAACGTGCCCAACCCGCCGCGCCGGCTGAAGGCGTCCAACAGCAGCCGGGTCTTCTCCGACGAGCCGGAACCCAACTCGATGAGGGTCTTGGCCCCGGTCAACGCCGCGATGGCGGGAGCACGCTCGGCCAGCACCGCCCGCTCGGCCCGGGTCGGGTAGTACTCGGGTAACCGGGTGATCTCCTCGAACAACTCACTGCCCCGGGCGTCGTAGAACCACTTCGGGGGCAGCCACTTCTGCCCGGCGCTCAGCCCGGCCCGAACGTCGTCGCGCAGGCCGCGCTCCAGGTCGCCCTCTTCGAGGTAGATCTCCAGCGGATCCGCGGTCATCGATAAGCCTCTCTGCTCGAACAACAGGTGGCGCCGGAACCGGTGCGGCTCACCGGATCGGCAACTGACGTACCCGCACGTCACCCACGGTGGCCAGGACCAGGTGCCCCTCCGGCACCGCCCACCACCCGGGGTCGTCGTCGTGCGGCTCGGAGGCGAGCAGCACCGAACCCGGCGTCTCGCGGACCGACAACGCGTGCCCGGCCACGCTGGCGACCGCCCGGCGGCCGTCGGTGAGCAGCAGGTTGAGCCGCGAACCGGGGGCCGCCGCGGCCACGTCCGCCACCGTCTGCCCGACCGCCTCGGCCGGATCCTCACCGGCACGCAGCCGATGCCGCACCAGCGCCCAGAGCAACGCCGAGTCGGTGGCGGCGTCCAGCGTGAGCAGGTCACGCACCGGCAGCCCGGCGGCGAGCGGCACCACCGCGTCCGGCCAGCCGCGGACCACACCGTTGTGACTGAACAGCCACCGCCCCTCGGCGAACGGCGCGGCGGCGCCGTCGAGCACCGCCATCCCGACCGTGGCCGAGCGCACCGCCGCGAGCACCGCGCCGGTGCGGGTCACCGCGGCGAGCTGGGCAATCGTCGGATCGCTCCAGATCGGCTGCGCCCGCCGGTAGCGCACCGGCGCACCGTCGCCCGGATACCAGCCGACCCCGAACCCGTCGGCGTTGATCGTGCCGCCGCCCCGCATGTCGCGCGGCGCCCAGGACTGCCGCGCCAGCGAGTGCGGCGGATCGAACAGCACCTCGGCAAGGGTGACCGGCGGCCCCAGGTAGGCCAGGTGGCGACACATCAGCGCCCCGCCCCCGCCGGGCCGCCGGTCGCGCGGCAGATCACCGGTACGACTCGTCCGGTCGGACGTCGCGGGCGCAGCGGAACCCACTGAAGATCTGCCGGCGGATCGGATAGTCCCAGTTGCGGAAGGTGCCCCGGCAGGCCGAACGGTCGGTGCCGAACGAGCCGCCGCGCAGCACCCGGTAGTCGCCGCCGAAGAAGACCTCCGAGTATTCGCGGTAGGGAAACGCGGTGAAGCCGGGATGCCCGTCGAACGTGCTCGAGGTCCACTCCCAGACGTCGCCGATGAGCTGGTGCACACCCAACGGCGAGGCGCCACCCGGGTACGCGCCCACCGGCGCGGGCCACAGGTGACGTTGGTCGAGGTTGGCGTGGACCTCGGTCGGGTCGTCATCCCCCCAGGGATAACGGCGGGACCGCCCGGTCGCCGGGTCCCACCGGGCCGCCTTCTCCCACTCCGCTTCGGTCGGCAGGCGCTTGCCGGCCCACGCCGCGTACGCCTGCGCCTCGTAGAAGCACACGTGCACCACCGGCTCGTCGGCGCGGACCCGGCTCCACCTGCCGAAGCGCCGGTAGGACCACTCGGCGCCGTCACGGCGCCAGTGCATCGGCGCGCTGAGCTGCTCCTGGAGCCGGTGGGACCAGCCCGCCGCGCTCCACCACCGCGGATCGGTGTAGCCACCGTCGGCGATGAAGGCCGCGTACTGCCCGTTGGTGACCGGAGCGGCGTCGATGACGTACGCGGGCAGGTCGACGCGGTGCGCCGGGCGCTCGTTGTCAAGCGCCCACGGGTCGGTGTCGGTGCCCATGGTGAACTCGCCGGCGGGCACCAGCACCTCCGGACCGACCCGGGCGGAGGGCTCGGGCGGCGGCGGGGCGTGCAGCACCGCCGGCCACGACCGGAGCTGGTGGGTGGCGAGCATGGTCTCGTCGTGCTGCTGCTCGTGCTGCACGATCATCCCGAACGCGAACCCGTCGGCGACCAGCGGCCGCTCGGTGAACGCCACCCGGTCGAGCAGGTCGTGCACCTTGTCCCGGACGGTGCCCAGGTAGGCGCGCGCCTCGGCGGGCGGCAGCAGCGGCAGCGCGGGGCGGTCCCGTCGCGGCTGCTTGAACGCGTCGTACAGCTCGTCGATGTCGCACCGGACCGGCTCGCGGCCTCCGACGTCACGGACCAGCCAGAGCTCCTCCTGGTTGCCCACGTGGGCGAGATCCCAGACCAGCGGCGACATCAGCGGTGAGTGTTGGTGCAGCAGGTCCGCGTCGTCGACCTCGGTCAGCAGCGTCGTGCGGGCGCGGGCCCGCGCCAACTCCCCCGCGATCCGGTCGCGTAGCCGCTCCCCGTCGGTGTGTCCCGTCGTGCTCGTGCTCACCTGTCCCGTCCTCTCGTCGCGGCGGCCAACCGCCGTCGTACTCCGTGCCGGATCTCGTCGTGGATGCCCGCCGGCAGCTCCAGCCGGGGCAGCGTGCGCAGGGCCAGGTCGAGCAGCGTCGCCGCGGCGGCGGCCAGCGCGGCGTCGGCCAGGCCGTGCCGGGCGGCGGCCGACCAGCGGTGCGCCACCGGCGCGGCGGCCGCGTGCGCGGCGCGCACCGTGCCCGGATCGCTGAACAGGGCGGCCAGCACCGCCAGCGGGAGCCGCCAGTCGCGGTCGGGCTGGGCGTCCAGGTAGCGCAGCTCCAGGTAGCCACGCGGGCGGACGGGCGGAAACAGGGTACTGATGTGGTAGTCGAGGTCGTCGGTGGTGGGCGGTCGGGGCAACGCGCCGTCGAGCCAGTCGGCGAAGGTCACGCCCGGCGGCGCGGTCCAGTCCGTGCCGTGCCGGCGCAGACACAGCAGGGGCGCGGCCAGCACGTACCGGATCCAGTCGGCGGTCGGATCCTCGTCGACGCGGCCGGGCGTCCAGACCGGGCGGGTGCGGGCCGGGTCGATGGCCAGCCAGGCGGCCATCCGCGCGGAGGCCCAGCCGGTGCGCCGCCCGGCGTGCCGGTTGGCCGACGCGAACACCGCGAGCAGCGGCGGCCCGACCGCGTGGGCGGCCGCCCAGCGTGCCGCGACCTGGTCCGGCTCACCGGCGTCGAGGCAGACCTGCAGGCCGGCGGTGCTGTACATCATGGTGCGGCCGGCCGTGCCGTGCCTGTCGAAGGCGCCGCGCATCGCGCGGTAGCGGGGAGTTTCCACCACCGGGCGGGGCCGTCGGTGGGGGTCGATGCCGCTGCGGCCGAGGATCAGCCCGGCGGTGGCCAGCAGGTCGGTGACCTGGGCGATGTCGGCCTCGGTGGCCTGGATCAGTGCGGTGACCGAGGGGCGGGGCGGGGTGGAGATCTCCAACTGGCCACCCGGCTCGAGGGTCACCAGGCCGCCGTGTCGCAGCGGCTCGGCCGGGCTCGTGACATCCAACGTGGCGGGGGTGTGCCGCCCCAGCGCCGCCCGTAGCCGCGTCGGGTCGACGGGGCGGGCGGGATCGGCGGCGTCGTGCACGGTCCATTCCAGTTCGACGCCTGTGAGTGTCGGTGGGCCGGTCTTGAAGCAGATGCGGGCCAGGTGCCGGCCCGCGGCCCCGGACTCACGCAGGATGGCGCTGCGGTCCAACTCGGGTGACGTCACCAACTGTCGTGACCCCTCTCCGTGTGCCGACTTCGGACGCGGTGTCACCGTAAACCCGCCCACCGACATCGTCGGGGCCGCACGGCGCCACCCATCCCTGTCTAACAGACGAATTTCCCGCGCAGGGCGCAACGGAAACGCGGCGGCCGCCGGCCGATGACCGGACGGTGCTGCCGGCGGCTGCTCACCGGAGGACGCGGCGGCCCGTCGGCTGCTCACCGGAGGCGCGACGGCCCGTCGGGGGAGGTGGTGCCTGGGGCTTCGCCGGCTCGGACGGCTTGGGCTCGGGCGCCAGCCGCTGGCAGTACGCCTCGACCTCGGCCACACCGCCGGCCTCGGCGACCAACCTCGCGAAGGCCGGCGTCCGGAGCGCCTGCTCCCGCTGTTCGGGCTTCTTGGCCTGCCAGGCACGGCACAGCCCGTGCACCTGGCCGCCGGGCGCGCCGGGGGTCGACGGCGCGCCCGGGGACGGCGGGCCGGGCGCCGGATGGCCCGGTGACGGCGCGCCGGGGGACGGTTGGCCCGGCGACGACGGGCCGGGCGGCGCCGATCGGCTGGGCTCGCCGGACGTGGAGGCGCTCGTCTCGGGGCTCGACGACGTCCGCGACGGCACCGGCGCGACCGGTTCCGGCGTCCGGTCCCGGGTGACCGCGGCGAAGGCGGCGCCGGCCGTGGCAGTGGCCGCCACCGCGCCGATCCAGGCCACCGCGCCGGTGGTCAGGCGACGACGGCGGGGTCGGTGGGGCGCGGACGGCGCCGGCGTGGCCCGCGCGGCCCGGAAGGCGGCCAGCGCGGCCTCCTCACCGGCCAACTCGCCGGGCCGGGCCGGACCGGCGGCCGCGGCGAGCACACCGGCCACCGGGTCCGCCGGGGGTACGCGGGCCTGCGACGACGCCGCCTCCCCTGCGGGCGACGCGGCCCGGGTGGCCTGGTCCGACGGGGCGCGCACGTCGGCGCGGGCCGCGTCGAGCAGCCGTTCGGTCTCGGCGTGGTCGACGCGCCGGAACGGGTTCATCCAGAATCCCCTCACGTCAGCCGTCCGCCGGCTCGGCGTGCGGTGCCCGCAGGGATGGGTTGCCGCCCGCGCGGGGCGGCGGCACCCCGTCGACCTCGGCGGACGGCTCGGCCGCGCGCTGCCCTTCCAGCAGGGCCGCGAGCCGGCGCAGACCGCGGTGGGCGGCGGTCCGGACGGCACCGGCCCGGCGGCCCAGCACCCGGCCCGCGGATCCGGCGTCCAGCCCGATCACGGCCCTCAGCAGGACTGCTTCGGCTTCGCGGGGAGGCAGGGTGGCGATCAGGGCCAGGGCGGTCTCGGTGCCGATCGTCTCGCTGGCACCCTCGGCGGTGTCCGCCGCGCTGGCCAGGTCGACGAGCGCGTGCACCGGGACCGGCAGGGACGGCCGGCGGCGCAGTCGGCGCAGGTGGTCCATCGCCCGGTTGCGGGCGATCGTGACGGTCCAGGCGCGGAACTCGCCACCGGTGAAGGTGGGCAGGTCGCGGGAGACCTGCAGCCAGGTCTCCGAGGCGACGTCCTCCGCGTCCGGGCCGACCAGGGCGGTCAGGTAGCGCAGCAGGCCCGGCTGGAGGCTGCGGTAGAGCAGGCGGAACGCGTCCTCGTCCCCCGCCTGCGCCGCGCTGACCGCGTCGGACAGCTCGCCGGTCATCCGCGGCCCGTGGTGTGCCCGGCGCGCGCCGCCCTGCTCCGCGACCGTGCGGCAGACCACGCGGCACGCACCGTCCGCCCGCTGAACACCCGCCCCCGCACCGCCCCTCCGCCAATCTGAGCCCACCCGGACCGGGTCGCCGGGCCGGGGTGTCTGGTGGGCCGACGCCAGGGTCGTCGACTCGGCGCGCCAGACGGTCGAGACGACCGGGGCGGCCCGAGCCGGGCTAACGCTAGGACGGGGCCACTGACGCGACAAGCCGGCACGTTGTCACGGAAGAGTGACAATTATCAACTCTGCGAGCCGGCGTGTCGTCTGCACTGCCCGTGAGCAGAGCGCCCAAACCAGACCGCGGTACGCCTTTCGGCCACCGTCGCACCACGCCGTGCCGAAATCTGTCACTTTTCGTCACGGCACGTTGTCGCACCGTCACAACGACGCGGCGTCCACACAGGTCAGCCGAATACGCCGCCGTTGTCACTCGTTCGGCGGACAGCCCGTGTCGCGCTCCCGCGCGCCACTCTGGGTACGGTATTGCGGTGTTGTCATCGGGGGTCGTGCTCAGCGGTCGGTACCGCCTGGACGAACGTGTCGCCACGGGCGGCATGGGCGACGTCTGGCTGGCCGCGGACCTCATCCTCGGCCGGCAGGTCGCGGTCAAGGTGCTGCTGCCGACCCTGGTCTCCGACCCCGACTTCATCGCCCGGTTCCGGGCCGAGGCCCGGATCATGGCGGCGCTGCGGCACCCCGGCATCGTGCAGGTCTTCGACTGCGGCGCGGACGACCTGCCCGACGGCGCGGGTCGGGCGGACTACCTGGTCATGGAGTTCGTCGCCGGCGAGCCGTTGTCCAAGCGGATCGAGACGGCCGGGCGCCTCGACGTGGCCGAGACGATGTCGATCGTGGCGCAGGCCGCCGCCGCGCTGAACGCGGCGCACCGGGGCGGCATCGTGCACCGCGACGTCAAGCCGAGCAATCTGCTCGTGCTCGAGGACGGCTCGGTCGTCCTGGTGGACTTCGGCGTGGCGCGTTCGCTCGACATCACCAGCATCACCAGCACCAACGCGGTGCCCGGCACCGCCCTCTACATGGCCCCCGAGCAGGCCGCGGGACGACCGGTCAGCGGCGCGACCGACATCTACGCGCTGGGCGCGGTCACCTACTGCTGCCTCACCGGCAATCCGCCGTTCACCGGCGACAACCCGCTGCAGGTCGCCGTCCGGCACCTCGACGACGAGCCGCCGGAGTTGCCGCACGAGATCCCGGAGGCGGTCCGCGCCCTGGTGTCCCGGGCCCTGGCCAAGGATCCGCAGGATCGCTTCAGCAGCGGCGCGGCGATGGCCGAGGCCGCCCGGACCGCGGTCACGGGCGGCGAACCGCCCACCGCGATGGCGGCGGCCGTTCCGCTGCGCGGCGCCGGGCCGGGCACCCGCGGCGACGGTCCGGTCGGCGCGGCGGTGGCGGATGGGACCCAGGCCGGGCGTGCGCGACGGCGGGGTCCGCTGGTCGGCGCGGCGGTGGCCGTCCTGGTCGCTCTCGTCGGGCTCGGCGCGGCACTGGGCACGATGCACGGTGCCGGCGAAGATCCGGCGGTCAAGTTGCCGACCACCCCGCCGGCGGTGGAGCCGAGCGGCCCGTTGGATCTGCCCGCGGGCAACGAGCAGGTCGCCACCGGCGGCCCGACGCGTCCCGACCGGCCGGTGGCCCCCGGCAACTCCCCGTCGGCGTCGATCTCCGCCACGCCGAGCACGCGACCCAGCCAGACGATCAAGCCGCCGACGCCATCGGTCACGCCGACGACGACCGCGCCGGCCAGCACCCCGCCCAGCACCCCGGCGACCCCGTCGTCGGTGCCCACGTCGACCGCGACGGCGAGCTCGCCGACCGATCCGGAGGTTCCGGCGGGCAACTGAGCGCGCCGGTTTCGCCCAGCGCGGATAGTCCCACCAGCCCCGATATCCCCAAAACGGACTTGGGTCGCCGAACGCCCCTCTAGGCTCCTCAGCAGGTCATATCCACCATCTGCCGCGGGAGCCCGGGTGAACGCTGAAAAGCTGGTCGTGATCGGTCAGGGGTACGTCGGGCTGCCGCTGGCCATGCGCGCGGTGGAGGCGGGCTTCGACGTCGTCGGCCTCGACGTCGACGCCGACCGGGTGAAGCGTCTCGCCTCGGGCGAGTCGTTCGTCGAGGACATCCCGACGGACCGGCTGGGCCGCGCGCTGGGCAGCGGCCGGTACCACCCCAGCACGGAATACACCGATGCCGAGGGCTTCGACATCTGTGTCATCACCGTGCCGACCCCACTGCGCGACGGCACCCCCGATCTGAGCTTCGTCGAGCAGGCGGGTGTCGGCATCGGCCCGTACGTCCGCCCGGGGTGCACGGTGATCCTGGAGTCGACCACGTACCCGGGCACGACCGAGGAGTTGCTGCGCCCCCTGTTGGAGTCGGCCAGCGGGCTGCGCAGCCCCGGTGACTTCCATCTCGGTTACAGCCCGGAACGGATCGACCCGGGCAACCCGACGTGGCGGTTGGAGAACACGCCGAAGGTGGTCTCCGGCGTGGACGCGGTGTCGCTGGCCAGGGTGGACGATTTCTACAAGCGGCTCGTGGAACGCACCGTGCCGGTGGGCTCGACCCAGGTGGCCGAGCTGACCAAGCTGATCGAGAACACCTTCCGCCAGGTCAACATCGCACTGATCAACGAGCTGACCATGCTCTCGCACCACCTCGACATCGACGTCTGGCAGGCGATCGACGCCGCCGAGACCAAACCGTTCGGCTTCCTGCCCTTCCGCCCCGGCCCCGGGGTCGGCGGGCACTGCCTGCCGATCGACCCGTGTTACCTGTCCTGGCAGGTCAAGCGCCGCCTCGGCCGGCAGTTCCGGTTCATCGAGCTGGCCAACGACATCAACCACGAGATGCCCGAGCACGTCACGCAGCGGATCATGGCGGGACTGAACCGCGACGGCCGGGCCGTCAGCGGCGCCCGACTGCTGCTGCTCGGTCTGGCGTACAAGAAGAACACCGGCGACATGCGCGACTCCCCCGCGGTCGACGTGGCCCTGCGGCTGCGCGGGCTGGGCGCCGAGGTGCACGCGGTCGAGCCGTACGCCGAGGCGCACCACATCCCGGACGGGGTCACCGTGGTCGATCTCACCGAGCAGGAGGTCAGCGCCGCCGACGCGGTGGTGGTGGTCACCGACCACGACAGCTTCGACTACGACCTGGTGGTCCAGCACGCGCGCTACGTCTTCGACACCCGCAACCGGTGCGTCGGCCCGCTGGTGGAGCGCCTGTAGACCCGGCACCGCTGGCCGGTCCCGCCGCCGGGAAAGACGGCGGGACCGGCCGGCGGATGTCCGTTCCCGCACCGGCCGGTCCCCACCGCCGGCGGTAGGGCCGGTCACTGGTCGGCGAGCGCCTCGACGACCGGCCGGGACAGCGCCCGGCGGGCCGGCAGCACCGAGGCCAGGAGGGCGGCCAGCACCGCGACGCCGAGGATCAACCCGAGCTGGCCGAACGGCAGCACCAGGTGGAAGTCCCCGCCGAGGCGGGTCAGCAGGGCCATCGCGGAAGCGCTGACGCCGGTGCCCAGCCCGACGCCGAGCACCGCGCCGACCACCGCCATCAGCACCGCCTCGACGGCGAGCACCGCCCGCATCCGGCCTCGGGTGAGCCCGACCGCCCGCAGCACGGCGTTCTCCCTGGTCCGCTCGACCACCGACAGGCTCAGCGTGTTCGCCACGCCGACCAGGGCGATCACCACGGCCAGGCCGAGCAGCGCGGTGACGAGGGCGAGCACCATGTCCACGGTGCCGGTGAGCATCTTCTTGTACGCGCCCTGGTCCATCAGGTTCACCGTCGGGTAGCTGTCCAGCACCTCCTCGATCGCGTCCCCGGCCCGCTCGGCGCTCACCCCGGCGGCGGGGTCGATCTCGGCCAGGAAGCCCCGCTGATTTCCGAAGAGCGCGGCGAAGTCCGTGTCGGCCATGTCGATGACGTAGCCCGCCGGCGCACCGTTGCCGGCCGAGTCGTCGGTGACGACGGCGGCCACCCGGAACGACCGGCCCCCGACTGTCACCGAGGAGCCGACCTGCCAGCCTCGTGCCTGCGCCAACTCCCGGTGCACAAGCACCTGCCCCGGCCCGAGCCGATCGGCGTCACCGGTCAGCACCCCGCTCAGCGTGCGGCCGACCAACGCCGGGTGGGCCGCCCGGATCTCGACGTCGGCGACGACCGTGTGGCGCTGCTCGTGCACCACCCCCAACTCGGGGCGGGCGGCAAGCTCACCGGCGAGCGCGGCAGGCAGGTCCTGACCGATTCCAACGACAATGAAGTCCGTCCCGATCTGGGCATCCACGCTGCGTTCAATGCCGTCCTTGGTGCTGCGTCCGCCGACCAGGAAGGCCGACACCAGTCCGATCCCGATCACCAGGGCGGTGGCGGTCGCGGCCACCCGCCGCGGATTGCGGACCGTGTTGGCCACCGCCAACTCACCAATCGCCCCGAGCACACGACGTGCCGGCCAGCCGAACACCCGGGCCAGCGCCGGGACGAGCACCGGCCCGAACAGCACGATCCCGAAGAAGGCCAGCACCCCGCCGACGGCCACCAGCAGCAGTTGACCGGCGCTGGCGGCGCCGGCCAGGGCGGCCACACCGACGGCCAGCACCACCGCGCCGAAGGTCAACCGAACCCAACCAGCCCCCCGGCTCGGCTGCACCGCCGCGTCGGTGAGCGCGGCCACCGGAGCGATCCGCGTGCCCCGCCAGGCCGGGAGCAGGGCGGCGCACACGGTGAGCGCGGTACCCAGCAGCAGGCCGGTCAGCACCGTCGCACCGGTCACGGTCAGGCCACCGGTGACCGGCACGTCCAGTCGGGACATCAGCAGCCTCATCCCGCCGGCGAGGGCCACCCCGAGCAGCACACCCAGCGCGGAGGCGACAAGCCCGAGCACCGCCGACTCCAGCAGCGCGGCCCGGAAGACCTGCCCCCGGGTGGCGCCGATCAGGCGCAGCAGCGCGGTGCGCCGGGTGCGCTGTGCCAGCACGATCGCGAAGGTGTTGGCGATCACGAAGCCGGCCACCACCACGGCGACCCCCACGAAGATCAACAGCAGCATCCGGAACTGGTCCGCGTTGCGGACCGCCTCCTCGACGGCCTCGTCGAGGATCCGCTGACGACTCTTCACGGTGGCTTCTCCGCCGGCGACGGCTCGGACCCGCTCGGTCACCGCCGCGACGGAGGCGCCCGGCTGGACCGCCACCATGACGCGGCCGTAGCCCCGCTCGCCGGTGAGGGCCAACGCGTCCGGCCCGACCAGGCCGACGAACGGGCCCCCCACATCGCGGACGGTGCCGGCCACGTCGACGGTGCCCACCAGGGTGTACGGGCGGGCCGCGCCGCCACGGCCACCGACCCGGACCTCGGCGCCGAGGGCGAAGCCCTCCTCGGCCACCGTCGGCGCGTCGAGCACCACCTCCCCGGGCCGGTCGGGCAGTCGGCCGGCGACCACGTCGTACGAGCGCAGCGCCTGTTCGGTGGGGATGGCCACCAGCATGGTGAAGCCGAGCACCGGACGGCCGTCGGAGCCGAGGACCCCGGCGGTGTTGGTCAGCTCACCGGCCGCGGCGGCCACCCCGTCGACCGCGGCCACCCGGTCGACGAGGGCCGGGGCCAGCACCTCCCGGCCAGCCGAGTAGACACCCAGGTCGGTGCGCCGGTCGAAGGTGCCGGCCCGCTCGTACGCGCCGGCGCGCATCCCGTCGACGAAGATCATCGTGCCGGCGACGAACGCGACACCGAGCACGACGGCCAGCGCGGAGAGCAGCATGCGCAGCGCCTCGGCACGCAACGAGCGCAGGGTCAGGCGGATCATGCGGGGCTCCCGGTGCAGGTGGCGGATCGGACCCCTCCGACGCTATGGCCGGAGCCGGTCGTTTGATCTCCACCTGCGCGCTCGACAGGTGTGCGCCCCGGGTCGCGGTGCGCCCGTCGCCGGCTACGACCCAGGTCGTACGCGGTGTCATCCGCCGGGTGTCACAAGCCCGCTCTCGTACGCCAGGACCACCGCCTGGACCCGGTCGCGCAACTGGAGCTTCGCCAGGATCCGACCGACGTGGGTCTTCACCGTCGCCTCGGCCACGTGCACCCGGGCGGCGATCTCCGCATTGGACAGGCCCTGCGCGACAAGCAGCAGCACCTCCCGTTCCCGGTCGGTGAGCTGCGTGAGGCGCGGGTCCGCGCTCGGGGCGGCGCCGAGCTGCCCGGCGAACCGGTCCAGCAGCCGCCGGGTGATCGACGGGGCCACCACCGAGTCACCCTGGGCCACCACCCGGATCGCGGCCAGCAACTCCTCCGGCGGGACGTTCTTGAGCAGGAACCCGCTCGCCCCGGCCTGGAGGGCCGCGAACGCGTCCGCCTCGGTGTCGAAGGTGGTCAGCACCAGCACCCGGGGCGGGCCCTCGGGCCGTTCGGCACAGAGCCTGCGGGTCGCCTCCACCCCGTCCATGGTCGGCATCCGGATGTCCATCACCACCACGTCGGCCTCGGTACGGGCCAGCACCCGCAGGGCGTCCGCGCCGTCGATCGCCTCCCCGACCACCTCCAGATCGGGCTGGGAGTCCAGCACCATCCGGAACCCGGCGCGGACCAGCGCCTGGTCGTCCACGATCACCACCCGGACCGTCATGCCGCGATCACCTCCGTTGCCGGCCCCGACGTTAGCGGTAGCCGAACCTCGACCTGCCAGCCCCCGGCCGGCCGCGGGCCGGCGGCGAGGCTGCCGTCGTACACCGTCACCCGCTCCCGCATGCCGAGCAGACCGTGACCGCCGGACGGCGCCGGGCTGACCAGCGGGCGACCCCGACCGTCGTCGCGCACCCGGACCACGACGGCCTCGGCGGTGTGGGTCAGGTCGACCTCGACGCCGGCGCCGACGCCGCCGTGCTTGAGCGCGTTCGTCAGCGCCTCCTGCACCACCCGGTAGACGGTCAGCTCCAACCCCGGGGGCAGGGCCGGCTGCTCACCGATGACGGTGCTGCGAATGCGCAGCCCGGCGTCACCGAAGCGGGCCAGCAGGTCGGGCAGCTCGGCCAGCGCCAGACGCCGGTGCTCCGGGTCGGCGGCCGCCACGAGCCCGTCGCCGCCGGACGGGCCGGCGTCGCGCAGGACGCCTACCAACCGGCGCATCTCCTCCAGCGCCGACCGGCCGGTATCGGCGACCACCTTCACGGCGGTGCGGGCCTGCGCGGGGTCCCGGTCGAGCATGAACCGGGCGCCGTCGGCCTGGACGATCATCACCGCCAGGCTGTGGGCGACGACGTCGTGCAGCTCACGGGCGATCCGGGTGCGCTCCTCGGCGACCGCCGCCCGGGACTCGGCCTCCCGTTCACGTTCCAGGGTGGTGGCCCGTTCCTCCAGGCTGAGCACGTAGAGCCGGCGGGTCCGCACGTTCAGCGCGACAAGCCACACCGCGCCGGTGACAAGCGCGTACCACAGCGCGGTCACCCACCAGGTGATGACGCCCGGGGTCTGCACGGCGGCGAGCACCACCCCCACCGCGGCGGCCGCGCCGGCGAGCACCGCGGCGCGCAGCCGCTCGCCGTACTTCACCACGCTGTAGAGCGCGATCAGGACGGCGACGTCGAACGGCAGCGGCCCCCACCTGGCGATCACCTGCATCAGGCCGAGCGCGGTGATCACCACGGTCACCGCGCCCGGGTGCGCGCGGCGGAACAGCAGCGCTGCGGCCATCCCCAGACAGACGAGGGCGGCCGCCCACCCGCCCGCCAGGTTCGCCGCGCCGGCCACGCCGATGAGGGCCACCACGACGGACACGGCCACGTCGAAGGCGACGCCGCGCAGCGGGCGGCCGAACATCCTGCGTTCCACGGTCACCCAGCGTACGTGCCGGTCGACGGGCCCTCGCGGGTCAGCGGCCGAGGACCTCGCGCATCCGGTCGATCTCGACGGTCTGTTCGGTGGCGACCGAGGTGGCGAACTCGTTGAGCGTGAGGTCGGAACCGACCGTGAGCAGGTTGGTGGCCATCTCGATGGCGCCCTGGTGGTGCGCGGTCATCATCCGCACGAAGAGCCTGTCGAAGTCGGGGCCACGGCTGGCGGCGAGCTGCCGCATCGCCTCGGGTGACTGCATGCCGCGCATGGCGCCGTGGTCGTGGCCCTCGACCTCCGCCGGTAGGCCGCGGGTCTGCAGCCAGCCCCGCATCATGCCCATCTCCGGTCCCTGGCTGGCCCGGATGCGCTCGGCGAGGGCGCGGATGTCGGGGTCGGCGGCGCGGTCGGTGGCGAGTTCCGCCATCGCGAGGGCCTGCGCGTGGTGCGGGATCATCATCCGGACGAACACGACGTCCAGCGAGTTGTGTGGCGCGGGGCCCGCGTCGCGGACCTCGTGGGCCGGGCGGGTGGCGGCGGCCTCTCCCGGGCGGCCGGGGGCGATGACGGTCAGGTCGGTGGGGACCGGGGCGGCCGTCGGCGAGGCGGGGGTGGCGGGTGCGGAGGCCGACTGGGCGGTGCCTGTCGCGGCGTCGTCCCCGGCGCGGCTCACGACGACTGTCACGAGCGCGAGCAGGAGCGCCAGTGTGACGATCGCCAGGGTTCGTGCGCGCCGATCAGTCATGGGCCACTCCCTGGAGTCGAGGTCATCGCGATGCTATCCATTGACGGAGGCACTTCGATGTGACCGGCATCACATCGACGTTCATCGTCGAACGGTAAGGTGTCGACAATCATCTCCCCCTTGCGAAGGGCCTCGCCGATGATCAGACTCCACATGCCACGGCCACGACACCTACGCATCGTGGCGCTCGCCACAACCGGGCTCCTCGTCGCCAGCGCGCTCGTCGCCCCGGCCGGCAACGCCCAGGTGGCACCGCCGTCGACGCCCACCGCCACCGCGATCCCCGGCGTCGACGAGATCGTCAGCAGCCCCAACCTGCGGCAGATCGCCAACCTGCCGAAGGTCGCCCCCCTGGACGCGACGAACAGCGACCTCGCCTTCCAGGGCAGGTACGCGTTCGCCGGCAACTACAACGGCTTCGTCATCTACGACATCTCGCGGCCCAGCGCTCCGACGGTCAAGGCCCGGGTGCTCTGCCCGGGGTCGCAGAACGACATCTCCGTCCACGGCGACCTGCTCTTCCTCTCCACCGACTCGCCCCGCAGCGACGACTCCTGCACCAGCACCCCGGGGGCGCCGCTCGAGAAGGGCTCGTGGGAGGGCATCAAGGTCTTCGACATCAAGGACAAGGCCAACCCGCGCTACATCAAGTCCGTCGAGACGGCCTGCGGCTCGCACACCCACACCCTGGTGCCGGGCAAGGACCGCAAGGCCGTCTACCTGTACGTCTCGTCGTACAGCCCGCGAGTCGAGTTCCCGGACTGCCAGCCGCCACACGACTCGATCTCCATCGTCAAGGTTCCGTTGAAGAAGCCGACCGACGCGGCGGTGGTCGCGACGCCGAACCTCTTCCCGGACGGCGGCTTCCCCGGCAGTGAGACCGGCTCGGCGACGACCGGTTGCCACGACATCACCGCCTACCCGTCGAAGGACCTGGCCGCCGGCGCCTGCATGGGTGACGGCATCCTGCTCGACATCAAGAACCGGGAGGCGCCCCGGGTCATCAACCGGATCCGGGACACCGTCAACTTCGCGTTCTGGCACTCCGCCACCTTCAACAACTCCGGCACCAAGGTGGTCTTCACCGACGAGCTGGGTGGTGGCGGGGCGGCGACCTGCAACGAGGCCATCGGCCCCAACCGGGGTGCGGACGCCATCTACGACATCGCCGGCCGCGGTGACGCCCGGACGATGACGTTCCGCAGCTACTACAAGATCCCCCGGGTCAACGCGGACACCGAGAACTGCGTGGCGCACAACGGCTCGCTGGTGCCGGTGCTCGGTCGCGACATCATGGTCCAGTCGTGGTATCAGGGCGGCATCTCGGTCTGGGACTTCACCGACTCGGCCCACCCGAAGGAGATCGCCTTCTGGGAGCGCGGCCCGCTCTCGGCGGACACGTTCGTCGGCGGTGGCACCTGGTCCGCGTACTACTACAACGGCCACATCTACTCCAACGACATCGTGAAGGGCCTGGACGTCCTGGAGCTGAACGACTGGCGTACCTGGTCGGCCAAGCTGACCCGCTACAACGAGCTCAACGTGCAGACCCAGCCCAGCTACCTCGGCTGGTAGGCACCCCGCACGACGCCGGGCCCGGTCCCCGACCCTGGGGGCCGGGCCCGGCCGGGTGTGACCCGTCACCCGGGCGGGGGTTGCCCGCCGGTCGGCCGCCGGCTGTGCCAACGTGGGCAGACGTGAAACCCGCAGCCCCGCCCGAGCCCACCGTGCGCTGGCGCCCCCATCCGCTCGACGTCGTGGCTGTCGGCCTGGCGGTGGTAGGCGCGGGCTGCGCGCTGAGCGGGCTGCTGCCCCGGGCGGAGACCACCGCCACCCTGCACCGGATCCTGCCGCTGCTGCTCTTCCTCGGCACGGTGATCGTGCTCGCCGAACTGACCGCCGTGGCCGGCGTCTTCGACGTGCTGGCCAGCCGCCTGGCCATCGCCTCCCGGGGCAGGTGGGCGGCGCTGTTCCTGCTCTGCGGCGGCCTCGCCACGCTGACCACCCTCGTGCTCAACCTCGACACCACAGCCGTGCTGCTCACCCCCGTGCTGCTCGCGTTGGCCCGCAACCTGCGCGTCCCGGCCGCTCCGCTCGCGGTCACCACGGTCTGGCTGGCGAACACCGCGAGCCTGCTGCTGCCGGTGTCGAACCTGACGAACCTGCTGGCCGCCGACCGGGTCGGGTTGACCCCGCTGGCCTACGCCGAGCGGATGGCGCTGCCGCAACTCGCCGCCGTGGCGGTCACCATGGCGCTGCTCTGGTACGCGTGGTGGCGGCGGGACCAGCCGGCCGGCGGGCGGTTCGTACCGCCGGCCCGGCACGTGCCGCCGGATCCGGTGCTGCACCGCGTCGCGCTCGCCGGCTGTCTGCTCTTCGTCGCCGGCATCCTCGCCGGGGTGGAGATCGGTCTCGCCTCCGCCGTCGCGCTCGCGCTGGTGCTCGTCGGGTTCGTCGTCCGCTCCCCCGCCACGCTGCGCCTGAATCTGGTGCCGGTGCGGCTGCTGCTCTTCGTCGTCGGCCTGTTCCTGGTGGTGCAGACCATCGGTCAGCACGGCTTGGACGACTTGGTCGGCGGCCTGCTCGGCACCCACGGCGGCACGCTCGGCGAGCTGCGCGCGGGCGGTACGGGCGCGGTGCTGGCCAACCTGGTCAACAACCTGCCCGCCTACCTGGCCGGCGAGTCGGTGTTGCCGCCGGGCGATCACACCCGCCTGCTGGCGCTGCTGATCGGCACCAACGTCGGCCCGCTGGCCGTCCCCTGGGCGTCGCTGGCCACGCTGCTGTGGTTCGAGCGGTGCCGGGCGGCCGGGGTGGCGGTGCCGATGCGGCGGTTCGTGCTGACCAGCACGCTGCTCGCGGTGACCGCCACGGTCGCGGCGGTGGGCGCGCTGCTCCTGGTGAGCTGATCCACTATTGAATGGTTCTCACTCTATTGCGATGGATGAACCACCAAGACGTGTTATCGACCTAAAGCGCGAGATGACCGTTTATGCTGGTTCGACACCGATACGAGTAGGAGAACCGATGACAGCGCACCACGAGCTGGACACAGCCCAGACAGCCCCTTCGGACTACCGCCCGCCGACGATCCAGCGCCTGGGCACGCTCGCCGAGTTGACCAAGGGCGGCACCGTCGGCCCGGACGACGGCCTGGGTGGCGGCGGCGACGGTTCACTCTGACCCGTCACCGCCCGCCATCGTGGGAGGACCGCCGTTGCTCACGATCCGCCGGGCACAGCGCCGGTTCGGTCGTCGAGTGATCTTCACCGACCTGGACCTCGACGTCCCGGTCGGTGCCCGGGTGTTCCTGGGCGGCAACAACGGATCCGGCAAGACCACGCTGCTGCGGTGCCTGTCCGGCACGCTGACCCTCAGCGCCGGACAGGCCACCGTCGGCGGCCACCCGGTCGGCTCACTGCCCGCCCGACGCCTGACCGCTGTTTGCCTCGCCCCGGAGCAGGGCCTCTACGAGCAACTGTCGGCGCGGGAGAACGTGGCCCTCGTCGCCCGGCTCCGGCTGCCCCGGCGAGCTGTCCGCGCGGCCGTCGCCCGCGTCGAGGCCGAACTGGACCTGGCCGGCTACGCCACCGTCCCCGTGCAGCGGTGCTCGGCCGGAATGCGAGCCCGGGTCAGCATCGCGCGGGCTCTCGTCGCCGAGCCCGCGCTGCTGCTGCTCGACGAGCCGGGCCGTTCCCTCGACGAGCGGTCGCGGCTGCTGTTGTGGCAGGCGCTCGACCGGCGTCCCGAGCTGGCCTGCGTGATCGCCTCGCACCTCGCCGACGACCGTGACCGGTGCCAGTCCGCCCTGACCCTCACGGCCACCCGATGACGACGCCGACAACGCCCGCCGCGACCACCAGCCGCCCTGTCGATCGCCGGGCCGCCGGCGCCAGTGCTGTCGCGATGGTCCTCGCCCTGGTCCGCCGTGATCTCGGCGACCCCCGGCAGTTCCGGCTGCCGCTGCTGCTGGACCTCGCCTTCGGGGTGGTGAACCTTGTCGTCTTCCTGTTCATCTCCCGGGTGCTCACCCCCTCCTCGGGCACCGACCTCGCCCACTCGCCCAGCTACTTCGACTTCGTGGCGGTCGGCATCACCTTCCTGCTCGTCCTCCAGGCCGCCACCACGCAGCTGACCGGTCGGGTGATCCGCGAACAGCGCGGCGGGACCCTGGAGGTGCTCGCCGCCCAACCCGTGCCGGTCACCGCGCTGGCCATCGGGACCGCCGGCTACCCGTTCCTGTTCGCCCTGCTGCGCTCGTGCGTCTACCTGGCCATCCTCGGCTCCGTGCTCGGTCTGCGCACCGACCGGGCCGACTGGTGGGGGGTCGCGGTGCTGCTGATCGCCGGCACCGCGTCGGTGCTGGGCATCGGCATCGCCCTCGCGGCGTTCACCGTCGCCGTCGGGCACGGCGACGCCGCCGCCCGACTGTTCGTCGTCGGGCTCACCTTCGTGTCCGGCACGTACTTCCCGGTCTCCGAACTCCCCGGTCCCCTGCCGGAGCTGACCGCGGTGCTGCCCAGCCGGATCGCCCTGGACGGCCTGCGCGCCGCGCTGGCCGGCGGCGACTGGGCCTGGTCGGCCGTGGCGCTGCTCGGTGTCACCGCGCTCCTGGTGCCGCTGTCGAGCTGGGCCTTCGCGGGGGCGCTGCGGGTCGCCGCCGGCCGCGGCGCCCTGAAACGCGATTGAGGTACGACATGCTCCGTCCCACACCGTTCGACCTCGCCACCGGAACGCTGCTCGGTGTCGGCCCGCCACCGCCGCGTCGGCAGGTGCCGGCCGGCGTGCCGGATCCGTTGGGCGCGCTCGACGCCGCGGTCCTGGCCGGCCTGACCCGCCCACCGTGTGTGGTGAGCTTCTCCGGTGGGCTGGACTCGTCGCTGATCCTGGCGGTGGCCGTCCGGGCGGCCCGCCGGGAGGGGTTGCCCGACCCGGTCCCGGTCACCTGGCGGTTCACCGGGGCACCCCGGGCCGACGAGTCGGACTGGCAGCACCGGGTGATCGGGGCGCTGGGGGTCGGCGGGTCGTGGCAGATCCTGCGGGCCGACGACGACCTGGACCTGGTCGGTCCGGTGGCTCGCCGGTTGCTGCACCGCCACGGGGTGGTCCACCCGGTCAACCTGCACCTGCACCTGCCCATCGTCGAGCTGGCGGCCGGCGGCTCGCTGCTCACCGGTGCCGGCGGCGACCAGATCCTGGCGGGGTGGCGTCGTCCACGGGCGTCCTCGCTGCGCGGCCGGCTCTGGTGGCTGCGGCACACCGCGCGTACCCGGCAGGGGCCGGCGGAGATGTTCGCGTGGCTGCGGCCGACAGTCGCCCGGGAGGCGTACCGCGCGCAGCGCGCGGAGCAGCGTGCCGAGCCGCGCCGCCTGCGGCAGCGGATCGCCTGGCACACCCGGCGGCGGGACCTCCGGATGACCTGCTCGGCCCTGGCCGCGCTGGCCGCCGAGCACGAGGCGACCGCGATCCAGCCGCTGCTCGACGAGGGTTTCCTGGCGGCGCTGGCGCTGCGCTACGGCGGCCACCGGAACGTGGGTCGGGACCGGCTGCTCGCGGAGATCGTCCAGGGAGCCCTGCCGGCCGAGGTCACCGCGCCGCGCCGCAAGGCCCGCTTCCTCGAGGTGTTCTTCCGGACGCCGACCCGGGAGTTCGTCAGCTCCTGGGACGGCTCGGGCGCCGACGAGGAGGTGGTGGATCCGGAGGCTCTGCGGGCGCTCTGGTCACGCTGGCCGATCCCCGGCGGCACCGCCAGCCTGGTCCAACAGCTCTGGTTGGCCGCCAACCCGCCCGACTCCGCCCGCCGGCCGGAGCGTTCCGACATCGACGTGGAGGTCACATCGTGACAGAGCAGGAAATCGTGCACCGGGTCGACCCGGACCGGGTGGCCTGGCGGGTCGCCGGTGACGAGGTGGTCGTGCTGGACACCCGCAACTCGGTCTACTTCGGATTGGACGCCACCGGCGCGCTGCTGTGGCGACGCCTGGCGACCGGGGCCACGAGCGCCGAGCTGGTCACGGCACTCGTGGAGACCGCCCCGGTGGACCGGGAGCGGGCCCGCGCCGACGTGGCCGCGTTCCTGGCGGACCTGCGCGGGCACGGGCTGCTGGTGCAGCGGCCCTGACCGACGCCGCCGATTGGTCGGGCCGACAAATACCGCCGGTTGGTCGGGGAGCCGGGTGCCGCCGGGCGGCCGGACCGACAGGCGCCGCCGGTGCACCCCGCCGCACCACGGGCGGCGCACCCGCCAGCGGTCAGCCGCGATCGTCGCGCCGGGCCGCGCGTACCTCGCTCAGCGCGGCCGGGAGTTGCCCGGCGTTGCGGGCCAGCCGGGCCAGGTGCGCCAGCAGCAGACCGACCGGGCCGCGTCGGGCCAGTGGGCTGGCGTGGCGCATCGACGCCGGTGTCGGGAACAGTCGCGGGCCGAGGTGCCGCAGCCGGTCGACCACACCGGACAGCTCGGCGAGCTGCGCGATGGTCAGGGCGGCGGGCGAGGCGCGGTGGGCCCGCAGCCACAGTGCTGGCGTGCCCTGCTGGGGCAGTGCCAGCGTGGCGGCCAGGGTCGCGCCGGCCGGCGTCAGGCGCAGGCCGAACGCGAACGACGGGAGCGCGCCGGTCCGCGCGGCGAGGTCGGCCGCCGCTCGCCAGGTGTCGACGGGAAAGACCTCGACCGCCCGCAGCAGGTCGGCACGCGGCCGGTCGGAGCGACCCGGTGCGGCGGCGTGCAGGGCCACCAGCAGGGCGGCGCCCGCCTCGTCCGGCACCGTGACCAGGCCGCCGGCCAGCCTGATCCGCTGCGCCGAGGACCACAGTCCGGTCCACAGCGCCTCCGGATCGGCCACCCCGTGGAAGCCCCGATGCAGGTCGATGGTGAGCGACAGCGGGCCGGGCAGCCGCCAGGGACGCTCGTACCAGTGCGACCTGTGGTCGGGGCGACCCTCCGGGAGGGCGCTGACACAGCCGAGGTCGGCGAGCGCCCGCTGCGCGAGGTCGAAGGAGGCGGGGGTGACCAGCAGGTCGATGTCGGTGTAGACCCGGTGCCCCTCCTGGCCCAGCCGGCGGGCCAGCCCGGCCCCCTTGAGCAGGACGGCTTGCACCCCCCGGTCGGCAAGTGCGGCGGTGACGCCGACCGCGGCCCTGTCGAGGCTCAGGCAGCGCACCGCCTCCGGCCGGGCGCTCACCGGGTCGCTCCCACGGCCGAGGTGGCGACGACGGTGTCGGCGAGCAGCCGGTGGGTGTCGTCGAGTGCGGCCCAGTCGCGCGGTCGGGTCAGCTCCCAGGCCGGCAGGGCGGCGAGCGACAACAGCGCGGCCGGGTCGGAGGGCAACTGCCCGAACGACCGCTGGCGGGCGAGCCGGGCCAGCAGGGCGGCGCCGGGCAGCCGGGGCAGGGTGACCGTGGCGCCCCATCGCAGGAACAACCAACCGCCCAGCCGGACGTGGGGCGCGATCGGCGGCAGCGCCACCCGCAGCCGGTCGCCGGCCCGGACCGGCCGGGTCGGCAGGCCCACCCCGGGCACCGGCTGCCGGAGGTCGACACAGCGGGGGCCGGCGAAGGCGTCGACGCCGTCGACGACCAGGATGTCGTCGGTCAGGATCGGCACCCCCCGGGCGGCCAGGGCGGCGAGCAGGCTGCTCTTACCTGCGGTACGCGGGCCGAGCACCGCCCAGGCCCGGCCGGCGAGCAGGAACGCGCCACTGTGGAACGTCTCCCGACCGGCCCACCTGTTGACCGTGGTCGCCACCGGGGCGAGGTACGGGTGGGCTAGCACGTCTGCCGCGAGCGGCGGCCCGTAGAAGGTGGCGGTGCCCCGTAGTCGGTCCACGGCGAGGGTGCGCCCGTCGGCGAGGATCCGGGTGCCCCGCCGGTCGTCCAGCGGCACCGGCGGTGGTGGCGGCACGTCCACCTGGCCGACCCGCACGGCGGGCCACCCGAGGGCCGCGCCCTCGGCCGGAGGCAGCTCCGACACCTCGTCCAGCCCGTGCACCCGCAGCCCGTAGACGCCTCGTCCGGGTGTCGGCATGATCTCCCCGCTCATCGTCTGCTCAACGATCATGGGCAACGGCACGGTGCGGGTGGCGCTCGTCGTGACGCGCCACCCGCACCCCTATTCGGTGAGCGTCAGCGGAAAGTGCCGCTGTCGATCGTCACCTTCTGCGACTCCTTCAGCCGCTTGGCGTCCGCCGCGCGCTGCTTGGTCGCCTTGGTGCCCTTCGCCGATGGCGCCACCGTCGGGACCACGCCCCCGCCGATGGCGTCCACGTCGTACGCCACCCACCACGAACCGGGGGTGTCCACCGCGAAGCTCAACGCGATGTAGATCGACGCACCCGGTGCGAGCCCACCCAGGTCGATGGGGATCGTCAGGGTGGTGCCCAACCCGCCACCCGGCGGGCTGGTGGCTGGCGTGTCCATCGCCAGGTTGCGCACCAGCAACGTCCGGCCGTCACTGATGGTGATCGACGTGGTCGCGTTGGTCGGGTTGACCAACCGCATGTTGGAATGCACCGCCGGCGACGACCCACCGGGGTACGGCGCGCCGTTCAGCGCGCTCAGCGACGTGATCCGGATCCGGGCCTGGGTGATCGGCGCGGACGACCTGTTGGTAAGCGTTCGCCGGATCACCAGGCTGTTCGCGGTGCGGACCCGGTTCGGGGCGGCCGACACGGCCACGTTCGGGTCGAACAGCGTCGACTGCACCGCGGCGTTCTGCTGGTAGGTGCCCAGCGTGTTCTGCGGTGAGGGGCTGCCGAGTGTGGACGGGACCCCGTTGATCGGCCCGATCACCGTGGCGACGAGTCGGAAGTCGGCCACGTTGTTGGCGGTGTCCTTCAGGTTGCCCCCGATCCGCAGTCGGTTCCAGGCGAAGGGGACGAATGGCGGCGAGTTGAAGGCGGGCAGTGGTGGACCTTCGGAGAAGCCCGCCGTCGAGCCCGCCCGGTCGGTGACGGTGTCCGCCCCATCCGGTGCGACAAGCCGGAAACCGCCCTGGCCGAGGCTGGGGACGATGAGGTCGGGTTGGATGTTGAACAGCGAGTAGTCGCTGGCCGCGATCAGGTAGCCCCGCTTGGGCGGCAGCGGCCGCGCGCTGCCGGGGATGGTGACGGACAGCCCACCGGGAGCCTCCACCTTGAACCCGGCGATCGGCAGGTTGATCGCCGTGCCGTTCACGATCGAGACGAACTGGTCGTTGATGCCGCCGATGCCGGACTGCGCGAACTGGTCGATGACCACCTGGCGGGGTGCGGCCGAGACCTCGATGGCGACCTCGTTGGACACCGCCTCGCCCAGCGGGCCGGTCCCGTCGTACTGCGCCCGGAACTGGTTGTGCCCGAACGCCGGCACGTAGACCTGGAAGGTGGACACGTTGAGGGTCAGCGGGAAGGTGCCCAGTGGGGTCTCCACCCCGTTGGGCAGCTCGTCGATGAGCGTCACGCTGCCCTCGGCGACGCCGGGGCCGACGATGACCTGGAACTGCACCGAGTTGCCGAAGAACGTGGCGTTCGTGGACACGCTCAGGGTGGCCACGCTTCTGGGCTGGATCAGGATCCGGATCGCCTGCTCGGCGGCGAAGCCGTTGGCGTCGGTCACCCGGACCGTCGACGGGAACGCGCCGACCGCCGTCGGCCGGCCGGACAGCAGGCCGGTCGTGGCATTGAGGGTCAGCCCGGGCGGTAGCGACCCGGCCGGCAGCGACCAGGTGAACGGCCCGGTGCCACCTATCACGTTGAGCTGGTCGGAGTAGGGGGCGTCGACCTCACCCAGCGGCGGCGCCGGGAAGCCCAGGAGCGGCGCCTTGTTGACCACCAGGGTGATCAACCGGGTGCCGGTCTCGCCGGCCGAGTCGACGACTCGGATCACCACCGGGTAGACCCCGGCGGTGGTCGGGACGCCCGAGATGCCGTTGGTGACGGGATTCAGGGTAATGCCGGGCGGCAGAGTGCCCGAGTCGACGCTCCAGGTGTACGGCGGCACCCCGTGTGTGATGTTCAGGGTCGCGGTGTACGCGATCCCGACTGTCGCGTCGTTCGGGTGGTCGAACAGCAGCGTCGGCGACACGTTCGCGATCACCTCGTCCGACGGTACGGACTCGGCGCCGATGCCCTCGGCGGTGCGGGCCGCCACCGTGAACCGGTAGGCGGTGGTGGGGAACAGCCCGGTGACCGTGTTGGTGGTCGCCGCCCCGAAGCTCTGGGCCGGCCCCCGATTGCCGCCGACCCAGGGGGTGACGATGTAGCCGGTGATCGGCGAGCCGCCGTTCGGGCCGGGCTTCCAGCTCAGCAGGGCCGTGGCGGTGTCGGCGGTGACCGCGATGATGGTCGGCGCGCCCGGCAGCGCCATGATCTTGGCGCCCGCGGAGGGCTTGCTGGCCGGGCCGACGCCCTCGGCGTTCTTCGCGGCGACAGTGAAGGTGTAGGTGCCCTTGGCGGTCAGACCCTCGACCTTCTGGGTGGTCGTCGACGCGTCGAAGGTGACGGTCTTCGCCTTCTTACCGTTGCGGTACGCGGTGACCAGGTAGCCGGTGAGGGCCGAGCCGCGGTCAGCCGGCGCCTGCCAGTTCACCGTCGCCGTCCCGGCCCGCCAGGAGGCGGTCGGCTTGGCCGGAGCGGCCGGTGGCTGCGCCGGGGCGGCCAGCTCGGCGATTCGCTCCATGGTGACGGCCGGCGCGGCCACCGGCGCGGACGCGGCTGTGGGGGTGCGGCTCGGGGCGCGGGCCGACGCCGCGGTGGGGGCGACGAGCAGACTGACGAACAGCGCCAGGATTGCGGCGCATGCCGTGACGGCCCGTGGACGGGCACGGAGCACTGGGGACATTGATGTTTTCTCCCTCTCCCGGGGATGAGGGCCACCGCGGACGGGGGAAGGAGGCAGGCGACCGACTGATGGTCCTCGGCGGCCACGCGCCTGCTGCCCCCGGCCGCAGGGCGACTGGCGGAAATCCGACCGTCACTCACGGAATGGCTTTCGCGTATTGAGTGACGGATCTCTATCAACTCCTACCAGTTTTCCCAGGTCAGGCCACATTCGGGCGGGGAAAGTGTCCAGCCATGGGCGGAGGCTGTCCGAATTGCGACTGCCGTCGCGTCCTTTTGCGGCGGACGCGACGGCAGGGTCGCGTCAGTCCCGGCGCACCGCGAGCTGAAGCTCGGTGACGCCCTGCTCCGGCTGGTCCGGGCAGTAGTCCAGGTACAGCTCGCGGGCGAAGCCGTCGGCGCGGTAGCCGTTGTCGTCGATCCAGCGGGCGAGCACCTGCATGCTCTGGTCGACGTCGTCCATCGCGCCATGATGGAGGATCGTCGCGGCGGCGCCCAGCGCGGGCAGGTCGCGTACCGTGAGGTCGGCGACGCTCGACGGCCCGACCGCGACGGTCACCCCGGCGTGCACCACCACCGCGTCGCCGTCGCCGTCGGCGGCCGGCTCGTACCAGGCGATGCTCGGCCCCGTCGGGGTGATCCCGGCGTCGGCCAGCCGGCGGAACAACTCCGGGTAGAGCGGTCCGATCACCGGCGTGATGTCCTGGCTCTGGTAACTCGCCGCGACCGCGGTCAGCTCCGCGACGCGCACCGGCGCGATCTCCTTCAGAACGACGTCCTGCGTACTCATGGTGCCCTCCGATTCGATCATCCGGAGCCTCGCCTCGACCGCGGCCAGCCGGGCGGCGTCCGCGGCCAGTTGCTCTTCCAACTGGGTACGCCGCAGCCGCAGCATCCCGCGCAGCTCGACCACGTCGACGGCGTCGTCGACGATGACCCGCACCTGCTCGAGGGTGAGGCCCAACTCCTTCAGGGCGATCACCCGGTTGAGCCGGCGCAGCTGGTCCGCGCGGTAGAACCGGTATCCGGTGTGCCTGTCGACAGCGGCCGGACGCAGCAGCCCGATGCTGTCGTAGTGACGCAGCATCCGCACCGACACCCGGCCCAGTCGGGCGAAGTCTCCGATGGTGAACATGGTCCCCTCACGCTCGTCCCTGACACGGTGTCAGGGTCAAGCGTGGGTCAACCGACCGACGAGCGGCGGGCCGGGCGCGGCCCGACCAACCGGCGGACCATCGGCGCGGCGTTCCACCTGGCGGCGCCGACCAGGTCGCGGGCGTGCTCCAGGACCGTGTAGTCGGGACGGTCGAGCCCGTCGGCGATGGCCCGGTCGAGGTCGTTGCCACACCGGCTCAGCACGGTGTCGAAGTCGCGGCGCACCGGTTCCTGCAGGTCGTAGCCGAAGGAGCGGTGCAGCCGGGCGAAGAGCGGCTTGTACAGCCGGACCCGCTCGTGCAGCCCCGACGAGTACGACATCGGGTTCTTCGGCCGCCGCAGGACGTAGTCGGGCAGCACGTCGGCGAACGCCCGCCGGACGATCCACTTCTCCTGCCCGTCGCGCAGCTTCAGGCTCAACGGCAGTCGCATCGCCAACTCCACCACGCTGAGGTCGAGAAACGGCACCCGCGCCTCCACCCCGTGGGCCATGGCGGCCCGGTCGACCCGCTGCAACTCGGTGCGACACAGGTTGCGGATCCGGTGCAGGAACAACCGACGCGCCGCGGCCGGGCCGACCTGGTGGTACATCGGGTACCCACCGAACAGCTCGTCGGAGCCGTCGCCGGTCAGCACCACCTTGACGCCCAAATCGCGCAGGCGGCGGAAGATCGGCACCGAGACGACCGCGTTGATGATGTCGCCGTACTCGGTCAACTCGGAGATCCGGATCGCCTCACGCACGTCGGCGAGCCGGATGTCGCGCGGACGTAGCTCGACCACGACGTGCGGCACGTCCAGGTCGGCGGCGAGCCGCCGGGCGTACGCGACGTCGGGGCTGTCCGCGACGCCGACCGTCACCGCGACGCAGTCCGGGTGGATGTCGCGCACCTGGCGCAGCATCAGTGAGCTGTCCAGCCCACCGGAGAGCACCACTCCGACGGTCAGGTCGGTCTCCACCCGCATCCGGATGGCGTCGCTCAGCGCGGCACGGACGAGCAGGGCGGCCTCGTCCGGGTCGTCGATGACCGGCAGGCCCGCGCCGATGGTGAGCAGGTCGACGTACGGGTGGAGGCGGACGTGCCCGTCCGCCTCGGCCCACCCGTGGTGCCCGGGTGGCACCTCGACGATCGGAGCGCCGTGCCCGACGAGCGCCTTGACCTCGGAGGCGAGGTGCAGGCAGCCGGGTCGGCGGGACCAGTACAGCGGTTTGACCCCGAGCGGGTCGCGGGCCAGGTAGGCCCGGCCGGTGCTCCGCTCGACGGCCGCGAACGCGTACTCGCCGCGCAGTCGGGTCACCGCCGCCTCGCCCCACTGCTGGAACGCGGCGAGCAGCACCTCGGTGTCGCCCTCGGTGCGGAACGTTTGCCCCAGACGGGTCAACTGCGTGCGCAGCTCCCGGTAGTTGAAGATCTCGCCGTTGAAGCAGAGCAGCCAGCGCTCGTCGGTCGAGGTCCACGGTTGCACCGCCCGGTCCCGGTCGACGACGCGTAGGCGGCGGGTGCCGGCGAGCAGCCCGCGCTCGGACCGGGTCTCGGTGACCTCACCGCGCGGGGCGAGGACGGCGAGCATCCGCCGGAAGGTCGCCGGGTCGGCCTCGGGGCCGATGCTCAGGGCGATGCCGCACACCGGCTCAGACCCCCATCTCGGCCTCGTACGCGCGGCGGAGGCGCCGCCGGGCGGCGGGCGCCAGGCACAGGTGCCACGCCTGCCCCTCGTCGATCACGTTGATCTCGCCGGCGTCCTGCCGGGCCAGCAGCACGTCCGCGAGCGCCTGGCGCGCGCCGAACCGTTCGAACCAGTTCAGCTCGACGTCGACGGAGTAGCCGAGGCAGTGCCCGCTGGGCAGCATCGCGGCGTAGCCCAACCGGCGCAGCCGGTACTGGTGTTCGGCACTGCGCACCAGGCTTGTCACCCAGAGCGGCGGGGTGTGCGGCGGCGCGGCGGCGGCGAACTCCCGTGCGAGGTCGTTGAGCAGCGCCACCACCTCCCGGCGGGCGCGCCGGAACAGCAGCCCGGCGGTCTGCGGGGTGGCGTCCGGGTGCAGTCGACGTCGCAGCCCACGGGCGGCGCGGCCCAGCAGGGTCGCGGGTTGCTCCTGGTAGCGGAAGCGCAGCAGGTCGCGGCGGCGCAGCCACTCCAGGTCGACCAACTCGGCGCTGCCGTTGACCTGGTCGTCGGTGACGAAGGTCGGGGCGTCCTGCCACCACAGCACGTCGATGCGGGAGAGCAGGTAGATCCGCACCAGCGCGCCGAGGTCACGCGCCGAGGTGCGCTCGTTGGGCTGGTAGCGGGCCATCTCCAGCAGCAGCGTCTCGCGCGCCCCGAGCAGGCCCTGCGGGGTGGCGTCGAGGACGGCGGCGAGCGCCGGCTCCCGCAACCGCTCGTCGATGAGCACCTGGCGGGCCCGGGTGCTCGCCGCGTCGGCCAGGGCGCCCACCTCGACCAGCAGTTCGGCGACGGCGACCCGGTAGGCGGCCAGGTCGGGCTCGGCGGGGACCCGGTGGCGCGGGGTGAGGCCGGAGGGTCGGCGGCGGGTCGGCGCGGTGGGCGAGACGGGCGAACCAGGCTGCTGTCCCGGACTACGGCTGGGCACTCGCATGACGGGGGGTCCCTTCTCCGCTCACGGCACTGGGTGGATCGCCCTGAACACACCGTAATCAGCCGGACCGGGATGGACCGAACAATCCTCCGATTCACCCCTAAGAGAGCCGGACGTCGCGCTCACGACTACGCCGAACGGCGGCACCTGGCGTACCAGCGCGTGATCAGACGCTGACGGATTGCCGCCATACTTCGTCAATGGCTTCCACCTCGATGACGGCGAACGAAACGGTTGGCGCGGTGAATCCCTTCGCGACGACCACACTGCGGACCGCCCTGGTGATCGTCGCGCACCCGGACGACGAGGCGCTGCTCTGCGGCGGCACCATCGCGCGCATGACCCAGGCCGGGATGGACGTCCACGTCGCCTCCCTGTCGCGCGGAGGGCAGGGTCGCGACAAGGCCTTCGACGCCTGCTGCGAGATCCTCGGGGCATCCGGTGAAGTGGGCGACCTGGCCTCCAACGACCTGCGTACCGACGGGGACCTGGTCACCATCACGGACGCGTTGATCGACGCTCGCCGCCCGGATGTCGTGATCACCCACGGCCCCGGCGCCGGGCAGAACCAGGACCACAACGCGATCTGCCACGCCGTGCGGATCTCCGTCAGCCGCAGCCGTCATCCGACGATGCTCCTGCTCGGCCACCCGACCTTCGCCACCACCGACTTCCGCCCGACGTTCTTCGTGGACGTCACGAACGTCTGGTGCGCCAAGATCGAGGCGCTCGCCGCGTACCGGCAGATCCTCGACCGGGACTACATGGCAGAGGAGTACCTACGGGTCAAGAGTCGGTGGTGGGCGCAGGTGGCAGGCCGCGACCGAGGGCTGTGCGAGGCCTTCGAGGTCGGCCTGTGGCGACCCGCTCCGGCCTAAGGCCCAGCGCCAGGCCCTGCACCTCGGCGTACGACGGCAGCCCCGACGGGGCGACGACAGCGCCCGCGCGGACCGCGTCGGCGGCGGCGACGGCCGCGGCGAGCGCGGCCCGAAACAGCAGGGAGCCGGTGCTGACCCGGGCGACCCCGGCCCCGCCCAGTTCGTCGAGCGTTGGCCCGCCCGGCTGGTACAGCGCGTTCAGCGGAGCGTCGATCCGCTCGCCGAGCACGCGCAGCGTCGCCAGGTCGACGGTGCCGGGCACGAAGATCCCGTTCGCCCCCGCGGCCCGGTAGGCACGGGCCCGGGCCAGGGTCTGCGGCAACGGGTCCGGCGTCCCGAGCCACCACGTGTCGACGCGGGCGTTGACGAACAGGTCCGGCACCGCCGCCTTCACCGCCGCCACCCGGTCGGCGACGCACCCCGGATCGGCGAGCGTGCCGTCGGCGCGCCCGTCCTCCAGGTTGATCCCGACCACGCCCAGCCCGGCCAGCTCCGCCACGTACCCGGCGACCGCCGCCGGGTCGTCACCGAACCCGGCCTCGACGTCGACGGTGAGCAGCACCGGCAGGCGGGCCAGCCGGCGGGTCAGGGCCAGGGTTTCCACGGCGGTGGCCGCGACGCCGTCGGGTCGCCCGGCGGTCGCGGCGACCCCGAGGCTGGTGGTGCCGATCGCCCGGTGGCCGCGCGCCGCGAGGGCCGCCGCCGACGCGTGGTCCCAGGCGTTGGGCAGCAGCAGCGGTCGGCCGCCGTGATGCAGGGCGTGGAACTCCGCACGCCGGTCGGTCATCGGACGCTCACCTCCAGGGTCTTCGCCACCGCAAGGGTCGGGTGCGGCTCGTGGCACAGTGGGGCCGGGGTGCGCCGGCAGCGGTCGCGCAGCACGTCGAGCACCCCGGTGGCGAGGGCCAGGGCGTGCCGGTCGCCGGGGCAGCCGCGCTCCCCCGCCCCGAAGGTCAGCAGGCCAGCGCCGGCACGACCCGGCCGGAACGCCGCCGGCTCGGCGAACACCCCCGGGTCACGGTTCGCCGCGTCGAAGCGCAGCAGCACCTGGCTGTCCGCCGGCAGCTCCCGCCCACCCAGTCGCACCGCGCTCGCGGTGACCCGCCGCGTCGCCCGTACCGGCGGGTCCAGCCGCAGCACCTCGGCCAGCAGCTCCGGCGTCCGCGCCACGCCCGACGGGTCGCCGCCGGGCCGGGGCAGCAGGTGGTGGGCGGCGGCGCCGATCAGACCGGCGGTCGCGTCGCACGCCTGGACCAGCAGCCCGATCAGGTTCGCGCGCACCTCCGGCGCGGCCGGCGGCACCACCGCCAGCAGCGTCGCCACCGCCCGGTCGGCCCGCCGGAGATGAGCCACGTCAACCCCCGGGTGGTACGCCGCCGCGACGACCGCGACCGCCGTCCCGGCGGCGACCGGGTCGGCGAGACCGAGGCGCCCGGCCAGCACCCGCAACGGCACCGACCGGGCCAGTTCACGCATCACGTCGAGGCGGCCACCGGCACGGTCCAGGACGGCGCCGGTCAGCCGGGCCGCCTCCTGCCGCAGGTCGTCCGGGTCCAGCGCGTCGAGCGCGGTGACCACGATCGAGCGACGCTCGGCGTGCCGGCTCGGCGAGCTGAACCTGCTCACCGAGGCCCGCAGCCAGGCGAGGGTGCCGGGCGGACCGCCGGCGACCACCGGAACCTGAAACGTCGGGTCGGTCAGGGCCGCCCGCACGTCCGCGTGCCGCGTCACCCACCACCCGCGCTCCGGCGCGAACGACGGCGGGCCGCACGCAGGTGTCCCGGCGGCGGGTGCGATGTCGGGCCAGGTGTCAGTCACCGCCCGACGGTAGAACCCGAACCCTTCGGTCCCCGCCGAACGATCCCGCCCCGGCCCGCGTCCCTGGCCAGCGGGTCAGGTGCGGCCGCTCGCCGCCCGGCGGGTCAGGCGCTGCCGCTCGCCGGCCGGCGGGTCAGGCGCGGCCGCTCCCCGGCCAGCGGGTCAGGCGCGGCCGCTCGCCGGTGCCGGGGGCGGGGTGGGCGCGAGGGTGGACGCGGGGACGTCGAGGGTTTCGGCGAGGGCGGCGCGGCCGGCCGGGGAGAGTCGGACCGCGCGGCCGGTGCCCGGGTTGATCCAGCCCAGGTCGGTGAAGCGGGCGCGCAGCGCCGCGCCGAGCGCTCCGGCCAGGTGCGGGCGACGCTCGGTCCAGTCCAGACAGTCGCGGACCACCGGGCGTCGAGCGGCGCGCAGGGCATCCACGGGTACGCCCAGCTCGGTCGCCCACGCCCAACCCTCGGCGGTCACCGTCAACCCGCTGGAGCGGTCCAGTCGTCCGTCGGCCAGCAGCGCGTCGTACATCACCACGCCCAACCGCCCGGCCAGGTGGTCGTAGCAGGTCCGGGCGTACGCCAGGGCGGCGCTGACGGTGGCCGCGCGCAACGACCCGGCCGGCGCCGGTGGGGTCGGAGCGTGCCCGGCCAGGTCCTCGATCAGCTGGGCCACCGACGGCCCGGCCAGCCGCAGGTAGCGGTGGCGGCCCTGCCGCTCCTCGACCAGCAGGCCGCCGTGGACCAGTCGGGTGAGGTGGTCGCTGGCTGTCGACGGCGCGACACCGGCGCGCCGGGCCAGCTCGCCGGCGGTCCAGGCCCGACCGTCGAGCAACGCCACGCAGATGCCGGCCCGGGTGCCGTCGGCCAGCAGGGCCGCCAACTCGGCCATTGCCCGGCCCTCGGTGCCACCACTCATGCCGCCATCATCGCCCCGACGAGCGACGCGCCGACCACCCGGGTCCGGCGCGCTCCGCCCGGCAGGGTCGGAGGAACCGACGCGCTTGCCTGCCGCCCTACTCTGAAGAGGCCACGACGCCACTTCGGCAAGTCGGGGCCCTAGCGCCCACAGCCTGGGCGGATAGAAGCAGCCGCATGATCTGGACGACGTTCAGAAGCGCCCGCACCCCTCGCCGACTCCGCGCCGTGGCCGACATGCGATTTCCGGCCAGCGCACGCGAGCATCTCCGGAACCGGTACCCCCATCTCAGCGACGACGACCTCGTCGTCGTCGAATCCGCGACCCGGCAGTGGTTCCGGCTCGCCGTCCGCCAGAGCGGTGCGAAGCTGGCGATGCCGTCGGTGGTCGTGGGCGACCTGTGGCAGGCGCTGACGCTGCACACGCAGGACTACGCCACCTTCTGCGACGCGGCGTTCGGGCACCCTCTGGACCACCAGCCGAGGTCCGCGACGAGCGACGACCCGACCGACGCCGGCCGCCGCACCCTGCTGCTCGCCACGCTGACCTACGCACGCCGGGACGAGGGAGGCAGCCCGACCAGCCTTCCCCTTCTGTTCCGGGTCGACGACGAGCTTCGCATCCCGGGCGGCAGGCGCTACCTGGCCGACTGCGGAGGCCGTGGCGAATGCTTCCCGGTTGCCGAACGGGTCTGCCTGCAACACCTCGCGGGGCTCGGCAAGCGGCCCAAGCCACGCGGCATCCGCGGCGATCTGCCCTTCCTCGACGGCCGCCACGGCTACGGCGGCGGTTCCGGTGGCGTGGGTGGCGGCGACTTCAGTGGCGGAAGCGACGGCGGCGGGGGCGGAGGCGGCAACTGAAGCCCGGCCACCTGACGAGCGCGCTCGCCCCGACGGCCCGCGCCAACCCAGCCGCGACGGTCCGCGCCGCGGGCCTAACGGGCGCGGCGCTCCGCAGCGGCGTGCCACCAGGCGGGTGAGTTCGGGTTGGTGGCCGCCGCGCTCGGTTGGTCCGGGTGCAGGCCGAGTCCACGCAGCGCGGCAGCCTGGACACGGACGCCGACCCAGCCGTGCCAGCGGCCGCCATCGCCAACGCCACAGGTCAGGTCGACGCGAATCGCGTCGGCCGCCAGAGGCATCCAGTCGATGCCCCGATCACGTAGTCAAGCGCGGACGGCGGCCATCGGCTGCGGGCGACCCCTGGTGTTCGGATAGGCCGCGATGGTGACCCACTCAGTGTCCGGAGCGTTCATGGCGACCATGATCCCCGCTGTCGTCCGACTTCGGAAGCGCGATCCGCGGGCTCCGGTCATCGCCGCCGCCGCTGCCGCCAGCCCACCGTGGCCCGCACGGCCGTCCGACAGGCGTCGACCAGATCCGCGTCGAGTTCGACGGCGTGCCGAGCCTGGCACTCGGCCGGCAGCGACACCTTTCGATCCTCGGACGCGACCCGCTCGACCCAGCCGCCCCGGAGCACGTGCGGCGTGAGCACCCGATCCGCGCTGTCCAGGTCGGCAAGGAGCGTCGGCAGGTCGATCCGGTCCGGTTGACCGCCGCCGAGCCCCGCGAAGATCCTCTCGTACGGGCCGCCCTCGAACCCCACTGTGGACGAGACGCCCAGGAGCACCCGTCCCTCGGCCGGCGGGCCGACCGCCGGTGGCACGTCGCCGGCCCGCAGGGCGTGGAACGGAAGGATGGCGAACCACCCGTGCGCCGACCAGAGGACGAGCGTCCTCCCGGGCGGGCTGACGTGCACCCGCCACGCGTCGCCGCGCACACCCGTCCAGTCCGGCCACCGCCGGCAGAAGTAGTCACTGGCACCACTCGCCCACCGGCGCGCCAGGCCCGACTCCCGCAGGCACCTGAGGTGGCACTGGCCGTACCGGTCATCGGTGCCGGACCGGTCCGGTCCGAGGAAGTACGGCGCCAGGTAGAAATCCTGACCCGACAGGCCGAGCGACAGCCGGCCGCAAAAGCAGCACTGCTCAGGGACACCCGCGTCACGCACCTGAACGTCGTGGGAACCGATATCCCGCACCCGGAACCCCCGCTCCGACGACGACGCGCCGAACACTAGCGGAGCCGGGTCAGCGGCGTCACCGTCCGGTCCGATCCGTCGTAGCTGCGGGCGGCGTCGAAGTCACCCGTCGGGCGCTGCCCGCCCGCGACACCACGGGCCGCTCGCAGGTCCGCGTCGCGGAACCGCAGGGCCAGGCTCAGGTGCGGCACCCACGCCCCCGGGGCGTGCCACGGGCGGTGTCCGTCGGCCTCGGCGAGGACGTCCCAGATGGCGGCGTGCAGCCTGGTCAGCGCCGGCGTCGGCCGGACGAGCCAGACCAGCGGGGCGCTGCCGTCGAGGACGACGACGCGGTCGAGCGCGACCGGCACCGGCAGCGCGGCGTCGAACACCTCGGCCAGGCGGTATTCGACCCCGGGCGGAAACTCGTCGACGGCGGCGAGGGTCAGGTGCGGCCGGTTGGTCGGGTGGATGGTGCGCGCCAGGCTGGGCAAGCCGGCGGCCGCCAACCGCTGCCAGACCGCCCGGACGGCAGTCTCCAACCCGGGCGAGCAGACCAGTTCCACCGTACGCACGCGCCCACGCTAGCCCGGACGGCCGGTGTGGTTGGCACGGATCGCGACCGCGGTCAGAGCCAGCCGTTGTCCCGGGCGGCGCGGACGGCCTCGGCCCGGTCGGCCGCGCCGAGCTTCTGCACGGCGGCGGACAGGTGGTTGCGGACGGTGCCGGTGGACAGGTGCACCCGGCGGGCGATCACCGCGACCGGGGCGCCGAACTCGGCCAGCCGCAGCGTCTCCAGTTCCCGAGGCGTCAGCGGGCACACGGGCAGGGTCAGCGCGTCGGCGGCCAGCGACGGGTCGACGTATCGGCCGCCGGCGTGCACCCGGCGGATCACGTCGGCGAGCGCGCCGCCCGGCGAGCCCTTGGGCACGAAACCGCGCGCCCCGGCGGTCAGCGCCTGCCGCAGGTGCCCGGGACGCCCCTGCCCGGTCAGCACGACCACCGCGCACTCAGGACGGACCCGGGTCAGCTCGGCGGCCACCGCGATGCCGTCGAGACCGGGCATCTCCAGGTCCACCACTGCCACGTCCGGGCGGTGCGCGAGCGTCGCGGTCACCGCCGTGGGTCCGTCGGCGGCCTGGGCCACCACGTCGATGTCCGGCTCCAGGCCGAGCAGCGCGGCGACCGCGACCCGGATCAGGTCCTCGTCGTCGGCGAGCAGGACGCGGATCACGACGTCACCGGCACGGTCGCCTCAAGGGTGAACACGCTGTCCTCCCGGCGGACCCGCAGCTCTCCCCCGGCCGCGGCGAGCCGGTCGGCCAGGCCGCGCAGGCCGTGGCTGTGCGCGTCCGGGCCGCTGTCGTCGGCACCGTCGTTGGCGATTGTCATCCTGGCCCCGTTCTCGTCCCGGTCGATGTGGATCCGGCACCACTCGGCCCGGCTGTGCCGCAGCACGTTGGTGCCCGCCTCGCGCAGCACCGCCGCCAGTTCGGCGGCGGCCGGCTGGGGCAGGTCGACGTGTGGCGGCACCGTGCAGCGCACGCCGCAGGAGCGCAGCACGTCGGCCACGGCGGCCAGTTGCTCACCGAGGTCGACGGCCCGGTAGCCGTGCACGCTCTCGCGGACCTCGGTGAGCGCGGAGGCGGCCAACCGTTGCACCTCGGCGGCCTCCCGCCCGGCCCGCTCCGGGTCGACAGGTGCGAGCCGCGCGGCGAGTTCGGCCTTCAGCGCGATCACGGTGAGGCTGTGCCCCAGCAGGTCGTGCACGTCACGGGCGAAGCGCAGCCGCTCCTCGGCGGCGGCCAGCCGGGCCTGGGCGGCCTGACCCTGCCGGGCCTCCACCAGCAGGTCCCAGAACCAGACCTGGAACCAGTTGACCGCGGCCACGCCCACCCCGACGCCGCCGGTCACCGCCAGGGACCGCCCCACGGACCCGCCGGTCCACCAGGCGACCGCCGCCGACACGAGCAGGGTGCCGGCGGTGACCGCCAGCGCGCCCGGGAGGCCTACCAGCAAGGGGGCCATCCCGACCAGGGAGGCCCCGATCCACGCCCAGGTCGGCCAGGCCCCGGCCGCGACCGGGGCCACCAACGGAACGGTCAGCGCCGCCCCGACGACAAGCCCGAGCTGGGCGCGACGTCGCCACCGTTGCGCGAGCCAGGGGGTGACCGCCGCGTACAGCAGAGCGGTCTGGGTGGCCGCGAAGACGAGGATCCCGACCGTGCCGAGCACGACGCGGCCAGCGGACGGCTCCCGGGTCAGGCCGACCGCGGGCAGCAGGACGCCCGCCCACACGCCGGTGGCCAGCGACAGCAGCGTCGCCCGCCGAGCCCGGCGCAGCCGGCGGTCCGCCCGGGGGGTCACCACCTCGCTCGTCACGCACCGATCCTAGGACCGCACGGCGCTCGGTCCACCCATGCGAGATGTCACGGTCGGACCGTGCGATCCGCGCGGGATTCCGGTGACGGACGCGCCTGCCGACCGCGCCGGGACCCCGGCAGGGTCAACGGCATGGAGAACACACTCGTGTACGCGGACAGCAGCACTGTCGTACCGTCGCCGTCGCCGTCGCCGTCGCCGTCGCCGGCCGCGCCCGGCGCCGGCACGCGGCGGCTGTGGTGGCATCTCGCCGAGATGGCGTTGGCGATGGTCGTCGGGATGCTGCTGCTCGGGCCCCTGTGGGACGCGGCCGGCGTCCCGCTCGGGCTGAGCGGGACGCTGGGCCGGCCGGACGTCGCCGCGCTGGTGATGGCCACGAACATGACGATCGGGATGACGGTGTGGATGCGCTACCGGGCGCACCACTGGCGTGGGGTCGTCGAGATGGCCGCGGCGATGTACGTGCCGTTCCTGTTGGTGCTGGTGCCGTTCTGGGCCGGCCGGCTGGACGGCGAGGCCCTGATGCTCGGCGGTCACCTGCTGATGGTGCCGGCGATGGTGCTGGTGGCGGTGCGTCACCGGCACGAGTCGCCGGTCGCGGTACGCCGGCATCCGGCCGTGGTGGCGCTGGCCCGCCGCTGGCCGACCGGGCTGGCGCTGCTGATGACTGTGGAACTGTGGGTCGACCCGAGGATCCTCAGCCCGTGGACGATGCTGGTGCTGCCCGGCGGGTACCTGCTGATCGGTGTGGCCCGACGGACCCTGCGCGGGCCGGGCGTGCTCGCCACCCAACTGGTCGGCCTGGTCGTCTGGGTCGCGCTGACGCTGACCGCGGTCGCGGTCGGGGGTCAGACGGCGGCGTGGCTGGTGGCGCTCGGTTGGCTGGTGCACGGCGGGTGGGACCTGGTCCACCACCGCACCGGCCGGGTGGTGCCAGGCGGGTACGCCGAGTGGTGCGGCGTGCTCGACGTGACGCTGGGGGGCATCATGATCGTGGCAATCCTGACCGGCGCCGTCTGACGGGGGCGATCTTGTGTCGCTGGGCGCCGATCGCACACTTGTGGCGGTCGGCGCAGCGGCGTGGACGGCGTAATGAAAGGCTTGGCACATGAGTTCCGCACCTGCACAGCACGACGCACCGACTGACGCACCGATTGACGCCGTCCCCGCCGACGCCGAAGAGGTGTACGCCTTCACCGAGCTCGGGCTGCGTCCCGAGCTGCTGGGCGCGCTGTCCGCCCTCGGTTACGAGGAGCCGACCCCGATCCAGCGGGAGGCGATCCCACCCCTGCTGGAGGGTCGGGACCTGCTGGGCCAGGCCGCCACCGGCACCGGCAAGACGGCGGCGTTCGCGCTCCCGCTGCTCAACCTCATGACGGCCCACCGCCAGGGTGGTGACCCGGTGGCGCTGGTGTTGGTGCCGACCCGGGAGCTGGCGGTGCAGGTCTCCGAGGCGTTCCACCGCTACGGCAAGGACCTGGGCGCCCGGGTGCTGCCGATCTACGGTGGGCAGCCGATCGGGCGGCAGCTGCGGGCACTCGACAACGGTGTCGACGTGGTGGTGGCCACCCCGGGGCGGGCCCTGGACCACATCGCTCGGGGCACCCTGCGCCTGGGCGGGCTGGCCACGGTGGTGCTCGACGAGGCCGACGAGATGCTCGACATGGGCTTCGCCGAGGACATCGAGGCGATCCTGGAGCACGCTCCGGCGGAGCGTCAGACGGTGCTCTTCTCGGCCACCATGCCGTCGCGCATCGACGGGATGGCCCGGCAGCACCTGCGCGAGCCGGTCCGGATCGAGATCGGCCGGGAGCAGACGGTCGCGGGCGAGGCGCCCCGGGTGCGGCAGAGCGCGTACATCGTGACCCGGGCCCACAAGCCGGCCGCGTTGGGCCGGGTGCTGGACGTGGAGTCGCCGACCGCGGCGATCGTGTTCTGCCGCAGCCGGGAAGAGGTCGATCGGCTGACCGAGACGATGAACGGGCGGGGTTACCGCTCCGAGGCGCTGCACGGCGGGATGAGCCAGGAGCAGCGCGACCGGGTGATGGGCCGGCTGCGGGCGGGCACCGCCGACCTGCTGGTGGCCACCGACGTGGCGGCCCGTGGGCTGGACGTCGAGCAGCTCACCCACGTGGTCAACTACGACGTGCCGTCCGCGCCGGAGTCGTACGTGCACCGGATCGGTCGGGTGGGCCGGGCCGGCCGTGAGGGCGTGGCGATCACCCTCGCCGAGCCGCGTGAGCACCGGATGCTCAAGACCATCGAGCGGGTGACCGGCCAACGGATCACCATCGACAAGATCCCCACCGTGGCCGACATGCGGACGCGGCGGTTGGAGCTGACCCAGGCGGCGCTGCGGGAGAGCCTGCTGGAGGACGACCTCGACCCGTACCGGGTGATCGTGGAGACGCTCACCGACGAGTTCGACCTGATGGAGGTCGCCCTCGCCGCCGTGAAGCTGGCCCACGAGGTGACGTCGCCGGGCTCCGACGACGAGGAGGAGATCCCGCAGGTGCCGGTGCGCGGTCCGCGCGAGGGTCGACCGGAGAGCGGCGGCCGGGGCGGCGACCGGCGGGGCGGAGGCCGGCCGCGCTCGGGCGGCGGCAACACCGTCCAGGTCTTCGTCGGCCTGGGCCGGCGGGCCGGGGTGCGCCCGCAGGATCTGGTGGGCGCGATCACCGGGGAGACCGGGATCCGTGGCCGGGACATCGGCTCGATCGAGATCGCCGACCGGTTCTCGTTGGTGGAGGTGCCGCAGGGCGTGGCCGACGAGGTGATCTCCGGGTTGCGGCAGAGCACGATCAAGGGCCGCAAGGCGACCGTGCGCCGCGACCGCGGGGGCGACGAGCGCTGAGCGCACCGCCGGCCTGAGCGCGCTGCCGGCGACCGCCGGGGTACGACGGTCGCCGGCGCTGCGGGTCATTGGTGGGCGGTGACCGCGCCGCCCACCATTCCTACCCGATGTTCCCGCTGACCACGTTGTTGGCGCCGACCAGCGAGATGCCGCCGGAGGCGTGATCATAGGCCCGCATCACGTTGTTGCTGACGATCCAGTTGTTGCTCGTGCCAACGGTCACGATCGGGCGGTCCTGCCGGGGGGAGGCCGTCGAGTCGGAGTAGATCTGGTTGCCGATCACCTGGCACAGGCCGGAGTCTCTGCCGCGAATCCCACTCTCACCGTTCTCGTGAATGTCGAGACCCATGATTCGAGTCCGCCCCGACGAGAAGACGCCAATGCCGTTGGAGGCGTTCCGCCACAGCCGGCCGCCGATGAACTGGTTCCCCCAGACCTGCCAGAGGTCGGCTCCGTTTCCGGTGCCGCCCGTGCCGTTCGACTCCAGGTAGACGTTCTGGAAGATGTTCCGGTTCGCGCTGTTGCGCAACTCGACGCCGTTGCCGACACAGCCCCAGACGTGCAGGTTGTCGAACATGCACGCACCATCGTGCAGTCGTAGGCCGGTCTGGCATTCGCCGACCCAGACGTTGAGGAACTCGTTGTCGTAGGCCCAGGCGTTCACGAAGATGCCGATGCCGGCGCCGTCCTCGATATTGACGTCGGTGATCTTGTTTGCGTGGGCGCTGGTGCTCTCACCCGTGCCGAGGAACTCGATGGCGTGGCTGCCGGAGTTGCTGAAGTGCAGGTGGTGGAACGTCGACCGGGGACGCCGGACGGTCAACAGCACGCCCGAGGTCCGCATGCCGTAGAAGTGCACGTTGGAGATCTGGTTGTACGTGCCCGACGAGATGAGGCGGCCGGTGTAGCCCGGGGCTGGCTGGATGATCGCCGCGCCGATATTCTCCCCGGTCCAGGTCAGGCTCGTCGGGAACTGGACCTCCGACCCGAGGCCGAGTCTGCCCACCGGCTGAAAGATCTCTCCGCCCTCGGTCGGCAGCAGACTCAGCGCGACGGCGACCTTCGCCGCCTCATCGCTGCCGTCGAGCAGGCAGCCGACCCGGGGGTCGCGCAGACTGAGAGCGGCCTCGCGTACCACAGCCGCCCCGGTCGGTTCCGCCCTCGCTGCCGTGGGCAGCGTCGCCGCGACCGCGGCACCCGCGCCACCGGCGAAGAGCGCCCGCCGTCCCAGCGCTCGGCCCACCGGCCCTGGCCGCTGCGGCATCGCCGACGGCACGACACCGGAGGGGCTCACGTTCGATTCCATGTCTCTCCCCCGCTAATTGATCACGTCGAGCAGGGGCCGACCTTATCGGCGATCGCCGACGCGTGGGGGGCGCCGGCGCTGCCGGCGACGAGCGCTGACACGCCGCCGGCGACCGCCGGGGTACGACGGTCGCCGGCGCGGTGGGTCAGAAGGAGTACGGCCCGAACCGGCCCCACGCCACCACGGCGGCGAGCACGAGCAGCACCGCGCAGGTGATCGCGCCTTGCAACTCCGTACGACGCTGCTCCGCCGTGTCCTGCTTCTTCCTGTCGCGCAGGTGCACGAGGATGCCGCCGATCATGACGATGACCAGCCCGGCGGCGGCGAGCGGGGTGAGCACGGTGGCGATGTCGGCGAGCGGGGGCAGCACCAGCCCGACGGCGGCCAGCAACTCGACCGCGCCGAGCGCCTTGACCTGGGTCGGCGGGACCGGGTCGACCCACCGCATCAGCTCGCGCAGCTTGTCCTTGGGTTGGGTCAGCTTGGCGAAGCCGGCGCCGGCGAAGACGGCGGCGAGCAGGATCTGGATGATCCAGAGCACCAGGTTCACGGGGGTTCCTCCAGGGGACCGCCTCGCGGCGGAGAGGTAGTTGAGGATTCAAGCGAGACAGTAGACCTCCCCCCGCGTACCAAAGGACCCCCGCCGTCTCCGAAGACGGCGGGGGTCCTTTTTCGCGCAGCGTCAGACCGTGAAGAGGGCCGGACCGTCCAGCGCCTCGACCTCGGCCGGGCGCAGCGCCAGGGCGAGCACGTCGGCCACGTCGGCCAGGGTGTGCACGGTCAGCGCCTCGCGCACCTCGGTCGGCAGGTCGTCCAGGTCGGGCTCGTTACGCGCCGGGATGATCACCTCGGTGAGGCCGGCCCGGTGTGCGGCGAGCAGCTTCTGCTTCACCCCACCGATCGGCAGCACCCGACCGGAGAGCGTCACCTCGCCGGTCATCCCGAACTCGGGGCGCACCGGCCGGCCGGTGACCAGCGAGGCCAGGGCCGTGACCATTGTGATGCCGGCGCTCGGACCGTCCTTGGGCACCGCGCCGGCCGGGAAGTGGACGTGGATCCGGCGTCCCGCGAGAGCGTTCGGGTCGATGCCGAACCGCCGCCCGTTGGAGCGCAGGTAGGAGAGCGCGATCTGCGCCGACTCCTTCATCACGTCGCCGAGCTGGCCGGTCAGGGTCAGCCCCGGCTCGCCCTCCATGCTTGTCGCCTCGATGAAGAGCACGTCCCCACCGGCGCCGGTGACGGCGAGGCCGGTTGCCACGCCGGGCACGGCGGTGCGCTCGGCCGACTCCGGGGTGAACTTCGGTCGCCCCAGGTAGCCGGTGAGGTTGTCCTTGTCGACGCGTACCGGGGTCGGGTCGGTCGCCAGCGTCACCGCCACCTTGCGCAGGATCTTGGCGAGGCCACGTTCGAGCTGCCGGACTCCGGCCTCCCGGGTGTACTCCCCCGCGATCAGCGCGAGAGCGTCGTCGGCGACGCTCACCTCGTCGGCGGTCAGCCCGGCCCGCTCCCGCTGCCGGGGCAGCAGGTGGTCGCGGGCGATGGCGACCTTCTCGTCCTCGGTGTAGCCGTCCAGGGTGACCAGCTCCATCCGGTCCAGCAGCGGGCCGGGGATGGACTCCACCACGTTGGCGGTGGCCAGGAACAGCACGTCGGACAGGTCCAGGTCGACCTCCAGGTAGTGATCCCGGAAGGTGTGGTTCTGCGCCGGGTCGAGCACCTCCAGCAGGGCGGCGGCCGGGTCGCCGGCGTAGCCGGCGGAGACCTTGTCCACCTCGTCGAGGAGCACGACCGGGTTCATCGAGCCGGCCTCGCGCAGCGCGCGGACGATCCGGCCGGGCAGCGCGCCCACGTAGGTGCGCCGGTGACCGCGGATCTCCGCCTCGTCGCGGACGCCGCCGAGCGAGACCCGGACGAAGTTACGCCCGAGTGCCCGCGCCACGGACTCGCCGAGGCTGGTCTTGCCCACTCCGGGAGGGCCGGCGAGGGCGAGGACCGCGCCGGAGCCGCGACCGCCGACCACGCCGAGGTTGCGCTCGGCCCGCCGGTTGCGCACGGCCAGGTACTCCAGGATGCGGTCCTTCACGTCGGCCAGGCCGGCGTGGTCGGCGTCGAGCACCGCCCGGGCCGCGGCCAGGTCGGTGTTGTCCTCGGTACGCGTGCCCCACGGCATCTCCAGCACCGTGTCGAGCCAGGTGCGGATCCAGCCCGCCTCCGGTGAGGCGTCACTGGCCCGCTCCAGCTTGCCGACCTCGCGCATGGCCGCCTCGCGGACCTTCTCCGGCAGCTCGGCGGACTCGACCCGGGACCGGTAGTCGGCCGAGCCGTCCGGCTCGTCCTCGCCCAGTTCCTTGCGGATCGCGGCGAGCTGCTGACGCAGCAGGAACTCCCGCTGGGACTTCTCCAGCCCCTCCCGGACGTCACTGTTGATCTGCTCGGTGACCTCCTGCTCGGCCAGGTAGTCCTTCACCCAGCCGACAAGCAGCTCCAACCGGGCGGTGACGTCCGGCGCGGCGAGCAGTTCGGTCTTCTGGTCCAGGGTCAGCCAGGGCGCGTAGCCGGCCGAGTCGGCCAGCTCGGACAGGTCGGTCATCCGCTCCACCGCGTCGATGACCTGCCAGGCGCCCCGTTGCTGGAGCACGGAGGTCACCAGGGCGCGGTACTCGCGGGCGAGTTCCCGGGCGCGGCCGGCGGGAGCGGGTTCGTCGAGTTCGGTCGCCTCGACCCAGAGGGCGGCGCCGGGGCCGGGCACGCCGGAGCCGATCCGGGCCCGGGACAGGCCGCGGATGACGGCGGCGGGCTCACCCTCGGGGAGCCGGCCGACCTTCTCGATGGTGGCGACGACGCCGACCGGGCCGTACTCGCCGTCGATGCGCGGCACGGCCAGCAGCTTGCGATCGCCGGTCGCCCGTGCCGCGTCGATCGCGGCCTGGGTGGTCGGGTCGAGGGTCACCGGGATGACCATGCCGGGCAGCAGCACGGCGTCGGTCAGGGGAAGTACCGGAAGAGTTGCCATCGAACACCTGCTATCGCGTTGAGTTGAGCGTGTCTGGCTCAAGTAACAAAGCGTTCCCCTTGTTCCGGACTGTGACCCAGGCCACTCCAGGGAGGGTTCCGGCAGGCTCCCCTCGTTCGGTGCGTACCCGCATGATCGGCACCCACCGGGGAACGGCGCAGACATGCCGGGAGACACCACCATCCGACTCGTCGTCGTGGACGATCACCCCCTTTTCGTCCGCGGCCTCGAATCGCTGCTCCCGATCACCGGCGCGGGCCGCGCCGAGGTGGTCGCCTCGACCGGCGACGCCGCCTCCGCCGCGACGCTTGTCGGCCGCTGCCGGCCCGACCTGGTCCTTGTCGACCTGCACCTGCCAGCGCCGGGTGGGATCCGGGCGGTGGCCGCGATCCGGCGGGCCACCCCACGGGTACGGGTGGTCGCGATGTCCGGCGGCGTCGACCCCGCCGCGGCGCTGGAAGCGCTGCGGGCCGGGGCCGAGGGGTTCCTGCCCAAGACCAGCGAACCGGAGGAACTGCTGCCCCCACTGCTGGCCATTCTCGGCGGCTGGGCGGTGCTCCCGGCCGAATTGTTACGTGCCATGACGCGGCCCACGCACGCCACCTCGGTCGACCTGGACGGCGAGGAACGGCGGCTGCTGCGCGCGATCGCCGCCGGCCGCAAGACCGTCGACATCGCCGAAGAACTGCACGTCTCGGAACGGACGGTGAAACGGATGACCGCCGCGTTGCTGCGCAGGCTGCGGGTGTCCAACCGGGCCGAGGCGGCCGCCGTGGCCGGGCACACCGGCCTGCTCCATCATTGAGGCTCCGCCATCGGCACCGTTTCACGGTTTTTTTCGGTAACGGAATCGCGACGCGCCGAATGGGACGCTTATTGTTGCGGATTACCGGGGTGATAGGTCAGACTTTGGACACATCCCGCCGCACACAGGGAGTAATCGGCAATGGCGAGAAAAGTAATCACGGTCCTGACCGACGACCTGGACGGCGGCAAGGCCGACCGGACGGTCGAGTTCAGTCTCGACGGAGTGGCCTACACGATCGACGTCTCGGACGAAAATGCCGGCGTCTTGCGTAAGGCACTGGACCCCTACATCAATGCGGGTCGGCGGATCGGCCGCGGTCCGGTGGAGAGCGCCCGATCGATCCGGAGGCCGGGGCGACCCACCGGCGCCGGAATGGATCGGGAGCAGAACCGGGCCATCCGGGAATGGGCCGTCAAGAACGGCTACAAGATTTCCGAGCGGGGCCGGATCCCGGTTGAGGTCGTCGAGGCGTACAAGGCGCGCTGACGCGCGAGTTGCCGACGGGGTCCCGCTGTGACGGCGGGGCCCCGTCGGGTTGTCCGGCACCAGAAACGACGGTGGCCGGTCACCAGGGCCCTCGCCCGGGTGACCGGCCACCGCCGGTCGAGGTCGGTCAGTTGACGTCGATGCGTACCGAGTCGAACGCGGGCGTCTGGTTGGCCCGCTCCATCATCGGCAGGCGGTGCGAGCCGTCACCGGCCCAGACGGAGCACTGCGCGGTCCCCGCCTCCGGCAGGCCCGGAATCTGGATCGTCACCTCGTCGGGCTGGGCGCCACCGCGACCGTCCTCGGTCGCGACGAAGAAGGCGGGCACCTCCTGCGGCTCCGGCGGGGCGGTCAGGCTGTCCAACATCCGGCACGCGGTGTGGAAGTGACCCCGGACCAGGCCCTGGGCGTTGAGCAGCGAGCTCTCCACGTAGTAGCCGCCCTGACCGGCGGCCAGGAAGCGGTCCCGGACCAGGTTGCGGGTGCTGACCCGCAGGGTGAACGCCTGGTTGCGGCCGACCTGGTCGGGGAACTGGGTGATCAGCAGGGACGGGTTGTTGGCGGCGGCGCCGACCTCACCGAACTCGGTGCTCACGCAGCGGTTGCCGATCTGGAAACCGTCGTGCGGCTGGAGCCGGCTCTCGTCGCAGTCGTTGGCCAGCACGCCGAGCCCGGCGCCCGGGGCGTTGCCGCCACCGTTGTTCCCGCCACCGTTGTTGCCGCCACCGGGGGTGGTGGTGGGTGAGCTGCCGCCGTTGTTGCCGGTGGGCTGCACCTGACAGTCGGCGAGCTGCGCGAGGCCCTGCGGCCGGGGTCCGACCCGGTCGATCGCGGTCGTGATCCGGTCCAGCACCGCGCGCCGCTTGCCGGCCAGCGGTTGGAGGATCGCGTTGCGGATGAACGCCTCACCCTTGTTGCCCTCGGCGGCCAACCGGCGGTCCGCCTCGGCGATCTGGGCCTGCAACTGGGCGAGACCGCGGTCCACCTCGGCCCGCGCCTGGGCCGGCACCTGCGGCAACTTCGCCGTCACGTCCGGACAGGCGATGGCCGTGCCGGTGCCCACCGTGCCGTCCTTGCCGTCCTCGCACTCGGGGACCGATTGCTGCCCGTCACCCCAGTGATTACGCACCCAACGACCGTTCTGCCAGGTCCGGCTGGTCGAGGCGCCGCCAGCCGGCGCGGTCGAACCCGGGCTCGGCTCCACGCACTGCCCGGCGACCGGACGCGGCTTATTTGTCCGCCGGTCCTGGGCCGACGAAATCTGGGTCACGGCGACGACTCCGCCGAAGACCACGAGCGTGCCGACAACGGCCAGCAGACGCTTGCTCCGCGCGTTGCCGGATGACCGGCGCGCCCGTGTGGACCTGCGCATCGAATTGCTCTCCTTCTCGATCCGGTAGTGGATTCCTGCCCTCGGCGGACCGACGGATGTGAGAGGGCACGCCACGGCGGTGAGCACCGTGACCTACCCGGGTAATGCGTCGATGGCCGACGATGCCCTTTCCGCACCGTCTCCCGCGCCCGGGGGCGCGGATGGGGAGATCCTGTTCATTCGCGCAGGAGTACGGGACGGCGACCGGGAAGGTTCAACCGTCGCGCAGGAAATTGCCCAGACCGGATCCGGAGCCGGTGTCAGCAGGGAGAACGGGCGTCGGTCAGTCGACGCAGAGGTGGTCGAAGGCGAATCCGCCGACCAGTTCGGCACGGCGTCGACTCAGCGCGACGATCTGCGCGGTCAACTCGGCGCGCGGCAACAGGTCCGTTCCGGCGTTCGCCCGCAGCCGCTCCCCGACCGCGACGGTGGCGAGATCCTCGGCCAGTTGGGCCGCGTCGATGCCGCAGGAGAAGCGCTGCTCGGTCACCGCGACCCGCTCGACGAGGCACGCGTCGGGGCGGACCTGCACCCAACTCCACCCCTGCGCCGTCCCGTCGGCCCAGCGCACGTGCAGGCCGCGCACGATCGGGTCGGCCACCCGTCCCGCCACGTACGCCTCGACCGCCGCCGCGCGGGTCAGCGCGCCCAGGTCGTTGACCTGCCCGGTGCGGCCGTCGGGCAGTCGACCGAGGATGTCCCGGAAGCCCACCGGGGCGTGGTCGTCCCCGTCGGCGGTCACTCCGGCGGCGCCCGCCGCGTAGGCGCGCGCGTCGATCACGTAGTCCACGAGGCGTCGGCCGTGCTCGGCGGCCCGCAATGTCGACGATCCGATCCGCAACACGGGCAGGCCGGCGGCGGCGCTGACGGCGTCGGTGAGTCGCTCGGCACGCTGCTGCGCCGAGCCGGCGGGGGCCACCGGGCCGATCTGGACGGCGACGATCACCCGGCCGGTGTCGGCGGCGCAGACCACGACGTCGAAGCTGGCACGGCTGGCCGAACTCCACTGACTGCCGGTGACCCCGGGCGGCCGACCCTGGACCAGATCGCTGAGCCGGCGCGCCGGATGGACCCGGTGGCCGGCGCGACTGAGCGGCATCTCGCTCCCGCCGTCGGCGGGCAACGCCCGCAGCCAACCCCGGTCGTCGCTGCCGATGCTCGTCATCTGCCTGATCCATCCGCCGGTCGGTCGAGCCGCGCCGAGTCTAGGTGGTCGATCATGGGACCCCGAGTTTAGATGTGACCGGGATCACAGGCGACCGACGTTCCAGGGGCAGCCGGCGGGTGTATCCAGCGAGCGCCGGTACCGGACCGGCCGGAGGTGACCATGTCGCGACAGCAGTTCGGCTTCCTCGCCGGGTTTCTCGCCGTGGCGGTCTGGGCGCTCGCCGGCATCGGCGTGGCCGCCCTCGCCGTACTCGCGGGCCTGCTCGGCTGGCTCGTGGTCCGAGTGCTCGACGGCGACCTCACGGTGACCGGCCTCGGCGACCGCCACACCGACCCGCGGCGGCGCCGATGACCACCCGCCCCGCCGACGCCGCGGAGGTCACGCGGATCGCGGTCCGGGCGGCCGGCCTGGTACCGGGCGTGTCCGTCGTCCGTCCGGCGGAGGTCCGCCTCGACGACCGATCCGTCGGACTCGACCTGCACCTGATCACCTGGTACGGGCACAGCGTGCCCGCCATCGCCGAGACGGTCCGGGCGGTGGTCGCCGACCGGGTGGCCGCCAGCACCGGGCTCCACGTGGCGATGGTGACAGTCACCGTGGACGACCTGCTCGTCCCGGGCGTCGACGTCTCCGCCCCCGCGACCGTGTCCGCCGAGGGCGGCTGAGGTGCGCAGCGTCAACCGGGTCGCCTCGCTGCTGCTGGCCACCGTCCTGCTCGTCGGCGGGGCGCTGGTGGCCGCCCAGGCACTGCTCCTCGCCCTGGACCGGCCGGTGCCGCTGGAGCCCACCGGCTGGCTCGACGCCCTGAGCGGCGCCCGGTGGCGCGACCCGGGCGTCCAGGCGGTGGCCGGCGGCGCCGTCCTGCTCGGCCTGGTCATCCTGGTCGCCCAACTGCGCCCCTGGACGCCGGTGCGGTTGCGCACCGACCAACACGACGGCTGGCACCTGCACCGGCGCAGCGTGGAGCGGCGGCTGGCCGACGCCGCCGGCGCGGTGCCCGGCGTACGCCGGGCCCGGGTCCGGGTCCGGGTCCGACGGCGCGGCGGCCAGTGGCGCCCCCGGGTGCGCGCGACCGGCGACCCGGCGGCCCGGCCGGAGATCGAGTACGCGGTGCACCAGGAGTTGCACCGGCTCACCGCGCCACGCTCCGGCCCCGTCGACGTCCGGCTCCAACCTCGCCGGCGGCCGGCATGACGAACGCCGCGCACCGCCTGTTGTGGACCATCATCGCGCTGCTGCTCGTGGCGGTCGGCGGCGCGGCGCTGGCGGCCGGCCACGGCACCCTGCCCGGCGCCGACGCACGGGCGGCGGTGCTCAGCGCCGGGCTGCTGGAGCGGTGGCGGCTGGCCGCGCCGTGGAGCACCCTGGCCGCGGCGGTCGGCGGGGCACTGCTCGCCCTGGCCGGGCAACGCCTGTTGGCCCGGGAGGTGCGGCGGCCCGCCGGTACGCTGCGCGGCACCCTGAGCCACCCCGGGCGGCGACCGGGCCGGACCCGGCTGGCCACCGACGTCCTCACCGACGCGCTGGTCCGCGACCTGACTGGCAATCCCGGGGTACGCCGGGCCCGCGTCGTGCTCACCGGCGAGCCGCCGCGCCCCGACGTGTGGATCCGGGTGGACCTGACCGCCGACGCGGCGACCGCGGGCGTCCGCGAGCACGTCCGCGCCGCCGTCCGCCGGTTCGCGGCGACGACCGACTGCCAGCCGGCGCACCTCGACGTGACCGCCCACATCGAGCCGGTCCGACCCTGACCCACGCCGAACCGGGCCGACGCCGAACCGGGCCGACGCCGAACCGGGCCGATCCTGACCCGCGCCGGGCCGGGCCGGCATGATCGGGGCGGGGACCGGTGGCGGACGGAGGTGCGCGGGTGCGGGTGGTGTCACTGGTGCCCTCGCTGACCGAGGCGGTGGCGTTGACCCTGCCGGGGCTGCTGGTCGGAGCCACCGACTGGTGCAGCCACCCGGCCGGGCTCGACGTCGCCCGCGTCGGCGGCAGCAAGTACCCCGATCTGGACCGGGTCCGCGCGTTGCGGCCAGATCTGGTGCTGCTGAACGTCGAGGAGAACAGCCGGGCCGACGCCGAGGCGCTGCGGGCGGCCGGTGTGCCGGTGCGGATCACCTACCCGCGTACCGTCGCGGGCGCACTGACCGAGCTGGGCGAGCTGCTGGCCGAGCTGGGTGCGCCGGCCGAGCCGGACTGGCTGCGGGCCGCTCGGCGCTCGTGGGCCGCGCCGCCCCGACTGGCGCCGCCCCGCCGCGCGGTGGTGCCGGTCTGGCGTCGACCGTGGGTGGTGCTGGGCAGCGACACGTTCGCCGGTGACGTGCTGCGCCGGCTCGGCGTGGTCAACGCCTACGACGAGCACCCCGAGCGCTATCCCCGCCCGCCCCTCGCGGAGCTGCGCGAACAGGAGCCCGACCTGGTGGTGCTACCCGACGAGCCGTACCGGTTCACCGCCGAGGACGGGCCGGAGGCGTTCCCCGGCGTACCGTGCGCTCTGCTGTCCGGTCGGCACCTCACCTGGTACGGACCCTCCCTGGCCGATGCGCCCGCGCTCCTGGCCGAGCAGCTGTCTCGACCGGTGGTGATCGACTGACGCGGGCGGCCCGGCGGCTCAGCGGCCCGGCGGCACAGCGGCTCAGCCGTCGACGCCGGGGCGGCGCGCCGCCACGACGCTGGCCCCGATGGAGACCGCCAGGGTCAGCACCACCACCGCGAGGGTCGACCAGACCGGCAGCTTGCCCACCGGCGTCTCGGCGAGGATGAGCTTGAGCCCCGCGAAGCCGAGCAGCAGCGCGAGACCGTAGCGCAGGTAGCCGAACTGGCGCAGCAGGCCGGCGAGGCAGAAGTAGAGGCTGCGCAACCCCAGTACGGCGAAGGCGGTCGCCGTCCAGACCAGGAAGGTGGTCGTGGTGATGGCGAGGATCGCCGCCACCGAGTCGATGGCGAAGACCACGTCCGTGGCCTCGATGGCGACGAGCGCCACCAACAGCAACGTCGCCACCCGCCGGCCGGCGACTCGGGCCGTGAACCGATCGCCGTGGTACCGGGCGTCGGTGGGCACCAGCCTCCGAAACAGCCGCACCACGACGTTGCGTTCCGGGTCGACGTCCGGCTTCCCGCGTACGGCCAGCCGCCAACCCGTCCAGATCAGGAAGGCACCCAACACGAACCCGGCCCAGGCGAGCCGGTCCAGTAGCTCGGCGCCGGCGAGGATGAACAGCAGGCGGAAGACGAGCGCCCCGACGACACCCCAGAACAGCACCTTGTGCTGATAGCCCGACGGCACTCGGAAGTAGCCGAAGAGCAGGGCGAAGACGAACACGTTGTCCACCGAGAGCGCCTTCTCCAACAGGTAGCCGGAGAAGTACGCGACGGCCGGGTCACCCCCGAGGCCCCACCAGAGGACCACCCCGAACAGCAGACCCGCGCCGATCCAGATGGCGCTCCACAGCAACGCCTCGGGTAGTTCGATGACGTGGTTGTCCCGGTGCAGGAGCACGTCCACGGCGAGCAGTACGGCGATCAGCGCGCTGGTTGCCGCCCAGGCCCACAGCGGCACCGGGACCGTCGCCTCAGCCACCGACGCCCTCCGCATCGACCACGGCCACCGCCCGACACCCCACCCGCCGGCTGTGTCGAGCCTAGGCGAGCGCCCTCGGTCCAGACCGGGGAAGTCGGATCCGTCCGCCGATCTTGCACTTTCTGTCGACCTTTTGTCGAGGAAAGGGGCTTATGCCAGGGCAGAAAATGCAAGATCGACGCGGCTTGGGGTGGGTGTGGGGTCGGGGGTGGGCGGGTCTGCCGCACATCGGTGGGGGGTGATCCGGCAGGATCGACGGTGACCGGACACATCAACCGACACGGCAGGAGATCCCCGCATGAACCAGGCAGCAGGCGCCCGATCCGGCAAGCCCGAGGTGGGTCCGATCGAGGGTGCGCCGCCGGCCGACCTCGTGATCGAGGACATCACCGTTGGTGAGGGACCGCAGGCCGCACCGGGCCAGCTCGCCAGCGTGCACTACGTCGGCGTGTCGCACTCCACCGGCGACGAGTTCGACTCGTCCTGGAACCGGGGCGAGGCGTTCGAGTTCCCGCTCGGCGGCGGTCAGGTCATCGCCGGCTGGGACCAGGGCGTCGTCGGCATGCGCGTCGGCGGCCGCCGCCGTCTCACCATCCCGCCCCACCTGGGGTACGGCGACCGCGGTGCGGGCGGCGTCATCAAGCCGGGCGAGACGCTCGTCTTCGTCGTCGACCTGCTCGGCGTGCGCTGACCGATGCACCGGGGGTCGTCGGCACACGCCGACGACCCCGCGGCGGACCAGGATCGCGGGATTGCGCGACGCACGCCGGCGGCGCCACGGCGGGCAGGGATCGCGGGACTGCGCGACGCGCGCCAGCGGCTCAGGATCGCGGGACTGCGCGGCGCACGCTGGCGGCGCCACGGCGGGCCGGGATCGCGGGATTGCGCGGCGCACGCTGGCGGCGCCACGGCGGGCCGGGATCGCGGGACTGCGCGGCGCACGCTGGCGGCGCCACGGCGGGCCGGGATCGCGGGACTGCGCGGCGCACGCTGGCGGCGCCACGGGGCCGGGATCGCGGGATTGCGCGACGCGCGCCAGCGGGTCCGCGGCGGACGCGGATCGCGCGGGCCAGGGTCAGGCGGCCAGTTGCAGGTGTGCCGGATCGACCGCCGGGCGACGGGCGGCCTCGACGATCCGGGCCGGCTCCAGGATCGGCATCACCCGGTGCAGGCCGGTGGCGCGCAGCACACGGGCCACGACCGGGCTCGGGTCGATCAGGACCAGTGCGCCACCGCACGCCCGAACACGCAGGTGTGCGGCGAGCAGGGTGCGGACGCCGGCGGCGGAGAGCAGCCGCAGCCCGGACAGGTCCAGCTGAAGCACCGGACGGGCCGGCACGGACCACAGCGCGGACCGGAACGCGGCCACCGTGGCGATGTCGACCTCGCCGGCCACCCGCACGAGGACCATCTGGTCACTCACGTTGACCTGCACGTCCAGCCGGTCGCTCCGCTCACCCATGCCGAGAAATCTAGTCGCCCCCACCGACAGTTTCGGCCTCCGGCGGAGTGATTCCGGGTACGCCCAGGGTCTTACCCCGAGGTACCCCTCATCCCCCTCGGGGTGCAGGCTCGGGGCCCTGCTCCGCGCCTCGCCGCGCCCCGCCCGCGCCGCGCCTCGCCGCGCCCCGCCGCGCCCCGCCCGCGCCGCGCCTCGCCGTGCCTCGCCGCGCCTCGCCGTGCCTCGCCGCGCCGCGCCGTGCGTCACCTCGCCTCGCCCGGCGCGCGCCACCCGGCGGGCCGGGCCGTGATCGACTCCCGTTCGGTGAAACCGGGGCATCCGGAGGAGCGGGATGCCCCGACATCACGGATACCGTGTTGATCATGGGCGACGGTCGGCGTCGGCGGTGGAGAATAGGCCGATGGTGATCCCTCGGCCCCGGCCGCCCCGGTTGATCCGTCCCGTCCGCGAGCCGGCCACCGTTCCCCCGCCGTTGGCCGGGGCGTGGGCTCCGACGGATCGAAGGCTCGACCGCGCCGAGGTGCTGCCCCTCCCCGACGGCGCCGTCGGCCCGGAGGACGTGGTCGTCGACGACGCCGGCCGGGTGATCAGTGGCGACGAGGACGGCCGGCTCTGGTGCTGGCCGGTCGACACGCCGGTCGGCACCCGCCCCCGGTTGCTGGCCGAGACCGGTGGCCGGCCGCTCGGCATCGAGGTGGATGCGTCCGGTACGGCTCTCATCGTGTGCGACGCGTACCGCGGGTTGTTGCGGGTGACGCCCGACGGCGCGGTACGCGAACTGACCGGAACGGCGCCCCTGGTGCACCTGGCCAACAACGCGACGGTGGCGCGCGACGGCACCGTCTACTTCACCGACTCCTCCGACCGGTTTCCGGTCTCGCACTGGAAGCGGGACCTGTTGGAGCACCGCCCCAACGGGCGGGTGCTGGCCTACCACCCGGGCACCGGCCGCACCGAGGTGGTGGCCGATGGGCTGTACTTCCCCAACGGGATCGCGCTGACCCCGGACGAGTCGGCGCTGATGCTCGTGGAGACCAGCACCCACCGCCTGCTCCGCGTCGACCTGGGCGGCGGCGTCCGGGTGCTCGCCGACCTGCCCGCGTACCCGGACAATCTCTCCGCCGTCGGCGACGGGACGTACTGGATCGCGTTGCCCAGCCCACGGGTGCCGATCGCCGAGCGGCTGCTGCCGCACCCGCGACTGCGACAGGTCGCCGCGTTGCTGCCCGACGCGTTGCAGCCGCAGCCGCGCCGCTACGGGCTGGTCGCGCTCGTCGACGACGCGGGCACGGTCCGCCGGACGCTGCACGGCCCGGCCGGGCGGTACCGCATGATCACCGGGGTACGCCAGCACGGCGACCACCTCTGGCTGGGCAGCCTGGTCGGGCCGGGGGTGGCCCGCGTACCGCTGGACTGATTCGGTCGGTGGGCCGGCCCACCGTGGTGGCGGGCCGGCCCAGGGTGTGCGCGCCGGTGTCTCAGCGGCCGCTGACCGAGGGCGCCGGGGCGGGCGAACCGCCGGCCACCGCGCCCGGGTGCGCCGGGGCGACAGGCGCGGGCTTGAGACCGGGCGACACCGGCAGGGCGCTGCCCTTGACGAACTCGTCCCAGCTCACGTTCCACGCCGTCCAGCCGTTGCCCGGTTGCAGGTCGACCTCGGTGCCCTTGACGGTGATCAGGTCACCGACCTGCGTCACCCCCATCAGCCAGTCCGCTGCGGTGGCGGAGACGTTCGCGCAGCCGTGCGAGGTGTTGGTGTAGCCCTGCTCGCCCTCCGACCAGGGGGCCGAGTGGATGAACTCGCCACCCCACGTGTAGCGCTGGGCGTCGTCGACGTCGACCACGTACCCACCGTTGGGCTCACCCCGCGTGTCGAAGGTGGTCCGCTCGTGCTTCTCCATGATCACCATCTTGCCGCTGGAGCTCGGCGTGCTCGGCTTGCCCAGGCTGACCGGGATCCGGCGGACCTGCTTGCCGTCGCGCAGCACCGTCATCTGCTTGGTGGCGTTGTCGATCTCCAGCGCGAGCTGGCGTCCGATCTTGGAGGTGGCGGTCCGCTCGGCGTCGCCGACCCGGTCCTTGCCGATCGGCAGGCCCTCCAGGCCGGCCCGGACGCTGATCGTGGTCCCCGGTTTCCAGAAATCGGGCGCCCGGTAATAGACCTGACTGCCGTCCTCGATCCACGACCAGGTGCCCGGCTGCGGAGGATTCGTCTTCACGAACAACCGCCGTTGAACATCTGCTCTGGCCTCTTTCGGAATTGCCGGGTCGAACGCGACGGTTACCGGCATCGCCGTGCCGTACGTCCGATTGCCCACGAAATAGAGGGTGCTGGTGATCTGCGGTTTGGTCGATTTGGCCATGGTGGTGAACGAGGTGGTGCGGGTGGTGGTGGCACCGGAGTCCCCGGTCGCGGTCACCTCGGCGGTGTACGTCCGCCGCGGTTGCAGCGGCACCGTCGGCACCCAACCCGAGCCGTCTTCGCGCGGCTCGGCGCCGACCTGCTTGCCCTTGTCGTCGGTGAGGCGTACGCCGGTGACCCGTCCACCCCTGACCACGGTGCCCACCTCGGCGCTGACCGGGACGTCCCGGGCCCGGTCCGCCGGTGTCACGGCGAGTTCCGGGCCGGCGACGTGGTCCTTGGCCGAGCCATTCGCCGAGTGGTCCCGGTCGGCGGTGCACCCACCCAGGATGAGCGGTGCGGCTGCGATGGTTACCGCCAACAGCGTCAATCGCCGCCTAGACGTCATGTTCAGTCCCCCCGTATTCGACTTCCCTCCGCCACATTCTGACCTGCCCAGCAGGGGCATCAGCCGCATTCCGAAATAATTGGCGGCGCATTTACCGACGCATTTTCCGACGATGTTCCACTTGGCAGAACAGGCGCTCAACCGACCGATGTCGGGCCCTCTGGTCCGCTTGAGCCGGGCGGGTGCGGGCGTCCCGTTCGTGATCGACTCGGCTTCGTCGAGGCCGGGGCATCGGGACGTCCAGGATGCCGCGACCTCCATGAGCGCGAGTGGATCACGCTCGGTTCGCGGGCGGGTCGGGTCCGGTGAGATCGGGTCCGCGCACTTCGGGGACGGACTTTTGTCGCCTGAAGCGAAACTTCTGCCGAACGCGACGAAGCTTTGCCTTCGTCCGGGGGCAAGGGTAAGGTCACCTTCCAGATAGAGGGTTGCCCATTAGTCGATCAGCTTGCCGCCACCCTGCCGGGTCGCCGTGTTCCGCCCCCACAGGGGGCTGAGCCGCACCGGCGCGCCGTCCTCACCGTCCAGCCGGAGCCCGCCTCCGGCCGGTTCGGCGTGCCCGGGTGACGGTGGCCAGGTCGACCTCCGCCGACGGCGTACCTGCCGTCAGGAAGGGACCACCACCATGGATCAACAGCTCAACCAATCGACACCGGCGTCCGGAGCGATCAGCCGGCGCGGAGTGCTGCGCGCCGCGACCGTCTCCGCCGCCGCTGTCGGCACCGCCGGCCTGCTCGCCAGCCCGGCCGCCGCCGCACCCGCCGGGCAGGCCCAGGGCCGGCGCCGGGTGCCGGTGGATCGGATCAGCATTCAGCTCTACACCCTGCGGGACCAGCTCGCCGCCGACCTGCCCGGCACCCTCGACGCGCTGCGCCGGATCGGCTACCGGCGGGTGGAGCACGCCGGATTCGTCGGACGCACCGCCGCACAGTTCCGGGCCGCGCTCGACGAGGCCGGGTTGCGGTCCACCTCCGGGCACACCGGCATCCCGCAGCCCTTCGACGCCGCCACCTGGGAGCAGGCCCTCGCGGACGCCAACGTCGTGGGCTGCAAGAAGATCGTCCACCCCTACTTCGGTCGGGACGCCAGCGGTCAGGCGATCCGGGACCCCAACGTCTACCGGGCCCTGGCGCGCGACCTGAACAAGGCCGGCCGACTGGCCGAACGCGCCGGGCTCGACTTCGGCTACCACAACCACCAGTTGGAGTTCGTGCCGTTGACCGACGGCTCGACCGGCTTCGAGATCCTCACCGGGCAGACCGACCCGCGCCTGGTCCACTTCGAACTCGACCTCTACTGGACCTGGCGGGGCGCGCACGACCCGGTCGACGTGATCCGGGCCAACCGCGGCCGAATCCGCCAGGTGCACGTCAAGGACCTCGACGTCGAGGGCGGTTTCGCCGACCTCGGCGACGGCGTCATCGACTTCGGCCGCATCTTCGCCAACGAGCGGGAGGCCGGCATCGAGGAGTACATCGTGGAGCGCGACGACGCGGGCACCACGCCACGCTCCCCCGCCGACGCCCTGGACACCGCTCGGGTCGGCTTCGACTATCTCGCTTCGCTCCGGTACTGAAACACCTCGGGGGACAATCTTGATGAACAGAACCGCATTCGTGTCCGCTCTGCTGCTGGTGACGGCCGGTCTGGTCGTACCAGCGTCGGCAGCGGCCGCGGCGCCGGCCGCGCCGCCGGACACCAGCTTCCAGAAAGTGACTCTCAACGACTTCCCCGGCGAGCCGATGAGCCTCGCCGTCCTGCCCGACCTGCGGGTGCTGCACACCTCCCGCACCGGCGAGGTCCGCATCCACGACCCGCGTACCGGGCTGAACACCCTCGCCGCCGACATCCCGGTGTACGAGCACGACGAGGAGGGGTTGCAGGGGGTCGCCATCGACCCGAACTTCGCCCAGAACAAGTGGGTCTACCTCTACTACTCGCCGCCGATGAACACGCCGGTGGACGACCCGGCGACCCCCGGCGTCAACGAGGGGGACGCGCCGGAGACCGGCACCGAGGCGGACTGGCAGCCGTACAAGGGCGCGCTGCGGCTGTCCCGGTTCAAGCTGGACGGGATGAAGCTCAACCTCGCCAGCGAGCAGCAGATCATCGACGTGCCGACCGACCGGGGCATCTGCTGCCACGTCGGCGGCCAGATCGACTTCGACAGCTTGGGCAACCTGTACCTGTCGACAGGTGACGACACCAACCCGTTCGCCTCCGACGGCTACATCCCGATCGACGAGCGGGCCGACCGTCACCCGGCGTTCGACGCCCAGCGCAGCGCGGCCAACACCAACGACCTGCGCGGCAAGCTGCTGCGCATCAAGGTGAAGAACGGCGGCGGTTACACGGTGCCGGCCGGCAACCTGTTCAAGCCGGGCACGGCGCAGACCCGCCCGGAGATCTACGCGATGGGGCTGCGTAACGCGTTCCGGTTCTCCGTCGACAGGCGTACCGACAACGTGTACGTGGGCGACTACTCCCCGGACGCCTCCACCCCGAACCCGGAGCGCGGGCCGGCCGGGCACGGCCGGTGGATGGTCATCGACAAGCCGGCGAACTACGGCTGGCCGTACTGCGTGACGCCGACGATCGCCTACCGCGACTACGACTTCGCCACCGGCAAGTCCGGCGCCAAGTTCAACTGCAAGCGCCCGGTCAACGACTCACCGCACAACACCGGCAAGCGGGTGCTGCCGGCGGTCGAGCAGCCGCAGGTCTGGTACGCGGCCGCCCCGTCGGCCGAGTTCCCGCAACTGGGCACCGGCGGCATCTCGCCGATGGGCGGCCCGGCGTACGACTACGACGGCACCAGCACGTCGCGTACCCGCTGGCCGGCCTACTACGACGGCGTGCCGCTGTTCTACGAGTGGTCCCGCGACTACATCAAGGAGTTCCGCCTCGACTCCGACGGTGACGTGACGGACATCCGTCCGGTGGCGCCGTCGCTCGTGGTGGACAACCCGATGGACATGGAGTTCGGCCCGGACGGCGCGCTCTACGTGCTGGAGTACGGTGACGGCTACTTCGCCGAGAACCCGGACGCCCAGCTGTCCCGGATCGACTTCGTCCGCGGCAACCGGACGCCGATCCCGAAGATCAGTGGTACGCCGACCGTCGGGCAGGCCCCGTTGACCGTCGCGTTCTCCAGCGCCGGCACCACCGACCCGGACGGTGACACGCTCAGCTACGCGTGGGACTTCAACGCGGACGGTTCGGTGGACAGCACCGCTCCGAACGCGAGCTGGACGTTCCCGGAGAACGGCTCCTACACGCCGACACTGAAGGTGACCGACCGCACCGGACGGTCCGCCTCGGCATCCCTGCCGCTCGTGGTCGGGCCGACCGCGCCGGTCGTCGAGTTCGTCACCCCGGAGGCCGGGCAGCCCTTCCAGTTCGGGCAGACGGTCGCGTACGAGGTGAAGGTCACCGACGACCTGCCGGTGGACTGCTCCAAGGTGAAGGTCACCTACGTGCTCGGGCACGACGAGCACGGGCACCCGCTCTCCACCTCGACGGGTTGCTCCGGGACCATTCCCACGTTCCTCGACGGTGGACACAGCGGTGCGGACAACCTGACCGCCGTGTTCGTCGCGGAGTACACCGACGCGGGCAACCCCGCGCAGTCGGGCTCGGCCACGGTCGTGCTGGACCCGACCCCGGTGGCCGGCCTGGCCGGCTGACCAACCCACGATGACAGCGGCGGGGGCCCGGTCACACCCGGGGCCCCCCCGCCTCGGGAGAGCACCCGCCGGCGCGGGGCCCCCCCCCCCGCCCGGCGCGAGAGCCCCCCCC